>CAYMIJ010000003.1:0-250612 GCA_964390465.1 uncultured Flavobacteriaceae bacterium | reverse complement strand
GGTAGCTCGTCAGGCTCATAACCTGAAGGCCGCAGGTTCAAATCCTGCCCCCGCACCCAAACGAAAACGCCGCCGGTCATGCCGTGCGGCGTTTTTCGTTATGGCCCGGTTCGTCAGGGCTTGACCAACGTCGCCTCGGCATAGGGCGCGTGCAGGAAGGTCAGCAGCAGCCGCAAAACATGCAGCGCCAGCGTCGTTGCGGCGACACCTACCAGCGTCAGCAGGGCTGCACCGGGCATGGAGTGCGACAGACTTTCAAGCCAGTCGAAATCGAAATGCATGATCTCGGATCCGGAAACCTGTTCAGCCAGCGGGGCAATGGTGAGCGCCAGTCCAAGCGTCAACCCTGTCACTGCAATGGAAAAATACGCGATGCTGAGCGGAAGCTGCGCCGCCATATAGAACACGCTCGACCATGTGCGCGGATCGCGCAGCATGGGCACCGCACCTGACCCGCCAGTACGGGTTGGCATCTCTATGGGCAGACGCCTTGGCATACGCCGACCGAGCAGTATTTCGATGACGCGCCCTTCAAACAGCGCCATCCACCTGACAGATGCGATGAGAGGCTTCACCAGCGGTAAGCCTATGAAGGTGGCCGCCAGTATCAGGCACAGGATCGCCGAGATGATCACCCATACGAAGTAGAGGGTACCCAGCGGCAGGGAGAGCAGAGCGTAGAGCGCGGCACCGAATGCGCGCCTGTCGAGCAGAACGGAAAAAAACCTGGGCGGTGATGACGGGCGGGGATTGAGCCGCGACTGAAGCCTGCGTTCAGCCATGCGATATTCTTCGGCGACTTCGTGGGGCAGGCCGAAGCTGCGCGCTACACGCGCCACCACTTCCGATTCAGGGCGATAGGCTTCGGCGGCAATTTCTTCGCGCAGATATTCCTCTGCATCGCCCAGCGCGTCCTGAATTAAGGCGAGCGGCGCGCCCTGCAATGCACCGCGCAGTCGGCGCAGATAGTCATCAACCGTGCGCGGCACGACTTCATCTGCGGTCTGCTCTGCCAGTGCTTGAGTCATATTGGCCCTGAAGGACTCATACCATGCTTGCGGCTGGGCGGAGCGTCTGTCATGGCGATCACAATTTTCTGTGATCACGCCCCGGACCCTCCATGACCGAGCCAGCGCAAGAAAGCCCTCAGTTCTGCGATGTCCAGCTGGCCTGGCGACGCCTGCGTGGTGTGGCGGTCAGAACGCCGCTTCTTGAGATGACGGCACTGTCGCGGCAGATGGGCAGGCCGGTCTTTGCCAAACCCGAAGTGCTGCAACACACAGGGTCGTTCAAGTTTCGCGGGGCCTATAACCGGCTGGCCGCCATGACGGCGCAGGAACGGGCGCGCGGCGTTGTCGCCTTCTCATCCGGCAATCATGCGCAGGGCGTTGCTGCGGCCGCGCGTTTGTTTGGCATGAAGGCCGTTCTGGTGATGCCGGCCGATGCGCCGCGCGCCAAGATTGAAGGCACGCGGCAACTGGGTGGCGAAGTTCGTCTTTACGACCGCGAACGCGAAAGCCGTGAAGCGATTGCACAGGCACTGGCCGCGGACTCGGGCGCAATCGTCGTGCCGTCCTTTGATGATGCCCATGTGATCGCGGGGCAGGGCACGGCGGGACTTGAGATCGCCTGCGATGTGGCCGCGCGCGGCCTGATATTGGATGGCGTGGTGACGCCAGTGGGGGGCGGTGGCCTCGCCAGCGGCCTCGCGCTCGCTTTGTCGGCGGCCTCACCGGATACGCGCCTGCATGGTGTGGAGCCGGAAGGTTTCGATGATGTGGCGCGCTCGCTGGCGGCGGGGCATATTGTGGGCAATACCCGCAAGCATGGCTCGGTGCAGGATGCGCTGCTGACCCCACAGATTTGTGATCGCACGTTTACTATCCTGCGCCAGCATCAGGTGGTGATGCATGCGGTTTCCGATACTCAGGCACTCGAAGCGGCTGCCTATGCAGCCCGGCATCTGAAACTGGTGGTTGAGCCGGGCGGTGCGGCTGGTCTGGCTGCGGTTCTGGCCGGTTATGGTCCAGAAGGGACCGGCGCACTGGTGGTCATGCTGTCTGGCGGCAATGGCGACTAGCCAATCGTGCGACAATACCCCTGAACGGACGCCTGCGACAAAAGTGCTCTTTCGTGCAATCTGGAATCCGTCTAAAAGGGTCGCCGCGCGTGACCGAACGCTAGATGATCCAGCGCATCCGGTGAACGTATGAAGGAGACCATATGTCCATGTTGAAGTTTGCCTTGAGCGCAGCCGTTGGCAGTCTTTTGCTCGCCGCTGGCAGCGTTTCTGTGGCCGATATGCCCAAGCTGGGCGGCGGCGACACCGCAGCCGCGCCGTCAGAGGTTCATATCTCGGTCCTGACCAACACCGCCAAGGGCTATGAAATCGGTTACCCGAACGACTGGAAGGTTGTCACCGACGCGGATGGCGTCGACTACCTGTTCCTCAAGACAGACGCTTCGGCGATGTGCGGCACGTTCAGTGGCGACATGCCCGAGCTGGCAAAGGTGACGAACGAGCAGATCAAGGCCGAACTGAGCACCCCGCTGGGTGAAACCTTCTGGGACAATGTCCTCTACGGCGAGCTGCCCAACAAGAAGTACGAGCACACCGGCGTCGATGTGAACCATCCCGGCGGCTGGCCAGTTCAGACGGCGCTCGCCTCTGGCGATTTCGCCTTTGAAGCCGGTCCGGTGCCTGCCAAGATTGCTGCAATCATGACCTTCAAGAACGCCAAGGGCTATCAGGTCATGTGCGCGGTGAAGTCACAGCACTTCGACAAGACCAAGACTGAAATCGAAGGCGTGTTCGCCTCGTTCCGTTTGCTGAAATAATTTCGGCAACGGCTGAGTTTGTGAAGGGCGGCTTTCGGGCCGCCCTTTTCATTTCTGAAGTGCCATGCTGCGCCATAGGCACAGGGCCGTCAGATAGAAACTGGCGACATACCAGCACGCCAGCACGGGCTGATGATTCCAGCTGGGCAGGGCGATGCAGATTCCCGTCGACGCCAGCCAGGTGGCCAGTATCGTCAATGTGAGCGGCCGCCACTTTTTCACACGCACAGGGTGGACGGTCTTCAGCGGAGCGAAGGTCAGCACACCAAACAGGATGGTCACGAGTGCTGTCGCGGTCTGCGTGGCGTCGGTGACGACAAACCCCGCGGCGACGAAGTTCCAGATCGCAGGAAAGCCACGGAAGTCAGCTGTGTCGGCCTTCATGTCGCGCCGCACGAAGGTGTAGAGCGAGGTGAGCAGAATGAAGGCCGCAAAGAAAAGACCGGTGCCTTCAGGAAACCGCTGCGCATTCAGCAGGTAAAGCGCAGGCGCCATCACATAGGTCAGATAGTCCACGATCAGGTCCAGCGCGGCCCCATCAATGTTGGGCAGTACAGTGCTGACTCTCAGATGGCGCGCCAGCGGGCCATCAACACCATCAACGATCAGTGCCAGCAGCAACCAGAAGAACATGGCCGGGGCATCGGCGCGCGCGGCGGCTTCGATCGCCAGCAGCCCTAACACCGCGCCTGATGCCGTGAACAGGTGCAGGGCCCAGGCGCGGGCGCGCGCAGCGAACGTTGCGGAAGGCTCGTGACTCATCATCTGATGTTTGGTGCGCCGTGTTGAGAGAGCAAGTGTTTCTTGCCACGCGCCGCGTTATGATCGCGCCATGACAGCAGCTCGGACACAGGACGTCATCGTCGTCGGCGGAGGGATCGCAGGTCTCAGCACGGCGTTTGTGCTGGCACAGAAGGGCGCGTCCGTGACCGTGCTGGAAAGTGCCGCCACTGCGATGGTTGAAGGTGCGGCGACCTGGGCATCGGGAGGGATGCTGTGCGCCCGGCTGGAAATGGGGCGGGCGACACCGGCCATGGTTGATCTGGCGCTCCGGTCACATGATGCCTGGCCCAACTTCGCGCGGAGTGTTGAAGCTGTGTCAGGTCAGTCCTGCGGGCTGGTGCAGCGCGGGGCCTTGCACCTGCATTGGCATATCCGGCCTGACGCTTCGGAAGGCGTTGAAGTTATCAACGCCGCGCAGGCGCGTGTGCTGGAGCCGGGCCTGGCGGACGATTTCACATCGGCCAGCTGGGCGGCTGGGGAAGGTCATGTCCATCCGCGCCTTGTCTGGCACGCTCTTTATCAGGCCTGTCAGGTCCTGAATGTAAGATTTCAGATGAATAATCATGTTCAATTTATTGATATTAAAAAAGAAAATAATTTTTTCCAGATTGATGGCGTGGCGGGGTTTTCCGCGCCTCGTCTGGTTATGGCCACCGGCGCCTGGACATCGCAGATCCTGCGCGCATCAGGTTTGGCTGGACCAGACATCCGCCCGGTCAAGGGTGAAATGGTCGTGCTTCAGGCAGACCCGGATGCCATGCCGGTGACGCGTCTGGTCTGGACTGATGACTGCTACATCATACCGCAGAGTGAGGGCCGCGTTCTGGTTGGGGCCACTCAGGTTGAGGAAGGCTTTGATCTCACCATCAATGCCGTGCGGGTGGATGCGCTCAAGCGCGCCGCCGCCAAGGCCATCCCGGCTTTGGGCAGGCTCAGCGAGGTCGAGCGGTTCTGTGGTTTCCGCCCGGCCTCGGTGGATGCCCAGCCGGTGGTCGGCTCCGCCGGCATACCGGGGCTTACTTTGCTGACTGGGCAGTTCCGCAATGGCATTCTTTTTGCGCCGCTGCTGGCTGAGGCTGCGGCGCATCATGTGCTCACTGGCGCATTGCCGCACGGCATGGAAGCCTTCTCGGCGATGCGTTTCATCAGGAATGCCGCATGACCAACGCCCCCTCAGATCGCGACGCCCGTCTCACCAGCATCCGTGAAGGTGTCGCACGCATCTGCGCGCGCTTTGATGCGGCATGGTGGCGGGCGGCGGATGACGAGGCGCGCTTCCCCGAAGCGTTCTGCGCGGCACTGGCCGATGCTGGCTTTCTGGGCATTGCCATGCCCGAAAGCGTCGGCGGTTCGGGCTTGGGGGCTGAGGAAGCCGCCGTGATGATGCAGACCATCTCGGCATCGGGCGCGGGCTTCAGCGGCGCATCAGCCGTGCACATCAATATTTTCGGGCCAATGCCGATTGTGGTGTTTGGCACCGATGAACAGCGCCAGCGTTTCCTGCCACCGCTGATCCGGGGTCAGGAGCGCTGCTGTTTCGCGGTGACCGAACCCGATGCTGGTCTGGATACGGCGCGCATCAGCACCACTGCGGAACGCGACGGACAGAACTATATCATCCGTGGGCGGAAGATCTGGACATCCACCGCCCAGCAGGCCTCGCGCATGCTGATCCTGACGCGCACCAGTCCTTATGATGCCGCAAGCCCTTTGTCCGGCCTCACGCTGTTCTATGCGCCGCTCGACCGCGCTCATGTTGAGGTGCGCGAGATTCACAAGATGGGCCGCGCCGCTGTCGACTCCAACATGCTGTTCATCGACGGGCTACGGGTCGGGGCCGACGACCGCATCGGTGCGGAAGGCGAGGGCTTCAAATGCCTGCTGCATGGCCTCAATCCGGAACGCATCCTGATTGCTGCTGAGGCGGTGGGGCTTGGCCGCGCCGCGCTGGCGAAGGCTGCCGCCTATGCGCGTGAGCGTGTGGTGTTTGGCCGCCCCATTGGGCAGAATCAGGGCATCCAGCACCCGCTCGCCAAGGCGTGGGCGGCGCTGGAAGCCGCTGACCTGATGGTGTTCAAGGCAGCGCGGCTTTATGACGCCGGGCAACCGTGCGGGCTGGAGGCCAATGCCGCGAAATATCTGGCGGCAGAGGCGGCCTTCGAAGCCTGCGAAACGGCTGTGCTGGTTCATGGCGGCATGGGCTATGCGCGCGAATACGATGTCGAGCGTTATTTCCGCGAAAGTCTGATCGCCCGCATAGCGCCGGTCAGCCGCGAGATGATCCTGTCTTTCATCGCTGAAAAGGCGCTGGACCTGCCGAGGTCATATTGATGCAAACCGCCTTTGCCCTCGATCCCATCCTCGCGCGCGACACGCACCATGTCTGCATGTTGCCGACCTGTGAGGTGCGCCTGATGAACGACCGCCGCTTTCCATGGCTGATTCTGGTGCCCCGCGTGGTAAGCGCATCAGAACTCTTCGACCTTCCGGCGCCACTGCGCGAGGCTGCTTTGGGTGAAATGAACATGGCAGCCGTTGCCCTGAAACGCCTCACATCATGTTCAAAAATCAATTTAGGAATGCTCGGTAACATCGTGCGACAATTACATATTCATGTGATTGCAAGGGACGAGGATGACCCTGCCTGGCCCGGCCCGGTCTGGGGCTTTGGTGGCACCGTACCGTATGATGAGACGGCGCTCGAACAGTGGATCCCGAGGCTGCAGCAGTCCCTCATCCACGGTTAACCATATTGGCATGCTCTGTGCATACTCCTCGGAGAGTGAGGATAGGGGCATGATCGAAAAAGCTGGGGCCGCCACATCCACTGTCGCCTTCGCCATCGAGCGCGCAAGCGCCTCGACGGGCACGGATTTCGACTATCTGATGAAGACGGCGGCACGGGAATCTTCCATGAATCCCAATGCGAAAGCCGCGACTTCTTCTGCGGCGGGGCTATTCCAGTTCATTGAGCAGACCTGGCTGGGTACGCTCAAGGAACACGGTGCAGAACACGGGCTCAGCGCCCTTGCTGACCAGATATCCCAGACCAAAGGCGGCAAGTACATTGTTGCCGACCGGACCTTGCGCCAGGAAATTCTTGCCCTGCGCTATGACCCAGAAATCTCGGCGGTGATGGCCGGTGAGTTTACGTCGGACAGCCGCGCTGCCCTGCGCGGGGCTCTTGGGCGCGATCCGACCGGCGGTGAACTCTATGCAGCCCATTTCCTTGGGCCGGCTGGTGCAGCGCAACTGATCAAGGCGGCCCAGAATGGCGAAGCCAGCGCCGCCAATATCTTCCCGGACGCGGCTCATTCCAACCACTCCATCTTTTATCACAAGGGTGGCGGGGCGCGCTCTCCTGCCGAAGTGCTGGCGGTGCTGACGGCCAAGCACAACAATATGGACATCCCGGATGCGGCCTATAGCACCGCGCCAGTTCAGGTGGCGCGCATGCGCTCGACAACGAGCACGATGGATGACGTGGTGTCTGATTCCTATGCCGCCGTCCGCAACGGCAGCCCGGCCATGGATTATGACGCGCCAGCCGGAAGCGGCGACCGCGCTCTTTACATGGCGGCGCTCGCACCCAATACGATGACGCCTTATGTGGCCCAGCTTCTCGCGTCCCTTGATCCCATCCCTTCGACGGTCCGCGAGGCCATGTATACCCTCAGCGCAGACAAGGAGCGTCGCGACGGCAATCGCGTCTGACGCGGTGTGCTGAGCGTTCTTCGTTTCTGGTGGCCGCTGATGCTGGGCGTGCTGGGTATTCAGCTCGGCAATGGCGTGCTGGGTACGGCGGTTGGCCTGCATATTGACAGGGTCGGACTGGATGCCGGTTCCATCGCCCTTGTCATGAGCGGGCTTTATGCCGGGCAGGTCGCCTGTTCCTTTCTGGCCCCGCGCCACATCGCTCGCACCGGGCATGTGCCGGCTTATGTCGGGCTGGTGCTGCTGGCGGTCATCTCGCCCGCACTGTTCTTCGTTTCCGAAACGCCCGTGATCTGGTTTCTGGCGCGTATCGGCTTCGGCTTCGGCCTCGCAGGCGTCTTTATCGTGGTCGAAAGCTGGTTGAATGATCGCGCCGCCAACGCCGTGCGTGGTCGGGTGTTCGCCTTCTATATCGTGGTCCAGCTGGCCGGGCTGATGATAGCGCAGTTCATGGTGCCGCCGGTCGCTGCCAACATGACGCTGGCGATGTCACTGGTCGCCGTTTTCTGCCTGCTCGCCATTCCGCCAGTGGTGATGAGCCGCATCCCGCGTCCGCATCGGCTGCCATTTGCGCGTGCCTCATTCCGCATGCTCATCAAGGCATCGCCTGTCGGCGTTACCGGCGCGGTGGTCTCTGGCTTTCTGTGGGCGGTCATCATGGCGATGGCACCCATCTATGCACAGCGCAGCGGCTTCAGCCCGGATGGCGTGGCGGTGTTTGTTGCGGCTGCCGTTGCAGGCGGGCTGATCCTGCAATGGCCGCTCGGCTGGCTGTCGGATCACCGCGACCGGCGCGCTGTGCTGATGCTCGCAGCATTCGGGGCCTGCTTGGTGTCGGTGCTGGGCGCGACCTATGGAGGCTTATCCTTGTGGGCTTCGCTGCTGGCGATGATGGGCGCAGGCGGGCTGACGTTTCCGTTCTATGCGCTGAGTGCGGCACATGTGAACGATGCCATCGCCCCGGAACACCGTGTCCCGGTCAGCGGTGCGTTGATCCTGCTCTTCGGCATTGGCTCTGTGGGCGGACCGTTTGCCGCCTCCAGAGCGATGGAGACGCTGGGCCCGCAAGGGTTCTTCATGCTGATTGCCCTTGCGACAGGCCTGCTCGGCCTGTTCGCGCTGGCTGGCATCATGCGCGGGAAGGGCGTATCGCAGGCGCATACGTCATCTGCGCAAGAAACCCCACATCCATGACTGAAGCCAAACCGCCCGCCCGCATCATTCCTGCCGCGACCATATTACTGCTGCGCGACACAGACGGCGCGCTGGAAGTGTTCATGGTCAAACGCCATCACCAGATCGACTTTGCATCGGGCGCGCTGGTCTTTCCCGGTGGCAAACTCGCGGCCGGAGACAGCGATGCACGTCTGCGTGCCCTGTGTGATGGCGCAGATGGCTTCAGCGATGACGAGCTGCCACTTGCGGCCTGTGCCATTCGTGAAGCGTTTGAGGAAAGCGGCATCCTGCTGGCGCGACGGGCAGGGGCGTCTGCCCTGCTTTCCGCTGACGAAGCCACCGCGCTCGGTGTGCACCGCGATCCGCTAAACAAGGAAACGCTGCCGCTCGCAGATTTCCTTGAAGCCAATGGCCTGCGCCTCGCGCTCGACCGTCTGGTGCGCTACGCCCGCTGGGTCACGCCTGATCTGATGCCCAAGCGTTTCGATACATGGTTCTACATGGCCGCAACGCCAGAGGGCCAGCTTGGCATCCATGACGGTCATGAAAGCGTCGACTCGGCCTGGGTCACGCCGCTGGGCGCTATCGCAGACCAGAGCCGCTGGACCATCATCTTCCCGACCCGCATGAACCTTGAACGACTGGGCCAGTACGGCGATGTGCGGGCAGCCCTTGCCGCGGCTGGCGCGGCGCCCATCGTCACCGTCACGCCCTGGGTTGAACAGCGTGAAGGTGGTGCGGTGCTGCGCATCCAGCCCGATGCTGGTTACGGCGACCCACACGAGCCAATGCGCAACATTCGATAGAGGCCCTTGCCTCGCCTTGAACTGGTTTCGCATGTAAGAGGCGAAGCAGGTGTGCATCGAGGCTGAGTCTTGCGTTCCTTTTCGTTCCAACCCGGCAGCCCGGAGCAATCGTCCGGAGGTCTTGCGCGCCGCATCGAAGATGCCCGCCATGCCCTGCGCACGCGCTACCGCTGGGCGTTCTGGTGCATCCTGTTCGCGCCTGCCTTGCTGGTGGCATTCTACAACATCCTGATCGCCAGTGACCGCTATGTCTCGCACGCAAAATTCGTCGTGCGCTCGGCAGCGCAGCCAGCGCAGATCTCGGGGCTGAGTTCCTTCCTGCGCCAGACCGGCATTGCCATCTCGCAGGATTCCACCTTTGCCGCGCAGGAGTTTCTCACCTCGCGCGCCGCCTCCATGCAGCTGGCCGGGCAGATCGACCTGAAAGCCATTTATGGACAGGGCGGCATCGACTTTGTCGCATCCTATCCCAGTCTTGTTTACGGCGACTCGAACGAGGAGCTTTTCCAGTATCTGCGCAACCGCATCTCGGTCTATGTGCTGCCCTCATCGGGCATTTCTGAGATGACGGTCCAAGCTTTCCGCGGCGAGGATGCGCAGGCGGTGGCGCAGAAGCTGCTGGCGATGGCCGAGACCATGCTGAATGCGATGAACGAGCGCATCCTGAATGACAGCATCTCGGTGGCGCAGAAGCTGGTGCGCGAATCCGAAAAGCGCCTGCTTGATACCCAGCTCGCCATTGTCCGTTTTCAGACGGAAACGCTGTTGATCGACCCCACCAATAGCGGCGTGCTCATCATGGAAACCATCGGCAAGCTGTCGCAGGCCGTTGCCGCGCTGGAGGCCGAAAAGAAAGAGGCAGAATCAACCTCTCCCGGCAGTCCTGTCATCCGGTCGCTTGAGGCGCGTATCGCAGCTCTGAAAGATCAGATTGCGAAAGAGCGTAAGAAAATCGTCGAAGGCGAGGCGATTGCTGACCAGATCGCCACCTATGAGCGGCTGCAGCAGGAGCGTGAGTCAGCCGAGAAGGCTCTGGATTCCGCATTCCAGTCGCTTGATCGTGCCCGTCTCGATGCCAGCCGCCAGACGCTTTATCTGGTCACGATCTCTGCCCCCAATCTGCCGGATCATCCTGAAGAACCACGCCGTCTGTGGTCGATCATCGCGGCCTTTTTCATAAATGCCATCGTGTTGATGATCGTCTGGCTGATCCGCAATGGGCTGGTGACACATGGCGCACGCTGAAGCGGGCGAAGCCGTCAGCTATGGGCAGCGTCTGCGAGACGGGCTGCTGGCCCAGATGCGTGTCATCAAAGCGCTCATCGTCCGCCGTCTCATCGCGCGCTATGGCCGCGAGAATCTCGGTTTCCTGTGGGTCGTGGTCGAACCGATGATCCTGTGCGTCGGGGTCACGGTGCTGTGGAGCTTTATCAAGCCCTCTTACGAACATGGCATCCAGATCATCGCCTTCACGGTCACGGGCTACATGCCGCTGACCCTGTGGCGCCACATTTCCAATGCTGGCAGTGGCCTGCTGCGCGCCAGCAGCAATCTGTTCTATCACCGCTTCATCACGGCCTATGACGTATTCATGGCCACCACGATGGCCGAGTTCATCGGGACTACGGCGGCGACCGCCGTCATCGTCTTTTCGCTTCAGGTGCTTGGGCTCATCGAACCTTTGCACGACATACGACTGGTGCTGGCCGGCTGGCTCATGATGGGGTTTCTTTCAGCTGGCTTTTCATGCCTGCTGATGTCCTTGACCGAGCTGAATCTGTGGGCTGAAAAGTTTATCCCGGCCTTTCAGTATGTGCTTATGCCGGTCTCTGGCATTTTCTACATGGTGCACTGGTTGCCGACGAGCGCCCAGCCATTGGCGCTCTACATCCCCATGGTGCATTGCTACGAAATGATCCGGGCAGGATTTTTCCCCCCAGGCATCGAGGCGGTTTATGATGTCTTTTATCCGCTCTACTGGGGGCTGTGCATGTGGGCTGTTGGGCTGCTGGCGCTCAGACAGGCGCGGCGGCACGTTGCGATCGACTGAGCGTCGAAGCTGGCTTGACTTGTCGTATCGCGCGATGCTCAACGGCTGAAAACACGGGGCCAACATGACGATTGCATTCACCTTTCCGGGGCAGGGCAGCCAGGCTGTCGGCATGGGTCAGGCATTGGCCGGGGCTTTCGGGGCGGCGAAGGACGTATTCGCTGAGGTGGACGAAGCGCTGGGTCAGAACCTCACGCGCCTGATGTGGGAAGGCCCCGAAGGTGATCTGACACTCACCGAAAATGCGCAGCCTGCTTTGATGGCCGTCTCGATGGCGATCGTGCGCGTGCTGGAACGCGAAGGCGGGTTCCGTCTTGCTGAAAAGTGCAGCCATGTCGCAGGCCATTCGCTGGGCGAATATTCGGCGCTGGCCGCTGCCGGTGCCTTCTCGCTGGCAGATGCAGCGCGTCTGCTGAAGGCCCGCGGTCAGGCCATGCAGCGCGCGGTTCCGGTGGGCATTGGCGCGATGGCGGCGCTTCTGGGGGCCGAGATCGCGCAGGCCGAAGCCCTGTGCAAGGAAGCATCGAGCGCCAGCGAAATTGCTGCCATCGCCAATGACAACGCACCGGGTCAGGTGGTCATCAGCGGTCACAAGGCGGCCATCGAACGCGCCGCCGAACTCACCAAGGCGCATGGCATCAAGCGCGCCATGATGCTGCCCGTCAGCGCGCCGTTCCATTCGCCGCTGATGGCCCCTGCGGCGCACGAAATGGCCGACAAGCTTGCAGCCATCACGCTGAACGCGCCGGTGCTGCCGGTCATCGCCAATGTCACCGTGAAGTCCGTGACAGCGCCGGATGAAATCCGCCGCTTGCTGGTGGAGCAGGTGACGGGCCGTGTGCGCTGGCGCGAGACGGTGGAATCCATGCCTGGTCTCGGCGTCACAAAGATCATCGAAGCCGGGGCAGGCAAGGTGCTGACCGGCATGGCCAAGCGCATCACCAAGGATGTTGAACCCATATCGCTGGAAACGCCCGAAGATATCGAAGCGTTCCTGAAAAGCGTCTAGGAGAACCCCATGTTCAATCTTTCAGGCAAAGTGGCGCTGGTGACCGGCGCGACGGGCGGCATCGGACTGGCGATTGCCAAGGCACTGCACCAGCAGGGCGCAACAGTCGCGCTGTCGGGTCGCCGTGTGGAACAGCTTGAGGCGCTGAAGGCCGAGCTGGGCGAACGCGCCGAAATATTTCCCGCTGATCTGGCTGACACCGCCAGCGTCGATGCGCTGGTGCCTGCGGTGGAAAAGGCGTTGGGCGGGCTCGACATACTTGTGAACAATGCAGGCATCACCCGCGACAATCTGTTCATGCGCATGAAGGACGCCGAATGGGATGCCATCCTGCGCGTCAATCTGACGGGCGCTTTTCGCCTCGCCCGCGCTTCGCTGCGCGGCATGATGAAGAAGCGCTGGGGCCGTATCGTCTCGATCACCTCGGTGGTCGGGGTTACCGGCAATCCGGGGCAGGGTAATTATGCCGCTGCCAAAGCGGGTCTTATCGGCATGAGCAAATCGCTCGCCGCTGAAGTCGCCAGCCGCAACATCACCGTGAACTGCGTGGCCCCCGGATTCATCGCCACTGCGATGACCGGGGCGCTGACCGACGACCAGAAAGCGCAGATCGCCCAGCGTATTCCGGCTGGCCGTATGGGCTCGGCTGAGGAGATTGCGGCGGCGGTGGTTTACCTTGCCAGCGAGGAAGCGGCCTATGTGACGGGGGCCACCCTGCATGTGAATGGCGGCATGGCGATGATTTGACCGGAAATCAGCCTGAATTGCAGGGTGACACGGCGCTTGTGGCCATGATAGGAAGCTCTACTTTTCCGGTCATGCTGTAAGGGTATGCGGAAACGAACATGATAAAGGACCAGGACTGACATGAGCGATATCGCGGAGCGCGTGAAGAAGATCGTCGTCGACCATCTCGGCGTCGAGGCTGACAAGGTCAGCGAAAAGGCGAGCTTCATTGACGATCTCGGCGCGGACAGCCTCGACACAGTCGAGCTGGTCATGGCGTTTGAAGAAGAGTTCAGCATCGAGATTCCGGACGATGCGGCGGAAAGCATCCAGACTGTGGGCGACGCCGTGAAGTTCATCTCGGAACGTTCGTCCAAGTAAGAAGGTTCGCCGATGCGGCGGGTCGTCGTCACAGGATTAGGAGCTGTCACGCCGCTGGGAAGCGGCGTTGACGTTACGTGGTCGCGCATTCTGGAAGGAAAATCCGGGGCGCGTCCCATCACTGCGTTCAAGGTGGACGATCTGGCCACCCGCATCGCCTGTGGTGTGCCGCGCGGTGCGTCGGCAGACGGGCTCTTCAATCCCGACGACTATCTGGAGGTGAAGGAACAGCGCAAGCTGGATGACTTCATCATCTTCGGCATCGCCGCTGCACAGCAGGCGTGGGACGATTGCGGCCTCAAGCTGGAAACCGAAGAAGCGCGCTGCCGTACCGGCGTGATGATCGGGTCCGGCATAGGCGGTCTGCCGGGCATCGAGGAAGCCTCGATCACCCTGCACGAAAAAGGCCCGCGCCGTATCAGCCCATTCTTCATTCCGGGCCGCCTCATCAATCTCGTCTCGGGGCAGGTCTCGATCCGTGTTGGGGCCAAGGGCCCGAATCACGCCGTCGTCACGGCCTGCGCGTCAGGCGCACACGCCATTGGTGATGCGGCCCGACTCATCGCCTTTGATGATGCTGATGTGATGATTGCCGGTGGCGCGGAAGGCTCGATCTGCCGGATCGGCATTGCCGGCTTCAACGCCTGCCGGGCGCTTTCGACCGCCTATAACGACACACCCGAAAAGGCCTCGCGGCCCTATGACAAAGCCCGCGACGGGTTCGTCATGGGTGAAGGTTCGGGCGTGGTCGTTCTGGAAGAACTGGAACATGCCAAACGTCGTGGCGCGAAGATCTATGCTGAGATCGTCGGCTATGGCCTGTCGGGCGATGCCTATCACATCACCGCGCCGTCCGAGGATGGCGATGGCGGCTACCGCGCGATGCAGATGGCTTTCAAGCGCGCAGGCCTGACCCCGGCTGACATTGATTACGTCAACGCGCATGGCACCTCGACCATGGCGGACGGCATTGAACTGGGTGCAGTTGAACGTCTGTTCGGCAGTGCCGCAGCCAATCTTTCCATGTCGTCCACCAAGTCCAGCATCGGCCATCTGCTCGGCGCTGCCGGTGCGGTGGAAGCGATCTTCTCGATCCTCGCCATCCGCGATCAGATCGTTCCGCCGACCATCAATCTCGACACGCCTGACGTCACCACGGCGATCGACATGGTGCCACACAACCCGCGCAAGCGGCAGGTGCGCGCCGTGCTCTCCAATTCGTTCGGCTTTGGCGGCACCAATGCCGCTTTGATCATCAAGCAGCCACCGGCCTGATTCATGGCCGGGGACGAACCACGTCCAGCCCGGCGCAGGCGGCCGTTCCGGCGCTTCATCACCATTGTGTTTTCGCTGATCGTCCTGGCGCTCATCGCAGCGGGCTATGTCGCGCGTCAGGGCTGGAAGCATTTTCACGAAGCCGGGCCGCTGGCGGCGGACACCACCGTGATGCTCGATCCCGGCTCGACGCTGGATGTCATCACGGACAAGCTCAAGGCAGCAGGCGTCATCTCGTCGGGTGCCTTTATGGGGCTGCCCTTCGTGAACGACAGCCTCATCTTCAAGATGGGCGCGCGCTATTACAGCCAGCACAACAAGCTCAAGTTCGGCGAATATATCATCCCGGCTCATGCCAGCATGAAGCAGGTCATGGAGATGATGGCCGAAGGCAAGGTCATCGAATATCGCCTCACCGCTGCTGAGGGACTGACCAGTGCGATGATCCTGCGCATCGTTCTGGCTGATCCGGTCCTGACGGGTGATGCACGGGCTGCACCGCCTGAAGGCTCGCTGCTGCCTGAAACCTATCTTTTCATGCGTGGCACCACGCGCGATGACCTGCTGCGCCGCATGGCATCAGACCATAAGAAGCTGGCTGAAAAACTATGGGCCGAACGGAAAAAAGATCTGCCGTATGACACGCTGGAAGAAGCGGTCATTCTGGCCTCCATCGTCGAAAAGGAAACGGGGTTGGCGGCGGAACGCCCGCAGGTCGCCTCGGTCTTTGTGAACCGGCTGCGCAAGGGCATGCGTCTGCAATCCGACCCGACCATCATCTATGGCCTCACCGGCGGCGAGCCGCTTGGCCATCCGCTCCGCCAGAGCGAACTCGACAAACCCAACCCTTACAACACCTATCAGATTGACGGTCTGCCGCCGGGGCCGATCTGCAATCCGGGCCGCGCCTCGCTGGAGGCGGTGATGAACCCGCCCGACACCAAATATATTTACTTCGTGGCTGACGGCACCGGCGGTCACGCCTTCGCCGCCACGCTTGATGAGCATAACCGCAACGTCGCCAAACTCCGCGAGCTTGAGCGCGCGCGCGCCAAATCGGGCGGGGCCACGCCATGACCGCTGTCAGCATGACGGGCTTTGCGCGCGCCCGTGGCACTGAGGGCGATCTCGACTGGACGTGGGAGCTGAAAAGCGTCAACGGCAAGGGGCTGGAACTGCGCTTTCGTCTCCCGCCTGGCTGTGACGGGCTTGAAGTTGCTGCCCGTCAGGCCGTGCAGTCGCGCCTGAAACGCGGCTCGGTGCAGGCATCCCTGACACTCAGCCAGCGCGAGGTGGCCCCCAAACTTGCCATCAATCCCGAAGCGCTGGCGGCGGTGGCCGAGGCCATCCGGTCGCTGGAAGCGGCCATGCATGTCCAGCCGCCCACCGCTGACGGCCTGTTGCGCATCAAGGGTGTCATTGACGAACAGCCCGTTTCTGAAATCGACGTTGAAGCGCGCGACCGCGTTCTGCTGCTCTCACTGACTGAGGCACTGGATGCGCTGGTGAAAGCGCGGACCGAAGAAGGCGCGCGCATCGGCGAGGTGCTGAACGCGCAACTCGCGCGCATTGCAGACATCACCGCTCAGGCGCGCAGCTTGGCGGCGCTGGCCCCGGAAGCGGTGAAGCGGCGTCTTGCCGATCAGGTCGCAAAACTGGTTGAAGCTTCAAGCACCCTCAACGCGGATCGACTGCATCAGGAAGCAGCGCTGCTGGCGGGCAAGGCAGACGTGACCGAGGAGCTGGATCGTCTGAACGCGCATGTCGCACAGGCGCGTGATCTGCTCTCTGCGAATGAGCCGGCTGGGCGACGGCTTGATTTCCTCTGTCAGGAATTCACCCGCGAGGCCAACACGCTCTGCTCCAAATCCTATGACATCACCCTTACGCGTCTTGGGCTGGACTTGAAGGCGGTGATCGAGCAATTCCGCGAGCAGGTTCAGAACATCGAATGACAAGCGCATGACTGGCATTGCCCGCCGCCCGATGATGATCGTCTTTTCCTCGCCCAGCGGCGCGGGCAAAACCTCGATCACCCGCCGTCTGCTGGCACTTGATACCGACATCCGCCTGTCGGTTTCGTGCACCACGCGGCCCATGCGCCCCGGCGAGATCGAAGGTCAGGACTATTTCTTCATCACGCCCGAAGCGTTTGACACGCGGCTGAAAACGGGCGGCTTTCTGGAATACGCCAAGGCTGAAACCCACGCCTTTGGCCATTCCTATGGCACCCCGCGCGATTATGTCGATGCGGCCATGCAGGAAGGCAAGGACGTGCTGTTCGACATCGAATGGCAGGGTGCGCGTCAGTTACGCGCCGCTGCCTCTGGCGATGTCGTGTCGATCTTCGTCCTACCGCCTTCGAAGGCACATCTGCGTGAACGTCTGGCGCGCCGTGCGCAGGACGACGAGGCCGTGATGGCGCGCCGTATGGCCAAGGCCAATGACGAGATCAGCCATTGGGGCGAATACGATTATGTCATCGTCAATGACTTCCTTGAGCGCGCGCTTCAGGAAGCCCGCGAGATCATCGCGGCAGAGCGCCTGCGCCGCATTCGCCAGCCGGGGCTTGAGGCGTTTGTCAGCCGTTTGATGAACGAGGCCTGACCCTTACCCGCATCGGAACTGAGGCATTTGGCAATGGGCCGGACCCGTCGTCACGGTGCTTTGCAACCCGCTTTCAGGGCTTGGCGACGGATGGCCGATAGGTGAAGTCAAAGGACGCTTCCCAGGTTTTGCCATCGTCGGTGGATCGTTCACCAAGCTGGCGCACGGAGCCGTCGGCATTGGCGCTATAGCTCATGCGGATGGGAACCCCGCCCAATTTTCCGGCGATGACCATTGCCTTGCCATCCCAGTTGCCCGTGTAAATGGCCCGCATCCCCTGACTGTCGACCCAGAACTGCTCCCAGCGCATGTCCTGCAGCACATAAATGCTCAGGCTACCGCCGTCCTGGCCATTGAGTGGCATCCAGTTCTCGCGAATGGCGCGGCCATAGACCTTTTCAATCTTGCTGTGCGCGATCAATTGACCCTCTGGGCCAAAAACGTCCCATTCGCCCACCCAGAAATCGAACTGGTGGTCTTCCGGCGATGAACAAGAACTCAAATCATCTTCTGCCGGGGGACGCTCCACGTCTGAAATCCCGTTGGCGCCTGCCAACTCAGACGTTTTGTTGCGCTTCATCCTTTGCTCCCGCCTTCAGCCCGATACGGTGAAGCACCCATACACCATGTCAGCGGCACACACAGAGCCACTTCCGTTTTGGCGGATGCAGCCGTCAGCCGCGTGATGGCGGAATGCTGGTGCTCAGGCCGTCGGGTCCAGCACCACGCGGCCCACGATGCGGCCCTCGCGCAGATCGTCCAGCGACTTCGAGGCATCGGCCATCGGGCGGCGGGTAATGGGGATGGGCGCGATCTTGCCTGCCTTCACCAGCTCCAGCATTTCCTTGGTTTCACCCAGCGAGCCGACATAGGAACCGCCGATGGAAATCGCCCGCATGGGCAGCAGCGGAATCGGCATCGAGAACGCACCACCGAACAGGCCGACAACGATCACCTTGCCGCCTTTGCGCACGCATCCTTGAGCAAACCCGAACGAGGGTTCCGATCCGACGAAATCCACCGCCGCATAGGCACCGCCGGTTTCGGCCAGCAGTTTCTTCAGCGCTCCATCAGAGCGCGAATTGATGACCTGCGTGGCACCGGCCTGCATCGCAGCATCCAGCTTCGTCTGATCGACATCGACGCCGATAATGGGCGCATCGAACATGGCGCGCGCGAATTGCAGGCCCATCATGCCGACGCCGCCGAGCCCGACGATCACCACCGGGTCTTGCTTGCCCACATGCCCCAGCTTCTTCATCGCACCATAGGCAGTGAGGCCCGAACACATGCAGGCCGCGGCGAGCGCCGGATCTACCTTGCCGAAATCGAGCAGATAACGCTCGTCCGGCACCAGAACATGGCTGGCATAGCCGCCATTTTTCTGGATGCCCAGATTGGCGGGCTTGTTGCACAGGTGTTCATCGCCGCGCGCACAGGCCGGGCAGGCACCACAGCCGATCCACGGGTAAGCAACACGGCGATCACCGACCTTCACGCCCTTTACATCGGGACCGATGGCCACCACGCGCCCGCCGATTTCATGGCCCAGCGCGAAGGGCAGTTTGCGCCCGGCGCGCACATCCAGTTTGTTGTCGCCGCCCATGCCGAAATAACCATCATGCAGATGCACGTCGCTGTGGCAGACGCCGCATTCGGTGACTTCGATCAGCACCTCGCTGCCCTGCGGCACGGGTGTGTCGAGTTCCACGCGCTGAAGCGGTGCGCCGTAATCGACAATGGCTTCGCAGTACATGGCACTCTCCTGAAAATTGTGTGGGCGGCAAACTGCTTGGGTGGCCTGCTGCGGTCAAGCCGCCGCAGCGTAAGCATTGGCGAGCGCCAGAAATCCCGAAACAGGAATCTGTTCGGCACGCGCGGTCGGGTCGGTGCCGCATTGTTCCAGCAGGGGGATCGGGTCACGGCCCAGCGTTTTCAGGCTGGCGCGCAGCATCTTGCGGCGCTGACCGAAAGCGGCGGCCGTGACCTTTTCCAGAACTCTCAGCGGCGCGGGTTCCGGCTCTGCAATGACATCCAGACGCACCACGGCGGAAACAACTTTGGGCGGCGGCAGAAAGGCGCGCGGATTCACATCGAACAGAATGTGCGGGCGTGTGCGCCATTGCGCCAGCACCGAAAGCCGCCCATAGGCCGATGTGCCCGGCATGGCCACGATGCGCTCGGCGACTTCACGCTGGAACATCAGCGTCATGGTGCTGAACCATGATGGCCATGTTTCGACCGTCAGCCATTTCACCAGCAGCGCCGTGCCGACATTGTAAGGCAGGTTGGCAACGATGCTGACCGGCGCTTCCAGCCCGCTGGCCTGAAGCAGTCCGCATTCATTGACGGCCAGCGCGTCGGCGCTTTCTACGGTCAGCCGTCCGTTGCTGGCGGCGTTGATGTCAGCCAATGCTGGCAGAAACCGCTCGTCGCGTTCGATGGCCAGCACACGGCGCGCCCCTTCCAGCAACAATGCGCGGGTCAGCCCGCCGGGGCCGGGACCAATTTCCAGAACATCACGGCCTTCCAGCGGTCCGGCTTCGCGTGCGATGCGGCGTGTCAGGTTCAGATCGAGCAGAAAGTTCTGACCCAGCGATTTCTTCGCGCTGAGGTCAGATGCGGCGATCACATCGCGCAGCGGCGGCAGGGCATCAAGGTTCATGAAAGGCCGCGCTTCATGGTCAGGTCATGCGCCATCTCGATGGCGGCGATCAGGCTTTCCGGGCTGGCGATGCCCTTGCCCGCAATGTCGAATGCCGTGCCATGATCGGGCGAGGTGCGGATGATCGGCAGGCCCAACGTCACATTCACCCCGCGCTCAAAGTCGATGGTCTTCAGCGGGATCAGTGCCTGATCGTGATACATGCACAGCGCCGCATCGTAGCGCGCGCGGGCCGTGGCATGGAACAGCGTGTCGGCAGGATGCGGCCCGCTGATGTCGAAGCCATCCGCCCGCAGGGCCGTAATCGCTGGCATGATGATGCGCTGTTCTTCATCACCCATCATGCCGTTCTCGCCGGCATGCGGATTCAGGCCCGCCACGGCCAGTCGCGGCGCGGCGATGCCGAAATCACGCTTCAGTGCCTCGGCAGTGATGCGCGCCGTCTCGATAATCAGCTCTGCGCTCAGCAGTGCGGGCACGCGGGCCAGCGGCGTGTGTACCGTCACCGGCACCACGCGCAGCCCTTCGATGGCCAGCATCATCACGGCGCGCTTTACGCCGGTCAGCTCGGCCAGAAATTCAGTATGGCCCGGAAAGGCAAAGCCTGCCCGCATCAGCGTATCCTTGGCGATGGGGCAGGTGACGACCGCGCTGCATTCCCCGGCCTGCACCAGTTCCACGCCGCGCCGGATGGCACCGATCACGGCTTCGGCGTCTGTTGTATCAGCCTGGCCGGGAATGGCGCGCGCCATGGCATCGCGCGAGGCGATGAAACGGATGGGAACACGCCCTTCCAGCCGCGCCATGGCGGTGGCAGCAATCTCCGGCCCGATGCCCGCCGGATCGCCCATAGTCAGAGCGATGGGACGGGCAGGCGACATCAGTTGGCGTTGCCGATCACGCTGCGATCACGGATTTCGATGGCTGCGTCGCGGCGCAGGTCGCGCATGTAACGACGGGCCAGAATGGAAAGCTGTTCGTTGAACATGCGGTTGGCGACCTGCTCACGGGTCGGCATTTCAAACACGCGGCTTGGAACATAGTCCTCGCGCGGCCTGTCACCGCACACCACCAGCATGTTCATCAACTGCTGCTGACCTTCGGTTGTGAAATAGGGTGCCGAAACTTCAGAGAAGCCCAGTCCGGCAATCATGCGCTGGATTTCTGGCGCCAGATCACGGGTGGGCAGAATGGGCAGGTCGATTACCGCAACACCGCGCAGCTGCTTGATGAAGCCCTCAAGACCCTGACAGCCTTTGATCTGCTCGCGCAGGCCCATAGCAGCCTGCATCATCTGTTGCTGCTGTGCCTTCGACATGTTGGGGGGCACGCCAAGGATAATGCGCTTCAGCTTCACCGATCCAGCGGGCACACCAGCCGGGCGGCCGGGGGGCGGGGGCGGTGCGTCGACGGCTGAACCAGCGGGGCGCATCTTGTCGCGCAGAGCAACGATGTAATAGCCGGAACGGGTACGGATCGGCTTTGAGATCGTCATGGGGCGCATGGACCGAAGGGATGCCCACACTTCGGGTTCCACGTCGCCATCCTGAACCCAGCCTGCGTCACCGCCGCGCGCTGCCGAGGCTGATTCGGAAAACTCCTGCGCCAGTTTGGGGAAGGGCGTGCCAGAATTGATCTGGGCATAAAGCTGGTTGATCGCGCGGCTGGCGCGCTCTGCATCCGTATCGGTGTCGATGGCGATGAAGATTTCAGAGATGAGGTACTGAGGCTTGGTTGCGCCATCCTCAATGCGTTTCATCTCCTGGTCGATGGCCGCGTCGGAAACGCGCACGCGGGGCGCCAGACGTTCTTCAACCAGCCTGGACCAGGCGATTTCGGCCTTGGCCTGAACGCGCAGTGTCTCGGGGTCGATGCCCTTGGCGGCCAGCGATTTCAGGATCGCTTCCTTGGTCGTGTTGTTTTGCTGGGCCAGCCGGTCGAGTGCCTCGTTGATGTCCGCCTCTGAAATGGTCAGTTCGGATTTTTCGGCTTCCTTCATCTGAAGGATTTCATCGATCAGCGTCCGCAGCACCTGCTCGCGCAGGCGCTGTTGCGCTTCGGCGCCTGCCGCCCCGCCTGATGAAAGGACAAGGCGAACACGCTGGTCCACGTCATAGGTGGAAATGATGGTGCCGCTCACCACGGCGGCGGCGCGCTGCGTGCTTTCGGCAGAGGCCATCGGGCCGGTCATCATACAGAACGCTGTGGCAGCAGCAGCGAGTTTGATCAGAGATTTCATGGCCCTACGCTTTTCCATCTTTACTCAGCAGCGCCCATTACGGACGTTCGCGCGCTTTGGCCCCGGCCCTCGCCGCACGCGATCAGACTACAGAAATCAGCAGCCCGTTCCAATCCCGGATTACCTGCAAATGGGGCTAGATTATGATCTTCAGAACGAGCGGGAATCGCGGGTATCACGACTTTCATTCCCCAGATACGGATCTTTCTCGAATAGTGGCTTCACGGTTTCGCCATCACCCAGCATTTTCAGCCGCACAGTGAACATCACGGTGGTGGAAGGCTCGGCGGTGGTATAGCGGCGGCGCAGGCCCATTTCGAAATAGGCGCACTCGTCCTCATAAGCGACGCCAAAGCGGCCCTCGATCATGTGGTCGTTTTCCAGATCGTGCCGTATGCCGCCAACTATGCTCCAGTAGTCTGACACATGCACGCGTGTGCGCAGGCTGGCTTCTTCGCGTGGCAAAAGGCCGGGAATGGCGGGGTCGCCCCCCAGCTTGAGATAGGCGGCATCGACCTCGTACCAGCTGCCTGTGCCCTGCACGTAAACTTCGTTGCGGCGGACTGAAAAGTCATCCTTGTTCAGTCGCAGGCGGTTGGTGATCGTCAGGCCCGGCCACGGCACGAAAGTGATGCGGCTCACATAGTCGGAATGGGTTTCACCCAGACCCGAGGCGGGCGTGAAGGATGGGTCATCATCGGCGCGCACCTGAAACCCGGCCACCACTTCCAGCGAGCCACCCGAGGGGAAAAACTCAGCATAGCGCAGCCCGATATTGGCGCGCGGCCCATTCTCGATCAGGTCGAGCCCGGTGAATTTCACCGGCTGGAACAGGTTGGTCGCATCGAACTCCAGGCTGAGGCTGTCTTCATTCGGGATATCGCTGCTGTTGCTGCCATGCGGTGCCACAACAAGCTGTACAATCGGCTCGATGATCTGCGTGTAACCGCTTTCGGTGGTGCGCACGAATGGCCAGCGCAGGTCCACCCCGGCATGGATCGAACCGCGCACCAGAACATCACCGGGCTTCAGGCGAGGCGAAGCCAGGGCCCCCGGCTCGCTGATGCGATAAATATCGCCGCGCGCTGCGGCAAAGAATGTAACAGCCAGACCGTTCTCAAGAATCTCTGGCCGCATCCATGACAGCCCTGCCGACAGACGTTGCGAGCTGGCGCCTTCACTGCGGGTCAGCGCCAGCAGGTTGCCATCAATGGCCAGCTCGCCGCCCCATACGGGCTTGTCGAACACATAGTGCACGGCGATTTCCGGCAGCACGAGCGGCGTCGTGCTTTGCCGGTCGGTGGGGCGCAGGCCCTGAAACGAGAAAGCCGAAACGGTCGCGTAGGAACGGCCCGCGCGCCATTCCCAGAACAGGCGGCTGGTCAGGCGGTCGGCCTCGGAAATCTGATAACGCCGCAGATAGGCGCTTGAAGACGCCCGCTCGATGTCGAAACCCCAATGGGTGGTTTCTGAAAGTTCAAAGCGCCCCCGCCCGAAGATATGGCTGTACGAGGTCTGGCCGGTGGTCTTGCGCCCCGTGACATCGGTCGCGTCATCATAGGTATAGCTGCCGGACAGGTTGTAGAAGCCGCTGGTCGTCTGCTGACGCCAGTCCAGTTTCAGAACGGGGTTCACTTCCGTCGCGATCATCGGCGTGATGGTCAGATCATAGGAAGGATCCATCGCCCAGTGAAATGGCACTTCCACGAAAGAGCCGCGCTCGCTGGATGAACCCAGAACCGGTGCAAGAAAGCCTGTCTGGTTCTTCACCGAAAAATCGGCATGCGAGAAAAATGGCAAACCGGCAACCGGCGTGCCGAAAACTTCAAACGACGCATCTTCATAGGAAATGCGCTTGGCAGTCTGGTCCCAGACAACCTTGGCCGACTTCACCTGCCACAGCGGTTCCTTCTGGCCCTTGTCGGTGCAGATCCGACAGGGGCTGAATACGGCCGCTTCCAGTGTTGTGCGTGCGCCGCTTTCGCGCGTGGCCCGAGCTGCGGCCAGCCGGGCATATTCATCCAGAAACACCACGATATTCTTGATCGCGCCGTCCTTCAGATCGCCGGTCAGCTCCATCTCGTCAGCGGTCAGCGCCGCGCCATTCGGCTCGCGGATGATGACATGGCCCTGCGCCGTCACCCGTCCTGTCACTTGATTATACAGCACGTCGTCGGCGGTCAGTGTGCGCCCGTCACCGGCAATCTCGACATGCCCGCTGATGCGCACCGTTTTGCCGTCGGGGTCGTAGATCACCCGGTCCGCCTGAAAAAGAATGGGCTTGGTCGTATCATACGAGACAAGCGGCGCCTTGGCCGCGGCGAAGGCAGGCAGGCAGAGACAGGCTGAGGCAAGCAGGATGGATTTAAGGGACATGGCGCTAGCTGTCCTCAAGATAGAGGAGAGCGGTTGCGCCGAACAGTATCCCGACAAGCGGTGGCACAGCGGCGGCGGTCACCGGCGGCACCAGTCCGGAAAGCCCCAGTGCCTGCGTAAAATCCTTGACGAAATAGAACACGAAGCCCGTTGCTGCGGCGGTGGCGAGCAGACCGCCCGTGCCGCCGAACCGGGCCGGACGCAGAGCGAACGCGGCAGCGATCAGCACCATAGCTGCAAGTCCCAGCGGGGCCAGCGCCAGTGCATTGAAATGCATACGGTGCCTGACCGCCGTGAAGCCCGCATTTTCGGCGGTATTGATGAAGCGCGGCAGATCCCAGAACGACACCGTGTCTGGTGATGTAAAGCTGTCGCGCACTTCGTCAGCGGTCAGCAGGGTTGGCAGATCATAGGTGCCGAGCGGCGTGGTCGGCTGGCCTGCACGCGTCTCAAAGACATCGCTTAAGCGCCAGTGGCCCTGTTCCAGAACGGCCGACTTCGCATCCAGCCGCCGTTCGAACTGATCCTGGCCGGCATAGATGAAGACGGTGACATCCTCCAGAGACATGTCGGCACTGGCGGCCCGCAGTGCATGGATCACCGCCTGATTTTTTTCATCACCCTGTCGCAGCCATACACCGGTTGGCAGGGCGGCCAGAATGGAAACGCGCCCACGCAGATAACGCGCCTCAAGCTGCTCGAATTTGCTGGCTGACTGGGCCGCCACCGGGTTGATGACCAGTGTGGAAAAAACACCCAGAAGCAGGGCCGTCACCACAGGCGGGGCGATGATCTTCCAGCCGGAAACGCCAGAAGCGCGGATGGCCTCGACCTCATGAAAATGCGCAAGGCGTGAGAACATCCACATGGCGGCAAACAGGATGACGAAGGGCAGCACCTTGTTCAGCGTCAGCGGCAGCTTGAACACCGACATGGCCACCGCCAGGGTGAAGGTCATGTCCTCCTTGCCCGCGCTGCGGTTCAGCAGTTCGGCCAGATTGATGATGAAAACGAACACGGCCAGCACGGTCAGCACCAGCGCGCAGCTTTTCAGGAAACGCCACGACAGATATCGGGCAAGGACAAAACCTCTCATGCGGCGACCTCTGGATGAGGCATGCGCTGCCGACGCGGCAGACGCAGGCCCGACAGCCAGATCAGCGCCAGAACGATGCCCGCAACCGGCACGATATAGAGCAGCGGCCACAGGGCCGGATTGCCGCCGACAGCGCCCCTGACCCCAAGCCCTGCCATGCGAATGGCCAGTGCGATGAAGGCTGCCATGCCGATGCGCCCGGCGATCGAGCGGCGGGCAGATCCAGCGGCCAGGATGGCAGCGGCGGGGATCAATGCAAACACGAGATTATAGAGCGGCGATGAAAGCCGCTCATGCGCGTCGGCAAAATAGGAACGCTGTTTGTCAACGGACACTGTGGCCGCGGGCTGCAGCAGTTCGTCCAGATAACGTTCCTGTGTGCCGCGGTCATCGGCGCGTCCGGCTTTCTGAAACGGCGCGAGGTCGATCACATAGCGCTCGAACTGCAGGGTGGCGATGCGACCTGGTCCTTCGACGCGCTGCACGTTGCCATTCACAAGCACGAAGCGCGGGCCGGCATCCCCCGGTACGATTTCGCCCGCTTCAGCCATATAGGTTACGGCCTTGGCGGTATCACGATTGTCATGCACCAGAATCCCGCGAGCGCTGGCTGATCCCGAACGCTGGCGCACATAAACCGTCAGCCCGTCAGAGGGGGTCGTGAACTGCCCCTCGCGCAACACGTTCGCCACCAGATCACTACGGATTTCATACATCCGGTCTTTCAGCGTGCGCTGGCCGAGCGGCATCAGATAGAGGTTCACCGCCAGATGGATCAGCGCGGCCAGCACGCCCAGCACGGCCAGCGGCCAGGCCATGGCCAGACGCGAACGGCCCGATGCGGTCATGACCACCAGCTCGCTATCGCCCTGCATCCGGAACAGTGCATAGAATACGGCGAACAGAAGGGCGGCCGGCAGCACGAAGATCAGCAGGCTCGGCAGCATCAGCACGATCAGATACAGGAACATGCCTGCCGACTGCCCCTGATCGACGATGACGTTCACATAGCGCAGCGACTGTGACAGCCACACGATTCCAGCCAGCACTGCCACGAAGAACAGGAACGGCCAGAACGCTTGAGCGAAGATGTAGCGGCTCAGCCTCGACATGCTCCCTGCTTTCCAACGGTTGCCCGGTAACGTTCCCGTCAGGGGCGCTTTGCGGCTTCCGCCCTGAAACGGATTGTTCTAGGACTTTCCGCTTCGGGCCGGACGTGAGTCCGGCTCCGGTCTAATCAAGGCCGGGGAACGCCGCAACATTCCTGATTGCGGCTTTTTCTGCGCCCGGCAGGCATTTGAACAAGACAAGGGACAGATGATGGATGTGCGGTTTACGGGTTTCGGCCCGGCCAAGGATGGGCTTCTGATCGTCGGCGCGACCGAAGGCGGCAAGTTGATGAAACAGGCTGCCGCCGCCGACAAGGCGATGGGCGGGGCCATCACGGCATCGTTGAAGCGCAATCGCTTCACCGGCGGCAAAAATCAGGTGCTGGATGTCGCAGGGCCAAAGGGGCAGCGGGTTGCCGTGGTCGGGCTCGGCAAGGAAGCCGATATCAGCGAGATGGCATGTGAAATGGCGGGTGGTGCAATCACCGCGCGCTATCTCGTCAGCGGTGAAACGAAGCTGGTTTTCGCACTTGATGTCACTGCGGAACAGGCATCAGCAGCGGCCTTCGGGGCAAGTCTGCGCGCCTATCGCTTCGACAAATACCGCACCAGACTGAAAGCCGAACACAAACCTTCGCTGAAGCAGATCGAGGTGCAGACCGCCGATGCGGCTGCTGCGCGCAAATGCTGGAAGGCGCATGAGGCGCTCATCGACGGTGTATTCTTCACGCGCGATCTGGTTTCTGAGCCTGCCAACATCATTTACCCCGAATCCTTTGCCGCCCGCTGTCAGGAACTGAAAGCGCTGGGCGTCGGCGTCGAGGTGCTGGGCGAAAAGGAAATGAAGAAGCTCGGCATGGGCTCGCTGCTGGGCGTCGGTCAGGGCAGCCCCAAGGAATCCAAGCTGGTGGTCCTTCAGTGGAAGGGCGGCAATGCCAAGGAAGCGCCGATCGCGCTGGTCGGCAAGGGCGTGACCTTCGACACCGGCGGCATCTCGCTGAAACCGGGCGATGGCATGTGGGACATGAAATGGGACATGGGCGGCGCCGGCGCCGTTGCTGGTGCCATGAAGGCGCTCGCCACCCGCAAGGCCAAGGCCAATGTCGTGGCTGTCATGGGCCTCGTTGAAAACATGCCGGACGGTGACGCCCAGCGTCCCGGCGACATTGTCACCTCGATGTCGGGCCAGACGATCGAAGTCTGGAACACCGATGCCGAAGGCCGCCTCGTTCTGGCTGACGCGCTCTGGTACACGCAGGACCGTTTCAAGCCGCGCTACATGGTCAACCTCGCCACGCTGACGGGCGCGATCACCATCGCGCTGGGCGCCGATCATGCTGGTCTGTTCTCGAACAATGACGAACTGGCATCGGCTCTGACGGAAGCGGGCAAGGGTGTCAGCGAGGAACTCTGGCGTCTGCCGCTTGTGGACTCGCTCGACCGCGCCATCGACTCCAACTGCGCCGACATGAAGAACATCACCGGCAACCGCTTGGGCGGCTCGATCGTCGGTGCGATGTTCCTGCAGCGCTTCGTGAATGGCACGAAGTGGGCGCATCTCGACATCGCGGGCGTGGCATGGAGCGGCAAGGCGCGTCACTCGCACCCTGAAGGCGCAACCGGCTTCGGTGTGCGTCTGCTCGATCGCTTCGTGAAGAACGTCGCCGAAGGCTGACACAAAGGGCCATGGCCGAGGTCTGGTTCTATCACCTGCAACGGGAGACGCTGGAAACAGCGCTCCCGCCTTTGCTGTCCAAAACGCTGGAGCGCGGCTGGCGGGCCGTGGTGCGGGCTGGCAGCGAGGCACGGGTGGACGCGCTGGACGCGCATTTATGGACCTACAAAACCGACAGTGTCCTGCCACATGGTCGGCGCGTTGATGGCTACCCTGAACGCCAGCCCATCTATCTGACGGCCGAGGACGAAAACCCGAACGGCGCCAGCGCGCTGTTTCTGGTTGATGGCGCCCAGCCGGGCGATTTCGCGGCGCTGGGCGGCATGGAACGCATCGTGCTGATGTTTGATGGCCGCGACGAGGTGGCCGTGGGTGAGGCGCGCAGTCAGTGGAAAGACGCGAAGGCCGCTGGCCTTTCTGTCACCTACTGGAAACAATCCGACGAAGGCCGCTGGGAAAAGCAGGCGTAAGACTGTAAAGTCGCCCTCAGTCCATTTGAGCAGGCGGCCATGCCCTATATTTATCTGATTGGCTCAGGTCTGTTGATGTTGACCTGCATCATTCATGCAGGGAAGCACGGCCTGTTGATGCCGTGGCTCTATGTTATCATTTTTCTGCCCGTCATTGGCTCTATCGCCTATCTTGCCGTCAATGTTCTGCCATCCATGTTGTCCAGTCCTGATGTTCAGAAAGTCAAAGATGTCGCACTGGATCTGCGTGATCCTGAACGGCATCTGCGCAAACTGAAGCACGATGCTGAGCTGAGCCATTCGGTTGAGGCACGCCAGAAACTAGCAGACGAATACATGCGTATTGGCCGGGCGGAAGAAGGGCTGCCGATCTACCGCGATCTGGCGGCTGGCCCATTCGCGGATGATCCGCGCCTTCAGATGGGGTTCGCCAGGTCGTTGGTTGAAACAGGCAATTTTGCCGAAGCGGCAGAGGTGCTGGATCGCTATCAACATGATCATCCGACGGCTACGGATTCTGAAGGACATCTTCTTTTTGCACGGGCGCTGGCCGGTCAGCGCAAGACAGATTTAGCCGTTGCGGAATATGAGGCGCTGATTAAATATTTTCCGGGGCCAGAGGCTTTATTCCGTTATGCCGAATATCTTCTGGTGATGGGCCGCGACACTGACGCACGCGCCCATTTCACTACCATCGTCAAAACCATTGATACGTCACCGCCGCATGTCCGGCGCATCAATGCACGTTGGTACAAGCTCGCCAAGGAAAGACTGCGCTGACTTAAGCCAGCCTCAGCCGCCCTGTGCTGCCTCATAGAGTTCCAGCGCATCCATCCACACGGCCTCGGCCGCCGCCAGCAGCTTCTGAAGCTCCCCGCGTTTCTTCGTGGCATCCAGCAGCTTGAACGGCTCGCCCTTATAGAGCTTGGGATTGGCCAGATCGGTTTCGATTTTGGCAATCTCACCCGTCAGGCGCGTGACTTCTTTTTCCGCCGCATCGGCTTTCTTTTTCAGCGGTGCCAGTTCGCTGCGTTTGCCGGCAGCTGCTTTACGCTGCTCGGCCTTGGAGGCCTTCTCGGCAGAGGCAGCCGCTTCCAGCGCAGCGCGTGAACCCGGCGCGCCTTTGCGGCCCAGCACATAGTCCTCGTAATCGTCCATGTCGCCTTCGAAGGGCGCGACCTTGCCATCGGCAACCAGCCACAGCTGATCGGCGCTGGTTTCGATCAGATGGCGGTCATGGCTGACCAGAATGACCGCGCCGTCATACCCGGCAATGGCTTCGATCAGCGCGGCGCGGGCCTCGATGTCGAGATGGTTGGTCGGCTCGTCCAGCACGATGATATGCGGTGCATCGAAAGCCGCGAGCGCCAGCAGCAGCCGTGCCTTCTCGCCGCCCGACAGCGCAGATACTTTTGTGAACACCTTGTCGGCACCGAAGCCGAAATAGCCGCAGCGCGCCCGCACCTTCGATTCGATGCTGTCCGGCATCTTCTCGGCCATATGGCTGAACGGCGTGCCGTCCATATCGAGTTCGTCCATCTGGTGCTGCGCGAAATAGCCGACGCGCAATTTGGGCGAGCGCACGATCTCGCCGTTCATCGCCTGAAGACGCCGTGCGATCATCTTGGCAAAGGTTGATTTGCCATTGCCGTTCTTGCCCAGCAGCGCGATGCGGTCATCCGGGTCGATGCGCAGGTTCAGCTTCGACAGCACGACATGATCGCCATAGCCAACCGAAACGCCGCTCAGGGCCAGAACCGGCGGCGACATTTCCTCGGTTTCAGGAAACACGATCGGGGCCACCCGTTCGGTTTCGGGCAGGTCGATGGTCTGCATCTTTTCCAGCGCCTTGATACGGCTCTGTGCCTGACGGGCCTTGGAGGCCTTGGCGCGGAAGCGGTCCACGAACTTCTGCAGATGCTTGGCCTTGGTGTCCTGCTTCGTCTTGGCGGCGCGCAGCAGGTCGAGCTTCATGGCGCGCTGCGACTGGAAGCGGTCGAAGCCGCCGGTGTAAAGCGTCAGCTTGCCGTTCTCCAGATGCAGGATGGCATCCACCGCGCGGTTGAGCAGATCGCGGTCGTGGCTGATGAGCAGCACAGTGTGCGGATAGCGGGCGAGGTAATCCTCCAGCCACAGCGCGCCTTCAAGATCGAGATAGTTGGTCGGCTCGTCCAGCAGCAGCAGGTCAGGTTCTGAAAACAGCACGGCGGCCAGCGCCACGCGCATACGCCAGCCGCCGGAAAAGTCCGAACACGGACGAAGTATGTCCTGCGCATCAAAGCCAAGACCGGCAAGGATCTCTGCCGCGCGGGCCGGGGCCGCATGGGCACCGATATCGGCCAGCCGCAATTCGATCTCGGCAATGCGGTGCGGGTCGGTTGCGTGTTCTGATTCCGCCAGCAGGGCACCGCGCTCGACATCGGCGGCCAGCACCACATCCAGCAGGCTGGTGGAACTTGCCGGGGCTTCCTGCGCGACCCCGCCGATGCGCAGGCCCTTGGGCAGCGAGACACGCCCGCTTTCACTTTCCATTTCGCCGCGAATGGCTTTGAAAAGTGTTGTTTTGCCCGAACCGTTGCGCCCGACCAGCCCGACCTTGTGCCCGGCCGGAATGAAGGCCGAGGCATGGTCGATGATCAGCCGCCCCGCGATGCGGCAGGAAAAGTCGTCAATGGTCAGCATGGTGCGCGGGGGGATAGCGGGGATGCGCCGCCAGCGCAAATGCGCGCAGGCGCGGGCCTTGCTTCGGGCGGGTTGGCTCGCCAAGCTGGCTGCATCCGAAAGAATGAGCCGCATGTCCGACAGCCACGATCCCATTGTTGAAATCGCCCTGACGCCGGTTTTCGTGCCGTTCAAGGCGCATATCCGCGAAATGTTGCAGGGCGGGCAGGGCAAGGTCGCCATGGCGCTGGATGTGGAAGACCCGTGGCTGGGTGGCGATTTCCTGATGTGCCGCATCACCACCGAAAGTGGTGTTTCCGGCTGGGGCGAGGTTTTCGTCTGGATGGTGGAAACCGGCGTTTCGCCCCCGATGATGGCTGATCTCATCGAACAGCAGATGGCGCGCTTCGTGCTGCGCCGAGATGCCTTCTCGATCAGCGCGGTCCGCCAGAAGCTCGATTCCAACATCGCCCGCAACGAGGTCACGAAGGGGCTTATTGATGTCGCGCTGCACGACCTTGCGGCGCGCAAGGCAGGCATCTCGGTGGCGGCCTTGCTTGGCGGCGCGCAGCTTACGCAGATCCCGCTGGCCGTTGTGCTGCCGCTCGCGCCGGTGCCGGTTGTCACCAGCCTCGTGCGTCAGGCGATGGGCAAGGGCATCAACACTTACCGCCTGAAACTCGGCGCGGGCATTGGCAATGATGTGGCACTGGTCAGCGCAGTGCGTGATCTGATCGGTCCGGATCGCCGCATCCGGGTGGATTACAATCAGGCCTATCAGCCCAACGAGGCCGTGGCGGCGATCAAGGCCATCGCGCCTTATGGCATCGACTATGTCGAACAGCCGGTCGGCGCGGCAGACTATGCGGGCATGGCCTATGTGCAGTCCCGTGTCGATGTGCCGGTGATGGCGCATGAAGGGGCTTTCGGCCTTCAGGACATCCACACGCTGCACGCGATGGGCGGCATCCGGGTGATCGGCATCAATGGCGAACGGCCCGGCGGCATGACCGAGGCGCTGCGGGCCATCGACTTTGCCCGCGCCCATGGGCTGGGCGTTGCCCTGCACAATCAGCCGACCGGCTTTGGCAGCGCCATGCTGATCCATCTTCATGCGGCGCGCGCGTCCGCCATCGCCCACGCGACCGAGCTTCAGGGCCATCTGATGCTGGAAGATGATCTGATCGTGGACGAGATCGACTATGAAGACGGCTTGGCTAAACTGCCCACCGGCCCCGGCTGGGGCGTTGAAGCCGATCTTGCCGCAATCGAGCGTTATGCCACTGGCAAAACACGGATCATCCGGGCCTAGCAGTGGGTCACAGGGTTAACCCGGCTTCTCTTGCAGTGCAGCATGGGGCGCGTCTATAAGCCCGCCAACTTTCACGACGACCTCAAAGGATCGCCCTCATGGCTACCGAACACACCTTCTCGATCATCAAGCCCGATGCCACCCGCCGCAACCTCACTGGCAAGATCAACGCCCGTCTGGAAGATGCGGGCCTGCGCATCGTCGCGCAGAAGCGCGTGCGTCTCTCGCAGGCTGCCGCTGAAGGCTTCTATGCCGAACACAAGGAACGCCCCTTCTTTGGCGATCTGGTCAAGTTCATGACCTCCGGCCCGGTCGTGCTTCAGGTGCTGGAAGGCGAGGACGCGATTGCCGCCTATCGCAAGGTGATGGGCGCGACCAACCCGGAAAAGGCCGATGCCGGCACGATCCGCAAGGACTTCGCGGAATCGATCGAGGCCAATTCGGTGCATGGTTCCGACAGCCCGGCCAGCGCCGCGCGCGAAATCTCGTATTTCTTCGCCGGCACCGAAATCACCGGCTGAGCTGATCCTGCATAACCGGACTGTCAGTGCCCCGCTTGCCTGATTATATCATTATCGATATAATCAGGCATGAAGCCGGTTTCGTTTGTGGGCGATGCGCTGGAGGCTTTGCGGTCTTTTCCTGAGGCCGCGCGGCGGTCTGCTGGCTTTCAGATCGATCTCGTCCAGCGCGGGTTTGAACCTTATGACTGGAAGCCGATGCCCACCATTGGAAAGGGCGTGCGGGAAATCCGGGTGCGTGAAAAAGCGGGCGCGTTCCGGGTCATTTACTGCGCTCAGATCGCTGATGCGATCTATGTGCTGCATGCCTTCCAGAAGCGCACACAGGCAACCACCAAGCGGGATATCGACCTTGCCGCTCAGCGGTACAGGGACGTGATGAGGAGGATGCAGGCATGAAAGACACTCGCTTCAGCAATGTATGGGACGCGCTCGAAGAGTCCGTCACTGACGCTGCCAATATGAAAGCGCGGGCCGCCTTGCTGATGGCCGTCTCCAAGGTCGTGGCCAGCTGGAAGGTGACCCAGGCTGAATCAGCGCGGCGTCTGGGAATCTCGCAGCCTCGGCTGAACGATCTGCTGAGGGGCCGCATCAACAAGTTCAGCGTCGATTCATTGATGCTGCTGGCCTCGGAAGCGGGGCTGGCTGTCACATGCCGCGTCAGCCGTAAAGCGGCCTGAGATCAGGCATCCCTCGGAAAGGCCGCCGTGCCGCGCGCGATCTGGTTCAGCGCGCGCGGATAAAGCCTGTGTTCTTCCACAAGGATGCGTGCCGCCAGTGCATCCTCGCTGTCACCCGGCACCACCGGCACTTCGGCCTGTGCGATGATGGGGCCTTCATCGACGCCGGGCGTCACCCAATGCACGGTGCAGCCACTGACGCTCGCGCCCGCCGCCAGCGCCTGACGCTGGGGGTGCAGGCCCCTGAACAAGGGCAACAGTGAAGGGTGGATGTTCACCATCCGACCGCGCCAGGCATTCACGAAATCATCGGTCAAGATCCGCATGAACCCGGCCAGCGCGATCAGCGCAATGCCGTTATGCTTGAGGCATTGGTCCAACGCGGCATCAAATACTGCGCGTGATGCGTGGTCGCGGTGGTCGATGATCGCCGTGGGCACGCCTGCTGCTTCAGCATGGGCGAGCCCGCCCGCATCGGCCTTGTTGGAAATGACCAGCGCGATCTGATAGCCGCATTCCGGCGCGGCTTCAGCCTCCAGCAAGGCTTTCAGGTTCGACCCACGCCCGGAAATCAGAACCCCGACGCGCAGTTTCGCGCTCATGCCTGTTCCAGCCGGTTGATATAGCGCACGCGCGGCTCGCCCTCAGCACGCACCAGCGCGCCGATGGACAGGGCGTTTTCACCCGCCGCCCTGAACGCTGCCATTACCGCGTCCGCCTCGGCTTCCGGCACCACGCAGATCATGCCGATGCCGCAGTTGAAGGTGCGCAGCATTTCCTCGCGCGCGATGCCGCCCAGTCTTTCCAGCCAGCCGAACAGAGGCGGCAGTTTCCATGATGAAAGGTCGATGATCGCATCGATACCGTCAGGCAGGCAGCGCGGCAGATTTTCCGTCAGCCCGCCGCCGGTGATATGCGCGAGCCCCTTGATGCCATGCGTCTTCAGCACGCTCAGCACAGACTTCACATAGATGCGCGTTGGCGTCAGCAGCGTCTCACCAACCTGGCCGCCAAAGGGCAGGGCGGCGTCCAGCGCGATGCGGTTATCGCTGAGAAGGCGGCGCACCAGCGAGAAACCGTTGGAATGCACACCGCTGGAGGCAAGCCCGATCAGCACGTCACCGGCCCTGATGTCATTCATCTTCGGCAGAATGGCATCGCGCTCCACCGCGCCCACGGCAAAGCCTGCAAGGTCGTAATCCTTCGCCGCATACATGCCGGGCATTTCGGCGGTCTCTCCACCAATCAGCGCACAGCCCGCCTGACGGCAGCCTTCCGCGATTCCGGCGATCACCGTGGCGGCCTCATCGACTTTCAGTTTGCCGGTGGCGAAATAGTCGAGAAAGAACAGCGGCTCGGCCCCCTGCACAATCAGGTCGTTCACGCACATCGCGACGAGATCGACGCCGACGCCGCCATGAATGCCGGTCTCGATAGCGAGTTTCAGCTTGGTGCCGACGCCATCATTGGCAGCGACCAGAACCGGGTCGCGGAAGCCGCAGGCTTTCAGGTCGAAAAACCCACCGAATCCGCCCAGTGCCACATCGGCGCCGGTGCGGCTGGTGGATTTCGCCAGCGGCTTGATGCGTTCCACCAGCGCTTCGCCCGCATCGATATCGACACCGGAATCAGCATAGGTCAGGCCATTGCGGCGGTCAGACATGATAAACTCGCACAAGCGACGGAAGCGCCGCGCCGCAGCGTTAGACCGGACAGCACCACGCGATCAAGGGCGCATACCATGAGTCTTGAAGCTGATCTTGCCCTGCACCGTTTCGGACTTGGCGCGCGGCCCGCAGAGGCAGGCCGCATCGGTGATCCCAAAGCCTGGCTGATGGCGCAGATCGCGCCGCTGCCTGATCCGCCTGCCTATGCCGCTTTGCCGCGCGCGGGTCAGATCATCGCCGCCTATCCCGAAAAAGGCGAAAAGGGCGACAAGGACGTCAAAAAAGAACGTGCGCAGGAGATCCGCAAGGCTGCCCGCATCGCCATCGGGGCGCGCATGAAACATGCAGTCACGTCTGATACGGGCTTCCACGAACGGCTCGTCTGGTTCTGGTCTAACCATCTGGCCATCAACGCCGCTGCGAAACTGCGCGTACTGCCCTTTGCGTTTGACTATGAACGCAGCGCCATCCGCCCGCATGTGACGGGCAGGTTTTCCGACATGCTTCTGGCCAGCGCGCGCCATCCGGCAATGCTGTTCTATCTCGACAACGCCACGTCCATCGGGCCGCACTCGAAGGCAGGTGAGGTGCGTGACAAGGGCCTCAACGAAAACTATGCGCGCGAGGTGATGGAACTGCACACAATGGGTGCAGGCAGCGGCTACACGCAGGCCGACATCACCGAACTCGCCCGCATTCTCACCGGCTGGACGATTGACCCATCAGGTGGCGGCGAAGGCTTCATGTTCGCGGCGCGGCGGCATGAACCGGGCCAGAAGACTGTTCTGGGCACCACTTACGAGGAAGGCGAGGAAGCAGGCCGCGCGGCGCTTCTCGCTCTTGCCCGTCATCCGGCTACGGCGAAACGTCTCAGCGCAAAGCTCGCATCGCATTTCACCGCCGATGTGCCGGATGCAAAACTCATAGCGCACCTTGAAAGCGTCTGGCGCGACAGCGACGGCGATCTGGGTGAAGTGACGAAGGCGCTCGTGGCCCATCCGGCGGTGTGGGCACCGGCCCTCACCAAAGCCCGCGACCCGATCCAGTTCGTCACGGCGGCGGCGCGGGCGGCTGGCAATCCAGCGCGCGCGGATGAGGATGGTGAAAAAGGAAAAGGGAAGGGCAAAGCCAAGGGGGAAGCCAAAGGGGAAGGCAAGGATGGCGGTATCTTCCGCACCCTCGGCCAGATTCCCTTCATGCCGCCGACCCCGCAGGGCTGGCCCGATCATGAAGCCGCATGGTTCGGCCCCGATCAGGTGGTCAGCCGCGTTGAATGGGCGCTCGCTTTCGCCGCCCGCACTGGCGCGACGGCTGACCCATCCGCACTCGCCGATCAGGTGCTTGGCAAGCTGCTGACTGACGCCACCCGCACCGCCATCAGCCGCGCACCTTCACCACAGGAAGGTCTGGCCCTGTTGTTATCCTCACCGGAGTTCATGCGCAGATGAGCAAACTGATCTCGCGCCGTGCGATCCTTTCAACTGGCCTCATGGCGGGTGCGGCGGCGGCGCTGCCGGGCTGGAGCCGCGTCGCCTTTGCGGCAGCCCCCACCGACCGGCGTCTGGTCGTCGTCATCCTGCGTGGCGCGCTGGATGGGCTTTCTGCACTGCCACCGATTGGTGATCCAACCTATGCGGGTCTGCGCGGCGATCTGGCGATCCCTGCGGATGAGGCCCTGAAGCTGAACGACATGTTTGGCCTGCATCCGGCGCTCACCGGCTTCAAGGGCTTTTACGATGCGGGTGAACTCATTGCCCTGCACGGCGTTGCCATTCCGGTGCGCGAACGCTCGCACTTCGCGGCGCAGGCCATTCTGGAAACCGGCCTTGGTCAGGTCGGCGGCAAGGATGGCTGGCTCAATCGTGCGCTCGGCGCTGCGGGCTGGCGCGATGCAGGCAAGAGCGTCGCTTTCAGTGCCGCCATGCCGTTGATCCTGACCGGCGCTGCCCCAGCGACCTCCTTTATGCCATCGGGCGCAGAGGCCGGATCACCGGACTTCATGGCGCGCGTGGCGTCCATGTATCAGTCCGATGCGATGCTCGGCCCGGCGCTCGCCAAGGGCTTGGAGGTTGAGGCTATGGCCTCGGCGGCGGGCCAACCCGGCATGAATCCTGACGATGGTGGCATGAACGACAAGGCCAGGCAGGCCAGTCTCGTTCCGGTGGCCGTACAGGCAGCGGCGATGATGGCGCGTGCTGACGGACCGCGCATCGCGGTGATGGAAGCTTATGGCTGGGACACCCATGTCGGGCAGGGTGCAGGCGATGGCCAGCTGGCCCGCCGTCTCACCAGCCTTGATGCGGCGCTTTCGGCTTTTGCCAGGGGCATGGGTGCGGCATGGCGTGACACCGCGGTGGTGGTCGTCACCGAGTTCGGGCGCACGGCCCATCCCAATGGCAATGGCGGCACCGATCATGGCACGGCGGGCGCGGCCTTCCTGCTTGGCGGGGCGGTGAAAGGCGGTCAGGTGATGGCTGACTGGCCGGGCCTGAACGACAGCCAGCTCTTTGAAGGCCGCGATCTCGCCCCGACCCTCGACATGCGCGCACTGTTCAAGGGTGTGCTCAGCGCTCATCTGGGTCTCGACGGTGCCGTGATGGAAAGGGACGTATTCCCTGACAGCGCGCAGGTCCGCGCCCTTGGTGGCCTCATCAAAGCCTGAAGCGCCGCCTCTTTCTTGCCGCAGGCCGGGCCGATATAAGGAACCCTAAGAAGGTTTCAGGGATTCTGCATCGCCATGCGTTTCAAGGTTTTATCGGTGGCTGCGGCCATGACAGCGGCCCTCGCCCTGACCTCTGTGGCGTCAGCGGCAGGAAGCCTGTTTGCAGTGCCCGGCATCAAGGTGGAAGGCACGGGCGAGTCTGCCACCAAGGCCTGCGAGGCTGCTTATGGTCAGGGCTCTGACCGCGCGTGGCGCAAGCTCGTGGAACGCATCGTTCCCAAAGCCAGCTGGGGCAGTGTGCCCGACCCTGATAAGAAAATGCTTGAGGATCTGGTTCAGGGTTTTGCACCGGGCGAGGAAAGCCGCAGCACAACCAAGTGCACGGTCACCATGACTTACATGTTCCGCCCGGACCTCACGAAGAAATATCTGCGCGAGCACGGCGTCACCTATGCCGACCGTCGTGGCCCCGCGACCATCGCCATCCCGCTTTATGAAACGGCGGAAGGCACCCGCCTGTGGGGCGATGACAATCTGTGGCTCGGCGCGTATCGCCGTGTGAAGCTGGAAAACGAGCTTGTGCCGGTGGAAGCGCCCTATGGCGATGACGGCGACAAGGCGGCAATTCCGTCCGGCGCATCACTGGGCACCGAATGGAGCACTTATAAAACCATTGCCGACAAATACGGCGTGAAGGCTGTTCTGGTGGCGCGCGCGAAATATGATGGCGCAACCGTCAGCATTGAAGCCGATCATGTCACCGAACATGGCTCGCAGCATTATTCGGTCACCGGCAACGGTGATGGCGACGAGCGCGCAGCACTCGATGATGCCGTGCGCAATCTGGCCGCCGTGATGGGTGAGTCATGGAAAACCACCGCCGCCATCGACAATTCGATGAGTGCGTCGCTCTCGGTCTGGGCACCTTACAATTCGCTGGCACAGCGCAATGACATCGAAAAGCGCCTGCGCCGTGTGCAGAACGTGCTGACACTTTCGATCAACCGCGTCACCACATCGGGCATGTCGATCTGGCTGAAATATCGTGGTCGCAAGGAACAGTTTCAGGAAGCCCTGCGCGATGCGGGCTTTGGCATTTATCGCGGCAGTTCAGGTCCGGTGCTCGACAGCTATCGTCCGGGTGAGCCGATGGCGCTGGAAGGCAAGGCCACCAGCGATTCAGATGACAGCCAGCCTGCCGTCGAACCGCCTGTGGAAGAGCCGCAGGTCATCCGCCCGCAGTGACATCGCGCCAGCTTGTTCTGCCGCTTCCGGCTCGCGTCTCGCTTGAACCAGACGACTATTTCGTCTCATCCAGCAACCATGCGGCGCTGACCCGGCTTCAGGCATGGCCGCAATGGCCGGGCGGAATGCTGGCGCTGATCGGCCCGCCGGGCTGCGGCAAGACACATCTGGCCCGCCTGCACCGCACGGCATCGGGTGCCGTATTGTGGCCGGAACGTGGGCTGCACCTGATCGTGGAAGACGCCGATGGGCTGATGGGCAATGTCGCATCCGAAGAAGCCCTGTTCCATGCCTTCAACGAGGCCACAACAAATCAGGGCTCGATCCTGTTCACGGCCCGCCAGCCGCTCGCCGCGTGGCCGGTGGCGCTGCCCGATCTGCGCACCCGGCTCAACACTGTGGTGGCTGTCGATCTGCCACCGCCCGACGACGCGCTTTTGTTTGCGGTGCTGCTGAAACATTTCGCAGATCGGCAGATCGCCCGGCGCACGGCCAGCGCGGTGGCAGGCTGGCTCGCCCCGCGCATGGACCGCTCGCTGGAGGCGGCGGGGCGTATCGTCGCTGCGCTTGATGCCCGCTCGCTCGCCCTCAAGCGGCGCATCGACACGCGCATGGCCGCCGATATCCTGTCTGATCCCGCCCAGACGTCATAAAAACGTCAGAAGCCCGCACTGGAATCCGCGCGGCGGGCAGGGCACACTCGCACCGATTTCCAAATCAGGCCGTTTCAGTGACCAGTGATCATTCAGGGGTGGAAAAAGCCCCGCGTTCCGCCCGCAGCATCCGCACCGATAATCCGCCAGCCATCGCTATGGACAGCCCGTTACGGTTCATCAACCGCGAGCTGTCATGGCTTCAGTTCAACACGCGCGTGCTGGCGGAAGCCGGCAATCTGCGTCACCCGCTGCTGGAACGGCTGCGCTTTGTCTCCATCTCGGCGGGCAATCTCGACGAGTTCTACATGGTGCGCGCCGCCTCATTGCACGAAATGGTCACGCAGGGCGTGACCGAGCCGAGCGATGACGGCCTCACCCCGGCCCAGCAGCTTGCCGAGATCGACGAAGACGCGATGGAGCTGATGGCTGAACAGCAGCGCGTCTGGCTGTCGCTGAAAAAGGAGCTGGCGGAAAACGGCATCGAATTGCTGGAAGCGGCCGCCCTCAGCGGCGAGGATCGCGCCTGGCTGGAATGGCGCTTCATGGACGCGATCTATCCGTTGCTGACGCCGCTGGCCATCGACCCGGCGCATCCATTTCCCTTCATTCCCAATTTCGGCATCGCCATGGCGCTGCAACTGCGCCGCCGCAAGGATGGCCTGATGCGCAAGGCGCTGCTGCCGCTGCCGCCGCTGGTGGATCGCTTCATCCGCCTGCCCGACATGAAGGCCAAGCGCCGCACATTGCCTCATGTGCGGTTTGTGCCCATCGAAGAAGCCGCGCTCCTGTTCAGTGAAAAACTGTTTCCTGGCTTTGAGGTGGTCAGCTCCGGCACCTTCCGCATCATCCGCGACAGCGACATGGAGCTGGAAGAAGAAGCCGAAGACCTCGTGCGCCAGTTTGAAACCGCCCTGAAGCGCCGTCGCCGGGGCGTCGTCATCCGGCTGAAACTGTCGGCCTCCATGCCGCAGGATCTGCGCGATTTCATTCTGGACGAAATGGGCCTCGATACACGCTCGCCGATGATCACCGATGGCATGGTTGGGCTGGTTGATCTCAAACAGCTCATCATCGACGAGCGACCCGACCTGAAGTTCACGCCCTATCATGCGCGTTTTCCGGAACGCATCCGCGATGCGGGCGGCGACTGTTTCGCCGCCATCCGCAGCAAGGATCTGGTTGTTCATCACCCGTTTGAAAGTTTCGATGTGGTCGTGCAGTTCCTGCGTCAGGCAGCGGCAGACCCCGACGTTGTGGCGATCAAGCAGACGCTCTATCGCACCTCAGCCGACAGCCCCATTGTGAAGGCGCTGGTTGAAGCGGCAGAGGCAGGCAAGTCGGTTACGGCGGTGGTTGAGCTGAAAGCCCGCTTTGATGAAGCCGCCAACATCAAGCTGGCGCGCGATCTGGAGCGCGCGGGCGCGCAGGTTGTCTATGGCTTCATCGAACTGAAAACCCACGGCAAGCTCTCGCTGGTGGTGCGGCGCGAAGCGGGCGGGCATCTGCGCTCGTATGTGCATATCGGCACCGGCAATTATCATCCCCATACCGCGAAGGTTTATACCGACCTGTCACTGTTCTCGTGCGATGCCGCTTTGGGGCGCGATGCCGGTCAGGTGTTCAATTTCATCACCGGCTATGCGGAACCCGGCAAACTGGAAAAGCTTGCCATCGCGCCGCTCACCCTCAAGCGCAGGCTGGTGGAAAATATCGAAGCGGAAATCGCCCACGCGAAAGAAGGGCACCCGGCGGCGATCTGGGCCAAGATGAATTCGCTGGTCGATGCCACGGTGATTGATGCGCTTTATCGCGCGTCACAGGCAGGCGTTGTCATCACCCTCATCGTGCGCGGCATCTGCTGTCTGCGTCCGGGCGTGCCGGGCCTGTCGGAAAACATTACGGTGAAGTCGGTGGTGGGGCGCTTCCTTGAACATGGCCGCGTCATGGCGTTCGGCAACGGTCATGCCCTGCCATCGCCCAAGGCGCTGCTCTACATCTCCTCGGCAGACTGGATGCCGCGCAATCTCGACCGCCGTGTCGAGGTTCTGGCACCGGTTGAAAACCCGACCGTCCATCAGCAGGTGCTCGATCAGATCATGTCGGCGACGGTCAGGGACGAGGCGCAGAGCTGGCTGCTCAAACCTGATGGCAGCTATGCCCGCGCGCCGGGCAGCGACCGGCCCGACGCGTTCAGCGCGCATGAGTATTTCATGACCAATCCAAGCCTGTCGGGGCGCGGCAAGTCACTGAAGTTCGATACACCGCCCAAAGTGCCGGTGGGCCTGAAAAAGATCGGCTGAACCGGCTTATCGCGGCAGGCGAGTTATGATAGCGAACGCGCATGTTCGGCGTGATCGATATCGGCTCCAATTCTGTGCGTCTCGTCGTGTTCGAGTCTGCGGCGCGCAATCCCGTCACGCTGTTCAACGAAAAATCCATCTGCGCGATTGGCCGCAACATGGTGTCGAGCGGGCGGCTTGACCTTGACGGCATGAAGCTGGCGCTGGCGGCTTTGCGCCGCTTCCGTCTTATCAGCTCTGAGATGCAGGTGAAAAAACTGGTGGCGGTTGCCACAGCGGCGGCGCGCGATGCCAGCAACGGGCCGGACTTCGTGCGCCGCGCCTCTGATGTGCTGGGCGTTGATGTCCAGGTGCTCACCGGTGAACAGGAAGCTCAGCTTGCGGCGTGGGGCGTGATCTGCGGCCTGCCGGATGCTGATGGTCTGGTCGGTGATCTCGGCGGCGGCTCGCTGGAGCTCACCACCGTGAAAGATGGCATGCTCGGCGGCGGGGCAACCCTGCCATTCGGGCCGCTGCGCCTCATCGACATTTGCGAAGGCAAGCTCGACCGGGCCCGCGCGATCGTTGATGAACGCCTGTCACGTCACGCCGAAATCGTCTCCTATAAGGGCAAGGCGCTTTATGCGGTGGGCGGCGTGTGGCGTAACATCGCCAAGCTGCATATGTCGCGCACCGGCTATCCGCTGCCTGTGCTGCATGGCTACGAGATGAGCCGCCCTGAAGTTCTGCGCATCTGCGAGTTTGTCATGGCGCAAAGCGAGAAAACACTGGAACGCATGGCCGATGTGCCCAAGCGCCGTGTGGAGTCGCTGCCCTTCGGCGCGCTGGTGCTTGATCGTCTGATGCGCGCCGGGCAGCTAGAGCGCGTCATCGTATCTGCCTTCGGTGTGCGCGAGGGGGTGCTGTATCAGGCATTGACCAAAACCTTGAAGGCGCGCGATCCGCTGTTCGAAACAGCGGGCGACACGGCCGAACGCTTCGGGCGGCGCAAGGCTTATGTGAAAGACCTCGAAGCCTTCATCGCGCCTTTGTTTGCCGGCGACACGCCCGAACAGATGCGCTGGCGCACGGCGGCCTGCCAGCTCTCGGATTCGGCCTGGCGCCAGCATCCCGATCACCGTGCCGAGATTTCGTTCAATTATATGCTTCAGGCGCAGATCGCCGGTATCCGCCATCGGGCGCGTGGCTTCCTCGCGCTCACGCTCTGGCACCGTTATGGCGGCGAGGCACAGGATCACCGTATTGATCCGGTGGAACGTCTTGTCGGCTTGGATTTCGCGCTGGGCGCTGAACGCCTTGGGCGGGCGCTGCGTCTGGCCTATGCGCTGTCCGGCATGGCAAGCGGTGTTGGCACGTATTTCACGCTCAGCCTGACACCCGGCACACTGACCCTGCGTATTGCGAAGTCACATGCCGATGCGCGGGGCGAAACGGTGGACAAGCGGCTGGAAGACCTCGCCACCTCGTTTGGCCGTGAAGCACGCGTCGCCGTTGTCGCAGGCTAACTCTGAAGCGTTTTGCCGCTGCGGCCCGCAAAATCCTGAATGAACTGCCAGGCGACGCGGCCTGAACGGCTACCGCGCGTTGCGGCCCATTCCAGCGCGGCGGCTTCCATCGTGGGCCCATCTGCAAGGCTGAAATGCGCGGCATAGCTGCGGCACATCTCCAGATAGTCGCTCTGGCTGCATTTGTGAAAACCCAGCCACAGGCCGAAGCGGTCTGACAGCGAAACCTTTTCCTCTACCGCCTCATGCGGATTGATGGCGCTGGAACGCTCGTTCTCCATCATGTCGCGCGGCAGAAGATGGCGGCGGTTGGACGTCGCATAGAACACGACATTGGCGGGGCGGCCTTCAATGCCGCCGTCCAGAACCGCCTTCAGCGATTTATAGCTCTGGTCCTCGGCCTCGAATGACAGATCATCGCAGAACACGATGAAGCGCATATCGCCTGCGGTGCGCAGATGCCGCAGCAGAACGGGCAGGGTGGCGATATCCTCGCGGTGGATTTCCACAAGGATCAGCCGGTTGGGACATGTCCGTCGCACCTCGACATGGACAGCCTTCACAAGGGCGCTTTTGCCCATGCCGCGCGCGCCCCACAGCAGGGTGTTGTTGGCGGGCAGACCGTTGGCGAAACGGTGCGTGTTCTCCAGCAATTGCGCGCTGACATGCCCCACGCCTTTCAGCAGGCTCAGCGGAATGGCGGCCACCTGGGCAACCGGCGTGAGGCTCAGGCTTTCGGCCTCCCACACAAACGCCTCGGCCCCCCCGAAGCATGGCGGGGGCGATATCGTCAGGCGCGCCTCCAGCGCCCGTGCGATGCGTTCCAGCAGTTCCTGGGTGTGGGAATCCATGATCGTTTCAGGGCCTTTATGCGTCTGAACGGCCAGCTATAAGCCCATATCATCGTTTGAAAAAGCCGGGCTGTTGGCTATAGTCCGGCCCGGTTTGGAAGGGCGTGCGTCGTGCGCCCCCATGACGTTTAATTTGGCGGAGTTTTTGAATGTTCATCACCCCGGCATATGCACAGGGCGCGGGCGATCCCGGCGCTGCCGGCATGCTGATTCAGTTTGTCCCGTTCGTGCTCATTTTCGTCATCATGTACTTCATGATGATCCGCCCGCAGCAGAAGCGTCTGGCAGCGCATCGCGCCATGCTGGCGGCCCTGAAAAAGGGCGACGAGGTCATCACGGGTGGCGGGCTGATCGGTAAGGTGGTGAAGGTTTCCGACACGACCGATGAAGTCACCATTGAACTCTCGAAGGGCGTGGAAGTGCGTGTGGTACGCTCCTCCATTTCCGCCGTGAGCGGCAAGGATCAGGCCTGATGATCGCCTATTCGCGCTGGACGATCTGGGTCAGCATCGCGGTTTGTGTGGCCGCGCTGATGGTGGCGCTGCCCAATGTGCTGCCACAATCGGTGCGCGATCAGATGCCTGGCTGGATGCCGAAGAACACGCTCAGCCTTGGTCTGGACCTTCAGGGCGGCTCGCACCTTCTGCTCGAAATCGACATCAACGCCGTGATGACGGAAAAGCTCGACGCGATGAAGGACGAGATCCGTCAGTCATTGCGCGATGTGGATATCGGCTATACCGGCCTTGCGGTGCAGGGTGGCGATACGGTCATCGTGAAGGTGCGTGACGCTGATAAGATCGCAGCGGCAGGCGAAAAGTTGAAAGCGCTGGTCTCTCCGGTCGATGGCGGCCTGCTGGGCGGCGGGGCTAACAATTACGACTTCACGCCCGGCGCTGACGGGACTTTCACCTTCAAGATGACCGAGGGCGCGCGCAAGCACTACGCCGTGCAGACCATGGGCCAGTCCATCGAGATCGTGCGCCGCCGCATCGACGAGCTGGGCACCAAGGAACCGACCATCCAGCAGCAGGGCGCTGACCGCATTCTGGTACAGGTGCCGGGTCTTGATGATCCCGCGCGCCTGAAAGCGCTGATCGGCAAGACCGCGAAGATGACCTTCCGCATGGTCGATGAAACCGCCGACGTTCAGGCGGCGGCATCGGGCAATATCCCGGCGGGTACTGAGCTGCTTTATGAAACGCGCGGCGGCCAGCAGTTTCCGCTGGTGGTTGAAAAGCGCATCGTCGTCACGGGTGAAAACCTTACCAACGCACAGCAGACATTCGACCAGCGCAGCGGCCGCCCGGTCGTCTCGTTTGAGTTCGACGCGCAGGGCGCACGCCGTTTCGGTGATGCGACCACGGCCAATGTCGGGCGGCGTTTCGCCATCGTGCTGGATGGCGTGGTCATCACCGCGCCGCAGATCATCTCGCCGATCGTTGGTGGCACGGGTCAGATCACGGGCGACTTCACGGTGGAAAGTGCCAACAACCTCGCCATTCTTCTGCGGGCGGGCGCGCTGCCTGCGCCGCTGAATGTGGTGGAAGAACGCACGGTCGGCGCCGAGCTTGGCCTTGACTCCATCAAGGCGGGCACGACTTCGGCCATGGTCGGCATTCTCCTGACCATTCTGCTGATGCTCGCGGCCTATGGCCTGTTCGGCTTCTTTGCCGTGGTGGGCCTGACGCTCAATCTGATCATCACCATAGCGATCATGACGATGATGGGTGCGACGCTGACCCTGCCGGGTATTGCGGGTCTCATCCTCTCCATCGGCATGACGATCGACGCCAACGTGCTGTTCTATGAACGCATGCGTGAAGAACGCGCGCTGGGCAAGGCGGCGGCCAGTTCGCTGGCAGGCGGCTTCTCCGGCTCGAACAATGCGATTTTCGACGCCAACATCACGCAGCTCATCGCCTGCGCGATCATGTTCTATTTCGGCTCGGGTCCGGTGCGCGGCTTCGCCGTCACTCTGGGCATCGGCATCATCGTTTCGATGTTTACTGCGGTGCTGCTCACGCGCATCATGATCGTCTCATGGTATCGCTGGCGTCGGCCCAAAGTTCTGCCGATCTGATTTCAAAAAGGGGGAAGGCTATGGCGGCTGTTCTGACAAATCTCTATCGCACGCTGGGGGCAGGCTTTGTGCTTGCGCTCGTCCTGCTGGTTCTGGTCATCACGCTTGGCAAGGTTGATGCTGGGCTGGTGTTTGGCGACAAGTCGGTCTGGGCCTGGCTGTTCGTGTGGCTGCATGTGCTTTCGGGCATCATGTGGATCGGCCATCTTTATTATTTCAACTTCACGCAGATGGTCCAGATGCCGAAGATCCCGGTGGACCAGAAGCCTGCGGTTTCGAAATTCATTGCCCCGCAGGCTTTGTGGTGGTTCCGCTGGGGCGCGATGGCGACCATCTTCACCGGCCTCGTGGTTTCGTGGCTGCGCGGTTATATGCACGATGCCCTGGCGCTTGGCTTCATCAATGGCTTTGACCCGTCCAGCTTCTTTATTGGCACCGGCATGTGGCTCGGCATCATCATGTGGTTCAATGTCTGGTTCATCATCTGGCCGAACCAGCAGAAGGCGCTGAACATCGACAACCGCTATCCTGACCTGGCCCAGCCGGCCAAGGACAAGGCCGCGCGTACGGCGATGCTGTTCTCGCGCACCAACATGCTGCTGTCCGTGCCGATGCTGCTCGCCATGACCGGCGGCGGCGTGAACTTCGGCAATTCCGGCCTCTAAGGGGCGCGGATCATGAAAGGCGGGCCGTCCGGTAAGGGCGGCCCGTTTTGTTGAATGGGTGAACGCACCACAGCCGATCATTGTGCTGACCTCGTGAAGGCGGCACATCACCCGCGCTTCATCGCCAGCCTGTTTGCGCCGGAAGCCGTGCGAGGACACCTCTATGCGCTTTACGCGCTGGATTCTGAACTGGCACACATCACGGATGCCGCGCGTGAACCACTGATCCGCGCCATGCGCTATCAGTGGTGGCGTGATGCTCTGTCGAAATTGCCTGACGCCCCGCGCGGACATCCGGTCCTCACGCAACTGGCTGTGCTGCCTGTGCCGCCAGATGCGCTCATCGCCATTATTGATGCCCATGAAGGCGGCGCACCTGAACAGTGTCAGCGTCTGGTGATGACGCTGGCGGTGCGTCTGTGTGGCGGCGCGAATGATGCGATGGCCGTTGCCTGTGCCGCAGCGCTCGCCACAAATGACAGAGCACGCCTCGCTGAGGCGCGCCGTCTATGGAGCGCCCAGCGCCATCAGCGCGAGGCGGAACTTCCGGCCTATCTGCCTGCCACCATCGTGGACATGCGCCATCCAGTGACGCCCCTGCGGCTCAACCTGCGTATGTTATGGATGGGCCTACGCGGCAGGTTCTGACCATCCCGCCATGTGCAGGCCCAGCCACCCATCCAGCGCGGCGACCGCGCGTCGGGCCATCGCCTGCTTGCGGGCTTTGCCTTTGTCCTGGCCGCGCGGCAATTTGCCGATCTCCATGTCCGGGAACAGGCCGAAATTGACATTCATCGGCTGAAAGGTCTTCGCGTCGCCCCCGCCGGTGATGTGGGCAAGCAGCGCGCCCAGCGCTGTCTCGCGCGGTGGCGCGGTACAGACAGCGCCCATGGCATCAGCGGCGGCAAAGCGTCCGGCGAGCAGACCGATGGCGGCGCTTTCCACATAGCCCTCAACGCCTGTCACCTGACCAGCAAAGCGCAGGCGCGGCATCACCTTCAGCTTCAAATGGCCATCGAGCATCCGTGGGCTGTTGATGAAAGTGTTGCGGTGCATACCGCCCAGCCGCGCGAACTGTGCATTCTCAAGGCCGGGGATCAGGCGGAACACTTCGGCCTGCGCGCCATGTTTCAGCTTGGTCTGGAAGCCGACCATGTTGAACAGCGTGCCCAGTGCATTGTCCTGCCGCAGCTGCACCACGGCATGCGGGCGTCGGCCCGTGCGCGGATCAGTCAGACCCACCGGCTTCATCGGCCCGAAGCGCAGCGTATCATGCCCGCGTGCGGCCATCACCTCGATGGGCAGACAGCCTTCGAAATAGGGCGTGGTCTTTTCCCATTCCTTGAAATCGGTTTTCTCGCCCGCGATCAGCGCGGCCATGAATGCCCCATACTGGGCTTCGTCCATCGGGCAATTCACGTAGTCGGCGCCATCACCGCCGGGGCCGGATTTGTCATAACGCGATTGGAACCACGCCACGTCGAAATTGATCGACTCCCGGTGCACAATCGGCGCGATGGCATCGAAGAACGAGAGCGACTCCTCGCCCGACAATGCCCGCACCGCCTCTGCCAAAGCAGGCGAAGTCAGCGGGCCTGTGGCGATGATGGCATTCGTCCAGTCTTCCGGTGGCAGACCCGCGATCTCCTCGCGCTGAACAGTAATGCGTGGATGGGCCGTGATGGCGCTTTCCACGGCGGCGGAAAAGCCATGGCGGTCCACGGCCAGCGCGCCGCCTGCGGGCACCTGATGGGCATCCGCCGCGCGCATGATGACCGACCCGCACCGCCGCATCTCGGCATGGAGCAGGCCGACCGCATTGTTTTCCCAGTCATCGGAACGGAACGAGTTGGAACAGACCAGTTCAGCTAGGCTGTCGGTCACATGCGCTTCGGTGCCACGCACCGGGCGCATCTCGTGCAATGTGACATCGGCACCGGCTTCGGCGGCCTGCCAGGCGGCCTCACACCCGGCCAGTCCGCCGCCGATGACATGGATGGGTTGGATTTTCGCCATATTCTATTAGGACAATGGAAAGATCAGCGCCGGACAATCTCCGGCGTTCCGGCTCTAAGGAGGCCCGCTCATGAAGTCCATGGCTTTTCTTGCTGCTCTGGCCGCATTGGTCGGCCTTTCATCGGCTGAGGACAAGAAAATCTCCGGCTGCTCGTTCAACGGCAAGGCGCTGCATGGCAAGGTGCAGCCGGTTGCCAGTGGCGCTGACTTCAAGGTCCAGATCGTGAAGAGCTTTCCTGACCTGAAGGTGGAGTTCGTGACCGCATTCCCGGATAATTGCGGTCAGTGGCAGATCGTGGAAAGCAATCCGGATTTCACCGTGGAATATGTGAACAGCTTTCCTGACTTCACGATCGAGAATGTCAACGCCTTCCCCGGTGAGCCTTGAAGCACGCTCGCTTCATACTGGTCGCAGTGCTGGCCGTCCCTGTGCCGGATGCCTCGGCGGTCAGCCCCGGCGGCGCGGGCGGCGATCATCGTCCTTGTGATTTTCAGGGCCACCGCCTGATGGGACGGGTGCGGGTGGTCAACGCCTTTCCTGATTTTCAGGTGAAGCTGGAAAAAGACCCGCACAAGGCCGAGCTGCATGTGCAGCGCGTCGAACACCCTGCTGAAATCTGCGGCGAATGGCAGTTCGTCGATGGCATGGCAGATTTCACCATTCGCTTTGTCGAAACGGGCGAAGACTTCAAGATCGCCTTTGTCGACAAGAACCCCGGCATCCCGGAAGACCCGGTGATGCCCTAGCTTGACTTCTGTGCCCACACGACACGGCTGCCGCCCCACGGCATGCACAACCCGCTTTTGATCATGAATCGCTCGGCCTGCTGAATGGCTTCAAGTCCCTTGTCCAGAATCCTGGGCAGAGTGAGTTCATCAGAAGGTGTGTAGCTCTCCTTGCGGCTCCCAAATCGGCGGGCTGCAAACATCATTGGAAGCAGCAATGTTGAAAATGATGTTTGCCATATGCCGGTAAATCCGGCGCGTTCTGTTTTTTCGGCCAGTTCATGCCGCGCGTAGCGCCGCTTGTGACAGGCGATGGTGTCTGCCTTGCTCCATAGGGCCATATGCTGCGGCACAGTTGCCAGAATGGCGCCCCCCGGTTTCAGCGCCGCATGGATCTGCGCCAGCACCTGTTCGTCTTCATCGACATGCTCAAGCACATCGAACGCACAAACCAGATCGAAATGCGAACGGAACGGAATATGGCGCGCATCCATCTGGAAAAATTGGCTTGGAGCCGTTACGCGTTTGGCCGCGTAGGGCAGGCCGTTGAGATAAATCTCGGAGGCAAACAGCTCTGCTTCAGGCAAAACCGATCTCAGCCCGCCCAGCATGTAGCCGGTGCCGCACCCGATCTCCAGCACATGCGCGGCTTGTGCCGAACGCTTTCGGACAATGTCCTGAATCAGTTGTCGGCGAACGCGAAACCAGAAGCTGCTATCCTGAACAGCATCCAGTTGATGATGCGCATCTACGGGCATGCCATCATTTTCGAACGCCAGATCCGGTGCAAAGCACGCGAACCCGTCCTGAAACGATGGCGCAAAGCCACAGGCCGGACAGGTCCAGCCATCTGCGTCAAATCCTGCTTCGCACGTCAGGCATCGCTTCACACAGAAATCTCCAACCGCTCAGGTCATTGAGCTTATTGCGGTTCGACGTCGATCTTGGTCAGTACCGAATTGGCGATAAAGCATTCCTGATGCGCGCGGTGATGCATCGCCGCGATGTCGTTGTCAGATGGCGCGGCACCGCCCCACACGATCTTCGGGCGCAGCGTGCACTGGCTCACATACATCTTGCCGTTTTCGTTCTTGGTCATCACGCCGACGGCGGCATCTTCATAGCTATCGACCACCAGTCGCTTCTTCGCTGCCAGCGCCAGAAAGGTCAGCATGTGACAGCTTGAAAGCGCGGCGACCAGACCGCGCTCCGGGTCCACCCGGTCCAGCGTGCCTTTATATTCCGGCGCGCTGGAGGCGGGTACATCGACGCCGCCATCGATGTGCCAGACATGATCGCGGTTATAGGTGTCATAGGTGAAGTCGCTGCTGGTGCGTTTCCACGAAATCGTTGCGCGATGGTCAGACATGTCGCCTCCTAAGCGATCTTGCGGCGCTGCGCCCAAGGCATCGCCTCTTCAAGCTGTGTGGCGAGGTTCAGCAGCGTTGCCTCATCGCCATAGCGGCCCGTGAACATCATGCCGATGGGCGCGCCGTCTTTGCTCCATGTCAAGGGCAGTGACATGGAAGGCTGGCCGGTCATGTTGAAGGGCGGGGTATAGCCGAACACCTTGGCCTGCCTTGCATTCAGTTCCTTGGCGTCCAGTTTCACCGGGTCGATATAGCCAACCTCTGGCGGCACCGAGATCATGACCGGGCTCAGGAACACGTCGAACTCGTCCCATTGCGCCATCAGGTCGCGCGCCATGCGCTGCATGGTCAGTGTGCCATGCGCCGACCTGTCGGCGGAAAAGTGTTTTGCCCCTTCCCAATAGGTCATGGTCAGCGGCTCGAAGTCACCCGGCTCTGGTTCACGCCCCACCTCGATGATCGACTGGCGGATGCCCGCGCCGAAATGCCCGGCGGAATGGGCGCCCTGCGCCTTATAGAGCGCGCGCCAGTCGCATTGCAGCGGACGCTCGAACACGTCATGCCCCAGCGCCTCCAGCGTTTTCACGGTGGCAGCGAACCCGGCCTCGACATCGGGATGCAAAGGTGTGCGGCTGGGGTTCTCGGTTGAAAACGCGATCTTCAGTTTGCGTGGTTTGGCCATCGCCGCTTTCAGGAATGAATCCGGCGCGGCCGGATAGGCAAAGGGCGCATGGGCCACCGGTCCGGCAACCGCATCCAGCATCGCAGCGGTGTCGCGCACGCTCACTGAAACGACATGGCCGACCGACAGGCCGGTCACGGGCGAGTTCCAGTCCATCGGGTTGCGACCGCGTGTGACCTTCAGCCCGACAAGCCCGTTGCAGGCGGCGGGAATGCGGATCGAGCCAAGCCCGTCCGTCGCGTGCGCCATCGGCGCGATGCCGGCCGCCACGGCTGAGGCCGAACCGCCCGACGATCCGCCCGCGATGCGCCCCTCGCCATGCGGGCTGTAACAGGGGCCAAGATGCGCGCCCTCGGTCGTGCCGGTAATGCCGTATTCGGGCGTATTGGTTTTGCCGAAAATATTCAGCCCTGCTTTGCGGCAGCGCTTCACCCATTCGCTGTCTTCGCTGGAGACATAATCGCGGAAGAAGCGCGAGCCGTTCGACATCGGCCAGCCCTTCACGTCGCAATAGAGATCCTTGATGAGGAACGGCACGCCGGCGAAGGGCGCGCTGGTGTCGATGGCGGCGGCGTTGGAGCGCGCTTCGTCATAGCCCTTATAGACAATGGCATTGAGCTTGGCGTTCACCGCTTCGGCGCGCTCGATGGCGCAAGCGATCAGCTCGGCGGGCGTCACTTCCTTTTTCTGCACCAGTTCGGCCATGCCCATGGCGTCGAGCTTTGCATAGTCTGCGTATTTCATGGGTTGCTCCTTAGCCGAAGATCGCGGGATGTCTGTCCTGCCACGGCACGGCTTTTTCAAGCTGTGCGGCGAGGCGGATCAGCGTTGCCTCATCACCGAAGCGGCCCACGAACTGCACGCCCACGGGCAGGCCGCCTTTGGTCCAGTGCAGTGGCAGGTTGATGGCAGGCTGTCCGGTGGCGTTCTGCAAGGCGGTGAACGGCACATAGTCGATGATCGGCGCGAAAGCCTTTTCAGTATTGGTCTCCGACGTATCCACCGCACCGATCTTCAGCGGCGGCGCGCCCAAAGTCGGCGTCAACCACACATCATAGGTCTTGTGCCATGCGGCAACGGTGCGCGCGGCAAGTTGCAACATGGTCACGGCGTTGAGATAGGTTCCAGCGCTTACCTTGCGCCCGGCTTCCAGCAGACCCAGCGTCAGACCCTGCATATTGGCCGCAGATGCCTTAACCCCGGTGAACATCTCAATCACCTCGGCCTGCTGGGCAAGGCCCGCTGCCCACATCGCCATGAACGACTGCGACAGAATTTCGATTTCGATGGGCGGTGAGGACTCCTCGACAATATGCCCCATATCTTCGCAGGTCTGGGCGGCGGCGCGCACGGCGGCGATACATTCAGGATGCAGCTTATGGCCGCCCAGATTCTTGGTCGCATAGCCGATACGCAGTTTTTTCGGCTTGCGGCGAGCATCATCCGCATACGGATGGGTGACCGGCGGCGCGCAATATGGGTCACCGGCTTCCGGTCCATGCACGGCGTCCAGCATCACGGCTGTGTCGCGCACCGTGCGGCTGACAATGAGATCAATGGCCAGACCGCCCAGTGCATCACCCAGATCAGGCCCGACCGGCACACGGGCGCGGGTGGGTTTCAACCCCACCAGTCCGCAGCTTGAGGCTGGAATACGGATCGAGCCGCCGCCGTCATTGGCATGGGCGATCGGCACAATGCCCGCCGCCACTGCGGCCGCCGCGCCACCGGATGACCCGCCCGGCGTGTGGTTTGTGTTCCACGGGTTTCGCGCCGGGCCATACAATGTCGACTCTGTGATGGGCAGCAGCCCGAACTCCGGCACATTGGTTTTGCCGAAAGTCACAACACCGGCTTGATGGAAGCGGTGCGTCAGGGTGGAATCGTGCAGCGCAGGCGCGGCGGGCATATAGGCTGAGCCTTGACGTGTCGGCACGCCCGCCATGTTGCCCATGATGTCCTTCATCAGGAACGGCACGCCGGTGAACGGCCCCTTGGGCAGCTTGCCTTTCGCCTTGGCGCGCGCCTGATGGTACAGCTTCAGCACGATGGCATTGAGTTTGGGATTATGCTTCTCGGCCAGTGCAATGGCCGATTCCAGCACCTCGCTGGCCGAAACCTTTTTCTTCGCAATCAGCGCGGCAAGGCCAATGCCATCATATGCGGCGTAGTCCGTGAAACTCATGTTTTCCTCCGATATCTTTGCCTCAGCATGACGCGGCAGGCAGGGTTAGGGAAGGGCCTTGAGACGAGCGCCGCACTGGCCTCCGCTGTCGTCACCTGCTAGCCATAGGGCATCAGCATTTCAGGTTCACGGCCATGACAGGTATCGTTTCGTTCGGTGCATACATCCCGCGCCTCAGGCTTCAGCGGAAATCCGTCACGGCGGCGAACGCCTGGTTCGCGCCCAATCTGGCGGGCGCGAAGGGCGAGCGCGCCATGGCCAACTGGGATGAAGACCCCATCACCATGGCGGTGGAAGCGAGCCGCGATCTGCTGCCCTGCACTGATCCGATGACCGGCCGCGCGCATGTGGATTCCATCACCTTTGCCTCCACCACCGCCCCCTTCGCTGACCGTCAGAATGCCGGCGTCATCGCCACGGCGCTGTCTTTGTCTGAAAACATCATGTCAGCCGATATTGGCGGCTCGCAGCGCGCAGGCACATCGGCGCTTCTTTCTGCCCTGAATGCGGTGAAGGCGGGCGGGGCACATCACGCGATGGTGGTGGCCTCGGAAAAGCGCAAGGCGCGTGCGGCTTCTTCGCAGGAACTGTCTTTCGGTGATGGCGCGGCGGCGCTGCTGCTGGGCACTCAGAATGTCATCGCGCGCCTTCGGGGCCATGCCTCGCTCACCTCGGACTTTGTTGATCACTTCCGCAGCGCTGGCGAGGATTACGACTATAACTGGGAAGAACGCTGGATCCGCGATGAAGGCTACGCCAAGATTGTGCCGCGCACGGTGAAGGCGGCGCTGACACAGGCTGGCCTTGAAGCCAGCGCGGTGGATCATTTCATCCTGCCGTGCCCGTTTGCGAAACTGGATCAGCAGATCGCCAAACAATGCGGCATCGCCCCTGAAAAAGTGCGCGATAATCTGGCCGCCAGTGTGGGTGACACCGGCGCGGCACATGCGCTGCTCATGCTGGTGCATGCGCTGGAACAGGCGCAGCCGGGTCAGATCATCCTGCTCGCGGTGTTTGGTCAGGGCTGTGACGTGCTGGTCTTTGAAACCACACCAGCCCTGAGCGCGCTCACCCCACGCAGCGGTGTCACCGGCCATCTCGCCCGCCGCAAGGAAGAAACCAACTACATGAAGTTTCTGGCCTTCAATGGGATGATTGATCTTGAAAAGGGCATGCGCGCCGAAAAAGACAACAAGACGGCGCTCACCACCGCCTATCGCCGCCGCGACATGCTGGAAAGCCTGACCGGCGGCATCTGCTCGAAATGCGGCACGGCGCAGTTCCCGCGTTCACGCATCTGCGTCAATCCGAATTGCGGCGCAGTCGATACGCAGACGCCTTACTGTTTCTCGGAACGCCCGGCCAAGGTGCTGTCATGGTCAGCCGACTTCCTGACCTATTCGATGGACCCGCCCCAGCATTACGGCATGGTGACCTTTGCCGAAGGCGGTCGGTTCCTCTCGGACTTCACCGATGTTGACCGGGGCACATTCGATTCCGGTGCCGATGTGCGCATGGTGTTCCGCATCAAGGACTTTGACGACAAGCGCGGCTTCCGCCGTTATTTCTGGAAGGCTGTGCCGCTTCCGGCGGCCTGATCGTGCATGGCGGTTCTGGTCACAGGCGCGGCAGGGTTTATCGGATCGCATGTCAGCGAGGCTTTGCTGGCGCGCGGCGAAGACGTGATCGGGGTTGATGAACTCAACGCCTATTATGATCCGCGCCTGAAACAGGCCCGCCTTCAGAGGCTCCAGAAGCATCAGGGTTTTGCGTTTGTGCGCGGCGATATTGCCGAGGATGATCTGCTGCCGCGCGCCGTGGCAGGCAGGGGTGTGGACCGCATCGTCCATCTCGCGGCGCAGGCCGGTGTGCGCTACAGCCTGGAAAACCCCCGCGCCTATATCCGCAGCAATGTCGCCGGGCACCTCAACGTCCTGGAACTGGCGCGTGCCACAGCTGATCTGAAACATCTCGTCTATGCCTCATCATCCTCCGTCTACGGAGGAAACGAGAAAGCCCCGTTCAGCGAAACCGATCCGGTCGATCATCCGGTTTCGCTTTACGCGGCCACCAAGCGCGCTGATGAACTCATCAGCCACACTTACAGCCACCTTTATGGCCTGAGGCAGACGGGCCTGCGCTTCTTCACGGTCTATGGGCCGTGGGGCAGGCCCGACATGGCCTATTGGCTGTTCACCGAGGCGCTGATGAAGGGCCAGCCGCTCAATGTCTTTGCGGGCGGAAACCTGCTGCGCGATTTCACCTATATCGACGACATCGTGACTGGCATTCTGGCGGTGCTGGATGGCCCGCCGCCGTCTGGCACGCACCGCCTCTACAATATCGGCAATTCATCACCGGTCAGCGTCAACGATTTCCTCGCCATCCTCGAACGCCTCACCGGCAGGACAGCGCATCGCGTGGATCGGCCCATGCAGCCGGGTGATGTGCCTGCCACGCACGCCGATATGCACGCGCTGGAACGGGATTTCGGCTTCCGTCAGGGCACGCCGCTGGAGGCTGGTCTGGCGCGCTTCGTGACATGGTGGAAGGCCTGGGACGAGGGCACCGCGCCGTTGTGAAGCCGCGCAGCTTGTGGGCCGGATGCGGTTGCATAAGTCAGACCCAAACCCTATCAGCGCCCGGATAAGGCGATTCAATCAGGGAGTGGTGCATCGTGTCTTCGGCGGCTGGAGCGGTCTTACCGGCGCGCATGGCCCGGCTGCCCCGCAAGGTCGCGGTCCTCAGCCCGACCACCATTCAGTTCGTCGAAAAAATGGCGGCTCTGGTGAAGGGCACGACGCTGATCGTTGTCGGCCCGCCAAATCGTGACGCGTGGGGATGGAACAGCTACGAGCGTCGCCTGCCTGAATGGGAAGCGCAGGGCCTGAAGGTCGAGCTGCGCCAGCGCGCCTATAAAGACATCGACTTTTCCGAGTTCGACCTGCTGATTGAAACCTTTGAAACCTTCGGCATGGATCCCTCCTGGGTTGAAAACTGCACGCGCTATGAATGTCCAACGGTCGTCAAGGCGTGCTGGACACGCGACCCTTGGTATTTTCGTACAGGCGATTACTTCAACAAAGCCCACAATCTGCCAGTGCTTCTGGAAATGCCCGCGCATGTTGCCAACTGGGAAATGAGCGGCTTCTCAGATGTGAACCTGTTGTTCAATCCGGTTGGCGACTGGTGGTTCAACACGCCGTGGTCGGGCAGAGATGGCCGCGCGGTCATGGTATTGTCGGGCAAGGACCAGTGGCGGCTTAAGCAGCATCATGGCCTCGATCTGGTCGATCGGCTGAAATCAGATTTTCCGGGCCGTATTCATGTCCATGATGGACTTGTAGATTACAAGACGGCACAGCAGATGGCCGACATGCTGGCAGGTGCGCGTGTGTTCCTCGCGCTGGACGAGCCCTATGGGCAGGGTGAACGCCCTCTGTCGTTGGTCTTCACCGAGGCACTTAGCGCTGGATGCCCGGTGGCGGTGCGCGATCTGCCGAACCTAAGCTATCGCCATTTCATTGATGGCAATGGCATCGCAGCCAATAACTACGAGGCGCTGCGTGACTATGTGGGTAGCTGTCTGAACGATCATGCCTTCGCATCGCAGGCATCAGCACGCAGCCGCGCCATTGCCCATCGCCATTTCGCGATGGAAACTCTGCGTCAGTCATATGCCACTATATTTGAGCGTGCACGGGAGCGCTTTCACAGACGTCACATGCGTCGTGAACTCCCCGTGCATATGTCTCGCTTCTCCACGCTGCATATTGAAAAGCCGGTGCTGACATGACTGCGCGCCCGCGTTTCAGTTTTGTCGCTACTTCGCGCAATGACGACCACGGCGGTGATGCTCTGCGCCGCACGCAGTCCTTCATCCGCTTTCTGGCGCTCCAATGCGAGCGGCATCAACTCACTGCCGAACTAATCCTGGTAGATTGGAACCCGCCTGCGGCGCGTGCGCCTCTGGCCGACATTATTGAATGGCCCAAGGGTTCGGCACATTTCACGGCGCGTGTCGTGACCGTGCCGCCACAGGAACATTATAGCCTGAAGAACTCGCGCAATCTCGGCATGTTTCAGATGATTGCCAAGAATGTCGGTATCAGACGTGCACGGGGCGATTTCATCATCGCCACCAATATCGACATTGTTTTTTCGGACGAGTTGTTTGTCTGGCTGCAATCAGAGCCATTGCGCGACAATGTCTGCTATCGCTCCGATCGATGGGATATGCCCAACGCAATCCAGCTTGAGCCCGACATAAGCAACGTGCTGCGTCGTGCGCGGTCGGAGGCGATCCGTCGCAATCTGCGCGACGGCACATACAAACGTAACGCTGATGGCACGTTCACCAACACAACACCTGCGCGCATCGACTTCACGATTCTCTCGCCTCTGGAATGGCGGTTGATGCAGCTTGAAGAGATTGCGCGATATCCAGGCATGACGCTTGAGCTTCTGTCTGAAAAAGTCCGTGACCTGCGTGAAAACTTCCTCCCGGAACGGCGGCGTTTCTTCCACATCCCTGAACTGCACACGAATGGCTGCGGTGACTTCACCATGCTCAGCCGCGCCTCATGGGCAATGCTGCGCGGCTACCCGGAATGGGAGGTGTTTTCCTGGTGCATCGATTCCGTGCTGATCCATCAGGTGCATTATAACGGCATGGAAATCGTGGAAGCGCCTGCCAATGCAGTGCATTTCCATATCGAGCACGACAACGGATCGGGCTGGACGCCGGAAGGGTCCAACACCTTGTGGGAACGCCTGCTGGCCGATGATGTTCCCTATATAGATGGTGAATTGTCCCGCGAGATTTTCTTTGATCTTCAGGACAATGAAGGCAAGGTCTTCACAGTCTACAACAACATGGACTGGGGCCGGGCCGAGCTGTCGCTCACCGACGAGCTTGTCGCCTGCGATGCCATGCCCGCCCGCAAGGCGCAGGCCGTCAATGGTGATCGCCTGAGCTGGCATGGCCAGGTCCAGAAACAGAACCTCGACACCTTAACGCTGTACTACGCCAGACGCACCGCGCCTCACACCTACTGCAGCACAGCGGGGGCATGGTCGTATATGGTCGGCTTTCCCATGCCAAAACCACCAACGCCCCATATGGCGATGCTGGTGGAAGCCGACATCGAAATCCTGTCCGGCACGATCTATGGCATCATGGTTTCAAGCTTGGACAAGATCACCAACAGCGCCGGGCCATATACCGGGCGTCGGCGCGTGACGCTGCGATACAATATCCGGCCTGACCGGGCGCTAACGCTGATCCTGCGCAGCGGCGCGAACGAAACGGCCGAGGTAAAGGTGCATGGCCTCAACTGTCGGCTGACCTATTCCAGAGACAACGCGCCGGAAATGTTTTTCCCGCCTGAAATGTCTGCTGAGGATGAAAGCGCAGTGGGCAGTGTCGAGCCTGTAGCTGCTACAAAAGGCACTGAGATGGGTGAGTTGAAAACAGACCCCGTCAGGCAATCAGCCCAGCCAGAACCACCACTCTTACCAGAGACGCGCCCGGTCCCTCTCACAGGTGAACTCCTGCCGTTTCTGCATCGTAAGGCCTTCGTCGAGGAACGCGATGGTTGTGCTTTCATCAATGCCGACGCACCAGCAGGACATGCCCTTTTTGGGCCATACACGCGCCTTTCCCCTGGCCGCTATCAACTCAGTGTCGGTGTTACAATGGATGCGCCGCAGGATACGGACACGCCCCTCTGTGTTGTCGAAATTGTGCTGGATGAAACCGCGATTGCTACGCGAACCCTGCATGCGGGCGACATCGCATCACAACAGCCGATCAGCTTTCAGGTGTCGTGGCGGCTCTTGCGCAAAACGCCCGTCTTTCAGGCCCGGATTTCGCATTGCGGCTCGGCAGGGCTAAGCATAAAAAGCGTCCACCTCAAGCGAGTGTAGCGCCTGACTCTATAATACCGTTTTCAGCAGGATTCGTGTTGTGGCGATGCTTCAAAATCAGGCGTGTATTTAGTCCTCCAGATATCCGTCGTCTATCTTACGCGCCAATTTCGTGCGCTCAAGTTCTGCCTTCTGACGCTCAGACTTGCTGCGGCCGAACTTCGCGGCATTGGCATCTGCCACCGCTTTCTTCTCGGCGCGGGCCTTGTCCTTGCGGACATTCTTGAGATTGACGATCTCAGCCATTGTCTTTGGCCTGCGCGACGGCGAAAGCCGGGCGCGACACGCACCGCTTCGCATAATCACGAAGAACATCAGATGGCGGCAGATGGGGGCTTTCAGCAAACAGATGAAACACCCCGCCGAACAGGATATCTGCCGCCGAAAACCGCGCGCCCAGCAGATATGGGCCCTGCTTCAGCGTCGCCTCCACATGGGCAACCATCTCGCTGACATCCACCCATCCGGCACTGCCGCGCGGCACCGTGACATTCAGGAACTTCGACATGAAGGCCGGTTCTGCCACACCGCAATAATAAGCGAGCCAGGTGAGATAGGGGCCACGTGCCGCATCGCCCGCCACCGGCCCAAGCCCGGCCTTGGGGAAAAGATCAGTCAAATACAGCGCAATCGCCGCCTGTTCATGCACCAGCGCGCCATCATGCAGCAAAGCAGGCACCTTGCCATGCGGATGCGGATTGGCGGCATCAGCAGCGCCACTGCCGTCACCGCGCCGGATGTTCACCAGCTTCAAATCGTAGGCTGCACCCAGTTCCTCCAGCAGCCATATGAAATTGGTCGAGCGTGATCTGGGCGTATGAAACAAAGTGAGGGTCATTGGGCGTTCCGTGCTAACAAGAACAATACGGGAACATTATGGCGCCAATGTCAATGCGCCTGACGTACCATGGCGCGCAGACGGCCCACGACGAACACCCGCAGGGCGCTCGACAGTGTGCTCGTTTGTGCGTCACGCTCCACATCAATCTCGGCCACCAGACTGGCGAGCGAGCGATGCTCACGCAGGGCGATGTCCTTCAACTCGTCCCAAAACACCTGTTCCAGCGACACCGATGTGCGGTGCCCGGCAATGGTGAGCGAGCGTTTGATTTCGCGGGTCATCATAGTCTCAGTTCGTGTGTGAAACCCGCCTCGGGCGAAACAGGCACAAATCCCATGGCCTCCCAAAACGGAGCTGCCGCGTCAGACGCGCGAGCATTGCAGGTCAGCCGCGAGACGAAACGCAAGCCATGCGCGATCATGGCTTCGGCCAGCCTGCGTCCGGCGCCCAGGCGGCGCGCATCAGGCAGCACATAAAGGCGGCGCACCCGCATCGCGCGCGTCTCAAGCCCCGCCTGCTCAGAGACGCCGCCAACCCCCACCAGTCTGCCGTCCACAAGCGCTGCGAACAGCGCGCCGGGCGACGTGAAGGCAGCCCCGCCGACCACATCATCATGGAGCGAATCCATGTTGCGGATGCCTTCTGCGCGCGCCGCCGCACGCAACCGCTCGAACCCGTCAGGCAAGGCGTCATGCAAGGTGATGATCTCGATGGCCATCGCCGTTATCTCGCCACTGATAAAGCCCAGCGCGAACACAGCTCCTGTTTGTGGCGGGCAAACCACAGCAGGCCCAGCACCGTGAAGCCGTTGCGGATGCGGCCTTCATCCACGGCTTTCAATGCGACGTCGGGCGAAACGGCAAAGGGCACCGTGAACTCCGCTTCACCGGCCTCTCCGGCATGATCGGGCAGGCGGGTGGCATCAACCCGCGCGGCATACAGAAAAGCGCGCTCTCCCAGCCAGCCGGTCGAGGGCATGAACGTGGTGCAATAGATGAGATCGCTCGGCGTCTGCCCAAGCTCCTCCTCTGTTTCTCGTATGGCAGCGAGCGCCGGATCCTCGCCCAGCTCGACTAGGCCGGCCGCCAGTTCCACCATGATGGCATTCTCGCCCAGCGTGTGGGACGCGAGGCGGAACTGGCGCTGCAGCACCAGAAGGTCACGCTGCGGATCATAGGGAATGACGGCTGCAACCTCGCCGATTTCATAGATGTCGCGCGCGACCTCCATGGAGCCGCGCGGTGTTTCCAGCATCCCGCCATGACGCGCCAGCGGACGATAGGCCTGAAACAGCGGCGTCCGCGTGTGGCCGCGATAGATGGCCGGATGATCGGAAGCGTCGTCGTCCCCCACGCCTCAACCCGGCCCGATCATCTTGCTCGGGTCGACCGCCTTGTCGAACTCGGCATCAGTCAGATAGCCACCGCCGACGGCTTCCTGTCGCAGGGTGGTGCCGTTCTTGTGCGCGGTCTTGGCGATCTTGGCACAGGCGTCATAGCCCAGTTTTCCATTCAGCGCGGTCACCAGCATCAGCGAGTTGTCCAGCCCGCGCTTGATGTTGTCGAGCCGTGGCTCGATGCCCACGACACAATGGTCGGTGAAGCTCACCGCTGCATCGGCCATCAGACGCACCGATTGCAGGAAGTTATAGGCCATCACCGGGTTGAAGACGTTGAGTTCAAAATGGCCCGAAGCGCCTGCCACTGTCATGGTGGTGTGATTGCCGAAGACCTGCGCGCACACCATGGTCAGCGCCTCGCACTGGGTCGGGTTCACTTTGCCCGGCATGATCGACGAGCCCGGCTCGTTTTCCGGCAGGCTCAATTCGCCAAGACCCGAACGCGGTCCTGAACCCAGGAACCGGATATCGTTGGCGATCTTGAACAGCGATGCGGCCACGGTGTTGATCGCGCCATGCGTGAACACCATCGCATCGTGCGCGGCGAGCGCCTCGAACTTGTTGGGGGCCGAGGTGAACTTCAGGCCGGTGATCTTGGCGATGCGCTCCGCCACGCCTTCGGCAAAACCGATGGGTGCGTTGAGGCCGGTGCCGACGGCTGTGCCGCCCTGCGCCAACTCCATCAGCATGGGCAAAGTCATCTCGATACGCTTGATGCCATTGCCGATCTGCTGTGCATAGCCGCCGAACTCCTGTCCGAGCGTCAGCGGCGTTGCATCCTGCGTATGGGTGCGCCCGATCTTGATGATCTTCGCCCACGACTTCGCCTTCGCGGCCAGCGCCTTGTGCAGATGACGCAGGGCAGGCAGCAGGTCGTGTGTCACCTGCTCAGCCGCCGCGATATGCATGGCGGTGGGGTAGGTGTCGTTGGACGACTGGCTCATGTTCACATGATCGTTCGGGTGTACAGGTTTCTTGGAACCCATCACACCGCCCATCATCTCGATGGCGCGGTTTGAAATCACCTCGTTGGCATTCATGTTCGACTGCGTGCCCGAACCGGTCTGCCACACGACCAGCGGGAAATGTTCATCGAGCTTGCCGCTGATGACTTCCTGTGCGGCGGCGGTGATGACTTTCGCCAGCTTCTTGTCGAGCTTGCCCAGCGATGCGTTGGTTTCAGCCGCCGCCTGCTTGATGATGCCGAGCGCGCGGATCACCGGACGCGGCTGCTTCTCCCAGCCGATCTTGAAATTGCCGATGGAACGCTGCGACTGTGCCCCCCAGTAACGGCTGGCATCGACCTCGATGGGTCCGAATGTGTCGGTTTCGGTGCGGGTTTTGGCCATCATGCCCTCGTGTGATTCAATCGCCCTGTGATTAAGCCAGCCGGGCGGCGATGTCATGCGACTTGCGACAGATCAAGGCGGCTGGGCACCCCATGGTCAGTGTGAAAGCATGGATATTTCCTACCATTCGGAAGACGACATCTTCCGCGATAAGGTGCGCCTTTTTATCAGCGAAGCTCTGACGGCAGAGCTGCGGATAGCGGGGCAGGCGACCACGGGCGTCTACACCGACATCGCCGCCTCACGCGAATGGCACCGGCGGCTCTACCGGCGCGGCTGGGCGGCCCCTGTCTGGCCCAGGGAACATGGCGGCGCGGGCTGGACCACCCGTCAGCGGCTCATCTTTGAACACGAATGTGCGCGGGCAGGGGCGCCCATCCTGTTTGCGGGCGGCATCCGCAATGTCGGACCGCTGCTCATCGCCATGGGCACACAGGACCAGCGCGACCGCTATCTGCAAGCCATCCTCAATGCCGATGACCTGTGGTGCCAGGGTTTTTCCGAAACCGGGGCGGGGTCTGATCTGGTGGCGCTGAAGCTGCACGCCCGCCGCGATGGCACGCATTATGTGCTGAACGGCGCGAAACTATGGACCACCGGAGCCCATGAATCGAACCGCATGTTCGCGCTGGTGCGCACCTCCTCAGACGGCAAACCGCAACAGGGCATCACCTTTTTGCTGATCGACATGCCGACACCCGGCCTCACCGTGCGGCCCATTATTTCAATGTCCGGCGAACACGAGTTCAACGAAGTGCTGTTCGACAATGTGCGCGTGCCTGTTGAAAACCGGGTGGGTGATGAAAATGACGGCTGGACCGTCGCGCGCCAGCTCATGCGCTTTGCCCGCTCCAGCAATACGACCTCGGCACTGGTCCGGCGCGCCATGCTCGCTGCCACGCGCGTGCAGATCGCCCATGACATTCGTGATGCTGCCATTCTGATGCAACGCGCTCAGCTGGAAGCCGAACTTGATGCACTGGAGGCACTGGAACTGCGGCTCATGGATGGCGCGCAAGCCACCAGCGACACGACCGCCTCCATGCTGAAAGTGCTGGCAACCGATCTGCACCAGCGCGTCGCGACTTTCGCGCTTGGCCTTTCCGGTGACAGTGCCATTCCTTTCACGGGCGCAAACGCGGGCGGGCCGCTCATCATGCGCAAATATCTGAACGTGCGCGCCGCCAGCATCTATTCCGGCACCAACGAAACCCAGCGCAACGTGCTGGCGGGGCAGATTATCGGTCGGCTGTGATTGAATATAGGATAATTGTCCCCATATGTGTCGGTTGGACCGCTCTGGTTTATCAGATCGGCAGGCGTGACATGGAAGAAAAGGATTTTTAGATTTTTTGCCAATATTGCGGTTCAACCTGTGGATAAGTCAGCAGCCCGGGCCGTCCTCAATGTCTTCAAAATCGAGGAACGAATGCCGGAGCAAAAACCTCGAAACCGAGGAATAAATACCTAATCCATTGAAGAAGCTGACAATTTCAGAATCGCAAGACGACGTCCGCCCGAAAGTCAGGCCGCCGTCCACCCGCCATCCATGGTGATGTTGGCGCCGGTGATCGACTTCGCGTTGTCGCTGGCCAGGAAGACGGCGAGCGCCGCGACCTGCTCCACCGTGACAAATTCTTTCGTCGGCTGCGCATGCAGCAGCACGTCGTTGATGACCTGCTCCTTGGTCATGTTGCGGGCCTTCATGGTGTCGGGGATCTGCTTTTCCACCAGCGGTGTCCACACATAGCCGGGGCTGATGCAGTTGGCCGTGATGCCGAAGGTGGCCGCTTCCAGCGCCACCGTCTTGGTCAGGCCCACAATGCCATGCTTGGCCGTGACATAGGCCGACTTGAAGGGCGAGGCGACCAGCGAATGGGCCGAGGCCGTGGAGATGATACGGCCCCATTTCTTTGCCTTCATGCTCGGCATAGCCGCGCGGATGGCGTGAAAGGCGGCGGTGAGATTGATCGCGATGATCGCATCCCACTTCTCGACAGGGAACTCCTCGATCGGCGCGACATGCTGGATGCCTGCATTGTTCACCAGAATATCGGGGCCGCCATAGGTGTCAGCGGCCAGCTTCACCATCGCGGCGATCTGGTCGGACTTCGTCATGTCGGCGGGCGAATAGACGCATCTGACGCCGAAATCCTTTTCGACAGCGGCGCGCTCCACCTCGATGGCAGCCGCATCACCCAGGCCGTTGATGACAATGTCAGCGCCTTCCGCAGCAAAAGCGCGCGCGATGGCGAGCCCGATGCCGGATGTCGAGCCGGTGACGATGGCGGATTTGCCTTTCAGGGACATGATGGCTTGCCTTTATTTCTGCTGTTCAGCGCGGTGCACGTCGAACGTCCGGGTACCCGCTTTGGGTTTGGTCTTGATCTCGCTACGCCGGACCATGGTCATTTCGATGTCGGTGAGGCCCGCGGCCCAGTGTTCTTTCATGGTCTTGCGCGAGAACTCGTAATCCTTGTTGCCGCCCTCATAAGGCTTGTCCTTATAGATCAGCTGCACAACAGTCACCGCACTTTCCTGGGCGGCCGCCTTCAGGGCCACGAGGTCGGGATCATTCTCCAGCGACTTCGGAAGTTTCTTCAGCAGATTGCCGAACGCGGCGCGCATCCGCCGCAGACGCAGATTGGCGTCAGTGGTCATGCGGGTGCGGCTGGAAAAGCGAATGTCCTTCTCGCGTTCGCTGGCTTCTTCAAGCGTCTTGGGCATCGGCCCCTGCGCGCTAAACAGGTCGACCTGATAGACGGTCATGTCGTGGTCGTGATCCTGATCGAGCACATATTGCAGCGGGGTGTTGGAGACGAGGCCGCCATCCCAATAGAACTCCCCGTCGATCTCCACCGGCGGAAAGCCGGGTGGCAGGGCGCCGGAAGCCATCACATGCTCCGGCCCGATCAGGCGCTCGGTGTTATCAAAATAGACGAAATTACCGGTGACGATGTTGACCGCACCGAGGCTCAGCCGTTCGCGTTTCGCGTTGATGCGGTCGAAGTCGGCATATTCCAGCAGCGTCTTTTTCAGTGGCGCGGTGTCATACACACTAAGCGCCTCAGGCGAGCCAGGCGGATAGAACGAGGGTGGCGGAATGCGTGGTGTAAAAAAGCCACGCACGCCGACCGCCGCCGTCCAGTAGGCACTTGCCGAGTTGAACAGCGCCCGCATCCCGTCGCTGAAGCACCACGGGTCTGCGGTGACGGTCGAGGTGATCTGTTCCCAGAAGGCCCGCAGCCGTTCGATCCGGCGCTCCGGCGGATTGCCGACGATGAGCGCCGCATTGATCGCGCCGACGGAAATGCCGGCTACCCAGTCGGGGTGTTCGTCGGCCGTAGCCAGGCCTTCATAAACGCCGGCCTGATACGAGCCGAGCGCGCCGCCGCCCTGAAGCACCAGCACGCGTTCGGGATTGTGAATCTTTGGCATAGGCAGCTTTTAGTTAGTGCAGGCGAGGGCTACCACTGTCATTGGCGATGTTTGCAGAAATTTCATGCGGCTTCGCGCGCAGTGCCAAACACGCTATGAAGACGAAAACCCGCCTACCGGAGCAATGATTGTGATTCCCAATTCTTTCCGTGGCCTTGACTTCGATCTGGGCGAAACCGCCGACATGTTGCGCGATACAGTCGGCAGCTGGGTGAACGATCATCTGAGCCCGCGCGCAGCCGAAATCGACAAAACCAACACCTTCCCGCGCGATCTATGGCCGCAACTGGGCGAAATGGGCCTTCTGGGCGTGACGGTGGAAGAAGAGTACGGCGGGGCAGGGCTCGGTTATCTCGAACATTGCATCGCGATGGAGGAAGTCTCGCGCGGGTCGGGCGCTGTGGGGCTTTCCTATGGCGCGCATTCCAATCTGTGCGTCAATCAAATCCGCCGTTGGGGTACACCCGAACAGAAACGCAGATACCTCCCAAAACTTCTCAGCGGAGAACATGTCGGTGCGCTGGCGATGTCAGAGGCGGGGGCGGGCTCGGATGTCGTTTCCATGCGCCTGAAGGCCGAGAAGAAAGGCGATCATTATGTGCTGAACGGCACCAAGTTCTGGATCACCAATGGCCCACTTGCCGACACGCTGGTCGTCTATGCGAAGACCGATCCGGCTGCAGGCTCGCGCGGCATCACCGCATTTCTCATTGAAAAGGGCATGAAAGGTTTTTCCGCCTCCCCCAAGCTCGACAAGATGGGCATGCGCGGTTCGGACACCGGCGAGCTGGTGTTCGAGGATTGTGAGGTGCCGGAAGAGCATATCATGGGGCCGCTCGGCGGAGGGGTTGGTGTGCTGATGTCCGGCCTCGACTATGAGCGCGCGGTTCTTTCTGCAGGGTGTCTCGGCCTCGCGCAGTCCGCGCTGGATGTCGTGATCCCCTATCTGCACGACCGCAAGCAGTTCGGACAGCCGATCGGCAGCTTCCAGCTGATGCAGGCCAAACTGGCTGATATGTATGTGAAAACCAACGCAGCGCGATCCTATGTCTATACGGTCGCAAAAGCCTGCGACCGTGGGCAGACCACTCGGCAGGACGCGGCAGGCGCTATCCTTTATGCGTCAGAAACAGCGGTGCAGGTTGCGCTGGAGGCGATCCAGTGCCTCGGCGGTAACGGCTATATCAATGACTATCCGACGGCCCGCATCCTGCGTGACGCCAAGCTCTATGACATCGGCGCAGGGACGAACGAAATCCGCCGCATGCTGATCGGGCGTGAAATCTTCAACGCGACGGCATAGCGCGCATGGGTCAGCCAGCCCCTTCGGCCGTGATGACAGCCCAATGGCATCTCGCCCGTATTGGCTGGCTGGCGGCGCGTGACGCGGGTCTTCTGCCTGACACGTCCGGAATAAAGGTCGGTGTGCTTGATACTGGCATTGATCCGCATCATCCGGACCTTCTTGTCCCCGATGACCATTATCGCCATGAGGAACAGGCACAGGATATTCTAGGTCATGGCACCAATGTCGCCGGCATTATAGCTGCAAAAGGCATTGGATCTTACGAAGTGACAGGGCTGACGACAGCCGCACTGCATGCCTGGAAGATTTTTCCTGACACCACGACGCATCACGAAGCAACCAGTCGGTTCGTCTATTATGTCGAGCCAGAAAAATACCTGCGTGCTTTGCGGGAATGTTGCGAGCGCGAGGTTGACGTCCTGACTGTCAGCATCGGGCGGATCGAACCGCCTTCCGCTGACGAGCACAAGGCGCTCGAAGCCCTGCTCGATAACGGCTGTGTGGTGATTGCCGCCATGGGCAATGACCGACGGCTTGGTAGCCCCGTCTGTTATCCGGCTGCGGTGCCCGGCGTCATTGCTGTCGGGGCAACCGATGCGGACGACAAAGTCGCTTCATTCTCAAACAGCGGCGATCATATCACCCTGGTTGCGCCGGGCGTGAACATCTGGTCGACACTGCCCACATACCCAGGCCATCTTGGATTCACAGCCGTGAATGATGCCGATGGTAGCGTACGGCATGGTCGTGCTTTCAACCGGCAGCGTAATTACGGCGCATGGTCGGGCACATCCATGGCAGCTCCGATGGTGGCTGGGGCCGCTGCCATAGCGATTGCGCTATTGCGTCAGCAGAAACAGACTTTTGATGTATCCACGATCCGCAATCTCCTTATTGGAACCGCCGATAAAGTGCCCGGCATGAAGAACAAGAGCTTCACGCCAGACTACGGTTTCGGGCGGTTGAACGTGATGCAGCTCGTGCAGCGCATAATAGGGAATTGATCCAGCGCAAAGTGTGGCGACAGATCATCGATACCGTTACAGTGACATCATTCGCCTTTATGATTTGAGGAACACCATGATCCCCGCCGACATCGCAAGCACAATCATCAACCCGTGGGCCTATGCCGATGGCAAGCAGGTAGATGACGCGTTCAGTTGGCTGCGTGCGAACGCGCCGCTCGATGTTGCGCAGGTGGAAGGTTACGATCCGTTCTGGGCAGTGACCCGACATGCCGACATCCTTGAAGTCGAACGCCAGAACGAACTGTTCCACAACGGTGATCGGTCCGCCGTTCTGACGAACATCGAAGCTGACAAGCAGGTGCGCGCGATGATGGGCGGCTCACCTCACCTGGTTCGCTCTCTCGTTCAGATGGATAACCCTGACCATTTCAACTATCGCAAGCTCACGCAGGGCGCGTTCCTGCCCCAGAACCTGAAAGCCCTTGAAGCGCGCATCCGCGAGCTTGCCCGCGAAGCCGTCAACAAGATGGTGGAAATGGGCGGCACATGCGACTTCGCCCGTGACGTGGCCTTCCTTTATCCGCTGCATGTCGTGATGGAGGTGATCGGCGTTCCTCAGTCTGACGAGCCGCGCATGCTGAAATTGACGCAGGAGCTGTTCGGCAGCAACGACCCTGAACTCAATCGCACCGGCGCTGAGATCACTGATTCCAAAGCCGGCGTCGACACCATCCAGTCCGTGGTCATGGATTTCATGACCTATTTCAACGGCATCACCGATGACCGCCGCGCCAACCCGCGCAGCGATATTGCCAGCATCATCGCGAATGGAAAAATCAACGGAGAGCCGCTCGGTTATCTGGAGGCGATGTCCTATTACATCATTGCGGCAACAGCTGGGCACGACACGACTTCAAGCACCACTGCGGAAACCATGTGGGTGCTGGCCCAGCGCCCAGACCTTCTCAGGAAGGTGAAGGAAAACCCGGCGCTCATTAACGGGCTGATTGAAGAGTCCATCCGTTGGGCAACGCCTGTCAAACACTTCATGCGTACGGCGACCGCTGATGCGGAACTGGCCGGCAAGAAAATAGCCAAGGGCGACTGGCTGTTTCTTTCCTATCCATCGGGAAACCGCGATGAAAAGGCGTTCGTTGATCCGTTCACCTTCAACCCTGAACGGTCACCCAATAAGCATGTCGCTTTTGGCTATGGCGCGCATATCTGTCTGGGCCAGCATCTCGCCCGCATGGAAATGCGTGTGCTTTGGGAAGAATTACTGCCACGCCTCGATGCCATTGAACTGAACGGCACACCGAAGCGCATGGTCGCTAATTTTGTCTGCGGGCCTAAATCGGTACCCGTGCACTATAAAATGCATTGAGACTGTCATGTCCGAGCGACCCTTCAAGACATGGCAATGCCGCACCTGTGGATACATCTATGCTGAAGCCGAGGGCGACCCTAATGAGGGGCTCGCCCCCGGCACGCGCTGGTCTGACATTCCGGCAGACTGGATCTGCCCCATGTGTGGCACCCCGAAGGCCGACTTCGACATGATCGAACTCTAACCCTGGCGCCCGTCACGCTCCAGCCATGTGTGCTCGAAGATGCGCAGGCGCGAGGTCACTGAGATCAGAAAGGCTGTGGACCATCCAAACAGAATAAGCCCAGCTGCTGCCTCAATCGCACCAAAAAGCCGCCAGTTGTCATCCAGCACGATGTCGCCATAGCCGATGGTGGTGAAGGTGACTGTCGAAAAATACAGCGCGGTTTCAAAGTCGTGCAATGCGCCGATGCTCCAATAAACAAGCGCGTATGACCATATCTCCACGGTGTGCATCAGGATGAGGCCATGCACGACGATCAAGATGACGAGGCCCTGGCGCATCGGGCTCTTTTGCGGCTTCAAGACCGCACCCTGTGCGTGCAGCAGGCGCATCAGCAGTGTCAGCCCGAAGAAATGGACCGTCACGCAATAGCCGACCATCATGACGGCAAGGATCAGATTGTGCGCCATGCGGCCTCGATTACCTGGGTTCGCGCCTTATCCTACACGCGCACTGGCACCGCCATCCACTGGCAGTAATATACCCGTGATGAACTTGGCTTCCTCAGAGGCCAGGAACAACGCTGCATTGGCAACATCCCAACCCGTGCCCATGCCGCCCTTCAATGGAACCATTGCGTTGCGCGCTGCACGCTGCTCCTCAAGGTTGCGGCCATCTCGCTTGGCCGTACCACCCACGCCCATCGGGGTATCAATTAATCCTGGGAGAATGGCATTCGCCCGTACACCTTTGGCTGCATTGGATCGCGCAACGGATATGGTCAGGCGGTTAAGCGCTGCTTTAGAGACCTCATATGCTAGCATATTGGCACCCGCGAGCGAAGCGAGAGATGAGATGGTTACAATTGCCCCATGAGGCGATTGGCGCAGGCTGGGCAGGGTTGCGCGGATCATCCGCCGCGCTCCATTGAAGTTCACAGAAAAGACCTTTTCGAAGGCACTATCCTCGCACCTGTGGGCAGGCCCATCACCGTCCGCCCCAATGCCAACATTATGGACCAGAATGTCGATCTGCCCCCATTGCGCCAAAGTATCCGCGACGACGCGGGCGCAGTCGGCGTCAGAGGTTACATCAGCTGCAATCGCCAATGCAGAACCGCCAGATGCCATGATTTTATCAGATGTTGCTCTGGCTCTATCCTCAAAACGATCCATGCAGACAACCCGCGCACCTTCGCGCGCAAAGGTGAGGGCGATGGCACAGCCATTACCGATCGTTTCACCTGGCTGTTGACCTGCACCTGCCACAATGGCGGTCTTGCCATTCAGACGGCCTGTCATGATGAACGGCCATCCAGCTCGGGAGGAAGTACCTGTCCTTCATCAAGCTGAACACCGAAGCTGTTCAGGATCATTGACACCTGCGTGTATTGCCCGACTGTCATGACCAAATCCATCTTCTGCTTTTCAGTTAAATCATTGAGCGCGGACCAGCTGGCCTCACTGACAAAGAAATCTCGTGTCAGATCATCGGTGGCACGGAGCATCGCGCGGTCACGATCACACCACTCGTCGGCATCAGGACCTTGCTTGATCCTTTCTATTTCGTCCGCGGTCAGACCGCAGGCGAGACCAATCCGGGTGTGCTGTACAAACTCGTAACCGGACCGGCAGTTGAATCCAGTTCTCAGGATCACGAGCTCGCGGTCGCGCTCAGACAGGCTGTTTCGTCGAGAGAGAATATAGCCGCCCCAAAGATTGAAACGGGTCAGCGCTGCTGGCGCATGAGCCAGTGTGCGGAAGATGTTCAGCACACGGCCGCCAGTCAGGATTGGGCCATTTACGTCCTTCAGGAACGGTGCCAGCGCCTCGCGCTGATCGTCAGTCAGATGCTCAAGATCAACCGGCTGGATACGTGGGTTGGAAAGACGCATGGCTTGAACCTCTGGGCCAGATTTCCTGTTCCAGAAGTTTGGCTTCTCTCCAGACGAATGACCAGTGGTGATTGATATTCAATCTGAAGCTGAGGCAACGCGACGACCGTGCACATCCTGTACAGGGCGCGCATTCATGCCCATGACCGACGCCATGCGGTCGATCTGTTCTTTCGATGCTTCGATGGATGTTCTCATCACGTGCCAATTCACGCCTTCAGAGCAGGGCGGCGTGGTCAGAGACCCAAGATACCAAGTAAAATGCTGATCCTTGGGTAGAAGATCGGACGGATTGATCTTGACGTCCTCGTATGTCGCGACCGGGGTCTCGTGCTCAGGCAGATGCAACATCAGCGCTTCCAGCGCAGGATTGGAAGCTCCCGGATAGAGGAACACGCCCACAACGGCCAGTGCGCCGCTGTCTGACTTGTGGACAAAATGCGCCTCAAGCGGGGCATGCGTGTGATCCACAGTGTGCTCGCTGGGTGCATGAAAATGAACCTGAGCCAGCTTGAAAGTGACGCCTCCCAAAACTATCGCACCCGCGCCATCGGTATTGAACTGAACCGTATGACCATTGTGCAAGACTGATAGAGGTACAGATGTATAAGAAGCACCGAGCTCTCGGAATTCTGAGTCCGTGCCAGCGCTGACATCGATCGGCGATTGCGCTGTGCCAATTTTGCAGGTTGCATACTCTTCTTTCAGATCACCCCAGTTTTCTGGGCCGCCATCGCCTTCATAGGTCCAATGGACTTCACCCTGATGGGCAGCAGGCTTGTCGTGCGATCCGGCATCAACTGTTTCTGCATGGCCACTCCCATTAGGATCTGGTGCGGCATGCGATGCAACTTCAGCAGGCTCAATTGCTGTCGGGCTGTGATCCTCGGCTATACCCGCAGATTTCTCGTCGTGTTCCGATGCGGGCACCACATCAGCGTTGCCATCCTTTTTGGAAGGCGAGCTATCTTCGTGTGGTTTTTCTCCAGCCTGATCGCCGCCAGGCTCTGATGGCGATTTTTCTTTGAGCCCTACATGCCCGTCTGCTGCAACATGATGATCATCTGAAGCAGGCGCGTCATCCGCAGGCTTGCCTGCCGCATGCTTATCATGAGGCTTGGCTTCATCCTCAGCTTTCTTGGCGGGCTTTTTTTCTTCGGATTCTGGCTTCACAGGGTCTGCGACGCTCAGTCGGTCGGCGCCGTGGGCCAGAAAAGCGCGCATGCTTTTGCCGCCGGACGCGGGAGCATTCGCACCTTTGTCATCATGAGCAAGATCAGAAGCAAATACTGGAAGCGCCAACGCGCAACCCATCAATGTGGCTTTGAAATAGCTCAACATTTATTTCCCACCGGACTTCATGCCATTTGATTATAAAATGTCATGCACGTGTAAATTGTAGCTTAAGCCGGTCGGCGGCCCTCATGGCCACCACCTTGTCATTGATGAATATGATCCTATCTCTAAAGGTTACCGCTGCGGTTGTTGGGGAGGGGGAGAGGGGGGAGGGCAGGCGTAATCTAGTTTCGATTCCCCCCCTCACCGTCACCCAGTGACAAACGAACAAACATAATTTCGTGATGTTGAAATAAAATTCCATCCCCTGGTGAGCACGAGAGTGGTATACGCAACGTCAGAACAGGATAGGAAAGCTGTCATGACCTATATTCTCTCAGCGGCCCGGACTCCCATGGGCGGATTTCAGGGCGAACTATCGTCATTTTCTGCCCCTCAACTCGGTGCTGCGGCTATTCGGGCCGCTATTGAGCGAGCTGGATTGCAGACCGATCATATTGACGAGACCCTGATGGGCAATGTTCTGGCTGCGGGTCTCAAGCAGGCACCAGCGCGTCAGGCCAGCCGCGCGGCAGGCGTGCCGGATTCAACCCCCTGCACGACCGTTTCGAAAGTCTGCGGCAGCGGGATGAAGGCGATCATGATCGCGGCCGATGCGCTCACATCCGGTCATGTCGGTATTGTGGTGGCCGGCGGGATGGAGAGTATGACGAACGCGCCCTACCTGCTGCCGAAGGCCCGTGGCGGCTTCCGTATCGGTCACGGCGAAATCAAGGATCATATGTTCCTGGACGGTCTTGAAGATGCAGACGAGGGCCGTGCCATGGGCACGTTTGCTGAAGAAGCCGCTACGGCCTATCAATTCACCCGCGAAGCTCAGGACGCTTATGCCATTGCCAGTCTGACCCGTGCCCAGCGCGCGGCGGCGGAGGGTGCATTTATGGCGGAGATCGCACCAGTCACCATCAAAACCAAGGACGGTGAAACCGTCATCAACTCGGACGAGCAACCCCGCAAGGCCGATGCCAAGCGTATTCCCACCCTGAAGCCCGCTTTCGCCAAAGATGGTACCGTTACGGCGGCCAACGCATCATCCATTTCTGATGGCGCTGCCGCGCTTGTCCTGTGCAGCGAGACCGCAGTGAAAGCAAATGGCCTAAGTCCTATGGCACGGATCGTGGGGCAGGCATCCTATGCAGACAAGCCCGCGCTTTTTACGTCCGCGCCGGTTGGGGCGCTGAAGCGTCTGTTCGAAAAGACAGGCTGGAATGTTGGCCATGTTGACCTGTTCGAGATCAACGAGGCATTCGCTAATGTCGCCATGATCGCGATGCAGGAACACAACATCCCGCACGAAAAAGTCAATGTGAACGGCGGCGCGTGTGCGCTTGGTCATCCCATTGGGGCGTCTGGCGCGCGAATTGTGGTCACGCTCATGAACGCGCTGAAGGCGCGCGGCCTTAAGCGCGGCATTGCTTCCTTATGCATCGGAGGCGGGGAGGCGACGGCACTGGCGATTGAACTGGTTTAAGGCGCGCGCATGGCCAGACCCAAGCGAAGGAATAGCCAAGGCGCAATGAGTGCGGTGAACAGTCCTGCCAGCATGCCCTGCAACCACACCGCACCCAACGAAGGCAATCCGGCCATCGTCAATAGTGGCCGCAGGTCGGCTATGCCCAGCAGCAATACGGCAAGGCCAGCAGCCGCCGCGACAATGGCCAGCGCCCAGTTCGGGTGTCGCTTGAAATGAATAAAACGCCGCTCGGCCAATGCACCGCCATACCATCCGATCAGATTGCCATGCAGGTAGGCGACATACCCCAGCTTCTCGCCCATTTTCCCTGCCGGCCAGCCCAGCAGGATGGGCGCGATGATAACCAGCAGAACGACAATCTGGATGATGGGGTGCAGTGCCCGCCACCAGGTGAAATGGCCGGAAAGAAACCACTCCATCATCGCGATCGTGATGATGCCCAAAGTGGCACCGACCAGAACATCCTCCAGATCGTGTACGCCCAGATAGATTCGGCTGAAACATACGCAGACCGCAATGGTGATCGCAGCCGCCCACGCCCATCCGCTCTTTATCTCGCGCGCAATCCACAGCCACATGGCGAACGCCACCTGAGCATGGCCGCTCGGCATGCCGCCCGACGAGCCTACGCGGCTGTCAACCGCAAATTGAAGGGCAGGGCGGGGGTCCCCGATCAGGTCTTTCAGCCAGGCGTTGGAGATCGCGACCATGAATACAATGATCGCCAGATGCAGCCCGACCTTCTTGTCCCACAGCCAGTAAATCAGGGGCAGGGCGATGGCGAAAAATGGCCCATAACCGAGATAGGTGAAGGCATTGGCGATTGCGATTCCGGTTTCGGAACGCAGGGGCAATACCCACGAGATATCATGCAACAAACTATCCACGAACGCCCCTCCGCAACCCATTCCAAAAATGACTATCGCCCTGCATCTGTTCTGACAACAGCTTTAAATGAGTTTGGACATTGCAGGACACGCAACTCCATGTTGGATAGAAAACTACGATACATACGGCACGTCTCATGACACGCATCACGTCCTCCATCACACCCCGCGACGCCACCTTCCAGTCGAATGCAGCGGCTATGCAGGCGCTTAACGCTGAACTACGTGGGCGGCTGGTGACTGCGGCCATAGGTGGAGACGAACGTTCACGCAAACGCCATACCGATCGCGGGAAGCTCCTGCCACGCGAACGCGTACGCCGTCTGCTTGACCCGGGCTCGCCGTTTCTGGAACTGTCCCCACTGGCAGCGTTCGGTATGTATGAAGGCGATATTCATGCCGCATCCATCATCACTGGCATTGGCCGGGTTGAGGGGCGCGAATGCGTCATCGTCTGCAATGACGCCACGATTAAAGGTGGCACCTATTATCCCGTGACAGTCAAAAAGCACCTCCGCGCACAGGAGGTCGCGCGCGAAAATCGACTGCCCTGCATCTATCTGGTCGATTCAGGCGGCGCAAATCTGCCCAATCAGGCTGATATTTTTCCTGACCGCGAGCATTTCGGGCGCATCTTTTTTAATCAGGCGACCATGTCGGCAGCAGGCATTCCCCAGATTGCCGTTGTCATGGGAAGCTGTACGGCGGGCGGGGCCTATGTCCCTGCTATGTCCGACGAAACCGTAATCGTCCGCAATCAGGGCACTATTTTTCTGGGTGGCCCGCCACTTGTAAAGGCGGCAACTGGTGAAGTGGTAACAGCCGAGGATCTTGGCGGCGCCGATGTCCACTCCCGTGAAAGCGGCGTCACAGATCACTACGCGATGGACGATGCACATGCGCTGGGTATCGCCCGCCGTATTGCCCGGCATTTCGGGCCGAAGCATGGAACGGGCGTGCCGCTGATCGCATCCCGCGACCCGCTCTATGACCCGAATGAGCTCAACGGGATCATCCCGTCATCGCTTTCGGTTCAGTATGACGTGCGCGAGGTCATCGCCCGGATCGTGGACGGGTCAGAGCTGGATGAGTTCAAGAAGCTTTATGGGACCACCATTGTTACAGGTTTTGCTCATATTCAGGGCATTCCAGTCGGCATCGTCGCCAACAATGGGATCCTGTTTTCCGAGTCTGCGGAAAAGGCCGCACACTTCATCCAGCTATGCGCCCAGCGAAAGATCCCACTGCTGTTCCTGCAGAACATTTCCGGGTTCATGGTCGGTCGCAAATACGAAGCGGGTGGCATTGCCAAGGATGGCGCAAAAATGGTGACAGCGGTCGCCACCGCGCAGGTGCCGAAGATCACGCTCATTATCGGGGGCTCTTTCGGCGCGGGCAATTACGGCATGTGCGGGCGCGCTTATTCACCGCGATTCATGTTTGCCTGGCCCAATGCACGCATCAGCGTCATGGGCGGCGAACAGGCCGCGAGCGTGCTTGCGACGGTTCGGCGTGAAGGACTTGAAGCGCGCGGCGAGCAGTGGAGTGCTGAGGATGAGGCCTCATTCAAGGCACCGATCCGCGCACGCTACGAAGAAGAGGGCAATCCTTACTACGCAACTGCGCGTTTGTGGGATGATGGTATTATCGCACCATCCGAAACGCGGCGTGTTCTGGGTCTGGCCTTTGCAGCAACCTTCAACGCCCCGATACCCGATACGCGTTTTGGCGTGTTCAGGATGTAAAGAGATGACAATTTCTCGCTGTGTGAATATTGCCGATCTGCGACAGGCTGCAAAACGCGCGCTGCCGCGCATGGTTTTTGACTATATCGACGGCGGCGCTGACGACGAAATCACGCTTGCCCGCAACACTTCGCGGCTGCGCGATCATGAATTGATCTGGGACGCGCTGGTTGACGTGACAAAAATCGACACAAAAACGCGTGTCATGGGCAGCGAAATTGCGCTGCCTTTCGTACTGTCACCCACGGCCTTGCAGCGTATGTTTCATCATCTTGGTGAAAGGGCCGCAGCCGCAGCCGCGTACAAGGCTGGCATTCCGTATGGCCTCTCAACTTTGGGCACCACGACAGTTGAGGATGTGGCCAGGGTCCATCCCGGTCCGAAATGGTATCAGATTTATGTCTGGAAGGATCACGGGCTGGTGCGCGATATTCTGGCTCGCGCCAAGGCAGCAGGGTTTACCGGCGCAATTCTGACGGTGGATTTGCCAGTTGCAGGACATCGCGAGCGTGACACGCGAAATGGTTTCTCCATTCCGCCGAAAATGTCGCCTGGCATCATGTGGCAGGCGATCCAACGCCCTCGCTGGCTTTACAACCTACTCACCTCGCCACCGATGGTTCCCGCCAATTATCCAGCTATCGGAACTCAAAATGATGCCAAAAGCATCGCGCAGCAGGTCGCATCGCAATACGACCAGTCTGTTACATGGAAAGATGCCAAGTGGATGATCGACGCGTGGGGCGGTCCTTTTGCGATCAAGGGCATCTGCCACGCAGACGATGCCCGTCGTGCTATGGATATCGGCGCAAGCTGTATCTGGGTGTCGAATCACGGCGGACGACAGCTTGAAACGTGCCCAGCCAGCATTGATACCCTGCCCGAAATCGTGGATGCAGTAGCAGGCAGGGCGGAGATCATATTCGATTCCGGAGTGCGTCGCGGCACCGATATTGTCAAAGCTCTGGCGCTCGGAGCCACAGCGGTGGCTGTTGGGCGCGCCTATCTTTATGGGTTAGCAGCCGGTGGCGAGGCCGGTGTCGCGCGGGCGATCCAGATCCTGGCGGATGACGTGCGGCGTACGATGCAGCTCATTGGTGCGAAGGACATCGCCTCTATCCAGCGTCGTCATGTGCGCCTGCCGCGCGCCTGACACAGGGTCTTGCCAAGCAACACTCAGCCGGTGAAAACAGTCGCTAGGTGACCCCGTAGCTCAACCGGATAGAGCACCCGCCTTCTAAGCGGGATGTTGCGTGTTCGAGTCACGCCGGGGTCGCCATCTGCCTTACCCTGCTGTTAATATTCTTAGTGACAAATCGAGCCGTGATGTCGGAGCGTGACATGCTGTGCCGTGGCCTTATCAACGCCGCGCTATTGCCATAGTTCTCCGGCATCTGGTTTGTGACTTCTATCACAGGGTTCCCATTGCCGCAGATTCAGGTCAGTTCTCCGCCCCGCATCCTGTTATTCACGGGGCTTGCAGCAGCGGCCGCATTGGCTGTGGCAGCGGTATTTTATTTCTTTTCACATAATGCACCGACTCCCGGCGCAGCCAATGCTGACGCGCCAGCAGCGACGGTTCAGGTGACGCAACAGCCGATGCGGCGATCCGATATCGACAGGTTGATCGAGGAACGCAATGCGCTGGCACCCAAACCAGGTAACATTTCCCGCGCTCAGGACGCTTTCAAGGAGAGCCGTGACTCGCCGGAGGCTCCGAACAGTCACGCCGTGAAGAGCTACAAGGCCAGTGAGCAAGCCACCGATATGGAAGGAGCTTTTGGACGCGCAATTGTCTGCCTTGATGCCAGAAATTGTGATGGCATTGATCCGAAGCGCGCCGTGGAAATTGTTCGGTTAGCGGCGAGCAAAGGTATTGCGGAAGCTCAATACAGCTATGCTGGGTTATTGGAAGCAGGCGACATTATCTCGCAGAACCGAATAGAAGCCCTTAAATTCTACCTCCTGGCAGAAGAGCAGGGTTTCGGCACCTATATCCTACCTGAAACCGGCGCATACGACGCCACGCCGGTTGATCGTCTCCGTATGACCTTGACGCCTGCGGAAGTTCACGATGCTGAACAACGTGCGACAGCTTTCAAACCAGTCCGGGATTGATCCCATAGGACGAGTGCGGCTAGCCTCCGGGGCATGAACACAAAGGCAAATCCCGTCTGGTCAAACTGGTCCGGTGCAGTGAACGCGCGCCCGGCTGCTGTATGGAGGCCCGGAAGCGAGGAAGAACTCGCGGCACTTATCAAGTCGCATAAGGGTGGAGCGATCCGTCCGGCCGGGGCAGGACATTCTTTCACGCCCCTGTGCGCTGGTGACGGTGCCATTGTCAGCCTCGAGAATATGAGCGGCATCATTTCAGCCGACCGCGATAGCTGTGAGGTTGAGTTGTGGGCGGGCACGAATGTCTATGCTGCCGGACCGGTGCTTCATGCCTATGGCCTTGCGCTGCCCAATCAGGGCGATGTTGATAGGCAAACGCTCGCTGGAGCGATTTCCACAGGCACACACGGCACAGGCAGCACGCTGGGCGCGCTGGCGACAGCGGTTGAAGGGGTTACACTTGTGACCGGGACCGGTGACATTGTGCGCCTTGACCGGCGTAATAACCCTGAGATGTTCGAAGCATCCCGCGTCTCGCTGGGGGCTCTGGGTGTCATCACGCGTTTCCGGTTGAAACTGATTCCGTCCTATCCCTTGCAGGAGTCCAGCTGGGTTGCGGACGCAACCGAGACCATCAACCGTCTGGAAGAGCTTGACAGTAAACATCGTCATTTCGAGTTTTTCTGGTTTCCCTATGCAGACATGGTGGCAGCCAAGTCACTCAATACTGTGAGCGACATTCGCCCCGACGGTGCCTTTACCGTCGAGGAAATGAAGGCGCGTGGAGAACATATTTCCTCTGACCAGAAGGCCTTTGAGAAGGTCTGCAAATTGGTCAAGCTTCTGCCATTCACCTCAAAACGCTGGCACAGGTTCCTGACCAGCCAGATGGCGGGCGGTGAAACGAAACATGGTCGGGTTCGCTGGAGCTGGGAAACATTCCCGTCGCCACGCACAACGCGGTTCAACGAAATGGAATATGCGGTGCCGCGCGAGCATGCCGCCTCTGCCCTAAAAGCACTGGCTGCACGCATCCGCAAGGACCGCATTGCGACGGCCTTTCCCATCGAGTTCCGTTTTGTGAAAGGCGATGACATCTGGATGAGCCCATTTTATGGGCGTGACAGCGCGACACTCTCCATCCACCAATACCATACGATGGACCAGACGCGGCTTTTCCGAGCGGCAGAAGAAGTATGCCGCAGTTTTGGCGGACGGCCTCACTGGGGCAAACAGCACTTTCTGAAAGCGCGTGATCTGAAGACGCTCTATCCCAAATGGGATGCCTTCCATGGCCAACGCAAGATTGCTGATCCGGCAGGCAAGTTCATGTCGCCTTATCTGAAGGAACTGTTCGAAACCGACATGGGCTGAGGCCGAATCCCCGCTATACTGGTGGCATGAAACGCTGGCTGATCATAGGCGCTCTTTCAGGACTTGCTTTCGGCGGCTGGCTAGCAACCCGCGTGACTGGCCTTGACCTCATCGACGGGCTTGGGATTGGGCTAGGCTCAGGGCTTGTCATTGCCATCGCCTTTGCCTCAATCCCGTGGGTCCAGATGGGCCAGCGCGAGTGGTGAAGGGGCAGGCGGTTAACCTGCTGTCCTGTTCATACGATCAAAGCCTGCATCAAGATCAGCGATCAGCTCGTCAGCATCCTCAAGTCCGGCATGGATCCGCAAGGCCCGGCCAACAGGTTTGATGCTTTCTGGGCAGGTGCGGATGACGTCGCCTGTGACAATCAGGCTTTCAAAGCCACCCCACGAATAACCCATGCCGAACAGCTCCAGCCCATCCAACATGGCCGCGACTGCGTCCTTCGTGATTTCCGGTTTCAACTCAATGCCGAACAGACCCGACGCCCCTTTGTAGTCGCGCTTCCAGATCGCGTGACCGGGATGACTTTCAAGAGCGGGGTAAAACACGCGCGTGACCTCAGGCCGCGTCTGGAGCCAACGCGCCATCTTCAGCGCCGTTTCCTGATGGCGGGCCATGCGGACTGACATGGTGCGCATACCACGCTGGGTCAGATAAGCGTCATCGCCAGACACCGAAAGTCCGAAACGGCCATACACATCAACGAGGCGCTGGGCGTGCATTTCGTTGGCCGTGATGGTGCCCATAAGTGCATCAGCATGGCCAACCAGATATTTCGTGGCGGCGAGAATGGCGATGTCGACACCATGGTCGAGCGGCTTGAAAAGAAGCGGGGTTGCCCAGGTGTTATCGACCATCGTCACGATGCCGCGCGCCTTGCAGGCCGTTGCGACGGCGGGAATATCAATCATTTCGAATGTGATGGAGCCGGGGCTTTCCATGAAAACGACTTTAGTGTTGGGCCGAAACAGCGCGGTGAGGGCCTCACCGGTGATGTTCGCCGGGAAGTATGAAACATCGATCCCGAAACGCGTGAGTTCCATGTCGGCGAACTTGCGCCCCGGCCCATAGACGCAATCGGCCATCAGTAGGTGGTCACCTGTCGACAGAAAAGACATCAAGGCCATTGAAATGGCTGACAGGCCCGATGGTGTCAGCATGGTGCGGTGACCATGTTCCAGACCTGCGACTGACTCACTCAGTCCGCGCGTCGTCGGGGTGCCGCGTCGCCCATAGGCGAACGGCAACTGGCCGCCGCCTTCCAAGGCGGCGATTGAGGGGTGGACGATAGTCGATGCACGGAACACCGGAACATTGACTGCCCCGAAATGGTCTGACGGATGCCGACCACCGTGGATCAGCAGGGTTTCGTCCTTCATCATTCCTCCCGGCGGCTTGTGAGCAGCCGCAACATCATTGGCGATAGTGTTTTTGTATCCTGTGGTTTAGACCATTTGCCGGTTAGTTCCACCCTTAGAGACCCGCCATGAAGAAACATGTTCTCGCCGTGCTGTTTGGCGCCGCGCTCGCACCATTGGCCCTGGCGCAATCTGCCAGCCCGACCCTGGAGAAGGTGCGCAAGGATGGCTATCTGAAATGCGGGGTCAGCGATGGCCTGGCCGGGTTTTCCAACCCAGATGCACAAGGCAACTGGACTGGCATTGACGTGGATTTGTGCCGCGCCGTGGCCGCCGCGATCTTCGATGACCCGAACGCCGTACGCTACACAGCCGCTACAGCCAAAGACCGCTTCACGGCCCTGCAGTCTGGCGAGTTCGATTTGCTGTCCCGTAACACCACCGTAACCATGCAGCGTGACGTGGCACTAGGAATGGAATTCATCAGCCCGACCTATTACGACGGCCAGGGTTTCATGGTGAAGACCGCATCTGGCGTGAAGAGCGTGAATGAGCTTGGTGGCGCGACGATCTGTACACAATCGGGCACCACGACAGAGCTGAATGTCGCCGACTATTTCGGCACGCATAGCATGCAGTATCAGATACTGACCTTCGAGAAGGAATCCGAAGCGCTGGCGGCCTATGACAGCGGACGCTGCGACGCCTACACGACCGACCAGTCGGGTCTTTACGCCGCGCGTCTGGAACTGTCGGACGCCAATGCACACACCGTTCTGCCTGAAATCATCTCCAAGGAGCCTCTGGCCGCAGCCGTGCGTCAGGGCGACGACAAGTGGGAAGATCTAGTGCGCTGGACGCTCTATGCCATGCTGAATGCCGAGGAACTGGGCGTATCGTCCCAGGACATCGATCAGCATCTTCAGAGCCAGAACCCTGAAATCCGCAGACTGCTGGGTGTGGAAGGTGACTTTGGCCAGCAGCTTGGCCTGACCAATGACTGGGCCGTGCGCATCATCCGCAAAGTTGGCAATTACAAGGAAATCTTCGACCGCAATGTCGGCGACAACTCGCCGCTGAAAATCGCGCGCGGCAAGAATGCCCTGTGGAAAGATGGCGGGCTGCAGTTCGCGCCACCCATCCGCTGAGCCGGAATTGCGGGGGCAGGGGCTTTGCAGGTGACAGAGGCTGACAGACCAGTCATGCCACCACGTGGCAGCGTCTGGAGCGATCCCTATTGGCGGGGCATCGCCTTTCAGACGCTTGCCCTGATTGCCGTGATCTGGCTGTTCTGGACACTTGGCAGCAATGCTGCTGACGCCCTGCGACGTTCGGGACAGGCGACGGGCTGGGGCTTTCTGGAAAAAACCGCGGGCTTTGATATCGGCTTCAAGCTGATCCCCTATACCGCGCGGGATACACATTTCGATGTGCTGGTGGTCGGCCTTCTCAACACCGTTTTCGTGTCCATACTTGGCATCATTCTGGCGACCCTGCTGGGCTTCGTTATTGGCATTGCACGTCTGTCGCCCAACTGGATCGTGTCGCGGCTGGCGGCGGTCTATGTCGAGTTCGTCCGCAATGTGCCGCTGCTGTTGTGGATCCTGTTCTTCTATCTGGCGCTGATCCCGGTTCTGCCTGCCGTGAAACAGGCCATCTCGGTGGGAGATGTCGCGTTCCTGACCAATCGCGGCCTTTATATTCCCAAACTGCACTGGACCGAGGGCGCTGGGTTGATCGTATGGGCATTGCTGGCGGCCATTGCAGGCGCTGCGCTGATTACGCGATGGGCGCGCCGCAGACAGGCTGCCACGGGCAAGCGGCCACCTGACATGCTGATGGGGGCGGGCCTCGTTATCGGGCTGCCGGTGCTGGCCTTCATGGCCGCTGGACAGCCCGTCAGCCTGGAGTTCCCGGTGCTTCAGGGATTCAATTTCAAGGGCGGACTGGCCATTCTGCCGGAACTCGTCGCATTGCTGTTCGCACTGGTCATCTACACGGCATCTTACATCGCCGAAATCGTCCGTTCGGGCATCGAGGGCGTGAGCAAAGGCCAATCGGAAGCCGCTTCGGCGCTGGGGCTCAGTCGGGGGCAACGGCTGCGACTGGTGGTGATCCCGCAAGCCATGCGCATCATCATTCCGCCGCTGACCAGCCAGTACCTCAACCTGACCAAGAACTCCTCGCTCGCCGCCGCCATTGGCTTCCCTGATCTGGTGCATGTGTTTGCTGGCACATCGCTGAACCAGACCGGGCAGGCGCTGGAAATCCTGACCATCACAGCGGCGATCTATCTGGCGCTTTCGCTCATCACCTCGCTTCTCATGAACGCCTATAACCGGGCGACGCAGTTGAGGGAGCGCTGAGATGACCAAGGCTGCATCAGAACAGCGCCTGCCGCCGGGCCGTCCCTTCGCCGACATGGCCCTCGAATGGCTGCGGCAGAACCTGTTTTCGTCGTGGATCAATACGGGCCTGACCGTTCTGGCGGTCGCCTTTCTGTGGGTCATCATACCGCCGCTGCTGAACTGGGCCGTGTTCGATGCCGTATGGCAGGGCAATGACCGCACAGCCTGCCTTGATCCGGCAAAGGGCGCCTGCTGGCCATTCATCGCCGCCCGCAGTGACCAGCTGATCTATGGCTTTTACCCCGGCGAGGGACGCTGGCGTGTCGATCTGGTCTATCTGGCGGGTGCACTTGGCCTTGGCTGGCTGATGATCCCGCGCCTTCCGGGGAAGCTGTGGGCTGGCGTCGCCATGGTGACACTGTTTCCATTGCTCACCTATGTGATGCTGTCTGGCGGTTTCTTCGGGCTGCCGCTGGTGCAGACCGAAAAATGGGGCGGGCTTTTGCTGACCTTGCTGATTTCCGTTGTCGGCATCGCCCTGTCGCTGCCCATCGGGATTCTGCTGGCGCTGGGGCGACGCTCGAAACTGCCTGTCATCTCCATTCTCAGCACGATTTTCATCGAAGTTGTGCGCGGCGTTCCCCTCATCACCATTCTGTTCATGGCAGCAAATGTGCTGCCTTTATTCCTACCGCAAGGGGTGACCTTCGATAAATTACTGCGGGCCCTGATTGTGATCGCACTGTTCAGTGCCGCCTATATGGCCGAGGTGATCCGTGGCGGTTTGCAGGCACTGCCCAAAGGCCAGGCGGAAGCCGCGGCGGCGCTGGGCCTTGGATACTGGCGCACGACGGGGCTTGTCGTGCTGCCGCAGGCGATGAAGATTTCGCTGCCTTCGATCGTTTCAAGCTGTATCAGCCTGCTGAAGGATACATCACTGATCGCCACAATCGGCTTCTTTGATTTCCTGCAGGTCATCAAAGCGGGCAATGCCGATCCAGCCTGGTCGGCACCGAGTGTGGCCTTCACTGGGTATCTGTTTGCAGCGCTGGTTTATTGGGCGCTGTGCTTCGGCATGTCGCGCTATAGCGCCTATCTTGAGCGCACCGTGGCTGGCGGCAAGGTTGGAGCGGGGAAAGTATGAGCACCGAAAACGCCATTCTGATGGAGAAGGTCAACAAGTGGTATGGCCGTTTCCATGTTCTGAAAGACGCATCGCTGAACGTGGGCAAGGGCGAGCGCATCGTCATCTGCGGCCCGTCCGGTTCGGGCAAGTCCACGCTGATCCGCTGCATCAATCATCTTGAGGAACATCAGAGCGGGCGCATCGTCGTCAACGGCCACGAGCTGACGCGCAACCTGCGCGCCATAGATGAGGTACGCCGTGAAGTGGGGATGGTGTTCCAGCAGTTCAATCTGTTTCCGCATCTGACCGTGCTGGAGAACTGCACACTGGCGCAGACCTGGGTGCGCAAACGCCCCAAGGCCGAAGCAGAAAAGACCGCGATGGAATTGCTGGAGCGGGTGCGCATTGCCGAGCAGGCGCAGAAATATCCCGGCCAGCTTTCCGGCGGACAGCAGCAGCGGGTCGCCATTGCCCGTGCGCTCGCCATGGACCCCAAGATCATGCTGTTCGACGAGCCAACCTCAGCGCTGGACCCGGAGATGATCGGGGAAGTGCTGGAAGTCATGGTCGAGCTGGCCGAGGAGGGCATGACCATGCTGGTGGTCACGCACGAGATGGGCTTTGCCCGCAAGGTCGCTGACCGCGTGGTGTTCATGGATCACGGCCAGATCGTTGAGGAAGCGCCGCCCGAGACGTTCTTCAACAACCCGCAGCATGAACGCACAAAGCTGTTTCTGAGCCAGATATTGGGGCACTGAGCCTGGATGGCCGGGTCAGGTCCGGCCATGAGGATTATGGTTCTGACATCATCTCCTGTCTATGGGCGGCAACCAACGGATGTGGCTCATCGCCAATAGGCAGGACTTCAACCTCGCGCTGGTCGAACGGCACGAAGCCGTGACGCTGATAAAGCGATAGGGCGCGCGGATGGTCCAGTGTGCAGGTCTGCACATGCACACGTTCGGGCCGCTTGTCCCACGCGATGGCAAGCGTCTCGCCCAGAAAGAAACTGCCAAGGCCAAGGCCGGTATAGTCAGGCGTCAGGCCGAAATAGGCGAGTTCGATATTTTTCGGGTTGCGGGCATCCAGCTCGGCATAGCCCGCGGGGCAGCCATCCGCATACAGAACATAAATCTCGATACCATCCTGATGGATGGCATCGGAAAGTTCCGCATCGCTGAGGCGGCGGCGGTTCACCCATACCCAAGGTTTGCCGACGCTTTCATAGAGATAGCGATAGAACTGGACCGGCACATTGTCGCAGCGCGTGAGCATCAGGCGCGGGCGCGAGGGGGCCTGCGTGCGCCGGTCAGATGGCGCATGCATCTGCAGAAAGGTGACGGTCGTGGGGAGCGGCTTCATTTAGGTGCGGATGTTTCCACCGGCGCATCCTGCCGCGCACCCCATTCGGCCCATGAACCATCATAGAGCGCGCCGTCACGGTGACCGAGCACGGCGAGCGCCAGCAGTGGCACGCAGCCGGTCACGCCTGACCCGCACGAGCCAATGACCGGCTTCTTCACGTCGATGCCCGCATCGGCAAACACTTTGAGCAGATCGTCGCGGCGCTTCATGGTACCATCCGGGCGCAGCAGCGCACCGAAAGGCACATTGAACGAGCCGGGCATATGGCCGCTTTTGAGGCCGGGGCGCGGTTCGGGTTCAGCACCGGCAAAGCGCGGGGCCGAGCGCGCATCGACAACCTGCGCCGAACTGTCAGCCAATGTCTTCTTCACATCATCGAAGGACTTGACCAGCGACCAGTTGGGCCGCGCGGTGAAGTGACGCACGAAGGGCGAGATGGTGTCGCTGGTGACGGGGCGGCCATCGGTTTTCCACTTGAGGAAGCCGCCATCCAGCACCGCAACGCGCTCGTGCCCCATGGCGCGGAACATCCACCACACACGCGCCGCCGAGAACAGGCCGTAAGAGTCATAGACGATCACCGTGGTGCCATCGCCGATGCCGAGCTTCTTCACGCGGCTGGCGAACTTGTCCGCTGACGGCATCATGTGGGGCAGAGAGGATTTCTCGTCAGATATCTCATCAATGTCGAAGAACAGCGCGCCGGGAATATGCGCGTCGTCAAACTCCTTGCGGCCCGATCGGCCGGTCGCCGGCATGTGCCAGGAGGCATCCAGAATGCGGATGTCAGGCGAGCCGATGCGCTCGTTCAGCCAGTCACAGCTTACAAGGTCGCTGAGCGTCTGATCGCTGTTCAACATGATGTGGTATTCCCCAAAGTGAAGCGGGTTTTAGTGAGCCTGCCGGTCATTGTCGATTGCCCGTGAAAGCCGCGTGGACGGCCAGTGCGCGGGCGCGTCCGCTGGCGAGATCAATGATGGGTGCAGGGTAGGTGAGGCCAGCGCGCAAGGCAGCAGGTGCTTCCCAAGGTTTGTGAATATATCTGGCGGGCAGGGCGGCCAGTTCCGGCACATGGGTGCGAACATAAACGCCATCGGGATCGAACTTTTCGCCCTGAAGCACCGGATTGAAAATGCGGAAATAGGGCGCGGCATCGGCGCCGCAGCCCGCCACCCATTGCCAGCCCGCACTGTTGTTGGCGAGGTCGGCATCCACGAGCGTGTCCCAGAACCAGCGCGCGCCATGCTGCCACGGGATAAGCAGGTGCTTGACCAGAAAGGATGCGGCGATCATCCGAACCCGGTTGTGCATCCAGCCATGACGCCAGAGCTGGCGCATACCTGCATCGACAATCGGGATGCCGGTCTGTCCGCGCTGCCATGCCGAAAGGGCCGCATCATCACCGCGCCATGGGAAGCCATCCCAGCCCGGCTTGAAGGCATGATCGGTCATGTGCGGTGCATGAAACAGCAGGTGGCGGGCGAACTCGCGCCAGCCGATTTCCGACATGAACTTTGCCACCTGACCTTCCAGCGCCGGATGGCGGGCGGCGGCATGCTGGACGGCGCGAAGGATCTGATGCGGGCTGATTTCGCCAAAGGCGAGGTGCGGCGACAGCATCGAGGTGCCCATGATGCCGGGCAGGTCGCGGCCCGTGGCATAGCGGGAAAGGGCGTCATCGATGAAAGCGGCAAGAGCTGCCCGCGAGCCCAGTTCGCCCGGTGTCCAGACCGAGGGGAAGTCTGCCGCCCAGTTGGGACGGGTGGGAAGCGGGAGAAGGGCGTGCAGGATTTCTTCGAAGCGGGCCGAGGTGGTGGTTTCAGGTTCCGCATCCCTGCCGCTGGATGTGCGGGTCTGGCCCGGCGACGAGGTTTGGGATTGAGCGGCTTTCCAATAGGGCGTGAAGACCTTGTAGAAGCCGCCGCTGCCGGTTTTCAGCGCCCATGGTTCGTTCAGCAGGGTGCCGTTGAACGAGCGCACGGTGATGCCGCGCGCGGTGAGGGCGGCCTTGATGGCGGTGTCCTGCGCGATTGCCCAGGGCTCATAGCGCCTTGTCCATAGCACCGTGTCGGCCCCGGTTTCAGCAATCAGGCGGATGAGCGCGTCGAGGCTGTCGCCCGACATCAGGCGCAGCGCCCCGCCAAGGGCGGTGTTCAGGGCCTTCAGGGAATGATGCAGCCACCAGCGGGATGCGGCCCCCGGTTTCCATGAACCTGCAGCCGCTTCATCCATGATGTAAACGGGGATCAGGCGTTCATCCGCACCCGCATGACCTTCAAGAATTGGATGATCTGATATGCGTAAGTCATTACGACACCAGAGAATTACAGACTTCACGAGGTTGCCCTCTCCGCCCAGCTTTCGCGACAATAAGGCGGGCAGTCAGGGGCTGGCATGGAACAGGGGATGGAAGCTGATGACCGAGGCAGGGCTGGCCACGCGCATCGGCAGGACCATGAAATAGGCCGGGGTTTCCTCTGGCGGGCAGAGCTGGGGCGTCACCACAAACCCGAAGCGCCGGTAATAGGCCGGGTTGCCGGTGAGGATGCAGCCCGCCGCATCCCATGCCCGCAGCGTGTTCAGGCCGGCATTGATGAGCCGCGAGCCGATGCCTGCGCGTTGCAGGGCAGGCTCAACCGAGACCGGCCCCAGCGCATACCAGCCGGGCGCGCCGTTTGCCGCCGTGGCAGGCGTGAACGCCACATGGCCGACAACCACGCCAGCCTGTTCGGCGACCAGCGACAGTGACAGGGCACCCGCATCACGCAACAGGCCGATCAGCGTCTGTTCGTCGCCCGCTGCAAAGGGCATGGGGGCGAAAGCGCGCTGGGTGAGATCGTGGATCGCGCCGTATTCGTTCCTCGATTCCGGGCGAATGGTGAGGCCTGTCATGCGCCGGACCCGCTGGCCGCCTTCTTTGCCTGCTCAAAACGGTGGGCGAGATGTTCCATCGAGAGATAGTCCCACCGGGTTTTGGCCGTGTTGAAGGCCGTGAGGTTCATGGCACGTACAACCTTGCGGACGATTTCGCCGGAACCGTCGAGCTGGTCGAAATCCAGAATGTTCAGGCAGCACGAATCCTGTTCCAGCTGGCCAAAGGCATCCAGCCCCAGCCCAAGGAACCAGGTGAGGATCGCGCGATTGGTGCCGCCGTGACAGACGAGGAGGAGGCTGGTCCAGCCCGGATCACCCAGTATGGCCGTGAAGGCGGGCAGGATGCGGGCCTGAAAATCGGCAAACCGTTCGCCCGCCGCAAAACGCGCTTCGGGCTCGCCCGCACGGAACATCGCATAGGCATAGTCGATGGGGGCGAGCCGGGCGCGTTCTTCCAGCCCAGCCCCCTGAATCTCCTTGAGGGCGGGGCGTTGTTCCAGCGCAAGGTCGCGCCCGCCAAGCACGATGGTGGCGGTTTCCACCGTGCGGGCAAGGCCCGAACAGATGGCGCGGTCAAACGGGACGGGGCTGAGCCAATCCGCCATGGCGAGCGCCTCGCTGCGGCCCGCTGCGGTGAGCGGCACGACATTGGGGTCGGGCCTTCGTTCCCCGTTTTCACCGAAATAGTCGGCTTCCGCATGGCGCATGAGATAGATGCGCCGGCGGCGACCAGCTTCGAAGGGCAGGCGCATGAAGAAGCCTCGGTCAGTGCGGTGATCGATGCCGCATGTAGCAGCACCCGGCGGCCCCGCGCCAGACGGTTGAGCAGGCGGGCCAGCGCACAGAACACACGGATGCGCCGACGCATGCGGCGACGTTCGGCCCGCGCCGCATAAGCCGCCGCCGTGTAATAGCCGTGCCTGCGACTGTTGCTGTTGCCCGGCTGCGCGCCCCGGCGACGTTTAGCGGGCGGCGTCTGGGGCATCGGCTGCCGCATGATCCCCGTCCTCGCTGTCCTCGCCCGCGTCAGTGTCGCTGCCGCCACCATCGGCTTCAAACAACGCATAGATGCGGTTCACCACGTCCATGTTCGGGTGATGGCCGTTGCGGAGATTTTCCGCGCGCCTTTCATCAGGCGTGAGCTGCCTGCCAAAGGCGGCATGAGGCGGCGGCAGCGGGGCCTGACTTTCGGCCTTGCGGAAGCCAACGGCGGCGTCAAACATGGCATCATATTCAGCCAGCAGCACGTTATCCGGGTCTCGTGACTGATTGGCGGCGGCGATGACCTGCTTGTCTGACAACCGCGCGAGCGCCAGCGCCATAGCCGACAGATCACGGGCGTAGCGGGTGGCTTCCGGGGCCGCACGAAACGGCTGGCCGTTGCGCGCGATCAACGGCACTTCCGGCACCTGATAGGCGGCCTGAGCCCGCATCGCCACGACAGCCAGGTCGCGCCAGAGGAGGTCGCGCACCACGTCGCCCATTTCAATGGTGGCCAGATCGCGGAACGAGAGGCGCGGGGTTTGCGGCCGAACCGCCACGACCTGATTATCCTCAGAGGCGGCATGCGGCGCATTCTCATCATCGCTGTTGCCCTTGGCACGGCCGGGCATTGGCGCGGGCGAGATCTCGTTATCCATGAACATCATCCTTTCTTCGATACACAAAAGAAGAATAGGTCATATTTCCTATGTTCGCAATATGTTCCAAAGATTTTTCGCGGATTATTTTCACAAAAATGATGTAGATCGGTGCGGATGATAAGAAAATCATCCAGCCACTGCACCGGATCCATGCCGAAGGATGTCGGGCCATAGGGTTCAGCCACTCCAGCCTGCGCTAGCGCGCCCTGGATATGACCGTGCCTAGACAGATGGCGACACGGCGGGCGGTGTCGAGCAGGTGATTGGCGGTTGATTTGCCCTCTCTCGATCCCGATATTTTGCGTATAAGATATATTATGGAAAACAATGATGTGGGTGAAATGGCGGATTTTGGCAGGTTTCGTGTTCGCAGGTTTCGTGTTCGTGATGCGCGCGCCATTGTCAGCCCTGGGCGTGCCCCGATGATCCATGAGTTTCAGTTGGTGGCCTGAGCGCGTGATCACGGCTCATGGCTGAGATGACTGACTGATACACGCAAATGTCAGCGCGCCGTTCGCGTCATGCATTTGTGCCCGTGAACCGCGCGTGGCAATCGGCCAGCATGACGACTGAGATTCTGGCGATATCCGGCAGCCTGCGCGCCGCATCATCCAATGGCGCGCTGATCGAGGCCGCACGGCGCAGCGCACCATCCGGCATGGCCATCACCATCTATGACGGGCTTGGCGGGCTGCCGCACTTCAACCCCGACATCGAGGCCGTAGCCCTGCCCGCACCTGTGGCCGATCTGCGGACCGCCATGGCACGCGCCGATGGCCTGCTGATCTCGTGCCCGGAATATGCGCGTGGCATTCCCGGCAGCTTCAAGAACATGCTCGACTGGATGGTCGGTGATACCCAGTTCGCCGGTAAGCCCGTGGCGCTGTGGAACGGCGCGCCGCGCAGTGTGGCGTCCGGTGAGGCGCTGCGGCTGGTGCTGACCACGATGGCAGCGGTGATCATCGAGGATGCCTGTGTGAGCCTGAAACTGATCGGCAAAAGCTGGAGCGCCGACGACATCTGCGCCGAGGCGGATTTCAGCACCGAGATCGCACGGGCGCTGAATGCGTTCAGCCGGTCTATCTCAGCCAGCCGTCCTTGAGGCGCTGCGGAGAAAACTCGACATCAAACTGGTAGAGACCCGGCTTGTTCGGCTCAAAGCGCATTTGTGCCAAAGCCTCAAGCACAGGGCCACCGAACAGCCCGGCACCATCCTGATCTTTGAACGGATCGCCAAAGCCGATGACGCCAGCCTGCTTCACCTTGCCGTCTTCATCGAGCTTGATGACAAGATGTGCCGTACCAGTGATGCCAAGCTCGACTGCCATGCGCGGATATTTTGGCCGCGACCAGTCCACAACAGCTGGCGCAGCAGGAAGTGCCGGGTTGGGCGGTTCGATCAGATCATAGTCTTGCAAGCGAAACTTGATGTTCAGACCGTATTCACCCGGCGCACCCGGCGCAAAGACCCATTTTTCAGCATTGGCTTTGGCTTCCTTTCCGAACCCGTAGCCTTCTGGCGCTTCACGCAACACGGTGATTTCGGTGGCATTGCCTGCCGCATCAATCGTCAGGCGGAGTTCGGCCTGCCCCGGTTCGCCAGCTTCCGCCGCGTGCCTGGGATATACAGGTGCTTCGCGCTTGATCACCTTGGGCTGCGGCAGCGCGGCTGGTGTGACCGCAGGTGATGGTTGGGGTGCTTCGGCATAGGCGGCGCTGATGCCGGTGATGAGGGCGGCCAGAGTGGCCAGTCGTGTGAACAAACGCATCATCGCCTTCCCTTAATGCTTCGGCGCGATATCAAGCCTGATCTTGAAGACACCCTTCTGACCGGGCTCAAACCGCCAGAGCAGGATCGCGTTGCGGGCGGCTTCTCCGAAGCCCATATCTTCGGGCGTCTCATCGACAATATGTGCTTCACCGACCGACCCATCATCAAGAAGGATGACATCAAGCCGTGCATCGCCGCCAGTGGTGTGGCCCGCTTTGAGCGCCGCATCAGGATATTTCGGCTCAACGCGCCTCACAGGGTCAGGCAGCAATGGCAGATCGTGCCAGTCAACAGCTTCAGGGTCGGAGCCCGGAATGACAAATCTGACAACCACCACATATAATCCGGGTTGGCCCGGCGCGAAGACCCATTGTTTCACGGCTTTCAGCGCTGCGTCGCCGAAGCCCTTGCCGGGCGGCATCTCAACAGCCACCTGCGCGTCGTTGACATGACCGTCTTCGGCGATGTCGATCGCCACCTTCACGTAGCCGTTCGTGTCATCTTGAAAGTCAGGATATTCAGGTGCCACCCGCGTGATGGGCTCAGGCGCCTTGGGCAGTGAATCTATGTCCAGCGTGGCGTTTTCCGGCGGCAGGAAACGCATGGTGATGGTGTAATCGCCGGGATGGCCCGGCTGAAAAGTCCAGCGCCGTGCCGCGAGAACCGCTTCCGCGCCAAAGCCCAGTCCCTCAGGCGCTTCCGAAAGCAAGGTTACATCAGACACAAACCCGTCGGCACCGACGAGCAGCCTGACCTTGGCGGTACCTTCCGGGAATGGCGGCCTGGCTGCTGCTTTTGGATAACCAGCCTCAACGCGCGTGAGCGGGATCGGCCCCTCAGCGGCGGTCGCCATCGTCGATGCACACAGCAACGCTGAAAATGCCAAAGCCCAAATGCCGCGTTTCATGGCAACCTGCCCTGCGCTATTTCGAGATGGTCATGCGGTAGCGATAAAGACCCTGCTGGCCAGATACGAAGTGCCATTGCAGCATCGCTTGGCGCGCCGCTTCGCCAAAACCCTTGCGCGGCGGTGTTTCGGTGACCACCTGCACGTCAACGACGCTGCCATCATCAGCCACCGCAACGGCGAGCCGCACACTGCCCGTGCTGCCATCTGCCGTTTCGGGATAACGTGGCGCAGTGGTGAAGTTGGGCTCTGGCAGTTTGCTCAGATCATCCCAGTCCGTGCTGCGGCCATCACCCCATGACTCGAATTTCCAGCCGACGCGGAACAGGCCAGGATGACCGGGCTGAAACTCCCAGCGCGACATGCTGTTCATGACCGAGTCTCCGAAGCCATAACCTTCGGGCACTTCAACAAGGACGGCGCTGTGTACAACGCGCCCGTCATTGCCAATGAGCACAGCCACTTCGGCATAACCGTTGATGCGCATCGCGGCAGCGTTGGATGGGAAATACGGCTCGCCCTTTTTCAGAGGCACCGGGGCAAGCGGAATGGTGGACGGATCAACGGCGCCACCGCCATCGCCCGGCTCGAACCTCAGTGTGATTTCGTATTCGCCGGGCTTTGACTGTTCAAAGGTCCACTGCCGTGCAGCCGCCAGCGCCGCTTCGCCAAAGCCCTGCTCCTTCGGGGATTCAGAGATGAGGTCTGCCCTGCTGACCGCCCCGGTTGCGTCAATCACCAGATTGACCTTCACAACACCGGCCAGCCGCAACGGGATCGCCTGTGCCGGGTAGTCAGGTGCGACACGGTTGACCGGCACCGGCACGGCCCACGCCGCCGGGGCTGCCAGCACCGAGGCCGCCATCCATGTCAGAACACACGACAGTTTTGTGAAGCGCATGGCGGCCCTTTATTCTGGTATACTTCAAACAGCTTTAGATGTTTTGGCATCCTTGGCAATCCATATGCATGCGCAGATCAGTTTCCGTGAGAAGAAAAATGCCCCTCGGGCCGCCTATGCAATGTTCACCATTTGACGTTCCATTTGCACGACACGGTATAATCCCCCGGCCTACCCTTCATGAAGGTATAGGCCTTTAATGAGGCTGCGCATTCGCGCCCAAACCCAAATCCGACCGGGTCTTCAGAAACAATGGTGACGCCGGTGATGGAGCCGTCCGGCGAGATACCCGCAGTCACCTTGGCGGAAGCCTGACTGATGATGTGATATGCTTCCGGTGGAAAGGCCGGCGTAGCCCGTGTGACAGGAACAGGATTCACATTGCCGTCTTCGGGTGGAAGCGACTGTGGCTGTTCGCCGAAGTTGAAGTTGTACTCATATCTGCCCGGATGACCGGCTTGAAATATCCATTTCTCCAAGGCCTTCTGCGCGGACTCAGCAAAGCGCATACCGGGCGGAGTCTCCTCCAGTATGTCGACAGACTCGACGGTTCCCTCGTTGTCTACAACTGCCGACAATTTCACATGACCTGTAATATTCCGGCGCGCAGCCTCATCAGGATAGACTGGCGGAAAACGTGTGACCGGCACGGGCGGCTCAGCCTTATCAGGCACGGCGGCAGCATAAGCTGGCACAGGCGCGGCCCATGCCGTTGAGGCCGCCATCCATGTCAGAATACACAACAGTTTTGTGAAGCGCATGGCGGCCCTTTATTCTGCATCTCTCAGAATAATCCTATCCAACTGTTCTGAACTGGCAATCGAAATTACCACTCACTACAGAACAAGGGCCGCCTGCACGCAATCAATCCAGCGCAAACTTCACCGTGACGCGGTAAGTGCCTGGCTGTGCGCTCGCGAATTCCCATCGTGCGACGGCATCAATGGCGGCATCGCCGAAGCCGTAGCCTTGGGGGCTTTCCTGCACCAGCCGGATGGCGCTGACCGCCCCACCCGCGCCCACCGTGATCTCAACCGTCGCCCTGCCCGCGATCTCGCGTTCTTCCGCGCGTGGCGGATATGTCGGCTGGACCTTGCGCGTCGGTGCGGGCGCCATCGCCGGAACCGTTTCCGGCAAGGTCGTGACCGTGCCGCCTTCCTGATCGGTTGGCGGCTGCGGCGCGAGCGGCAGCGGGGGCACATCGGTATGGACCTTGGGCACCGCCACCTCGCGCGGCGTGGCGCGGGGTCTTTCGGGCTGCCTGATCTCATCAGGCTGAACCGCCGGTGGCGGTGGTGCCGCAGGCCGGACCAGTGGCTGGATTTCCACCCTGATCGGTTCAGGTTCGGTTTCACTGAACTTCATGCCGATAAGCTGCGTCAGGACCAGATAGCCAATACCGATATGCGCCAGAACAGAAAGCGCCATAGTGCCGGAGAGATGGCGCTGCCGGTCGCTGCGCGCTGCGCTGACCTCACCGGGACGCCGAACCATTGCCTGCATGGTATTCACCTCACGCTTGCGAAGCGGGCCACGGGATGCAGCCCGCAGCATCAGGAGGCGCGGCAAATAAGGCGAATGTTTGACGTTACGTCAATTTGAGGCGGGAGGTGTTAGAGTCTGACACAACGACGAGCCGTTCACTGTGGTCAGCCACCCCCGACCGTCATGGCCGATTGAGGCAGCCTCCGGCACAGCGGTGGACTGGTTCAGACCGTTCGCCGTCGCGGGTTCGACTAGAGAGGACAGCCCCACCACCATATCTTCACCTGTTTAGATCGTGTGATTTACTGTCTCCATAAAAAATTATAATTAAAATGCCAACATCGAATGCTCACACGAGCTTCACATTAGTTGAATTGACGTTAGACCTCTAACGACCACATAAATGTTTATAAAATCATTTTTAATTACAGTCATCCAATTTTGTTGACATGTCAATTTGTTCATTCGGGTATATTCCAGACTTTTTGAATATAAACCCCTGACTCCCATCTGTTCCAATTTCTGATGAAGCAAGATAAAATCTGCCGATAGAGATAACTTTGACGCCAGTTTCCAGTAATTTTCTGACTGCACCATCAGGCGAATTCATGGCTATGCATTTTTGAGATGCAGCAGCCGGACTATCAGATCCGACAAAGCATGTTGCTATTTTCTTAAGTTTAGTATCTAATGAAACACAATCGCGCTCGCTTATAATAAGTATGGATTTTCCAGGGACCGCCAAAAGGTAAGTTGTTGAATTATAACTGAGAGAAGAAGGTATCATTTCATTGTGAAGCTTTACTTTCCATTCAAATGAGCTCCCTGTAAAAACAATTGATAAAACTCGACCCCTGTCACCTGATATGCTATCTAATTCGTAAGTAGTTATTTTAATTTTGACGCCAAAATCATCTAATATAGCAGAAGCTGAGTAATTATTCATTCCATATGATTTTGATAAAAAAATAGAATGAAGAAAAATTGTAACATATAAAACAAACTTTATTTTTTGCGTATATTCAGTTAGTTTCATTAGGACATCCCCCAGTTTTTGTATCCACTTTCATAGAAAATACAACAGATGCGTTATTACCTTGGTCTTTACCGCCAATAATTTCAATAATGCACCTCCATTTTGCACGATTATACGATCTTGTTGCTCTCCAGTCGACGGACCTAAGGTACTATTTGCTATTGAGCCCGCAAACGTCGAGAAAAAAAGGGACCCAGATGTCTCAGCCGACATAGGCGTTGGTGGCAGTCACCGTGCCGTTCTCGTTGATGTTTGGCAGACGGCCCAGCGGATCATCGGTCAGCGGTGTGTTCGGACAAGAGATCAGCTGGTTCTGGGCATCATAGGTATACCACACCGAGCCATTCACTGTGGTCAGGTTCCCACGACCATCATAGCCGATCTACGATGCCATCTGGCGAAACTTTGATTATTCGGACAACCTCTGAACAATCTGTATGTTTTCAATCCACAATACGTTTTTTCCAAAACAATTGTTGATTATCACAACTCCGTTCAATTTTTTCCTTGCTAACACTTCGCTTTCTTCCGATGGTAAATTATCATATTCATAAATTACCCCAGAGACTAAAACGTACTTGTTTTTAAAAAGTGACTTATCCATATCATATTGATTTAATGTAACACCACTTATACAATTTGGAATCGAAATCGACAAATTCCCCGAAGGTCGTTCGGGAAAAAGAACAAATTCTCCTGCAACTTTTGCCCACATAGTTACTTCTTCTAAATGACTGCCTGGGGAAAGAAGATCAAGATATAGTTTTCTATCAGATAGATGACTACATCCCAAAAGGAAAAACATGAAGGGTAGTGAGAAAATAACTGTGATTATGGTTTGTCTCATCGCTTAGTCCCATCAGTTAATTCCGGCGGCAATCCCGTTTCATACAGCCATGTGCATCTAGATAGACCGGGATATATCACCCATACGCCTGCTGGCGTTAAACCGTATAAGGGAACATTATACCCAAAATCTCCCGGGCCTGGAAAAGTGCCTGCCCAGTCAGGGTGGGTATGCGCGTAAGCATCAGCTTTCCCATTAGGAAAGAAAAAAAGGTTTTCGCCAGTGTTTTCAACGGTGTGGTTCTTCTGTGATATTGGATCTAAAAAAATATAGCCAATTATCTTCCAAGCCTGCTCTTTTGGATCTTTAAGATTCCAATTTAATTTGCTACCGTTTATCTCTCCAGATAGATATGCGCTAATAACCATTTGGTTGATTTGTGCTATGCTCGCCCCAAATTCAATTCTGGTAATAGTGATTCCATCAGCCCCAGAGCCATTTTTTTTAATGTAATCCTTAACAGCCTGAACTTCCTCAGAAGTCAAAGGGCTTGAGCTATCAACCGGAACACATACTCTTGTCCGTGAACCATCGGGGATTTGGCACACCCATTGCCGAGAGGGCTTGCTATTCGACCCTGATCCTGATCCGCTGCTGGCAGCCAACCCGCTTGGGTTTGTTTTGTTGATGGGGTCATTGCCGACATAGGCGTAGGTATTCATGCCGGCTTGGTATCCGATGGGGTCGGACTGCAGGAACTTGCCGATGATGGGGGCGTAGAAGCGGGCCTTATAGTCGTAATGCCCCAGGCTCGCGATATAGGCCTGGCCCGTATACTGGAGCCGCCCCTGATTGGTGCTGGCGGGGCGGCCATAGGCGTCATAGCTGTTGATGAACAGCGTGGCACCAGCATCGTTGGTTGCGGCCACCACAGAGCCGCGCTCATCTGCCAGCAGCCAGCGCTTGTCGTTGGCGCCTAGCCCTCATACCATACCAGTGGCGCGTCGCATCGTAAGGCTATGAAATAAAGCCGGATAATTTTAAATCAGACTCTCAGTTCCTAAGCCAGGAATAAGTGGTACTTGGCAGCAATCTCCTGCATCTCGTATCTTCTGTGAATTGTAAATTACTAAAATTATTCGAAGTACTCCTGATCATTACTTTATCTTCTCTTTTCTGATAACCTCTCCCGTAAATGCATTTATAAATGACATTAATCCGCCAAATCTATATATAACAACAATTCCATTATAAACAACAAAATCAATAATGTTTCCATATACGTCATCTTTGCCATATGACCATAATATTGCTCCATCTTTAGATGCGCACAACACCACACAATCAGAATAATTCATTTCCGTCCCTATAAATATTATGCACATACTGTCGTTTATTGGTGTTGAATTAAGAACATTCCTCCCATTATATTTTTTGCTAAATTTTTTATCAATAATCATGCTTGAGAAAAAATTGCCGTCATCTGATTTAAAGAAGATTTTTTCAATTTCTTCCATTTCTTTTAACTCCATCTAGGGCCTAAACAGAATTGTTGGGCCATAAATTACTGGAGACGGCCCGCCGATCACTTGAACCTGAACCCCGCCGCCGGACCTCCCGAAAGCTCCAGCCGCGCGACCTATTTGGTTTTGGGTTCCTGAAGGTAATGTGAACGGGGTAATATACTCTTCAATGCTGCCGGTCCACAAACACGGAGCCTTGAGCCACGTGCATCATTGATAATAGAGCCCAGGTCGACCGCCGGCATGTAGCGCCGGTCTGTGGTGCCAGAGCCCTCATACCACACCACCGGGTCGTCGGAGCCGGGCCCCCACACAGTGCGCCGCAGCATCTGGCCTGAGCTGTTGACCTCCGCCGCAATGTGCCCGCCATCATAGCCACGTCGATATTGCGACGGAAAGGCCTTCACTTAACGTCGTCGCATTTAATCCATTTGTAGTTTCGGTTTGGGTCAATGTGTCTAGACTTACAATCAACATGGCACTGCCCGTCCTTCATTACGCCCCCAATATCAGCACAATCACCCCTTTCGTCACAGGAAACAAACGCACACATCATCAGAAACAATAGAAGTCTGCGATGACCAGTGAATAATCTAAATTTAGTTGCGCCTCTTGCGGCATTAGTGGTGTGCAGTCGCTTTGGCATACCCCTCCTCCCAAGCTATTCCGCGCGCATTGGTATCAAATACCGTGCCCGCATCGTTGACGATCGAGACGATTGAGCCCAGAGCGACCGCCGGCATGTAGCGGCGGTCAATGGTGCCAGAGCCCTCATACCACACCAGCGGCTCGTCAGAGCCCGGCCCCCCACACAGTGCGCCGCAGCATCTGGTCTGAGTTCTTGTATGATGATTTCTGGGGGCGTTACAGCTTCAGTCCAGAGAGCAGACCGCGCAGCAACATCTCGCCGCGCGAGACAATGATGCTGGCGCCAAGCTCGCGCTGGCCGATGTCGATCAGCCCCTTCACCAGAAGATCCACAAGACCGTGGATGGCACCCCAGAGGGATGGACCAAGGTCTGGCCGCCCGGCCAGATCTCCGAACATGTGCGCGAGGTTCATGCCTGCCAGTGCGCGCTCCTCGTCGGCCCAACCGCCTTCGGCGCGCTCAAAAGTGAGATCAAAAGCCCCGCGATGCGCCACCGCATAGGCGAGATAAGCCCCCGCCGCTGCCGCCAGTCGATCATGTGCTGCCGTTTCACCGTGTGCGGCCAGCCGACAGGCGGTGATGATCTCGGTGCAGACATCGCCCGCCAAAGCGTCCGCCAGCTTTTCGCGCGACGAGAAATATCGATAGCACGCCGCTGGTGACAGGTCGGCGGCCTTGGCAATGTCGCGCAAAGACACGCGCGAGGACATTGTTTCGGTCGCAGCCTTGCGCGCGGCGGCCAGAAGCCGCGTTCTGCCGTCTTCATATCCCATTACGGCGTGAGCCTGCGGATAAGGCTTGATGTGTCCTGCCGCTTGCCGCCCATGGCTTCAACATCGGCGTAGAACTGGTCGACCAGGGCCGTGATCGGAAGCTGCGCGCCATTGCGCCGAGCTTCATCAAGCGTGATGCCCAGATCCTTGCGCATCCATTCCACTGCAAAGCCGAAGTCGAACCTGCCCTCAAGCATGGTTTTGTGTCGGTTCTCCATCTGCCATGACTGCGCGGCACCCTTTGAGATGACATCAATCACCGCTTCGCCATCCAGCCCTGCCGCCTGCGCAAAGGCCAGACCTTCGGCCAGAGCCTGAACCAGACCAGCGATGCAGATCTGGTTGACCATCTTGGCGAGCTGGCCACTGCCCGCAGGCCCAAGCAGCCGCGACATCTTTGCATAGGATGCGATCACAGGTTCGATGACCGCATAGTCATCCAGCGCGCCGCCACACATGATGGTGAGCTTGCCATTTTCCGCACCGGCCTGCCCGCCGCTGACGGGCGCATCGACGAAACGCAGGCCGCGCGCACGGGCTTCGGCATCCAGATCGCGGGCGAGAACGGCTGATGTGGTCGTGTGATCGACAAAAATGGTGCCCTTCGCCATCGCATGAAACGCACCATCCGGTCCGGTCGCGATGGCGCGCACGTCATCGTCGCGCCCGACACAGGCGAACACAATGTCAGCGCCCGTGACACAGGCAGCTGGCGTTTCAGCGCGGTTGCCGCCGAACTTTTCCACCCAGTCGAATGACTTAGCGGGCGTGCGATTATAGACCGCGACCTTGTGGCCGGCCTTTGCAAGATGGCCCGCCATCGGAAAGCCCATGACGCCCAAACCCAGAAACGCAACCCGCGTCATGCCCTACGCCTCCGCCAATGACCGATACTGGCCGCGGTAGTAGATAAGCGGGTTCCCCTCGTCCATATGCTGGAAACGCTCGACCCGTCCGATGAAAATGATGTGGTCCCCTGCGTCATGGCGCGTTTCAACCGCACAGATGAATTGAGCCAGCGCGCCATGCAGCAGCGGCACCGCGTGCGGGCCTGGATCGAGCATGTGCAACGGAACGGCATGAGCGCCCTTCTTCGCCAGAATCTGCGATGTCTCCTGCATGGCTTCCGTGAGGATATTCACCGCGAAGTAATCGACGATCTGAAGCGCGTCGGCGCGGTCTGACTTGCGGTCCAGACTCCACAGAATCAACGGTGGGTCGAGCGAGACCGAGGCGAAGGAATTGATCGTCAGCCCGATCGGGCCGGTGGGCGTTGCCGCCGTGATCACACAGACCCCCGTCGTGAAGCACCCCAACGCATTCCTGAATTCCCGTGCGTCGAGCGTCATTCCGGTTATCCCTGTTAACGAATCTTTACTGCTTCTTAAGCATGACACGACGATGGTGCGGCAAGTGATTTCCTTATCATCAATCATACGGCAGGTCGCAATTTCTGATGGCTGACGACGCAATCGTCATCAAGAAAATCAAGAAAGGCGGGCATGGTGGGCATCATGGCGGCGCCTGGAAGGTCGCTTATGCCGACTTCGTGACGGCCATGATGGCCTTCTTCCTGCTGATGTGGCTGATCAATACCACCAGCCCGGAACAGAAACGCGGCATTGCCGATTATTTTGCCCCTGCTTCGGTGAGCCGCTCCACAAGCGGATCAGGCGGCGTGCTGGACGGCAACGGATTCGGCAACGGCAATGGCAAAAGCGGATCGGCCGTCGCGGTCGTTGTTCGCTCTGGCCGCAGTAATGACAAGGCGGAGACCCCTGCCGATGCACCTCCCGGCACAGAGGTCCGCCCTGAAAGCGAGTCACAGGATGAGCAGGAGAAGACTTCGCGCGAGGAGGCCGATTTCAAGGAGGCCTCCATGTCTCTGCGTCAGGCGATGCAGGACATGCCCGACCTTGCAGAGCTTTCCAAAAACATCATGGTCGATGTGACGCCCGAGGGCCTGCGTATGCAGATCATCGATCAGGAAGGCCGCCCGATGTTCGAGGCAGGTTCAGCTGTGCCAAGTCAGCATATCCAGCGGCTGCTGGTTGAAATTGCCAAGATCGTTCTGAAACTGCCCAACCGTGTCACCCTTGCTGGCCATACCGATGCCGGACAATTTGAGGGCGCGAACGGATATTCGAATTGGGAGCTTTCGGCAGACCGGGCCAACGCCGCCCGCAAGCTGTTGATGGAAAACGGCGTGCCTGTTGACCGTATCTATCAGGTCTCCGGCAAGGCAGGTTCAGAACCTCTGCTGCCTGAGGACCCTTATGCCTCGGCCAACCGGCGCATCAGCATCGTGCTGCTTCGCGAAGCGCCGCCCATTCCATTGGATACCCAGCCCTGAGGGCCTTGCGCCTGACGCTGCCGGTGACATTGTAGCGCATGATGTCTGATTTCATGACGAGTCACGCGCATTGACTGAGCAGCTGGGTGCCCGTTTCCCGCAGTTCTACATGACGCACCCGGCGCCATGCCCGTATCTGCCTGACCGGCAGGAGCGTAAAATCTTTGCCCGGCTGGTTGGACCCTATTCGCGTGAAATCCACGAAGGCCTTGCGCGGACAGGGTTCCGGCGCAGTCAGACCGTCGCCTATCGCCCGGCCTGTGAAGGATGTTCGGCGTGCATTTCGGTACGCATTCCGGTGAGCGCTTTCAGTCCATCACGCAATCTGCGCAAGGTGATCGCTGGCAACACCGATCTCAGTGCAGCAGCGGTGGGCACCGAGGTGACTGAAGAACAGTTTCTGCTTCTCAAGGACTATCTCGATACCCGCCATCACGATGGCGGCATGGCCACGATGACATCCATCGACTTTGCCGCGATGGCGGGCGACACAACTGTTGCAACCCAGTTGGTGGAGTATCGTCTGCCACCGCAACATCGTAACGACCCAGGCCAGCTTGTTGCGTGCGCGCTCACCGATGTGATGAGCGACGGTCTTTCGATGGTCTACAGTTTCTACGACCCCGATCTTACCGCCCGAAGCCTGGGCACTTATATGGTGCTGCACCACATCGAGCGGGCGCGGAAGTCTGGCCTGCCTTACGTTTATCTTGGCTACCTGGTCGAAGGCTGCCGCAAGATGTCGTACAAGGCGCGCTTCACGCCGCTTGAAGCCTATGGCGCGGATGGCTGGAAGCCCTATGACCCGCCCGGCTGAAGCGCCGGTCATGTGGCGTTCAGGCTGAGTGCGCCATGATCATGGTATTCGTTCGTGTGCCAAGGCATGAAGGTCACACATTACTGTCGAGGAGGATGCCAGGATGAAGCACATCAGGTCTTTTGCTTTCACGGCAGTCATTGTCGGAGCTTTTTTTGCCATGGGCTCAGCACGTGCTGAGCAGGTCGCTGTCGCCAGCGCGCCGAACATGTGCATGGACTGGAGCACTGGCTATGGGGTGCTCGCTGCGTGCTCAGGCAGCGCTGCACAGGATATGGACCTGCCCTATGACAGGATGGGCCGGATGAGGGTCGGGCAGAACTGCATCAGCCTGAGTGCTGGAGAGGGCGGACAGCTTATTGCCACGCGCTGCGCCCGCCGAACCGAACAAAGCTGGCACCAGGATGCCTCTGGCGCGATCGTGAACGGCACGGGTCTGTGCATTGACGCCGAGGGTGCCCGCACATCAGCAGGCACGCGCCTTATCGCTTATGGCTGCAACGGCCATAGCAACCAGCTTTGGATCGCATCCGACTCGTACCCCAGCGTGACGCCGCCCCCACCGCCGCCTTCCCGTCGTGGCACAGATGGCGGCCAGGTATCGGCCATACTAAGCCCCGCTCATGCGCCCGGCATGTGCCTTGATGTGCGCGGTGGCGGCAGTGACCTCATCATTTTCAACTGCCACAGCAAGAAGAACCAGACATTCGCTTTCAGCCCCTATGGGGAAACTGAAATACAGACTGGCAATACCTGCCTGACAGCCCCTTCAGCAGCTGGGCAGTCCGTTTTTGTATCGCGCTGTGTCGGTTCCTACGCACAACGCTGGATGTTTCAGAATGACGGCACCATCCGCTCTGCCTCAGGCGGTTGCATGGATGTGTCGCGCGCGAGCACGCAGGCTGGCACGCCAGTGATCATCTTCGGGTGCTCAGCCAATGCAAATCAGCGCTGGAGCGTGATGCAGCGCTGATGCGCATCATGCCTGCGCGGGGGTAATGGCGACGGACTCGCCACACCCGCAGGCATCGGTCTGGTTCGGGTTATGGAACACGAACCGGGCTGATAGCTTATCGGTCACATAGTCCATCTCAGTGCCCAGCAGGAACAGCACCGCCTTGGGTTCCACCAGAATGGTGACGCCTTTGTCCTCGATCACCTCATCAAGGGGCGCGCGGGCTTCTGCATAGTCCATGGTATATTCCATGCCAGCGCAGCCGCCATTCTTCACGCCGACACGCAGGCCGATATAGCGGCCTGCCGAAAGCGCCATGATCTCGTGCACCCGCGCCGCAGCCGCATCGGAGAGCGTCACGACTTTGGGGCGTTCACGGCGGACGCGCTTTGGCGGGGTTTGTTCAATGTCGCTCATCGTCAGAACATGTTCAGTTCGAGTTTGGCTTCGTCCGACATGCGCGAGGGATCCCAGGGCGGATCAAACACCATGTTGACTTTCACCGCACCAAGGCCCGGCACGCGCTCGACCGCTTCCTTCACCCATACCGGCATTTCACCAGCCACCGGACAGGCCGGTGCCGTGAGGGTCATGTCGATATCAACACCCATTGTCGGCTCGTCGAGATCGATCTTGTAGATGAGGCCCAGCTCAAAAATATCAACCGGGATTTCCGGGTCATAGACGGTCTTGAGCTGCGCGATGATCTGTTCGGTGAGACCGTCGAGATCAGGCGGCACCATCACCGCCGGTGTGGCGGCTTCTGAATCGGGCGCTTTTTCGGCAGCACTCTCATTCATGTCAGCATCTCGCGGGCGGCAGTAACAGCACTTACCAGTGCATCTGCCTCTGCAAATGTGTTGTAAAAAGCAAAACTCGCGCGCGCGGTTGAGGTCACGCCGAGGCGCTGCATCAAAGGATGCGCGCAATGGTGCCCTGCCCTGACCGCAACGCCATGACGGTCGATGATCGTCGCCAGGTCGTGCGCGTGGACGCCTTCAACCTCGAAGGAAATGATCGCGCCTTTGCCCGCCGCGCGCCCATATATGCGCACGAAGCCAAGCTGATCCAATTTCTGAGTGGCATATTCAAGCAAGGCCTGTTCGTGGGCGTGGGCGGCCTCACGGTCGAGCGCGCTGAGATAATCAAGCGCCGCAGCCCAGCCCACGCCAGCGATGATGGGCGGTGTACCTGCTTCAAAACGGTGCGGCGGGTCGGCATAGGTGATGGCGTCAAAGCCGACCTCGCGGATCATATCGCCGCCACCCTGATAGGGGCGCATGGCTTTCAGGTGCGCCGCCTTCGCATAAAGTGCGCCGATACCAGTTGGGCCATAAAGTTTATGCGCGCAGAAAACATAGAAGTCGCAATCCAGCGCCTGCACATCAATGCGTGCATGAACCGCACCCTGACAGCCATCCACCAGCACCGGCACGCCCGCCGCATGTGAAATGCGTACGATTTCGGCAACCGGCGTGACCGTGCCCAACACATTCGACATGTGCGTCACGGCGATGAGTTTGGTGCGCGGTGTGATGAGGCTTTTCAGGTGATCGAGATCAAGCGCGCCCTCTTGCGTGATGCGCGCCCATTTCAGCACCGCGCCATGACGTTCACGCAGGAAATGCCACGGCACGATATTGGCGTGATGTTCCATCTCGGTGAGGATGATCTCATCACCCGCCGAAACTTGGGGTGCCAGGAAGGACGACGCCACGAGGTTGAAGCCTTCAGTGCCGCTATGCGTGAGGATGACTTCATCACGAGAGGCCGCGTTGATGAAGGCGCAGGCTTTATCGCGCACGGCTTCATAGGTGTCGGTTGCCACGCCCGACAGGAAGTGAACGCCGCGATGGACGTTGGCGTAATCGGTTTCCATGAAATGCGTCATGGCGTCGATGACTGAGCGTGGCTTCTGCGCCGAAGCGGCATTGTCGAGATAGACGAGCGGCTTGCCGTAAACCTGACGCGCCAGAATTGGGAAGTCGGCACGGATGCGCGCGACATCAAAAGCCGGGGGCTTCATCAGCGCGTTCATGGGACAGCCCCAAGCGTGCGAAGCCGAGCCAGCACGAAAGCATGCATCGCCTCAGAAGCGGGCATTTCAGGCAGACGCGCCAGTGCTTCTTCAAGAAACGCTTCCGTCAGAAGGGCGCGCGCCTCATCTGAGGGAATGCCGCGTGAACGCAGATAAAACAACGCATCGTCATCCAGATCGCCAATCGCCGTGCCGTGGGCGCAGGCAACATCATCGGCATAGATCTCAAGTTCAGGCTTGCAATTGGCTTCGGCGGTTTTCGAAAGCAAAAGCGCCCTGCTCTGCTGGCGGCTGTCGGTTTTCAGAGCACCGGGCTCTACGATGACCCGCCCATTGGCAACACTGCGCGCGCGCCCGTCCAGCACAGACTTGAAGACAAGGTCAGACACCCCGCTGCGCCCGACATGGTCGACGAACGCTGTCATGTCAGAATGTTGCTGACCGGCATTGAGCATCAGGCCAGTGATCGTGAACCGCGCATCTGGTGCCGCAAGAGTGCAATGCGTCTCCTGACGCAGAAAACGCCCGCCTGCCGCAATGCAGGCGGCATTGTAATGCGACCCTGCCTCAAGATGGGTTGTCACGGTGGCGACGTGAATGTCCGTGAGCGGATCATCGGCTGTTTTCAGGTGGGTAACGCTCGCATGCGCGTCCAGTGAAAAGGCCATGGCCAGATTGGTGAGCGCGCCACCACCTTCGCCGCTATGATGTTCCACGAGCGTGAGATGCGCACCAGCTTCCACGATCACATCAATGCGAATGTGGCGCGCCTCACCCGCCGCCGAACGGTTGATGAAGGAAAGATCAAGTGTCGCGCTCACATTCTTCGGCACACGAATGGCAAGCCCGCTGGTCATGTGTGCCAGAGCCAGGTCAGCCATGGGCGTGGCGACGATGGTTTTTGCGTGCTGTGCCACCCAGATGGGGACGGCATCATTCAGATTGATGATCTCAATACCGTCGGGGCCTGCTTCGGCTTTAGCGTGGCAACGCCCATTCAAGATGGTGATGCCCTGTCTGTCAGGTGCTGCGCCTTCCCAAATTGCGGGGGCATGCAGCACATCAGGCAGAACAGCGCGCAGGTCAGAGTAGTGCCACGCCTCGATGCGGCGATGCGGCACACCCGACGCGGCGAAGCGATCCGCTGCCGCGCGCTGGATGTCCTTCAGGGCCGCCGCACCATTCATGCCGCTGCCTTCACGATGTCATCATAGCCAGACTTTTCCAGCTCCAGCGCCAGTTCCGGTCCACCCGATGTGATGATGCGGCCACCTGCCAGAACGTGGATACGGTCTGGCACGATGTGATCGAGCAGACGCTGATAATGCGTGATGACCAGCATGGCGCGGCTGGGGGCACGCAAAGCGTTCACGCCATCTGACACCAGTTTGAGCGCATCAATATCGAGGCCGGAATCTGTTTCATCCAGAACGGCAAAGTCCGGCTCGAACAAGGCCATCTGCAGGATCTCGGCGCGCTTTTTCTCGCCGCCCGAAAAGCCCGCATTCAGCGGACGCCTCAACATGTCGTCTGATACATTCAGCGTCTTGCCCTTGGCCCGCACGATGCGCAGGAATTGTGCCGCGTCCATGCCCTGCTCGCCGCGCGCCTTGCGCTGTGCGTTCAGCGCCGTGCGGAGGAAGGTCATGGTGGTAACGCCCGGAATCTCGATCGGGTATTGCATGGCAAGGAACATGCCCTTCGCCGCGCGTTCTTCCGGTGCAAGGCCGACAACGCTTTCGCCTTTGTAGAGAATGTCGCCCGCCGTGACTTCGTAGCCGGCACGCCCGGCGAGCGTATAGGACAATGTGGACTTGCCCGAGCCGTTCGGGCCCATGATCGCATGAACCTCTCCTGCCGGAATGGAAAGCGTGAGGCCTTTCAGGATCGGCTTGTCGCCAACCGAAACATGCAGGTCACGAATGTCGATCAATGGCGTGGTCATCCCACACTTCCTTCCAGCGAAATGCCGACCAGTTTCTGCGCCTCGACAGCGAACTCCATCGGCAGCTGTTGCAGCACGTCACGGCAGAAGCCGTTGACGATCAGGGCCACGGCTTCCTCAGCGGGGATGCCACGCGAGGTGGCATAGAAAAGCTGGTCTTCAGAAATTTTCGAAGTGGTGGCTTCGTGCTCAAGCCGCGCAGATGGATTGCGGCTTTCGATATAGGGCACGGTGTGTGCGCCGCACGTGCCGCCAATGAGCAGCGAGTCACACTGGGTGAAGTTGCGCGCGCCATCGGCCTTGGGGTGCACCGAAACCTGCCCGCGATAGGTGTTCTGTGCATGTCCCGCGCTGATGCCCTTGGAGACAATGCGCGAGCGGGTGTTGCGGCCCAGATGGATCATCTTCGTGCCAGTATCGGCCTGCTGCCAGTTATTTGCGATGGCGATGGAATAGAACTCGCCAACCGAGTCATCACCGCGCAGAATGCAGGACGGATATTTCCAGGTGATGGCCGAGCCGGTTTCAACCTGCGTCCACGAGATTTTGGACGCCCGGCCCCGGCAGTCGCCACGCTTGGTCACGAAATTGTAGATGCCGCCTTTGCCATCCGCATCACCGGGATACCAGTTCTGCACCGTGGAATATTTGATCTCGGCGCCATCGAGCGCAACCAGCTCGACCACAGCGGCGTGAAGCTGGTTCTCGTCACGTTGCGGGGCGGTGCAGCCTTCCAGATACGATACATAAGCGTCGCGGTCGGCGATGATCAGCGTGCGTTCAAACTGACCTGTTTCAGCGGCGTTGATGCGAAAATAGGTCGAAAGCTCCATCGGGCAGCGCACGCCCGGCGGGATATAAACGAACGAGCCATCGGAAAAGACCGCTGAGTTGAGCGTCGCGTAGAAATTATCCGTAGACGGAACAACACTGCCCAGATATTTCCGCACCAGATCGCCATGTTCGCGCACGGCTTCCGAGAACGAGCAGAAAATCACGCCCACTTCGGCTAGTTTTTCCTTGAAGGTTGTCACCACCGAGACGCTGTCGAACACGGCATCGACCGCCACATTGGCGAGCAGCCTTTGTTCCTGAAGCGGAATGCCGAGCTTTTCATAGGTTTTCAGAAGCTCGGGGTCGACCTCGTCCATGCTTTCCAGCTTGGGCTTCTTGCGCGGCGCTGCGTAGTAATACGCATCCTGAAAGTCGATCGGGGGATAGCGCAGCTTTCCCCAGTTTGGCTCTTTCATCTGTGTCCAGCGGCGGAATGCCTCAAGCCGCCAGTCGAGTAGCCATTGCGGCTCGCCCTTGCGTGCGCTGATGAAGCGCACGGTTTCCTCGTTCAACCCCTTGGGCGCGCGGTCGGACTCGATGTCAGTGACAAAGCCGTATTTGTATTTGTCGGTCTGAAGTGTGCCGACCGTGTCGATGGTTTCTTTCACCGCTGCCATGTCATGCCGCCTTTCCGGGCGCGCGGCGCATGAGCGCCTGACGGGCAAAGCCAATCCATGCGGCGGTGAAACGCTTCACTTCGTCCTGCGTGTTGGAAGGCCCCAGCGAAATGCGAATGGCATCACCGGGATGGCTGGCCCCCATGGCGGCCAGCACATGACTGACCTTCACCTTGCCACTGGAACAGGCCGCACCAGAGCTGACGGCGAAGCCCGCCAGATCCATCGCCATCACCTGCGTTTCGCCTGAGACACCGGGCAGGCCAATCATCGACGTGTTGGGCAGTCGCGCCGTGCCAGCGCTGTGGATCACCGCGTCCGGCACAGCGGACATGATCTCGCTTTCCATCGCATCGCGCAGCGCCCCGAGCCTTTGCCAGTCTTCATGGTGTTCATGCGCCCACTTCGCGGCTGCACCGAAGGCAGCAATTCCAGCGATGTTCTCAGTTCCAGAACGTCGGCCAAGCTCCTGCCCGCCACCATTCACTTGCGCCGCAATCGAAAGCCCATCACGCATCAGAAGAACACCACAACCGGCGATCCCGCCCATCTTATGCGCGGAGAGCGTCATGAGATCGGCACCACATTCGCGGAAGCTCACCGGCACGCGCCCCAATGCCTGAGCTGCATCAACATGCAGAAAATGCCCGCCTGCCTTCGCAGCGTCGCGCAAACCATCCAGCGGCTGAACGACGCCGGTTTCGTTATTGGCCAATGGCACGGAAACGAGAGTGCCCGGCGATGAGTGTGTCAGCAAAGACCAATCCGCAACTATGCCATCTGCATTCACATACTGTGTGCGAATGTCGGCACGGTCTGACAGCGCGCGGGCTGTCTCGCGCACCGAGTCATGCGAAGCGGCTGACACGATGAGTGCGCTGGCCGCCGCCGCCATGCCCCGCAAGGCGAGGCTGTTGGCTTCCGTGCCGCCGCTGGTGAACACCACCTCACCCGGCTTCGCGCCCGCCAGACGGGCAATCGACAGGCGCGCATCTTCCATCATCATGCGTGCCGTGCGCCCTTCCTCATGCACGGAGGATGGATTGCCGCACGCGCGCAGGGCTTCCTGCACAGCCGCAAGGGCGACCGGCAATGGTGGCGTCGTGGCATTATGATCCAGATACACGCGCATGATGAGCGTCAGGCCACCATGGTCTCGGGCACCAGACCCTTTTCGATCAACGTGTCGATCTGCTGATAAGGCGGCTCGCCAGTGGCCCGCAATGGCGCAGACCGCCCAAGCACGCGGTGTTCAAGAATGTCGGACAGCGAAACCGACGACAGGAAAATGTGGATCTGGTGGCTCAATTCTTCCCACAGATCGTGCGTGATGCAGCGCCCTCCGTTGGAAGTGCAGCCCTTCGTGCCACCTGCCGGGCACCGTGTTGCCTTGATTGGTTCATCCACAGCCAGGATCACCTCGGCCACGCGGGTATCGGCGGCGGTCTTTGCCAGACGATATCCGCCGCCCGGCCCTCGCACGGACTTGACCAGCCCCGCTCGACGCAAACGCGCGAAAAGCTGTTCCAGATAGGACAGGGAAATCTCCTGACGGCGGGCAATGTCGGCGAGCGCTACGGGACGATCTGAGCCGTGTTTCGCCAGATCCGTGATCGCCATGACGGCATAGCGGCCTTTGGTATTCAGCTTCACTGGGGGCGCCCCCTCTTGCGAAAAACCTTGTTTTTCAACGTTCAGGGCGCGTATAGAGCGCGCTCGCGAAAACGCCGAACGAGCTACGTATAGATTATCCTACTAACAGGATCAAGAATATACGGCTTATCTCTCGGTGATTTTGCTAATTGTTGATATTGCCGGTAGGTCAAACACATGCCTGAAGTCGTTTTTACGGGACCAGCCGGCAGGCTTGAAGGTCGCTACGAACATCAGAAGAAGTCCGGCTCACCCATAGCGATCATCCTGCACCCGCATCCCAATGCGGGCGGCAATATGAACAACCGGATTGTCTACGATCTTTATCAGACATTCCACCGCCGCGGATTCTCGGTTCTGCGCTTCAATTTCCGGGGCGTTGGGCGCAGTCAGGGTGTCTATGACGGTGGCATTGGCGAACTGTCTGACGCCGCATCGGCGCTCGACTGGATGCAGAGCTTCAACCCCGCAGCCCGCACCTGCTGGATAGCCGGATATTCGTTTGGCGCCTGGATCGGTATGCAGCTTCTGATGCGCCGCCCGGAAATCTCGGGCTTCATCAGCGTTTCGCCTCCAGCCAATATTTACGACTTCACCTTCCTTGCGCCCTGCCCCTCATCCGGCATTATCACGACCGGTCTGAAGGATACGGTGGCCCCGACCCCTGACGTCGACAAGCTGGTGGATCGCCTGAAGGCCCAGAAGGGCATCACCATCGACTATGAAAAAATCGAGGGTGCCAATCACTTCTACCAGGAAGGCATGGACGACCTTTTCAAGGTGATCGAAGCCTATCTCGACAAGCGCCTGCCTTCCGCCGTCGAGAGCGGCTGAGCGCCAGATGGGAAGATACTGTTAAGGGCTTGATCGGATAGTCGGGGCATACTGCTGACTGCCGGAGGCATGCTGATGCTGATGTCGACTGAAGACGCTCGCCACAAATGGTGTCCCTATGTGCGCATTGACGGCAACAACCGTTTCAATTCCTCGATGAATGAAGGCTATCAGCGCAATCATGGTCCGTATCACTGCCTCGGCGAGGAGTGCATGATGTGGCGGCGTGTGCATCTGCACATGATGAAAGGCCACGCGCAGTCATCCGCCACCTCGCATGGGTATTGCGGGTTGGCCGGCAAGCCCGATCTCGACTGAGACGCCATTGACTTCACATGCTGAACCAGCACCCTGCGATCAGCATCATCCTTGAGGTTTCGCCATGCGTTTTGTGAAAGCTGTCTACCTGCTTCCAGTTCTCGCGCTGCTGGGTGGATGTGCGGCAAAACCGGCGGCTCCCACTTCGGCCGCTGCTGTGTCGGCCACCTTTGAGGAGGATCTGGCGATTTCGCGCGGCAAGGCGATTGCCGAAGCGAAATGCAGCACCTGCCATGCCATCGGCCCGACAGGCACCAGCCCACAGGCGCAGGCCCCGGCATGGCGCGATCTCATCGCCAATCGTGATGCCGATGAACTCGCCAAGGCTTTCAGCGAGGGCCGCCTGGTTCACCGCAGCACGACCATCGCGATGCCGGAGTTCATGTTCTCGCCGCAGGAAATCGGCGACATCATAGCCTATATGAAGGCCCTGCGTAGCTGACCCTATACAGTGGAAACTGACCGTGACTACCTTCAGGGCAGCTGCCGTTCTTAAAAACAAATATTATCAAATTCAATTCGTTATGGTGGCTTATTAAACTAATATCTCAATGTGCTTGAACGCCGTTGCGCTGTCATGGTTGACAGGACATGCCGAACCGGGCAAGCGTCCCGGCCCTTAATAGGCCCGCTGTCCTAGGGATTCCAGCCCACTCATGACCGTTGTTATTGTTGAATCGCCTGCCAAGGCCAAGACGATCAACAAATATCTGGGCCGGGATTATCAGGTTTTTGCGAGCTTCGGACATATCCGCGACCTGCCCCCCAAGGATGGCTCGGTGCGTCCGGATGAAGACTTCGCCATGGACTGGGAGATTGATGCCAAGGCGTCCAAACGCCTCAGCGAGATCGCCAGCGCCGTCAAAGGCACCAACAAGTTGATCCTCGCCACCGACCCTGACCGTGAGGGCGAAGCGATCTCGTGGCACCTGCTGGAGGTGCTGAAGAAAAAGGGCGCCCTTAAAGGCGTCGACATCGAGCGCGTCGTCTTCAATGCCATCACCAAGTCAGGTGTTGCCGAAGGCATGGCCAACCCCCGCGAGATCGATCAGGAACTGGTCGATGCCTATCTGGCACGCCGGGCGCTGGACTATCTGGTGGGCTTCAATCTTTCGCCGGTGCTGTGGCGTAAACTGCCCGGATCACGCTCGGCCGGGCGTGTGCAGTCGGTGGCACTGCGTCTCATCTGCGACCGCGAAATGGAAGTCGAGGCTTTCAGAGCGGAAGAATACTGGACGGTCGATGCGGATCTGGCGGCTGCGGGTGGTCCGTTCACCGCGCGATTGGTGGGGCTGAAGGGCAACAAACTCACCCAGATGTCGCTGACATCAGAGGCCGATGCTGCAAATGCAACGGCTGCGATCAAGGCCACCAGCCTGACCATTGCGTCGGTTGAATCCCGCCCGGTCAAGCGCAACCCGCCACCGCCTTTCATCACCTCGTCATTGCAAATGGAGGCGGCACGCAAACTCGGCTTCAACGCCAAGCGCACCATGCAGGTGGCGCAGCGGCTGTATGAAGGCGTCGAACTGGGCGGTGAGACGGTGGGTCTCATTACCTATATGCGAACCGACGGCGTGGACCTTGCGCCCGAAGCCGTCATGGCGCTGCGCGACATGGTGAGCCGCGATTACGGCGCGCGCTACCTGCCCGGCAGCCCGCGTATGTATAAGTCGAAGGCCAAGAACGCGCAGGAAGCTCATGAGGCCATCCGCCCGGCTGATCCGTCGCGTCGCCCGCAGGATGTTGCGCGTTATCTCGAACCCGATCTTGCCCGGCTTTATGAACTGATCTGGAAGCGCACCATGGCCTGCCAGATGGAAGCCGCCAGCTTCGAGCGCACCACAGCCGAAATCACCGGGCAGGACGTTGCCCTGCGCGCGACTGGATCGGTGCAGATGTTCGACGGCTTCCTGACGCTCTATCAGGAAGGTCAGGACGAGCCATCATCTGATGATGAGGATGGCCGTCGCCTGCCGCCGCTGAAGGAAGGCGAAACCCTTGCCCTCAACGCCGTGCGGCCCGAACAGCACTTCACCGAGCCGCCGCCGCGCTATTCCGAAGCCTCGCTGGTCAAGAAGATGGAAGACCTCGGCATCGGGCGGCCTTCCACCTATGCCTCGATCCTGTCTGTGCTGCGCGACCGCAACTATGTGCGCATGGACCGCAACCGCTTCATCCCGGAAGACAAAGGCCGCGTGGTCACCGTGTTCCTCAAGCGGTTCTTCGCCAGATATGTCGAGTACGATTTCACGGCTGATCTGGAAGAAAAGCTGGATGAGGTTTCGGCCGGGGATCTCAATTACAAGGCGCTGCTGCGCAACTTCTGGACGGACTTCATCGCGGCCATTGCCGAAACCAAGGAACTGCGCATCACAGAAGTGATCGACGTTCTGGATGAACAACTGGCCCCGCATCTGTTCCCGCCAAAGGAAGACGGCACCAACCCCCGCCTCTGCCCCACCTGCGGCACTGGCACGCTGGGCCTCAGGCTTGGCCGGTTCGGCGCGTTTCTGGGCTGCACGAACTATCCCGAATGCAATTTCACGCGGCCGCTGGCGCAGAGTGGCGAAGGCGATGCAGCCGCCGCAGGCGGCGACCGCATGCTGGGCGTGGATGAAGGCACCGGCGATGAGATCTGGCTGAAGGTCGGGCGCTTCGGACCTTATGTTCAGCGTGGCAAAGGCGCGGGCACCAAAGAAGACAAGCCCAAGCGCTCGTCAATTCCCAAGGGCCAGCCGCTCGCCGAGCTGACACTGGAGCGCGCCATTCAGCTTCTGCTGCTGCCGCGCGAAGTGGGTCTGCACCCGGAAGATGGCAAGCCGATCACCGCCTCGCTCGGTCGCTTCGGGCCTTACATTGCTCATGCCGGTATCTATGCCAATCTGGAATCGGCGGAGGATGTGTTCACCATCGGCATCAATCGCGCGGTGGATTTGATCGCGGAGAAGAAGGCCAAGGGTCCGGGCCGCCGCTTTGGGGCCGCGCCGCTGAAAGAGCTGGGCAATCATCCCGATGACGGCGCGCCCGTGCGCGTGATGAAGGGCAAATTCGGGCCTTACGTGAATCACGGCAAGGTCAACGCCAACGTGCCCAAGGAAGTGGTGCCGGAAGAAATGACGCTGGAGCTGGCCCTGCCCCTGCTCGCGGCCCGTGCCCCGGCGAAGAAAGCCAAGGCCCCCGCCAAAGCAAAGGCAAAAGCCAAACCCGCCGCGAAGAAAGCGTCGGCCAAGGCCAAAGCTGCACCGAAGGCGAAATCTGCCAAGGGTGCAAAGCCTGCAAAGGCTAAAAGCCCGGCACGCAAACCGGCAGCGAAGAAAACCGCCTGACGCAATACCGCCATTGAGCCTCGCACAGCGAACAGCTAAGTGCTGAATCGCATTGTGCGGTGCAAAAGCTTTGGGGTGGCGGGATGGCGAAGTGGGTTTTGAACTTCGGGCCTGAGGGTGCTGACGGGCGCGCTGAGATGCGCAACCTGCTTGGCGGCAAAGGGGCGAACCTGGCCGAGATGTGCAATCTGGGTCTGCCAGTGCCACCCGGCTTCACCATCACCACCGACGTCTGCACCTATTATTACGCCAATGAGCGCAGCTACCCCGCCGAACTTAAAGCTGAGGTCGAGGCGGCGCTTGAGATGCTTTCGGGCCGCACCGGCAAGCGCTTTGGTGATGCGAGCGACCCTCTGCTTGTATCCGTGCGTTCGGGCGCGCGCGCTTCAATGCCCGGCATGATGGACACCGTGCTGAACCTTGGCCTCAACGACCGCACTGTGGCGGGTCTTTCCAAGCTCAGCGGCGATGAACGTTTCGCTTGGGATTCCTATCGCCGCTTCATCACCATGTATTCTGATGTGGTGCTGGATGTTTCTCACGACCATTTCGAGGAACTGCTCGAAATGGCGAAGGAAGAAAAAGGCGCTGACAGTGACTCCGATCTCGATGCGGCCGATCTGAAAGCACTCACCGACGACTTCAAGAAACTGGTGCAGTCGAAGACCGGCAGGCCATTCCCGCAGGATCCACACGACCAGCTGTGGGGTGCGATCGGGGCCGTGTTCGCTTCGTGGATGAACCAGCGTGCGGTCACCTATCGCCGCCTCAACAGCATCCCGGCGGAATGGGGCACGGCGGTCAACGTGCAGTCGATGGTGTTCGGCAATATGGGTGACACGTCAGCCACTGGTGTTGCCTTCACGCGCAACCCATCGACCGGCGAAAACTCGCTGTATGGCGAGTTTCTCATCAACGCCCAGGGCGAGGATGTGGTGGCAGGTATCCGCACGCCGCAACCGCTGACCCGCGCCGCCAACAAGTCGGACAAGCCCTCGATGGAAGAGGCGATGCCGGAGGCGTTCGCCGCCTTCAAGGCTGTCACGGAAAAACTCGAACGCCATTACCGCGATATGCAGGACATCGAGTTCACGGTGGAGCGCGGGCGGCTGTTCATGTTGCAGACCCGGTCGGGCAAGCGCACCGCCAAGGCCGCCCTGAAGATCGCGGTGGACATGGCGAATGAAGGGCTCATCAGCCGCGATGAGGCGATTGGCCGTGTCGATCCGCTTTCACTGGACCAGCTTCTGCACCCCACACTTGACCCGAAAGCCCCGCGCAAGGCGATTGCCACCGGCCTGCCCGCCTCGCCGGGTGCGGCTTCGGGTGAGGCCGTCTTCACGGCAGATGAGGCCGAGCGCATCGCCAATGCCGGGCGCGAAGTCATCCTCATCCGGGTTGAGACCAGCCCGGAAGACATTCACGGCATGCATGCGGCAAAGGGTATTCTGACGGCACGCGGCGGCATGACCAGTCACGCGGCTGTTGTGGCGCGCGGGATGGGGCGGCCCTGCGTTTCGGGGGCGGGTGGCATCAAGATCGATGCGACCGCAGAAAAGATGACCTCCGGCGGAGAGACCATCGCCAAGGGTGAATGGGTCACCATCGACGGCTCAACCGGCCAGGTGTTCAAAGGCCGGGTGCCGATGGTGGAACCGGAGCTGTCGGGTGACTTCGGCACGCTGATGGCTTGGGCCGATGACAAGCGCGCGCTGAAGGTGCGCACCAATGCCGAGACCCCGCTCGACGCCCGGACGGCGCGTGGCTTCGGGGCGGAAGGCATCGGGCTGTGCCGCACGGAACATATGTTCTTCGATGCCAGCCGCATCCTTGCCGTGCGGCAGATGATCTGCGCCGACAGCCTGGCCGAGCGTGAGACCGCGCTTGCCAAGCTTCTTCCGGTTCAGCGCGCCGACTTTGAGGAGCTGTTCCACATCATGCGGGGTCTGCCGGTCACCATCCGCCTGCTCGACCCGCCTTTGCACGAGTTTCTGCCCAAGTCGGATGCCGAAATTGCCGAGGTGGCCGAGGCGGCTGGGGTGAGCGTGGTGCGCTTACAGGCCCGCGTGAACGAGCTGCATGAGTTCAACCCGATGCTTGGCCATCGCGGCTGCCGGTTGGGAATCACCTTCCCCGAGATCTACGAGATGCAGGCGCGGGCCATTTTCGAAGCCGCCGCCCATGTGGCGCGGGAGACGGGTGAGACCGTAACGCCCGAAGTCATGATCCCGCTCGTTGCCATGAAGGGCGAGTTCGACATGCTGAAGGCCCGCATCGAGCGGGTGCATGGGGCGGTCAAGGGCGAAACCGGTGTTGATGTGCCCTACCTCATCGGCACCATGATCGAGCTGCCGAGGGCCGCCCTTCAGGCAGGTGAAATTGCCAAGTCCGCTGAGTTTTTTTCGTTTGGTACCAATGATTTAACACAGACAACCTACGGTATCAGTCGAGATGACGCCGCGCGCTTCATCACTGAATATCAGCGTCTTGGCCTGCTGGCGCAGGATCCTTTTGTCAGTCTTGATACTGATGGCGTGGGCGAACTGGTGGAGATCGCCGCCACGCGCGGGCGCAAGACCCGGCCCGCGCTGAAGCTTGGCATCTGTGGCGAACACGGCGGCGACCCGGCCTCGATCCGCTTCTGCGCCGAGACCGGTCTCGACTACGTGTCATGCTCTCCCTATCGGGTGCCGATTGCACGTCTCGCGGCGGCTCAGTCAGCACTGAGCCAAGAAAAAGATCGACGAGAGGATCGTTGACAGACTTAAGGTTCACAAAACCTTAAAGCGCGCTGAAGGCCATAAGACCGGATTTCAGCCATTCTTGATAGATTTTTGAAATATTATACCGCATCGCACAAAATGACGGATCGTCATATATTGGGTTTGTCTAGTCTTGTGGCGCCCGGAAGCCGTCCCTAGCTTCCGCGCGTTCCTGGGCCCTGGGTGGGGTGGGCCGGGAACAACGCAAACTCACGCGGGACCAGAATGGTCAGCTGTGAGCCAACCACCCCGCTGGCGATGAGTCGCCAGCGCAAAAAGGAGAGACTGAAGTGCATACGGTTTCCCGCGCAGCCATAAGGCGCTGCTACAGGGTTCTGTTCGCCGCGCTCACGGGCGTCATGGCCTATAGTGTCGCTGTGCCTGCAATCTTTGACCGGCCAGTGGCCCCCGCGCCGCAGCTGTCTGCTTTGGCCGTTCCAGTTCTTCCGGCCCCTTTTGCTGATCCGGGCGTCGTCCCTACCCCCAAGCCGTTGGCCGCAATGGCAGCCGCTGAGCGTCCTGTGCCTGCCACAGCCTCAGAACGGGAATGCCTTGCCGAAGCGGTCTATTTCGAGGCAAGGGGCGAAGACATGGATGGCCAGCGGGCCATCGCCGAGGTGGTTGCCCGCCGCGCCTCCGACCCCCGTTACCCCAAGACGATCTGTGGCGTTGTCTATCAGGGTGCCGCAAACCGCCACGCTTGTCAGTTTTCATTCGCCTGCGATGGAAAGTCCGAAGACAAGAGTGACGGGGTCGCCTGGAAGCGCGCCCTGGCCGTTGCGGACGATGAGCTGACCGGTGCTGGCCGTTTTCAGGACATCACATTTGGGGCAACCCATTTCCACACGACCTATGTGAACCCCTCATGGTCAGGACGGTTCGCGCGCACGGTGAAGATTGGAAACCACATCTTCTATCGCCAGCCCGGCACCAAGTACGAAGCGCGTAATGGCAAAGGTGGCGCGTCGTCCTGAACGACACGCCACGGCTATGCTGTCAGTCCTTCGGGCCGGTCATCCGGTTGAAGGTGCCTTGGGCAATACGCTTACGCGCCCATTCCGCGCTGATGCCCTTGATGCGGTCAATCCACCGAATGCCTTCGGGAACATACCAGTGCAGGCGCGTGGAATGATACGCGGACCAGGCAGCTTCAGCGACGCTTGAGGCTGGCATCAGACGAAACATCCCCTTCTTGGGCGCCATGTCAGCAATCGCGGAACGCGAGCCGGGCGGGCTGTCACCCGACCGGTTGGGCGTATCCACCAGAATGGCGGTGTCGATGAGGCCGGGCAACACATCGGCGACACGCACGCCGTGGCGCTGCCATTCAATGCTCAAGGCTTCCGTCAGCCCCTTCACTGCATGTTTGGTTGCTGCATAGACAGCAAGGCGCGGCATGCCATAGGTCGCCGATGATGACGAGGTGGAGAACATCAGACTGTTCTTCGCCTTTTTCAGATAAGGCAATCCGACATAGGCCCCGGTCACCACGGCTTTGAAATTGATATCGACCACGCGCATGGCGGCTTCGTAAGGAACATCCTCGAACCAGCCGCTTTCACCGATCCCGGCATTGTTCCAGAGCATGTCGAGGCCGCCGCCTTCGTTGCCCGCACAGAAGTCGGCAAGCGCCTGTTCCAGCGAGGCTTTGTCGGTCACATCGACGGCTCTTGCGAACAGCCGGTCTTTGCCGAGTTCCTGCTGGAGCGTATCAAGACCGCCCTGATTGCGGTCGATCGCGCCAACGCGCCAGCCTTTGGCATGGAACAGTTTGACGCCCTCGCGGCCCATGCCACTGCCTGCACCTGTGATGAAGATCGCCTTGTTTGCCGCTGACATGAGCTGGCCTCCCGTGTTGTAATGACTTTATGGGAATGAGTGTCGGCAATGCGCGGTCTTTCGTCCAGTCTTTCATACTGGCGCTCGCACTTGCCGTGCCCGTCAGCGCGAAGACGAAGATCGATCCGGCCATTCAGGCTTACGCCGATCAGAAGTGTCTGACCGAAGGCCTTTACTTCGAGGCGGGGAGCGAAGGTCGTGCGGGCATGGTGGCGGTTGCCGAGGTGATCTTCCGCCGCGCCGCGACGCGCGGATACCCCAAGACGGTCTGCGATGTCGTCTATAATGGGGCGCCTGCCTATGGCTGTCAGTTCTCATTCGCCTGTGATGGGGCGCGGGTGCGTCCACGCAATCTGGCCGCCTGGCGCGCAACATGGAAGCTGGCGGGTGAATTGCTGAAGGACCGCAAGGGCGTGCTGGCCACTGACACCACGCAGGGCGCGCTACGCTTCCATGCCGACTATGTGTCGCCAAATTGGGAAGCTGAAGGGTTTGAACAGACCGTGCAGATCGGCCACCACATATTCTGGCGGCCGAAGAAAACTGAGTGATCCGTCACACATCACGAACCGGGTGGGCGTGACCGCTGTTACAGCCGAACGAACGCGCCGCACCTAAGGCTTGCTCGTATAACTTCGAGGAAGCCCATGACCCGCACCCTGTATTCTACCCTCGCCTTCACCGCCTCTGCCATCGCATTGGCCTGCGCGGCCCAAGCGGCCCCGATCCAGCAGACACTTCAGGCGAAGAATGTGAGCCTGATCGGGCTGACCTCCGCCGATGTGAAACTCAACATTGTGCCGGGCGCGCAAGGCGTCCAGATCAGCGTTGATGGCAAAGAGGACGCGCTGAAGCGTCTGACCTTCACCACGGAAGGCGATACCGCCGTTGCGCGTATGACCCGCGACAACTGGGGCGATATCAACCTTTCGTCTGGTTATGACCTCACCATGACGGTCACTGTTGCGCCGGGTGCGGCGCTGGCCGTGGATGATCTGATCGGCCACCTGCAAGGCGGTGATCTCAACGGTCCGGTCGATCTTGATGCGGCCGCTGGCGAAATCGTGCTGGGCAATGTCACTAACGCAGACATTGAAAGCTCTGGCTCCATGGACATCACGCTGGGCAATATTTCGGGCACCCTGGATATGGAGGTGTCTGGCTCAGGCTCGCTGAAGGCCGGATCAGCGGGCAACACCCAAATCGAAATCTATGGATCGGGTGAAGCCGATATTGCCTCGGTGAATGGCTCATTCGCGCTCGAAATTTCCGGCTCAGGCGAGGTCAGCATCGGCTCGGTGAATGGTGCCGTGGAAATATCGACCACCGGATCAGGCGATGTCGCCGTCAAAGGCGGGCGCGCTAACAGCTTCAGCGTCGATAGCTCTGGTTCCAGCGATGTCAGCTTTGCAGGCACAGCCGTCAACCCACAGATTTCCACCAGCGGGAGCGGGTCAGTCTGCATCGACACGGTCGAAGGCAACCTCAATTCGGATGGCGCTGACATCACCATCGGCAAAGGCAAATGCAACTGACGATGGATGGATGTGTGCCAGTTCAGATCAGGCCCGAAAGCGGGCTTGAGGGGCTGGCATACATCTTCTTCGCCATGCGTCCGGCCAGATAGGCCTCGCGCCCCGCGATCACCGCGTGCTTCAGTGCGCTGGCCATCAACACCGGATTCTGCGCGGCGGCGATCGCGGTGTTGGCGATCACGGCATCACAGCCCAGCTCCATTGCGATGGCGGCGTCAGATGCCGTGCCGACGCCTGCATCCACCAGAACCGGCACCTTGGCCTGCTCCACGATCAGCCGGATGTTCACACGGTTCTGGATGCCTAGCCCTGAACCAATCGGTGAGGCTGCGGGCATGATGGCCGCAGCGCCTGCTTCCTCCAGCTTCTTCGCAAACACGACGTCATCGGTGCAGTAGACCATGACGTCGAACCCGTCCTTCACCAGCAACTCCAGTGCCCGCAGGGTTTCGGGCATGTCGGGGTAAAGGTGCGGCGTGTTCGAGAGCACCTCCAGCTTCACAAGGCTCCAGCCGCCCGCCCCGCGCGCCAGTCGCCGTGTCCGCACGGCATCCTCTCCCGTAAAGCAGCCCGCCGTGTTCGGCAGATAGGTTACTTTCTTCGGGTCGAGATAATCGACCAGCATCGGCTCTTTGGGGTTTGTCAGGTTCACGCGGCGCAGGGCGACCGTGACGATCTCGGCCCCGCTGGCCGCCAGCGCGCGCGCGTTTTCCTCGTATGTCTTGTATTTACCTGTGCCGATGATGAGACGTGATGAAAACGTCCGCCCGGCTACGCTCCAGCTGTCGCTGGTTTTGGATGTGTTGGTCATGGGGACAACCTAGAAAACTCGCCCTTCCACGGCAATCCGGTCCGTTGATGCCCCTGCGACCCTGATGGTGCGACAGTTTGACCTATAGCCATTGGAGGAAATCCATGATCACTTTTGGAATCGGGGAACCAAAGGACTGAAAGCTCAACATGACACATCTTCGCGCAGCCTTGGGCCTGCTCATGGCTTCAGCGTCAACGCTGCTTGTCACGACGCCATCCGCTGCCACGCCATTCAATACACTTATGATCTCAGAGGCGGCGGCACCTGCAGCTGGCCAGAAGACCGCGACCGGAAAAGAGCTGATCCGTCGTTCAAAGCGCGCACTCGCCGTCATGGTCAGTGTTTCAAAGAAGCTGCCGCCTGCCACTATGGCCAAGGCAGCCCCATTTGCAGATGCCATCAGCAAAGCCGCCAAAGCCCTTGATGCGTTGGAAAAGGCTGCCGCCGCCAAGAATAATAAGAAGCTGGCCCGGGCGATCAGTGATGCATCGCGCGCCGCCGCCCGCCTCACCGCCACATATAAGCAGTCAGGGATCATGGATCCGGCTGTCAAAGAGGCGATGCGCGCCTTCAAGTCTTCATGGGATGCAACCGCTAAACGCCTCGGCGGCGGCAAGCGCGGAACCCCCGAAAAAGCCAAGGAAAACACGCGGCGCATAAGCGCCCTGAAGAACAAGATCACGGCGCAGAAATCAAAGCGTTCCGCCAGCCCGTCTGAAGTTGCGGAATTGGCCTATTTGCTGGACCTTCTTGATAGAGCGACGAGGTATAACGCGTCCCCGGATGATCAGTGGCTGGTCCTGATGACCATGGACGAAGCCTTCGGATATTACAGCGGATATTACGACTATCTGCTGGTCTATGACCCCGCTTCAGCCGCTTACTACGCGGATGATTACACGTATTGGGGTGGTGTCTACGAGGAGTACAGTGTCTCGTATGAGTACTACTATGAGGAGTACACCTACACCTCGTACGAAACGTCCTCCGTATATGAGGAGAGCGTTGAGGTGGATACGTCCATCGTGAGCGAGGAAATAGTTTCCGAAGCTGAAGCGTCTGAAGAGACCATATCAGAAGATGCCGCCGCCTTTGAGACCACACTTGAGGGGCATGAGGCGCAGGACGCCGCCGATGATAAAGTTGACGTGGAAGATTTTCCTGACGTCGCTGACCCTGCCGACGTCGAAGATAGCACGAGCGACGATGCGGCTGCCCCAGCCCCGCCGGTAGAAGACAAAGTCGAAGACGCGCCGCAATCTGAGCCAGAGCAGCCGACAGAAGACAAGGTCGAGGAGACCCCGGAAGCCGAGCCAGAGCAGCCAACGGAAGACAAGGTTGAGGACACCCCGGAAGCTGAACCGGAAGCGGCAGTTGATGAAGCGAATACCGATGGGGCTAACGAAGCCGAAGCATCAGACGAGGATCAGGACGGCACGCCCGATGCAGCTGACACTGATGATGACAATGACGGCGTTTCTGATGTCGCCGAAGCATCTGATGAGGATCAGGACGGCACGCCAGATGCTGTGGACACCGATGACGATAATGACGGCACGGCTGACACGGCTGATACCGACGACGATAATGACGGCACACCTGACGACGTTGACACGGATGACGATAATGACGGCACGCCTGATACTGCCGAAGATGCCGGCGGCGATGACGAGTAAACCCTGAACTATCCCGGCGGCGTCTGTAACCTGGCTTCAACCGCCGCCAATGAACCGAACGATCTCAATACGGTCGCCATTTTGAATGGCGGCCGTTTGATATTCAGAGCGCGGGACGATCTCCAGATTTCGTTCCACCGCGACCTTGCCGTCAGAAAAACCCAGCATCTCCAACAGCCCATTAACGGTTAACGGCCTGTCGAGACTGCGTTTTTCTCCGTTTAAGGTGATTTCAATCTGCACTTTGACGTCCTTCGCCGCTTCCGCCCCGGCACGTCCGAAGCTATAAGGCCCCGAACCCAGCTGCCGGAAGCCATGGCAAAACCGATCTACATTCTGAACGGGCCTAACCTCAACCTCCTTGGGAGCCGTGAGCCTGAGATTTATGGCAAGCAGACGCTGAAAGATATCGCAGCCCTGTGTGCTGAGCGGGCGCGTGAAGGCAAAGCCACCATCGACTTCCGGCAATCGAACCATGAAGGGATGCTGGTCGACTGGATCCACGAGGCGCGGACGAAGGCCAGTGCGATCATCATCAATGCTGGCGCCTACAGCCATACATCGATCGCCCTGCATGACGCACTGAAAACCGTTGACCTGCCCGTCATCGAGGTCCATCTGTCAAATGTCCACCGGCGCGAAGCCTTCCGCCATCACTCCTATATTTCGGCGGCAGCGGACGGCGTCATCGTAGGGCTCGGCGCGCAGGGCTATGTTCTTGCCGTTGAGGCCGCGCTTACTCTCATCAAGGATCGCTCCCGGTCCAAACGCGTATGAACATGTCAGACAAGAAGCAGATCGTCATTCAGCCCAAGGCCAAAATGCCCGACATCAAAACATCCGACGCCACTGCCACCGCGAGCGGCGATATTGAGTTTGTCACCACCCTCGCCCATCTGCTCGATAAAGCGAACATTACAGAAATTGAGGTGGAGCGCGCCGGGCTGAAGGTGCGTGTTTCGCGCGCCGCTGCGCCATCGGCTGCGCCCATTGTCTATGCGCCGCCCCCGGTTGCAGCGCCTGCCGCACCGGCCATGATGCCGAAGACCTTCACGCAGTCATCAGCACCGGAGGCACAGACTGCCCCGGCCGATCTATCCAAGCATCCTGGGGCCGTGCCTTCTCCCATGGTTGGCACGGCTTATCTCTCGCCACAGCCTGGTGCAGCGCCCTTCGTGCAGGTGGGTGACACGGTGAAGGAAGACCAGACGCTTCTGATCGTGGAGGCCATGAAGACCATGAACCCGATCCCCGCGCCGAAGTCTGGCCGCGTCACGCAGATTCTCGTCAGCGACACCCAGCCGGTGGAGTTCGGCGAAGTCCTCATGATCATCGAATAAGGGCGGCACAGCCTTATGTTCGACAAGGTACTCATTGCCAATCGCGGCGAAATTGCCATGCGCGTCGTGCGCGCCTGCCGCGAGATGGGCATCAAGACCGTGGCGGTCCATTCCACCGCCGACGCCAATGCGATGCATGTGCGCATGGCCGATGAAAGCGTGTGTATCGGCCCGCCAGCCGCGAAAGATTCCTATCTCAACATCCCCTCGCTGATTGCGGCCTGTGAAATTACCGGGGCGAATGCCATCCATCCGGGCTACGGCTTCTTAAGCGAGAATGCGCGCTTTGCTGAAATCGTCACCGCGCACAACATCACCTTTATCGGCCCGACAGCGGAACATATCCGCGTCATGGGTGATAAAGTGCAGGCCAAGAAAACGGCCATTGCATTGGGCATTCCGTGCGTACCCGGATCTGACGGTGCGGTCACCGATGCCGAAGCCCCTCGCATCGCCGATGAGATCGGTTTTCCGGTTCTTATCAAGGCAGCTGCCGGTGGCGGTGGACGCGGCATGAAGATCGCTGAAAAGCCAGAAGCGCTGATGACAGCGCTTAGCCTGGCGCGATCAGAAGCCAAGTCAGCCTTTGGTGACGACACGGTTTATATCGAGAAATATCTATCGACGCCCCGTCATATCGAGGTGCAGGTGCTGTGCGACATGCATGGCACCGCATTGCATCTGGGCGAGCGCGACTGTTCGCTACAGCGTCGCCACCAGAAAGTGCTGGAAGAAGCGACATCCCCTGCCCTCAACGCTGAACAGCGCGCTGAGATTGGCAGCATCGTCGCCAATGCCATGCGCAAGCTCGGCTATATCGGCGTCGGGACGGTCGAGTTCCTGTATGAGAACGGGCAGTTCTATTTCATCGAGATGAATACCAGGCTTCAGGTGGAGCACCCGATCACCGAGATGATCACCGGGCTTGACCTCGTGCGCGAACAGATCCGTGTGGCCAATGGTGCGCCGCTTGGATTGACGCAGGCCGATATCGAGTTTCGTGGCCACGCCATCGAGTGCCGCGTCAATGCAGAAAATCCGGTGACCTTCCGGCCCTCACCTGGGAAAATTACCAACTGGCATACGCCAGGCGGACTTGGCGTGCGTGTCGACAGTGCGGCCTATGCCGGTTACGCCATCCCGCCCTATTACGACAGCCTGATCGGCAAGCTGATCGTCCATGGTCGCAACCGCAATGAATGTCTCATGCGGCTGCGACGTTCACTGGATGAGTTTGTGGTGGATGGCGTGGAAACGACCATACCGCTGTTCCAGAAACTGATGCGCGAGCCGGACTTCCAGAACGGCGACTATCACATTCACTGGCTGGAAGAGTTCCTCGCACGTAACGCGGGATGAGCGAGGTTGCGCAGTCTGATGGCTGCGCAACGCGCCCTACTTCCACAATTCCTCTGACCCAATCTTTCCAAGGCCGCCGACTTTTTCGTTAGCCCATTTCGAAAGCTTGGTGCTTATGGCATCTGCAAAACAGCCCGCCAAAGATTGGCCGGGCTTTTTGCCTCCATTGGAGCGGCAAATCCGGACCATTGTGGCCCAAATAACCAGCGCCACACTACCAGTAATAATTACCTTTTCCAGAATGGTAGAGCCGCCGTAGGGTGACATGCCCAGCGTTTGACCGGTTGCTGGGTCAACCCGCCACCACACCACATCTGCAGTGAGCCGATCTGCCGGGAGCAGAACTGCATAGCCCTGTGCCAGATCATTTTTGATGAGTGACGCGACATTTGTCGGCATCTCCGGCGCGTAAAAGGCTGCCCCTTCACTCGGCTTGATCAGTTTCCAGACTTTACCAGCTTTGATGTCAGCCTCATACGCAGCAGCCGTGTTGTGCATGCCGGTTGGCTCACCCAGCAGCATATGCTCCTGCAAGGTATCAGCGACACCCGCTGAAATGCGGTCGGCTGCGTTAGGTGCAGCAGTCGGGTTCGCAATGATATCGAAGCCTTCAGTTGCGACGAGCTGCCCGTCTGATACCTCGAATGAAGCGCGCTGAAGGGCGATATTCGTTGAAGTCATGGCGCCAGCAAAAGGCCGTTCCAGCGCCCACAGATTCAAAGGCAGATTGGAAGGCAAAAACCTTTCATCATACGAGGGCGGTGAGTCAGGCGCTCCGCCCAGAACCCAGGCAGCCGTCGCGCGGCGCGCCAACGCCATATGAGGTGCAAGACGCGATAGCATCCTGGCCGGTGAAACAGCTCCACCCTGCAACACCATGGATGAAACAGATCGCATCGCCAGGCCGCGCGTGCGCAGCGCTGCATCATCAAGCACGCCCGTGAATATGCCGTCCTCGCGTTCATCATCGCCAATGACATCAAACACGACACGGCGCTGCGTTACGGTTTTTTCGCCCGGCGTCACGACCTCGAACTCAATCCATGCGGCCGTGAACCCGCTTTGTTTGCTGCCCGCAGAATCTGTGGAGTCAGCGTCCGGCCCGATCGCGTCAATCCCGCTTGCCGAACCCGCCAGGGACCCGGCCGTCGCATTCTTGTAACGCTGTATATTAGCCTCGGTGGCCTCTTCCAGTGATCCATCGGCCAGAATGAGAGACTGCTTTGTTTCCTCATCCGTGAGCAGCATTGGCAGCCACACAGCGCCCGCGGCCATTCCGTTGATTGCCTGTTCAGATTCCAGATCGACAGCCCCCATATCCGTGGCATCGACGGGCTGAAATGACAAAAACACGATACGCCCATTCACTTGCGGCGTTGTCAGTGTCTTTTCCAGGACAGTTTTCGAGGAGAGCTTGCCATCTGCCCCGACCGTTTCCGCAATAAAGCGAACCGTCGTGCTGTGCGTGGCATCATTGGGAACGCTGTCAGGAGACAGCGTAGACGTCGCCGTCTGTGGTCCGATGGCAGCTGCATCAGGGTCATAGTCAACCCATGTGCCGCCCGACCGCACCTGCACCCACCAGTGATCCGCCAGCGCAAGCGTCAGATCAGCCGGTGGCGCGGATGCCAGCGCAGGTGCAACGTCTGCTTGCAAACGCGTGGACATAGCGACGGCCCGAGCCTTGAGGGCATCCGTCACTGCTGTGTCAGAGTCCGCGCTCCCGGACTTCAAAGCGGCGCCATTGACGCGCGGATCAGCCGCCAGCTCGCTGAGTATTGGCCCTGAGATGTCATTGCCGATGAGCGGTGAGGCAATGTGCTGTTGCGTAGAAAGACTTGCGGCCAGCTTCGTGACGACATCGGTTGGCAAAGTCGTGCGGGCCAACCGTACCTCCCCGCCTGACGCCTTGATCATGGAGGCAAGCAGTAACGCACGATCAAGGCTGTTCCCGCGACGATCTTCCAGCGTGCCCTGTGCACCTTTCAGACTGCCGCGATACGTGTCGTGAACAGTATTTGCGGCCACCCATGATGTGAGGGAGGCTGGATCAGCGCCGATGGTTCTGGCGCGCTCTGTCACATCATAATCAATACGAGGGGCAGCTTCTGCCAGTTTGTCGAGTGCATCAGCGGTTGCAATCATACTGTCAGCAAGGCTCTGTGGGGTTGATGCACCCGCAATCTGCCCAAGTGAAAAGGCCAACGCTGTGAAACAGCTCGTTGCTTTTTTCCAACGCATGCGATGTAGCCCTTATCCCGGGGGAGTTGCGCAACTCGCGCTGAAAGGCACATTATGATGCGCACGATGCATGTCAAATGTGACTTAAAGCCGCAGCCCTGAAATGTCTGGTCTGGATGCGCCAACGCTCCTCAGAGCCTATGCCATCGGTGTGTTTCCGATGGCGATGTCGCGGGACGACCCAGAGCTATACTGGTTCGATCCTGAGATGCGCGGCGTCATCCCTCTGGATGCGTTCCATGTTCCGCACCGGCTGAAGCGGACGATCCGCCAGCGCCCTTACCGCATCAGCGTTGATACCGCATTTGAACATGTCATGCGTGCCTGCGCAGAACCTCGCCCTGGCCACGAAGAAACGTGGATCAATGACGAGATCGTTGATCTTTACACGGAGCTATTCGAGCATGGACACGCTCATTCCATTGAATGTTTTGAAGGCAGCACACTTGTGGGCGGTTTATATGGCGTTTCGCTGGGTGCCGCGTTCTTTGGCGAAAGCATGTTCAGCCGCCGCCGCGATGCCAGCAAAGTCGCACTTTGGGCACTGGTCGAAGTGCTGAGGACAGGTGGCTATCAGCTGCTCGATACGCAGTATCTAACGCCTCACCTGTCGCAGTTCGGTGCGGTTGAAATCCCGCGTGATGATTACAAAGAACGTCTCGCCACTGCACTGAAACACGATGCCGTGTTTCATTCACGGGCGCTGCCGTCGTCCTTCACATCATCGTCGATAGAAGGTTTGTCGCTGGCCGCATCATCAACCTTAGGTTCGACATAGGTTGGCGCACCGGGGTTCTTCGGGTCATCGACCTTGCAGCCGATAACCCACACATCATAGACCGGATGCTCAAGCCCATTCAGGCCGGGGCTGGACGCAAACATCCAGCCAGAATAGAGACGCGTCGCATCATTGGCGTCTTTGCCACCACTTTCAGCGATATCCACGAAGACGCTTGTTTCAGGGATTTCTTCGGGCGGACGCACATAACAGGTGTGCGGTGTGATCAGCAGCTTCTTGTAGCGCACCGTCACGCCAACAGGCGCTTCAAAGCGCGTGGTGCGTGCCGTGATCTTGTCCAGGCCACCCATCACGATGGAGCGGCGCACACCCTTTTCGTCGGGAACCGCATCATCCATCGTGCCGGTGTCTTTGATCGTGCCCAGCTTCGCCAGATCAATTTTGACCACGGGTTTTTCATCAGGGGGCGCTGAAACAGGCGCGGTCGAGGGCGCGGGTGATGCAGCCAGCGAAGGCGCAGCTGTTTCCTGGGCCCAAGCAAGGGTCAATACGCCCGCGCCCAGAGCCACCACAGAAAGGCTTAATGACCGCCGCGTGTTCATGGTGCTCTACGATACGCTGGATTGCGGCTGAATGACGGCGTCACTTTATGGAGACCAGGCTTCGTAGTCACCGGTCGCCTTGGGGCGCTGACCCTCGGCATAAAGACTGCCCTTTGGCCGGTAGGCATAAGGCGTTCCGGTCATATTGGGCACATGTGGCTTTTCCCAAGGTTTCATCACTGGGGGCTCCTGTGATGGCGGCACATCACTGGTGTGATGCAACCAGTGGTGCCATTCCGGCGGCACCCGCGAAGGCTCGGCCAGCCCTTTGTAGATGACCCAGCGTTTCACATTCTTCGAGTCTCGATAGTAGCGATTGCCCTGCTCGTCTTTCCCGACCAGAACCCCGCTGGTCATGGTTTTCAGATAGGCACCGGCGGTCGCGCCGTTCCACCAAGTGAAGATCGAACTGATGAGACCCATTGGGCGCTCCGTTGAATCACGTTGACGCCTTATCGCCAATCGCGTGGGCAACGGCAATCGCCCACTGATTCCGCCTGTCTCTTGTTCTGGTTATATCCTCACGCCAGTCCACCCGGCGCGGTATACGGGCGCCCCACCATTCCATGTGGTGTCATACACGTGGGACGACTCAGACATTCATGGGTCAAGACATTTCTGCGACAATTATTTTAGGTCCAAAGGTCTATGGTTAAGTGATTGAGAGAAGCCGTCTATTCCACACGGCGAAACATCGTTTCACGCTACATATGGTGGCTTCCCTAAAAATTATCTCAAAATCTGTTGCACAGGCCGCCCAAAGATGGTTCGCTTCGGAAACTGACTGAGGCAGAGACCAGCCCCTGAATCTTGGTGGGCAGGGCAAGATGGATCCACTCAGACAGGGCCGGCCCGGACTGGGGCAGACGGGGAAAACCAAGCCTGATCATGGGATTGGGGCGATCGCGTGCAAACTGCGCGCAGCGTCCTTGGGCAGACTCGTCTTTGTTGGGTGTCACTTCTGATCGGGGCTGTTTGCACGATGCGTATCAACCGCCACTTTACTGCCGGAAAATCAGACGCATACGAAGGCATCGCCTTCCGTACCACCACCAGCGAGATCCGAAACCCCGATGGCTCGGTCGTTTTCCGGCAGGACAATATCGAAGTCCCTGAAAGCTGGAGCCAGGTTGCCAGCGACGTGCTGGCGCAGAAATATTTCCGCCGCCGGGGCGTCGCCGCCAATCTGAAGGCGGTTGAGGAAAACGCTGTCCCTTCATGGCTTTGGCGCAAGGCTCCAGCAGAAGCCGCAGCCACAGATGGCGGCGAGACCTCGGCGAAACAGGTGTTCGACCGTCTCGCAGGCACCTGGACCTATTGGGGCTGGAAGGGCGGCTATTTTGATGGCGAGGAAGACGCCCGCGCCTTCTATGACGAACTGCGCCACATGCTGGCCATGCAGATGGCCGCACCCAATTCGCCGCAATGGTTCAACACCGGCCTGCATTGGGCCTACGGCATCGACGGCCCCGGTCAGGGCCATTTCTATGTCGATTATCAGACCGGCAAGCTGACCCGTTCAGAGTCGGCCTATGAACACCCGCAGCCGCATGCCTGCTTCATTCAGGGCGTTGCCGACGACCTTGTGAACGAGGGCGGCATCATGGACCTGTGGGTGCGCGAAGCGCGCCTGTTCAAATACGGCTCGGGCACGGGCTCGAACTTTTCCAGCCTGCGCGGTGAAAATGAGTCACTGGCCGGCGGCGGCAAGTCATCGGGCCTGATGAGCTTCCTGAAAATTGGTGACCGCGCGGCGGGCGCGATCAAGTCTGGTGGCACCACACGGCGCGCCGCCAAGATGGTGGTCGTCGATGTCGATCACCCTGATATTGAGGAATTCATCGACTGGAAGGTGATCGAGGAACAGAAGGTCGCCGCACTGGTCACCGGCTCCAAGACCATGGAGCAGCACCTCAGCGCCATCATGAAGGCCTGCCGCAACTGCGACGGCCATGCCGATGATTGTTTCGATCCGGCCAAAAACCCGGCCCTGAAGCGCGAAGTGAAGGCCGCGAAGAAAGCGCTGATCCCGGAAAACTATATCCAGCGCGTCATCCACTTCGCCAAGCAGGGCTATTCCAACCTCGAAATCCGCACCTACGACACCGACTGGGATTCGGAGGCCTATCTGTCTGTCTCAGGCCAGAACTCCAACAATTCGATCCGTGTCACGGACGAATTCCTGCGCGCTGTGGAAACCGGCGGCGACTGGAACCTGACGCGCCGCACCTCTGGCAAGGTGCACAAGACGCTGAACGCGCGTGAGCTGTGGGACAAGATTTCCTATGCGGCGTGGGCCTGCGCCGACCCCGGCATCCAGTTCCACACGACCATCAATGACTGGCACACCTGCCCTGAGTCAGGGCCGATCCGCGCATCCAATCCATGTTCGGAATATATGTTTCTGGACGACACGGCCTGCAACCTCGCCTCGCTGAACCTGCTGACCTTCCGCACCGAGGACGCGAACGGCGTGAAGCAGTTCGACATTGCAGGCTTTGAACATGCCTGCCGTCTGTGGACGATCGTGCTGGAAATCTCGGTGCTGATGGCGCAGTTCCCGTCGAAGGAAATCGCCGATCTGTCTTACAAGTACCGCACGCTGGGCCTTGGCTTTGCGAATATCGGCGGCCTGCTGATGTCATCGGGCCTTGCCTATGACAGCGAGGAAGGTCGTGCCATCGCAGGAGCCATCACCGCACTGATGACTGGTGTTTCCTATGCCACATCCGCCCAGATGGCCGGTGAGCTGGGCGCGTTCCCCGGCTATGCCCGCAATGCGCATCACATGCTGCGGGTCATCCGCAATCACCGTCGCGCGGCCTATGGCGAGCACGCCGGATACGAAAAGGTTGGCATCGCGCCGGTGCCGCTGAAGGCCGACAAGGTGCCAGTGTCGGGGCTCGCCGACGCCGCCCGCAAAGCGTGGGACAGCGCGCTGATGCTGGGCGGTCTCAACGGCTATCGCAACGCGCAGGCCACCGTGATCGCGCCGACCGGCACGATTGGCCTTGTCATGGATTGCGACACGACCGGCATCGAACCTGACTTCGCGCTGGTGAAGTTCAAGAAGCTGGCGGGCGGCGGCTATTTCAAGATCATCAACCAGTCAGTGCCGGAAGCCCTTGCCGCGCTCGGCTATTCCGTTGAGCAGCGCGACGATATCATCAACTATGCGGTGGGGCGCGGCACGCTGAAAGGCGCCAACGCGCTTGGCCACAATGCCCTGCGCGCCAAGGGCTTTGGCGATGAACAGATCGCCACCGTGGAAGCCGCGCTCGCCACCGCGTTCGACATCCGCTTCGTCTTCAATCGCTGGACACTGGGCGAGGATTTCTGCCGCGACGTGCTGCGTCTTTCCGACGAACAGCTTGATGACGGCAATTTCGATATGCTCGGACATCTTGGCTTCGCGAAGGCCGAGGTCGAGGCCGCGAACCTCTTTGTGTGCGGCGCGATGACGCTGGAAGGCGCGCCGCATCTGCAGGACAGGCACCTGGCGGTCTTTGACTGCGCCAACCCATGCGGGCGCACCGGCAAGCGGTTCCTTTCGGTGGAAAGCCATATCCGCATGATGGCAGCGGCACAGCCGTTCATTTCCGGTGCGATTTCCAAGACCATTAACATGCCGAACGCCGCTGGCGTGAAGGAATGCGGCGAATCCTATATGCTGTCGTGGAAGCTGGCCCTGAAGGCGAACGCGCTCTACCGCGATGGCTCGAAGCTCAGCCAGCCGCTCTCGTCGCAGCTCATTGCCGATAACGACAATGACGACGATGCAGTAGAAACGCTGGTCGCCGCACCACAGGCCGAACGTGCGGTGCAGGTGACGGAACGCATCGTTGAAAAGATCATCGAGCGGGTGCGCGAACACGCCCGGCGCGAAAAGCTACCCGGCCGCCGCAAGGGCTACACCCAGAAGGCTGAGGTTGGCGGGCACAAGGTTTATCTGCGCACCGGCGAATACGAAAACGGCAAGATCGGCGAGATCTTCATCGACATGCACAAGGAAGGCGCCGCCTTCCGCAGCCTGATGAACAATTTCGCCATCGCCATTTCATTGGGCCTGCAATACGGCGTGCCGCTGGAAGAATATGTCGAAGCCTTCGTCTTCACGAAGTTCGAACCGGCGGGCCTCGTGCTGGGCAACGATTCCATCAAGAACGCGACCAGCGTGCTCGATTACATCTTCCGCGAACTGGCGGTCTCCTATCTTGGCCGTCACGACCTCGCCCATGTGGTGCCGCGTGATGACGATGACGAAGACCTGGGCGGTGGAGAAGATCAGGACCGCACGGCGCTGAAGCGCCCCGCAGTGGAGCGTGCGGTTTCCAGCGGCTTCGTGCGTGGCCGCTCGCTGGGCGTGGTGGAGCGTTCCGGCGCAGCTCGCGCCATTGACACCGAAACGGCGTTCGACCTGAACATTTCCGAACGGCTGGATGACATCCGCAACCAGATCGGTGTGCAGGTAGTGGAAAAGCCGGTCGTGCGTCTGGTGGAAACGGCGGAGGTCACAACGGTCAACCGCGTGTCGGAAATGATCGCCAAGGCTGAGACCAAACTCTCACCCGCTGAACTCACCCGCCTAAAGCGTGAAACCGAGGGCAAGCGCCGCGCCGAGGCGCGCCTGAAGGGCTATGAAGGAGATGCCTGCGGGAGCTGTGGCAATTTCACGCTGGTGCGCAACGGCACCTGCATGAAATGCGACACCTGCGGCTCGACAAGTGGGTGTAGTTGAGCTAATTGACTGGCGTGAACAGCAAAAGGCCCGGCCTCAGCGCCGGGCCTTTTTTTGTTTATCAAGATTAAACGTGACAAGCCCGCTTCCTCTCGTGCCAAGGTGCAGAAGCACCGCGAGAAGCTGCGCGCGGAGGGGCTTCTCCCCATCCGGATATCGGTGACCGATACACGCAGTGCTTCGTTCCGTGCACGGGCGAAAAAGCAGGCATTTGCCTGCATCCAATGCCGGGCGTCCCATCCAACCGGAATGCCACGCGGAATGATTTCACCATCTGCACTTTCACGGACAGGGCTCTTGAATTGAAGGTTTTTTATCCTATATCTTCCTCCCGCCGGTCAGTAGGCAGTACGACATCGCCACGCCGCTTTCCAATCGCTTAGCCAATATCCGTGAGGCAATATCGAAGCAAAACCCGAAAATCGCGGTTCAACCCAAATGGCGGCGTCGCGGTCTCGCCACACGGCGTTTTCGTCAAAACCGGGGAACGAATAGGAAAAGCGCGGAAAAGTGCCGTTCTATCGAAGCGAATTACCGCCTGTTTTCCTGAAAACGCGGTTCAACCCCATGAGCCAGCGCCAGCCGCCCGGTCGAAGGCTGTGTCAGGAAGGCAGAAGCAGCCGGGTGATGCCTAGTGGGTCCACAGACCTCTGCGATCAAAACGGAAATTGTCCGCATAGGCTTTCAGGTTCGGCTTGCGATCACGCGGCTCAAACACCTGATAGGGTATCTCATGCGCCTTGGCATAGGCGACGGCGTCCTCGCGGCTATCAAAGCTCATGCGCAGCTGGGTCAGTGTATCGCCTGTTGAGGTCCAGCCCATCAAGGGTTCGACTTCACGGCGCTGGGTCTGCTCGTATTCAAGCACCCAGTCCTGGCTGCGCGCCTGACCAGACTGCATGGCCGTCTTGGCCGGACGATAGATGCGGGCAAGCATGGCATCCCCTTTTCAAAGTCGAACCCAGATGGTCGGGGCGGCGTGATTCGAACACGCGACCCTCTGCTCCCAAAGCAGATGCGCTACCAGGCTGCGCTACGCCCCGGAATCGTGGGTCCGAACTTCCGACGTGGCGAGGGCCTATCACGTCAGACGTTAAGAACTCAAGTCTCCCCGGATGGGGCGGTCAGACCCGCTTCCCGGCGTCGGGCACGGGCGGCATGCGCCTCCATCAGCTTGAAGACCGCCGAGGCCGTAAAGACGAGGCGCGCCCCCACCGTGATCTCGCAATCGGTGAAGGCCAGCGAGCGCGTCACCCGGCTGGTGCGGGCCGTGCCTTCCACCCAGTCGCCGATCCGGGCGCTCGCCAGAAAGTCCGAGTTCATGCGCACCGTCAGACCTGGCGCACCTGCTGCCCGATACACCGCCTCGGCCAGCAGCCCATCGGCAAAGCTCATGAACCAGCCGCCATGAACAAGGCCAAAGCCGTTGCAATGACGGCGCAGCACACGAAAGCCGCGCTTCCAGATGTCGCCTTCATCGAAGGTGTAGATAGGGCCGTTATGCATTGTGAACGGCCCGCGCATGGTGGCCGGCACATAGCCCGGCGGCGGCGGCATGTTTTCGGCCTCGGCACTCATGGCGTTGCATTCCCGAACGCTTCAAACCGCACTCTGTCGCCCGGCTTCACGCCAATGCGCGCCGCCGTGCCCGCGTTCAACTCAAGTACGGCCTTCACGGGCCCGCCGGAATGGATGAAATCGCGACTGTATGGCACAGCGCCCTGCACCAGATGGCTCACTGTGCCATCCGCCTGCATGAACACCATGTCGAGTAGCAGCACCGTATTCTTCATCCACATGGTCTGTTCGGACACATCGGGGTAGATGAAGATCATACCGGCATCCGCATTCATCTGTGTCCGGAACATAAGGCCGCGTTCGCGTTCGGCTTCATCATCCGCCACCTCAACGGTGAACCGGTGCGTCCCACTGACCGTTTCGATTTGCAGCGCCGCCGTCTCCCAGTGCAGAGGCGTCGGGGTGCTGGCGCGTCCACCACAGGCCGCCAGTATCGCCGCCATCAGCACAGCTCCCAGCCGTTTCATGTTTCGACTCGCAGTTTCATGACGCGCCCGTTATACAGAACTTTCATCCGGGGGGAGCCGCACGGTGCGCGGCTGAGAGGTTCCAGCAAGGAACGACCCCAGAACCTGATCCGGTTAGAACCGGCGGAGGGACGGGACTTGAGCATTGAGGCCGAACACACGCCTGTGGTCTTGCATAATGTGCGCGCCGGTTTTGACGGCGCGCTGTTGTTCGGTCAATTTGATCTGACCGTCCGTGCCGGTGAATTCGTGGCCGTGCTGGGGCCAAGCGGTGCTGGCAAGTCCACACTGTTGCGCCTGATTGCCGGCCTGCTGAAGCCGGCCAGCGGCGTGGTGCAAACCAGCGCGCCGGTGGCCCTGATGACGCAGGATGATGCCCTGCTGCCCTGGGCTGACCCACTTGAAAATGTAATTCTCGGTGACCGTCTTCGCGGTGTGCGGCCCGACATGAGCCGTGCCCGAACGCTGCTGGAACAGGTCGGTCTTGAGGCGGGGGCCAAAAGGCCGGGCGCACTGTCGGGCGGTATGCGCAAGCGCGTGGCGTTGGCCCGGCTGCTCTACGAAAATCGTCCGGTTGCCTTGCTGGATGAACCCTTCGCCGCACTGGATGCCATCACACGTCGCACCGTTCAGGAACTGACACGCAGAATGCTCCATGGCCGCAGCGTCGTCCTTGTCACGCATGACCCGTTCGAGGCCCTCGCTATGGCAGACCGTGTCATTGTGCTTGGCGGCATGCCAGTACGCACCGTGCTTGACGAACATCTGCCCGGTGCGGGCGTGAGCCTGCGCGACCCAGCAGGGCCAGCCTTGCGCGATCACTATCTGCACTTGCTCGCCGCTCTTGAGAGCGTGTCATGAGGCTGGCGCTTTCTTCTCTGACGGCGATGGCCGCACTTGTGGCGTTGTGGTGGCTGGCGAGCGCCCTTCTTGGCCTGCCGCGCTTCATCCTGCCGTCGCCACCGGAGACATGGGCAGCGGGCTGGGCGCAGCATGATTTCCTGCTGCACAATGCTGCCATCACGGCTATCGAGATGGTTCTGGGATTTCTGACCGGTGCACTTATCGGCATTCTGTGCGCTCTGGCGATGGCGACCTCTGCCCCCGTGCGGTTTGTGCTCAATCCCCTGCTTGTCGCCAGTCAGGCGTTTCCGGTTTTTGCATTGGCACCGCTGCTCGTCGTCTGGATGGGCTATGGCCTGGCACCGAAGATCGCGCTGGCGGCTCTGGTCATCTTCTTCCCCGTCGCCATTGCTTTTGCTGATGGCCTGCGCCGCACACCTCAATCGCTTCTGGAAGCAGCCAAAGTCATGGCTGGTGATGGCTGGCCAGCGCGTCTTCGCACGCTGCGTCACATCATTCTGCCTGCGGCTCTGCCAGCGCTCAGCACTGGTCTGCGCACGGGTGCAGGCGTTGCGGCAATTGCTGCGGTGATCGGCGAATGGGCCGGGGCCAGCGAAGGGCTGGGCTATGTCATGCTCTGGGCCAATGCGCGATCACAGACGCCGCTGATGTTCGCAGCCCTCATTCTGCTTTTTGCGCTGGCGGTGGCCTTCACCGCCTTGATCGACATGCTGGCAAGGAGGCTCACGCCATGGCTCAGGGAAACAGTTTGACATTCAACCGCCGAAATCTTCTTACCGCGGTCAGTGCTGCGGCTGCCCTGCCTGTTCTGGGCGCGGCAAAGGCAGATGTGCTGCCCGCTCCCGCCAGCACAGCGCGCGACTTGAAGCCGTTCAAGCTGCTGCTCGACTGGTATCTCAACCCCAATCATGTGCCGGTAATTGTCGCTGAAAAAATGGGGGCCTTCGCCAGCCGTGGTTTGAAGGTCGAGATCATCGAACCCGCCGACCCAAATGATCCACCCAAGCTGGTGGCGGCAGGACAGGCCGACGCCGCTATTTCCTACCAGCCTCAGCTGACCATGCAGGTGGATCAAGGTCTGCCACTGTTGCGCACAGGGGTGTTGATCGACATGCCTCTGAACATGCTGCTGGCCCTGGGTGATAAGGGCATCAACACGATTGCCGACCTCAAGGGCCGCAAGATTGGCAACTCGGTGGGCGGGTTTGAGGATGCACTGCTTTCCACCATGCTGGGCACGGCGGGGTTGACGCTGAAGGACGTTGAGATCGTCAATGTGAACTTCGCGCTGGCACAGTCATTGATGGCGGGCACGGTTGATGCCGTCATCGGCGCTTATCGCAACTATGAACTCAACATTCTGGCGGGCGAAGGCAAGAGCGCAAAGCCGTTCTTCGTGGAAGCTCATGGTGTGCCGTTCTACGACGAGCTGATTTTCGTTGCCCACAAAGATCACGCCGCCAGCGCCGAGATGCGCGCCATGATGGACGCCATACAGGAAGCGGTGGGTTTCACGGTGAATGCGCCAGACAAAGCCTGGCAGATGTTTATCGAGAGTAAACCGCAGCTTGACGACGCACTCAACCGCAAGGCGTTTGCTGACACCCTGCCCCGCTTCGCGCATGTCACACGGGCTGCTGATGTGGCGCGCTATGCGGCGTTCTCGGATTACCTGAAGAAGATGGGGCTCATCAGCACGGCACGGCCAGGAGCGGATTATCTGGTCCCCGCCTGAAGGGGGTGCAAAAGCGCGCGCGATGCACTATATTCATCCCTGCCGGCTTGCCCGGCTATGGCGATAAACGCGCGTGTAATAAGCGGATCGGACCCGGGGGCGGTACCCGGCGCCTCCACCAGACGGGCCTCACGAGACCCGGCTATTGGGGGCGAAATAGCATCGACGGACGTGTAAAGACGTGGCTTTTGCTCGGTATGATATCCGCCGTTATCGGGTCGTCGCATAGGTGCCAACGACAATGAAATGGCCCTCGCTGCCTAACAGGTAAGCGCAGCCCGGAGGGAGCTGGGCAACAGAATCCCTCCACCTTTTCCTTATGTCTTGCGGTGCTTTGGCACCTTGGTGAGCTTGGGCTTGACCGACTGCGGGGCCTGCTCAGGCGCGTACACAGGTGTCACTGTTACGGGCGGCTTCACGGCCTCGGCTGGCTCTGGCATGGCTATTCTGGAGCAGAAGACTTTTCTGCTGAGGCGCAGGCCATGTTTCGGCAACAGCGCAATTGTGTGGCTGGCCATCAGTCCGCCAGTGAACGCGATACTGCCGCCCAGTCTTGACCAAGTCCCCGTCTGGACGTTGCGGTCTGTGGCATAGGTGCCATCAGCGTTCAGGATCAGCATGGGCCCTGGGATTTTGAAAACGCCCGTCAGTGCGCAGGCATAACGCCCCGCGATATTCGCCTCCCCCGCCATTGCCGCCGGCCCAATACTCACGCCAATCGCGATACATACGGCCCAGGATCGAAGCGTGAAGGTCATGTCGCATTGTTACACAACATGCGCGATGCTGTGCGGGTTTTGCCGGATATGGTTGATCCGCCAAAGAAAAGGCCGCCCATGATGGGCGGCCACTCAAGGTAAAAGCAGGACTTTCTGTCCCGAAAGGAACGCGCCTTACGAGGCGCGCTTGCGGTAGATAACCGCGGCGGCGGCAGCAGCCAGCACACCGGCCACGAGCGCCGTCGATGAACCAGACGAAGCCGAAGCCACGAAGATGTCGGCATGGGCCGGAACGGCCAGACCAACGAGGCTCAAACCTGCAACAATCTTACGCATGATTTACTCCTCTCTCAGACAACCTGCGAGGCCTCATACTTAATACTATTTTAATCATTATTGAAAGGATTTTGTTCAGGTTAACAGGAAAAAATGGTTAAGATTCAGGTTCTTCGTTAAGGAATTACACTCAGGGATTGGTTCATTCGTTAACGTTTAAGCTGATCTACGCGTTGCGGTTGTCCCTCCTAACAATGATTAACGTCGCTTGAGAACAAGGAAGGTGAGCGCAACAAGAGAGCATACCGCGCCACCAAATGTCAGCGCATTTGCCACCCCAATCTGATCCGCTAACCAGCCAGTAAATAGCGCTCCAAATGGCATCATCCCCAGAAATGACATGGTGTAGTACGCCATCACGCGCCCGCGCATCCGGTCGTCGACCTGCAACTGAATAGCGATATTGGTCGAGCTACCCTGCAACATCAGGAAAAACGCAGTGGGAAGCACCATCACAAACGCCAGCGGCAATCGGTCCGTTTGACTGAACGCCACAAGACAAATGCCAAAGCCCATTGCGGCAAGTGTAGGAGCCAGCGACAGCATACGTCCGCGCAACCGCCCCATCACAAAAGCACCGCCCAATGCGCCCATACCCACTCCGGTCATCAGCAACCCATATGTGTCTGCGTCGCCCCCAAGCACTTCTCTGGCAAATACGGGCATCATGGTGAGGTAAGGTCCACCCGCAAAACTCGACAGGGCCAGCGCTAGAAGCGCTGTCCGGATGGCGCGATGCCGGGTCACATAACGAAAACCATCAGCGAGATCCTGAAGCGTCTTGCTGTTGACCGGCGGCTTCGTGCTCGTCGTAACGGTCATCAGAGCAAGACTGCAGAGGACGGCCAGATATGAAACAGCGTTCAGTGCGAAACACCAAGACTCGCCAATCGCCGCAATAACGATCCCCGCGATGGCCGGACCTGCTACCCGCGCGATATTGAACAGGATGGAGTTCAGCGCGATGGCGCTTTGCATATCGTCACGGCCAACCATTTCTACCGTGAAGGATTGGCGAGCCGGGATATCGACCGCGTTCAACAATCCATAACAAAATGCCAGTGCCGCAACATGCCAGACCTGCGCTACGCCCGTGAAAGAAAGCACGGCCAACACGACCGCCTGGAGAAGGAAGCCTGTCTGCGTCAGAATGATGAGAGTGCGCCGGTCTACCCTGTCTGCAATCGTACCTCCGAAGGGCGCGAGGAGAAATAACGGACCGTGCTGGAAAAAACCGATAATTCCGAGGGTTAGCGGAGAACCGGTCAGTCTGTAGACAAGCCACGCTTGGCCAATGGTCTGCATCCACGATCCCATGAGCGAGAGCAGCTGACCCGAAAAGAACAGCCGATAGTTCCGGTGGCGGAACACAGTCCTCAGGGGCGGACGCGACGCGGAGGCATCAGACTCAGACATGAGACCGCACATAAAGCGGTGTTTGCCCGCATTCGCAATGATGTCATATTTCTGGTGTCACCTGCCTATTGCGGCGCAAAACAGTGCAAGGAGCCATCTTCACCATCATGATGAAATTCGCCACAGCGTCTCTCGCCAGCCTTGTTACAGCCATAACATTGACAGGCGCAGCATCAGCCTATGTCGCCGTGTTCATCCATCCGCGCGATGACATCAATCTGTGTATCAATGTCCAGAACGGGTCAGCGAGTCTGCAAAATTGCCGGAACGCGCGGTTTGAAGGCTTTCGTGTAGAGTCAACCAACAACCCCGCCATCTTCCGCATCCTGGGGGAAGGCGGGTGTCTGACGGCTGGGCCTCAGAGCGGTGATATCGTGACGATGTATCGTTGCGACGCGAGCAATATTCGTCAGCGGTGGAGATTGCTCGATAACGACCAGATCAAGAACGGTAATGATATGTGCCTGGATGCTGCCGGCGGACAGCTTGCTACCGGCGTGCCGATCATTGCTTTCCCTTGTCACAAAGGCGCGAACCAGCGCTGGAAGCGCATGACCCCTATCGACGACGAGTAAAGTCTCGGAGCCACCCTAAATCCTTTTTAACGTTCACGGTGGCTAATGGTAGCCTGCAAAGCCAGACCATCCGATGCAACGGAAACAACATCGCGCGCTCATTCTGGAACGGGTCGAAAGTCCGTTCGGTGAGATCACCATTGCACAGATCACCAGAACCGGTGCCCTCGTCTACGCACAGGGCGGCTGTCATCAAAGCGAAAGCGACGGGCGCGGCGTCAGCCTTTCCAGCTATATCCACGCCCTGTTCAGCCTGGTGCAGCAGGCCGGAGCTGAGCGCATTCTGATGATAGGATGCGGCGGCGGCGCGCTTGCTACAATGCTGTCAGCGATTCACAAAAAGCTGACCATCGTCGACATCAACCCGGCCTCTTCCTATATCGCACGGCGGTATTTCGGTGTGCCAGACTCCATTCCGTTTCATGTCGCTGATGGTGCCACCTGGCTTGCAGAAACCGATATGCTGTTTGATGCGATTATTCTGGATGCCTATCAGGGTGGTGATATCCCAGCCCATCTGGCTGACGCAGAGTTCTTCAGATCGGTTGCCGTTCACCTGTCGGGCAAGGGAGTGCTTGTCGCTAATGTTTTCCTTGCGGATGACCACGACCTGACTCTGAGGCGGATTGTATCAGAGGTCAAAGCTGCCTTTGAAAATGTGTGTGTGCTCGACGAGCCAGGGGCACGTGAACGCAATGCCATTCTTATGGCCGGTCATGTCAGAGGACTGAAACTGCCTTGGATGACCATGAAGCCGCGCAGCGGCGAGGAAGATATCCGCGCCGATCTGAACCGCCTGAGTTTTCAGACTGTCTAAAATCCATGCAGCGTCGCGAACGTAGCGACAGGTTCGCGTTCTGACACCAGCGTGTTCACGATAGCGGTCTTGTCCTCATAGCCAAGTGACAGACCGCATATGATGTATTCGTCATCGGAAATGTCCAGAATGCGGCGGGTCACCGACCAGTAATTGTTCCACGCCCCCTGTGCGCAGGTCGCAAGCCCATGTGCCGTGGCGCTCAACATAAAGGTCTGCATAAACAGCCCGACATCAAGATAGCTCATCGGGCCAAGATCCTTGTCGATGGTGAAGATCAGCCCCACCGGCGCATCGAAAAAAGCATAGTTGCGGCCCCACTGCGCCCAGTTGGCTTCCCTGTCGCCTTTTGCAATGCCAATGAGCCCATACATGGCCTTGCCCAGAGCACGGGTGCGAGAGAGATAGGGTTCCTTGCCCTTGTTGCGCGACCCCTGAAACTCCGATGAAGCATCAGGCGGGTTGGTTTCGCGGTGTGCCAATACTTCCGACACCAGCCGATCACGAACTGCGCCCGCCACGACATGCACTTTCCAGGGCTGGGTGTTTGTGGCCGATGGTGACTGGCGCGCATCTTCCAGCAGCGTTTCAACCAAATGTCGAGAAACCGGATCGCTTCTGAAAGCGCGCACAGACTTCCTGCCACGCAGTGCCTCGTGAAGATTCATCAGACCCCGCCTAACTGTCAGCTGTTATAGTCGATGCCGATTTCGTCATAGACGCCGCGCTCATCGGCCCAGCCGGATTTGACCTTCACGGTGAGGAATAGATGCACCGTCCGGTCGAGTGCCGCCATGATCTCACGCCGGGCAGCAGCGCCGATTGCTTTCAGCGTAGCCCCGCCCTTACCGATGACGATGGGCTTTTGCCCATCGCGCTCCACAAAGATGATCTGGTCAATGCGGGCAGACCCGTCTTTGCGTTCTTCCCACCGTTCCGTGGTGACATGAACCGCATAAGGTAATTCCTCGTGCAGACGCAGATAGATCTGTTCGCGCGTTATTTCTGCGGCCAGCATCCGCGCTGATATGTCAGCGGTCTGATCTTCCGGGAAATACCACGGACCAGGCTGTGCCATGGATGCCAGCCAGACGCGCAGTCTATCAACGCCGCTGCCCTTCAGGGCCGAGATCATGAAGGTTTCTTCAAAAGCGAAGGTCGCGTTCAGTTTCGCGGCCAGATCCAGCAGCTTTTCGCGTTTGAGCGCATCCACCTTGTTCAGAACAAGCGCCGCCTTGCGGTTCTGGGCCTTGAGTCCATCCATGATGCGGGCCGTATCCTGAGCCCCAAGACCATTGGGCTTTTCGTAAAGGTCTGCGGCATCCACAATCACCAAAATGGCATCCGCATCATCGGCACCGGCCCATGCCGCACTGACCATCGCCCGATCAAGCCGCCGCTTCGGTGCGAAAATGCCCGGCGTATCAACCAGAACGATCTGTGCATCGCCTTCCATCATCACGCCGCGCACTCTCATGCGCGTCGTTTGAACTTTATGCGTGACGATAGTGACCTTGGCCCCCGTCAGCTGGTTGACCAGAGTCGACTTGCCTGCATTGGGTGCGCCAATCACCGCGACAATGGCTGAGCGTGTTGCTGGCTGTGTCATGCGTGCGCTTTCAGTTTTTTGAGAAGTGCTTCTGCGGCAGCCCGTTCTGCTTCCCGCTTGGAGCCGCCTTCGCCCATAGCACTACCGGCACCGGCCACGGATGCCTCCACAATAAAATGAGGCGCATGGGCCGGACCATCACTTTTCAGAACTGTGTAGATCGGCAAAGCGCGCCCCAGATCAGCGCGCGCCTGCGCCCATTCCTGAAGTGCGGATTTCGGCTCCTGCGCCACCTCGGCGCTGGCATTGAGATGGTCTTTCCATGCTGTAAGGATAAACGCGCGCGCCACATCCAGCCCACCATCGAGGAATAAGGCCGCGATGACGGCCTCACAGGCATCACCCAGAACCGCCTTCTTGGCCACACCACCAGACTGCCGTTCGCCCGCCGCCAGAATAAGATGGGCGGCAATGCCCACAGTCTGCGCCACGGCCGCGCAGGTTTCCTTACGCACCAGGGCGTTCAGACGGACCGCCAGATCACCTTCAGGCAGTTTCGGGAACCGCCGGACCAGTTCCTCCGCAATGACCAAACCCAGCACCCGGTCCCCTAGAAACTCAAGTCGCTCATTGGAGCGTGCACCGGCAGCGCTCGCATGCGTCAAGGCTTCCGTCAGCAGTTTGCGTGTGGCGAAGTGGTGGCCCAGCTGTGATTCGAGATCATCAAGAGTCGTCATCTAACAGACCTGAGCATACGGTCCCAGCGGACCGCTGATGACCAGTTCCAGAAATCAAAAAATCCTGCCGAACCGTCGGCAGAGAAAAACACCAGATCCACCCGCCCGACAAAGTTTTCAAAAGGCACATAGCCTACGCCCATAGCGCTAACGATGAATTCGTCGCCCTTACCCTTGGCTGCATAGCGGCTGTCTGTTGAATCATCCCTGTTATCGCCCATGAGGAAAAAATGATCCGGGGGAACGATGTATTCCTTTGTATTGTCGCCTTCGCCCGCATCGTATTTTTCAAGAACGAGATAGCTGCGCCCATCAGGCAGCGTTTCGCGGTACTGTGTACCTTTCACTGGTATTCCATTGCCCAATGGTATTTCGACCTGGCCGACCAATTCACGCTGCAAAGGCTGGCCGTTGAGATAAACGGTTCCGGCTTTCACCTGGATATGGTCACCCGGCATCCCGATGACCCGCTTGACGTAATCTGTCGCATTGTCGCTGGGCAACTTGAAAACCGCGATATCCCCACGTTCAGGCCAGCTGCCCCACAGGCGACCATCCATCACATGCAGACCGCCGGGAAGCGAATATCTGGAATAGCCATATGCGTATTTTGTAACCGAGATGTAGTCGCCCGGCAGAAGCGTGCCAGCCATTGATGTTGAGGGAATGACGCTGGGCTGCCACAGAAAGGCGCGCACCAACATCACAACCAGAAGGCCGACAAGTGCCATTCTCGCCGCTTCCATCAGGATGGCGCGATAGCTTTGCGGCGGCTTGCGCGTCACGGCTTCAGTCAATGGACTTAAAGGTCCGGTCCCAACGGAACGCAAAGGGCCAGTTCCAGGGCGTGTACCATTCGGCCTTTGCCGCATCCCATGATGGGAATATCCGTTCTGCCCTGCCCACGAAATTGACCAGCGGCACATACTTCCAGACCCGGCTGTCGGCCGAATTATCACGGTCATCGCCCATCATGAAATAGTGGCCTTCGGGGACGACAAATTCGACGGTGTTGTCGAGGTCATAGTCATCACTGATTTCAAGGATGTTATGCTTCGTGCCGTTGGGGAGCGTTTCGACATAACGCTTCGTCTTCAGCTTCGTCATATGATTTGGGCCGCGCTGACTGGGATCGTAGTATTCAAGCTCGACATCTTCGACGAATTCGCGGGGACATTCCTGACCGTTGATGAAAAGGCGCCCCTGTTTCATCTGGATGCGGTCTCCGGGCAGACCGATCACCCGCTTGATGAAATCCGTCGTATTGTCGGTCGGCACTTTGAAAACAGCCACATCGCCCTGTTTGGGTTCGGCACCCCATAGGCGCCCTTCAAACAGGTTCGGACTGAAAAAGAACGAATGGCGGGAATAGCCATAGGCATATTTTTCAACCCAGACGAAATCCCCGATCAGAAGGGTATCGACCATAGACGCGGAAGGAATGCGGAAGGGTTGAAACAGGAATGTGTAAACCCCAACGACCAAAAGCACGGGATAGACAAAGGTGTGCAGAATTTCATGCACCCAACCCTTTGGCGCGGCTTTGGACTTCTTCTTTTTTTCAACCGATGCGGGTGTGTCGCTCACGGATCTGACTTTCTTTGCGGGAGGCATCCTGCCCGCCAATGGTTGCACAAGCCTTGCGTGGGGTCGCCCGTCAAGCCCCGGCCCCGGTTGGAACCGCGACAATCATCACAATCGCCTGAGCGAGCGGATATTCATCGGTCAAAGTGATGTGAATTTCAGCCACGTGGCCAGGTGGCGTCAGCGCCTTCAGGCGATCTGCGGCACCATTGGTCAGCTGCAATGTCGGTTTGCCCGACCGCTGGTTCACCACCCCGATATCGCGCAGGAAAACGCCATTGCGAAAGCCGGTGCCAAGCGCCTTCGAACACGCTTCCTTTGCTGCAAACCGTTTCGCATAGGATGACGCACGCTGCGCACGACCTTCAGACCGGGCACGTTCAATGCTTGTAAATGTGCGTGCGATGAAGCGCTCGCCAAATCGTTCCAGCGTTTTCTCGATCCGCCGGATGTCGCACAGATCATTGCCAAGGCCGATGATCATGGTTCAGGCGACCATGTCACGCTGATGACGCGCGGCATCCATGAGCATCCGCATGCGGCGCACGGCTGAATCGAGGCCGGAGAAAATAGCCTCGCCAATCAGGAAGTGACCGATATTCAGTTCAGTCATTTCAGGAATGGCGGCGATAGGCGCAACATTTTCAAAAGTCAGGCCGTGGCCGGCATGTACTTCCAGCCCGCGCGCATGACCATAAGCAGCGGCCACACGGATGCGTTCCAGCAGCGCTTCCGTTTTGGCTGCATCCCCTTCCAGAACCGCGTGTGCATAGGCACCAGTGTGCAGTTCCACCACCGGCGCACCAAGCGAAATTGCCGCGTCCAGCTGCTGGAGGTCCGGCTCTACGAACAGTGATACGCGGATGCGCGCGCCCTTCAGTTCACGAACGAGCGGCATCAACGAGTTGTGCTGGCCGCGTGCATCCAGCCCGCCTTCGGTGGTCCGCTCCTCACGACGTTCCGGCACGATGCAGGCCGCATGCGGTTTACTGCGCAGGGCAATGGCCGCCATTTCATCGGTCGCCGCCATTTCCAGATTCAGTGGAATCCTGATCGTCTGCATCAGTGCGGTAATATCGGGGTCCGTGATATGGCGGCGGTCCTCTCGCAGATGTGCTGTAATGCCATCAGCGCCTGCCTCGGCCGCGACCAGCGCGGCCTTCACAGGGTCAGGGTGCGCTCCGCCCCGCGCATTGCGGATGGTCGCCACATGGTCAATGTTCACACCCAGACGCAGACGCGGCAGTGTCATTTGAGGCCCCGGCTGCCGGGCTTGATGGCAGGCGTGCCCGCCAGATGCGGCGGAAGACTATCCGCATCCCATGCCGGGATTTTCAAAGAGGCGAGCGCGATGAGCTTGACGCCCAGCTTCGCCTTGCCGCCAGAGCGGTCGATGAGACAGGCTTCAGCCGCGATCTTAGCGCCCGTTGCTTTAACCGCTTCGATACACTCGCGCGACGAAAGCCCCGTGCTGACGATGTCCTCAACGATCAGTACACGCATCTTTTTGTCGAGATGAAAGCCGCGTCGCAGGGAGAACTGGCCGTTTTCACGCTCTACATACATCGCGGGAAGGCCCATGGCCCGGCCCATCTCGTAGCCGGGAATAATGCCGCCAACTGCCGGTGAGACAATCGCGTCGATCCGACCGGAAACGCTCTCCTGCACCTTGGCCGCCAAGGCACGGCAAAGCTTTGCGGTGCGCTTTGCGTCCTGAAACACAATCGCCTTCTGCAGGAAGGTATCGCTGTGTAGCCCGCTGGACAGGATGAAGTGCCCCTTGAGCAGCGCACCGGCCTTTTCGAATTCCTTCAGAACCTGCTGCGGCGTCATGTGATTTGCTCCCGCGCCCTGTCAACGTTCGCGATCACCGGCGACGCACGCAGCGCTGTCATGATGTTGGTGACGTGTTTGACATCGCGCACGTCGATGTCAACGAACAGTCCGAAAAATGCCGGACTGCGTTCCGTGATCTTGAGGTTGGAAATGTTGCCCTGCGCTTTGGCAATGATGGTGCAAAGCGTGGCGAGAGACCCTGGCTCGTTCTTGATATCAACCTTCAGTCGGGCCACCGAGTCCTGATGCTCGCTGGCAAAACTCTCCCAGCGCAGATCAAGCCAGGTATCGACCTCGTGTTGCGATGAGGCGAGCACATCGCAATCAATGGTGTGGACGACCACACCCTGCCCCGGCTCAACAACACCGACGATGCGGTCGCCTGGAAGCGGGTGGCAGCAATCGCCGAGATGATACGCGAGCCCGGCAGTCAGGCCGCGGATCGGAATCAGACTGCCACTGGCCTTGCCGGCCCCCCGCGCGCGGCGCGGGCGCTTCTGGTCGATGGATTCCGGGAACACCGCAGCCACGACATCGCGCAGCGCGACCTGCCCCTGTCCTATGGCTGCGAACAGGTCATCCGGTTTCTGAAACTTCAGCCGCTTGATCGCTTCCTGTACGCCTTTGTCTGTCAGCTCCTGATCAGCATCGTGAAAGGCCCGCTCGGCAATCTGCCGGCCGATCCGTATCAGTTCAGCGCGATGCACAGCGCGGATATGGCGGCGGATTGCCGAGCGGGCCTTACCCGTCGTGACCATGGACTCCCAGGCAGGCTGCGGCGTCTGTGTTTTGGAGCGCACGATTTCAACTTCATCGCCATTGGCAAGCTGCGTCCGCAAAGGCGCCACGCGGCCATTGATGCTCGCGCCGACGCACTGGCTGCCGACATCGGTATGAACAGCAAACGCAAAGTCTATGGGCGTCGCCCCGCGCGGCAGAGGGATGATGTCGCCTTTCGGGGTAAAGCAGAACACCTGATCCTGGAACAGCTCCATCTTGGTGTTCTCGATGACGTCTTCGAGGGTCTCGCCTTCCCGCGCCATGTCTCCGAGCCGCTGGAGAAAGGCATAAGGCGATTCAACGCCTGCCGTGTTGTCCACGTGGTCCTTGTACGCCCAGTGCGATGCCACCCCACGCTCAGCGATGTCATTCATCTCGCGGGTGCGGATCTGAACCTCGATGCGTGCATTTTCCGGCCCGACAATCGTGGTGTGCAGCGACTGATAGCCATTTGGCTTGCGCAGCGAGATATAGTCCTTGAAGCGACCCGGAACGAGACGCCATTTGGTATGGAGAACGCCCAGCGCCTTGTAGCAGTCCGGCAATGTCTCCGTGACAACGCGAAAGCCCATGATGTCGGAGAGCTGTTCGAATGAGATGCTTTTTTCCTGCATTTTACGCCAAATCGAATAGGGGCGCTTCTGCCTACCGCTCACCTGAACGTTCAACCCGGCCTCAAGCAGCATGTGACTGATCGCCGTTGTGATGCGAGCTACGCGCCCACCGGATTCTGCTGCCAGAAACTCCTGACGCTTGACGATGGAGTCACGCGCATCGGTGTTCAGAACCTGAAAACTCAGATCCTCCAATTCCTCACGCAACTGGTGCATGCCCATGCGGCCCGCGAGCGGCGCATAGATATCCATCGTTTCCTGGGCGATGCGCTGACGCTTCTCGGGCTTGGGAATATGCGAGAGCGTGCGCATATTGTGCAGCCGGTCCGCCAGCTTGACGAGCAGAACGCGCACATCATCTGACATAGCGAGCAGAAACTTGCGGAAGTTTTCAGCATCGCGCGTACGTTCAGACTGAAGCTCGATTTTGGAGAGCTTGGTGACGCCATCAACCAGATTGGCGATATCCTTGCCGAACTGGCTCTCTATGTCGGCATAGGTGGTGTCGGTATCCTCAATGGTGTCATGGAGAAGGGCCGTGATGACGGTATCAAGGTCCAGCTTCAGATCTGTGCAGATGCCGGCGACTTCGAGCGGATGTGAAAAATAAGGGTCACCCGAAGCGCGCTTCTGTGAACCGTGCGCTTTCATTGCAAATACATAAGCGCGATTGAGCAGACCCTCGTCAGCATCCCGCGCATAGGCATGGACACGCTCGGCAAGCTCGTATTGACGGATCATGGCCGGGCCCCAGACATGATGGTGAGGCCCGGATGGGAAGGCATGCGGCTGCGGTTACATGCCTTCGTCGTAGCTGTCATCTTCCGGCTCCGGCTCGCGCTCTGGCGCTTGCTGGGTGACAGCTTTGAAGAAGTCTTCTTCCGAAATCTGGAGATCTTCGGGCTTGTCCTCAGCTTCGGCAACATTGGAGGCCGAAGCGATGGGGACGTCTTCCATTTCCGTGTGCCGCTGCAGGTTGCGGTACATATCAAGCCGGAGCTGGTCGGGCGTGACGGTTTCGTCGGCGATTTCGCGCAATGCAACAACCGTGTTCTTGTCGTTTTCACGCTCAACGGTCATCTGCACGCCCGCGCCAAGCGCACGCGCACGCTGAGCCGACAGAAGCACCAGCTCAAAACGGTTCGGAACCTTGTCGACACAATCTTCGACGGTGACGCGTGCCATCGCCGCACTCCTTCATGACTCACGGGGAAGCCGATCCTGATACAGAGACCCGGCAGGGAAGGCAAGCCCTAGCGCGGCAAGTCGTGCAAAGGCCGAACAACGGCCCCACCTGCCAACAGCCTGGTTAACAACGATTTTCCGCTCTCGCCGGTTACAGGGTGCCGCCACATGGGGGCAATGTCGATGAGCGGGGCCATAACAAAGGCACGCTCGGCGCAGCGTGGATGGGGCAAAACCGGGGATCGGACCGGTTCACTGACCGTCCCGTCATAATCAATGATATCGAGATCAAGTGTTCGTGGTGCATTTCTATCCCCTCGAACACGGCCAAACATCGCCTCCAATTCATGAAGTTCCGCCAGCAAGACATTGGCGGGTTTCGCGGTTTGCACGAGAGCAACCGCATTGACATATGGAGGGTCTTTCGCATCCGGCCAGGCTGGCGATTGATACAAACGCGACACCGCCTGCACATTTGCAATCTTGGCATCAAGCGTAAGCAGCGCCGTCTTGATCGTTTCGCATGGCGCGCCAACGGCCGATGGGAGATTGGCGCCAAGCGCAATCAGGATCATGATTTAAGGCTCGCCTTCATATATGCAACTCGTTATACATCACCGCGATATTCACCAGCGTCCGCCACGGCTCATTCAGCCGAGATGAGACGGTCGCTTCATCTCAACGGCTGCTTACGGAGTTTTTCAGACGTGTTCTACCAGAACGAGCGCCTCGCGCTCTTCATCGACGGTGCCAATCTGCATGGTGCTTCCAAGGCTCTTGGTTTTGATATCGACTATAAGCGCCTGCTCACAGAGTTCGGCAAACGCGGGCGTCTGATCCGGGCGTTTTATTATACGACTTTGATGGAGAACGATGAGTATTCACCCCTGCGCCCCTTGATCGACTGGCTTGACTACAATGGCTTCACCATGGTGACGAAGCCGACCCGCGAATACACCGACGCCATGGGACGTCGCCGCTTCAAGGGCTCGATCGACATCGAGCTGGCCGTGGACGCCATGGAGATGTCTGACAATGCCGATCACATTGTTCTGTTCTCAGGCGATGGCGATTTCCGTCGCCTGGTCGAAGCGATCCAGCGCAAGGGCAAGCGCGTCAGCGTTGTCTCCACGCTGAAATCCAACCCGCCGATGATGTCGGACGATCTGCGCCGCCAGGCTGACAATTTCATCGAGCTTCAAACCCTCCAGACGCTGATCCAGCGTGATGCAGGCTCGCGTGCGCAGGCCGATGAACGCCGTGAGGCACGGCAGGCAGAGCATGGCGAACGCCGCCCTGCCCGCCCGGCCCCGGCGGCTGCCCCCGTCACGCCTGCCACGCCTCTGGACGACCTGCTCTGAGCATTCCTGCAGAAGCACCGGCAGACTGCCGGTTATGTCCACGGTTGGCATCATTCCGTGATGCCAACCGCAAGTCGCTGCCTGCCTATTTCAACGGCGCTGTTCCCTCATTCGGCACTGCCGACGCGCGATTGCTTATTGTCGGCCTTGCGCCGGGATTACATGGTGCCAACCGCACGGGCCGACCCTTTACCGGTGATTATGCGGGGGATCTGCTCTATGCGACCCTCGCCAACACGGGTTTGCTCTCTGGCACCTATGGTGCCCGCGTCGATGACGGGGTCTTTCTCAATGGCGCCATGATCTCAAACGCCGTGCGATGCGTGCCGCCTCAAAACAAGCCCGAACTATCAGAAATCAAGACCTGCAACGGCTTCCTGAAGACCCGGATTCAATCCCTGCCGCGCTTGCAGGCGATTGTTGCGCTGGGAACGATTGCCCACAATGCAGTGCTGACCGCGCTCAGCCAGAAGAAATCAGCCTTCAAATTTTCTCATGGCGCGATCCACAGGCTGGAGAGCGTCACGCTCTACGATTCTTATCATTGCAGCCGTTACAATACGAACACAGGCGTTCTGACCGAACCGATGTTTCGTGCTGTTTTTGAGCGCGTGACCCACGATCTTGCATCGTAATTTCGCTTTTCAGAACAGCCGTTCGCTGATTTCCTGACAGTCATGCCCAGATTCCAAAAGGCCAGCCGGCCACGCCTAACACTGCCCGCAACTGCCGTGCTCGACATTGTCGGACGCGATGTGGACGGTGAGTTTCTTGCGCGCCCGGTAAAATGGGATGGGCCAGACGAGCCCCCCCGGATTCTCGTGTTGCCGGGCAAATACGCAGGCCCAGCGCTTGGTGTCGGCGACCGCTTTCTGGGCCGCATCCAGTTTGTCGCTGATGGCGCACTCGCGCGGATCGTCAAGAAACTGGATCAGCCCACCCAACGGATTATTGGACAGTATCAACGCGAACGCGGGCGCGGCATGATCGTGCCAGCAGACAAGAAATCGCGGCTCAGTTTCGTGGTGGGGCGGGGTGATGAAGGCAGCGCTGCCATTGGTGATCTGGTCGTCGCAACACCACTGCCCGGACGCGCCGATGGTTTGCCAAAGGCCAAGATCATCGAAAGCGTTGGCGCACTGGATGCGCCCGGTTCGATCAGCCTGATTTCCATTTACACGCATGGGATCCCTGATGGGTTTGGCACCGAGGCGATTGCGGAAGCTGAGGCAGCTAAACCGCCTACCCTCAAAGGCCGCACAGACTTACGCAAATTGCCGCTTGTCACCATCGACCCGGATGATGCGCGCGATCATGACGATGCCGTTCATGCCGAGCCTGATCCGCATGTGCCGGGCGGCTGGATCGTCACGGTCGCCATCGCCGATGTGGCTGCCTATGTGACGTCAGGGTCGGCGCTTGACCGCGAGGCTTTGGCAAGGGGCAATTCAACCTACTTTCCCGACCGCGTTGCGCCGATGCTGCCTGAGGCTTTGTCGGCCGATCTCTGCTCGCTGCGTGAGGGCGTCAACCGCGCCTGCCTGGCGGTGCGCATGCACTTCAACCAGCACGGGAAGAAAACGAAGCATGTTTTCGTCCGTGGGCTGATGAAATCCGCGGCGCGGTTGACCTATTCTCAGGCCCAGAATGCCATTGAGGGACGGACGGACGAGAAGACAGCACCCATTCTGGAAACCATCATCAAGCCGCTTTATGCCGCCTATGAGGTGATGAAGCGCGGGCGTGATGCCCGCGAACCTCTGGATCTCAATGTGCCGGAACGGCGCGTGCGGGTGGTGGACGGTAAGGTTGCCTCTATTGAGATGCGGCAGACCATATCTTCGATGCAGCTGATTGAAGAAATGATGATTCAGGCGAATGTCGCCGCAGCCGAAACCCTTGAGCAGCACCGCATCCCGACTCTTTACCGCGTGCATGACGAGCCTTCGCGTGAAAAGGTTGAAGCACTCGCGGGGTTTCTCGACACGCTGGATATTCCACTTTCGATGGGGCAGAAGATTCAGCCTGCGATCTTCAATCGTTTCCTGAAATCCCAGAAGGACAGTGCGTTCGCGCCATTGATCAACGAGGTCGTTCTGCGATCTCAGGCACAGGCACTCTACAGTCCTGACAATATCGGCCATTTCGGGCTGAACCTGCCGAAATATGCGCACTTCACTTCGCCCATCAGGCGTTATGCCGATCTGGTGGTGCATCGCGGGCTGATCTGCGCATTAGGGCTAGGCAAGGACGGCCTGACAGATGGCGAGATCGCGCATCTTCCCCAGACTGGAGAAATGATCTCAGGGCATGAACGCCGGTCGATGGCCGCTGAGCGTGAAGCAGTTGACCGCTACCTCGCGGCCTTCATGTCAGATCGTATCGGTCTCATTCTGGACGGACGGATATCAGGCGTGACGGCTTTCGGCCTGTTTGTCCGTCTGAATGAGACCGGGGCTGACGGTCTGGTGCCGATCCGTTCACTGGGCACCGAATTCTTCCGCCATGATGAAACCCGTCATGCCTTGATCGGGCAGCGCAGCGGCGATGCCTATAGTCTCGGCGATCCTGTTAAAGTGAAACTGATGGAGGCCGCACCTTTGACCGGCGGGTTGCGCTTCCAGATTGAGGATCACGAGCCAATGCGGCCTCTCACCACCAGTGGCGCGAGGAAGGGAAAGCGTAACGGCCATGCCCCCTCACCGCACAAAGGCAAACGGCATGGACCGCCGAAACAGGCGCGTGAAAAGCGCCGTGCTAAAAGACGGCGGTGATTCATGAGCCAGGTGTGGTTCGCCCTCTCGATGGGCGGCGCGTTTGGGCAGCAGGGCATTGAGCTGTGTCAGGCGCTGCTGCGCGAGGCCGGACATGAAGCGGTATGCGTGGCCCTGAACGGAGATGCGGTACTTCCCGTTTCTGCGCCACGCGCCACTTTATATCTGATCAATCAGCCGTCGGTGTCACTCGCCCGCGCGCTGGCATCCAGCGGTATGCGCGGGGTGATATTCACCGACGACGTTGTCGGCATTCTGGAACATATGCTTGCTGCCGATGCGCGCTGGACGGCGCGCACAGCGATGCACATGCTGAGCACCAATCTGGCGGCGTTCCTGTGGATGAAGACCAGCCACACGCTGGTGATCTCGCACGAGCATCAGGCGGGCATTGGAGGGGCCGCTCAAGCGGTCGCGCGGCATCTCGGCCTGCCTGCGCCGCGCGCTCCGCATATGCCACGGACTGCCACCTCGGCCAGCTCCAACCGGCTCTCTCCAACTATGGCCAAAGCCGCACGCTGCGCGCTCCAGCCTTTGCTGCATTGTCTGACGGACGGCGTGATGCGCGATGTGGGTTGGGAGCTTCCTGTTTTTTATCACGGACCGGATCTGACCATTGCGCCACCACCCGTGGTCGACCTGACGGGCGGCGCGCGGATTTTATATTACGGGCCGTTCTTCCACGTGCCGGCTGGCCGGTGGGAGGTCACACTAGACCTCGATCTGCACCCGCATCTTTTTGACACGCCTTTGAATATCGTGATGCTCGCTGAACTGGAGACAGAATGTGAGGCGCCCTTCAGCGTTGCAGAAGGTGGCCGTTATACGGTGTCCTTTATCTGGTCACATCGGAAGATCGGTGACAATGTACAACTGCGTGTCCAGTCATCAGAAGGAGCGATTGACGGAACACTCGGCTTTACCGGCGCGTCCCTGAAATATCTTGGCCCCCTGATCTGAGCGTCAGGCTGCTTTGCGGACAATCAGGCCAAAGCAGGTTGACGCATATCCACCCAAGGCCAGCTTGAGGTGCGGCACCTGTTTGTTCCATGTGCTCAGATGCGCCGGGATATCGCTGGGATATGGCGGCAAGTCGATATAGGTGTCGATCGGCCCGCCGCCTGTATCGAAATCGAGCTCCGCCACATGGTGACCTTTGGCGCGAAGCCGTGCAGCAATCTCTTCAAGGTGACGGCGTAGAAACAGAACCGTCGGGCCGCTTTCCAGCGTTTCTGTATCGCTGAAAAAGTTGTACTCGGTTGTATGCACCGAGACACCGCCGGGCTTTAGTGTCTCCAGGCAGTTTTCAAGGAAATCGAGGCCATGACTGATCGAGCCGAGATGTTCGACGGCGCAGATCGACCAGCAGAAATCGAAATCGCGCAGGTCATATGGGATCGCATTCATATCAACAGTGCGCAGGCTGGCGTTTTGAGCGAAAGCCTCCGCCGATATCAGATGCGGCACACGGACCTGTTCCAGAGAGGCCATGTGCTGGCCGGTATGAACCCAACCCTTCCGCCTTGCTTCCTGTTCACTGATATCGGTCAGCGTGACGTGCACGCCATAGGATGCAAGGAGTGACGCAACGGGTTCTGTCCCCACCGCGAAACCGAGACCACGCCTGCCGGATTCCAGCATGCCATTCTCGAAAAGCACCTGCAGGACAAAGCTCAGCTCCCAGAGCTTGCGGTGATAAATGGGCGCCCAGCCGAGCCTTCCCAGCCAATAGCGCGCCCAATCAGATTCGATATCAGCCTGGCGGGTGGGCTGGGAGGTCAGGCCGACATGGATGGGCGCTGTCGGAGGCGTTGAATCCATCTGCCCTACTGCACGCGCCGCGAGTTCATAGCCGAAAGTCTTGATATTGAGACTGGCGATGTGCAGGTCGTGTTTAAGTCGGGCGATCTCATCGGCCTCATGCTGAGGGGTGGCCGCACTACCGTCGGACAGCGGCACACGACCTCTGATCAATCGACGCAGAAAGCCCCAGGCAGACTCACGGGACATTCAGCCCTGACCCTGGTTTCGCGCAGCCTTGCGCTTCTCGTCAAAGTCGCGGCGCAAGGCTTTCAGCTTTGCCAGCATCCGGGCGGCGCGCGCGATGCGGTCAGCACCCGGCGGTTCTTGAGGTCGTGCAGCGCTGACCCGATGTGGCTCCGTGAAGACTGGCTCGATGCGCTGCGGCACAGACTTTGGTGCCGTCATCACGGCTTCACTCCGTGCCGCGCTTTCAACTGCCGGGGATCCTATCACGGGTGGTGGAGCCTTGCCCCGCCCCTGTGATGTGCGGCGTCCTGCATTGGTGACAAACTTAACGCCATGCTCGCGCAGCAGCTTCTGCACGCCCTTGATGGTGAAACCATCACTGTAAAGCAGGTGCTGGATACCACGCAGCAGCTCGACATCATCAGGGCGGTAGTAACGGCGACCGCCACCGCGCTTCAGCGGCTTGATCTGCGTAAACTTGCCTTCCCAGAAGCGTAGGACATGTTGTGGCACGTCCAGATCATCTGACACCTCGCTGATTGTGCGGAAGGCGTCGGGCGATTTATGTCCGGCCATAGGGTCAGACCCGCCGGGAATATCTACACCTTCCTCGGAATTGCCCATGCGCTGTTCGATTAACCGGACTTCGTGTGACCGGCGTTGATCGCGGCTTTCAGAACATGTGAGGGCCGGAACAAGAGCACCTTTCGAGGTTCAATGGGCACCTCTTCCCCAGTCTTGGGATTGCGCCCAACCCTGCCGCCTTTGGCGCGCACGATGAATGTACCGAAAGACGAGAGTTTCACCTGCTCGTCCTTGAGGAGTGCGTTGACGACCTCGTCCAGCACACGCTCTACCAACCCGGCAGACTCGTTCCGTGACAGGCCAAGCTCCTGATAGACCGCTTCACTGAGATCCTGTCGGGTGAGTGTTTTCCCCATGGTCCCTCCCTGATGGACATGCGGACTCGTTCAATGCGTCCATTAGATTGCAATAATGGGGGAAGATCAATGGACTAGACAGCGATCTTCCATTGAAATGGCATGACAGGCCCCAACTCGTTCGAAGGGCCTGATCATAGTTTCGATGTCTGTGAAATGTGTGGCGCGCCCTGCGGGAATCGAACCCGCCTCTGCAACGTGAAAGGCTGCTGTCCTAACCGATAGACGAAGGGCGCTCAGAGAGGGGCGGGTCATATAGGCCCCAGCCATGCTTGGCAAGAGCCTCAGAGGGCAGCCGCATCTTCGATGGAAAGCTCAACCCGGCGCTGTCCGTTCCATTCATTCAGGAGCAGTTTTCCGGCCAAATGTGCGGTTGTGCCTGACTTCATGAGCGCCGCACCCAGCGCCGTTTCCGCCGCCCGAAAGGCAATGGCTTTAAGCCGATCCTTGCCGCACATCGCCACCACAGACACATGATTCTGCCCCACAATGCGGGCCTCCACGATCCGGGCATCGGGCACCACAAACGCAGGCTCCGGGTTACCAGCACCGAAGGGCCCGGCGCGTTCAACGGCGTCGAAGAAATCAGCTGTCATCCCGGCTGGGGCGACCAGTGCATCAATCCTGATATCGTTCCGCCCCGAGCGGCTGGCCACCTCGTCCCTGAGCCGGTCATCCAGAAAGGAAATGACGTCAGGCACTTTGGCGCGCTCCGCGGTCAGCGCGGCTGCCATCGCATGGCCGCCGCCTGTGAGCAGCAGACCCTCGGCCTTTGCGGCCGCCACTGCGCTGCCAAGGTCAACGCCGCTGACTGAGCGTAGTGAGGCGCGGGCGATGTCGCCCTCCAGCGCGAACACGGCGCTGGGCAGATTGAAGCGATCCTTGATGCGGCCTGCCACGATGCCAACGACACCGGCATGCCAACCTTCACCCCAGGCGGCCGCCAACCCCGCCCCCGGCGGATTGGCCGTGAGATGCGCATTGGCCGCTTCCAGCACGGAGGCTTCGATTGCCTGACGTTCGCGGTTGAAGATGTCGAGCTGTTCAGCAGCCGCGCGGGTTTCGCCAGCGTCATCGCTCGCCAGCATGATGGCACCAAGATCAGACTGCCCTACCCGTCCGCCAGCATTGACACGCGGTCCGAGCGCAAAGCCAAAATGACTGGCGCGCAATGGCGCCTTCAGCCCTGCAATAGCGATCAGTGCACTCAGGCCCGCATTGCGGCCTTCCTCCAGCATACGCAGCCCGTTCATGACGAAGACTCGGTTGAGCCCGGTCAACGGCACGACGTCACAGACAGTCGCCATAGCGACAAGATCGAGTAGATGACGCAGATCAGGTTCCGCGATGGCGTTAGCTGCGAACCAGCCGCGCTGGCGCAGCGCACGGTTCACTCCAATCAGCAGCATGAAAGTGACGCCCGCCGCGCATAAATGACCAAGTCCAGAAGTATCGCCCGGCTGATTGGGGTTGACGATTGCAAAAGCCGGTGGCGACCCGGCAGTCATCAGATGATGATCTGATACGACAACATCGAGACCAGCGGACTTAGCCGCTTCCAGCGCGGCGAAAGCCTGTGCGCCACAATCTACTGTAATGACAAGTGTTGCTCCGCCAGCAGCCAGTTTGCGCATGGCGTCTGGATTGGGGCCATAGCCTTCGCTCATCCGGTCAGGAATATAGAGCGTGAGTGGACGGTCCAATGCCCGGAAATAGCGCAGCATCATTGCTGCTGATGTGCCTCCATCGACATCATAGTCACCAAATACTGCGGCAGATTCGCCGGTGGTGATGGCATCCGTGATACGTTCTGCTGCCTTGTCGAGATGGAGGATCGTGGATGGGTCTGGCAGCCACGCCTTCAGCGACGTTTCAAAATAGCGGTGCGCGTTTTCTTCATCCACTCCGCGTCCGGCCATGATACGCGCGAGCGCATCCGGTAGACCATGGCGCTGCATTAAAGCGCGCGCTGCACTTTCGTCTGCCAGACGAAAACGCCATGTCCGCCCAAGGGCGGACTGCGTCACGCCCAGACAGAGCGGCGCGGTGCTCATCCCACGCGGGGATGGCGCGTCTTGATCCAGCGCACGGTGCCTGTGGCTGAGCGCATCACGACAGTTTCTGTTGTGAGGTGACGGTTGGTGTCGAGCACACCGGTCAGCATCGAGCCCGTGGTGACGCCCGTTGCGGCGAAAATCACATCACCCGAGGCGAGTTCAGTGGTCGTGTATTTGCGGGTCAGGTTGGTGATGCCGATGCGTTCGGCACGACGACGCTCATCATCAGTCTTGAAAACAAGGCGGCCCTGAATCTGCCCTCCGATGCAGCGCAGCGCCGCCGCGGCCAGCACACCTTCGGGCGCGCCGCCCTGGCCGATATAGATGTCGATGCCAGTATGCGCTTCGGCTGTGTCGATGACGCCTGCTACATCGCCATCAGTAATGAGGCGCACGGCAGCGCCCGTTTTACGCACTGAGGAAATGATCTTCTCATGGCGAGGGCGGTCAAGGATGCAGGCCGTGATGCGCTCCATCGACACGCCCTTGGCTTTGGCGAGAGCGGCGATGTTGTCGGCCGGGTCAGCATCGAGATCGACCACACCATCGGGATAGCCGGGGCCAATGGCGATCTTGTCCATATAGGTGTCGGGCGCATGCAGCATGGTCCCGCCCACCGCCAGCGCGACCACCGCCATGGCGCCGGGCATCGACTTGGCGGTCAGCGTGGTGCCTTCCAGCGGGTCGAGGGCGATGTCCACTTTGGGTCCGCGCCCAGTGCCAACCTTTTCGCCGATGAACAGCATCGGTGCTTCGTCGCGCTCGCCTTCACCGATGACGACGGTGCCGTCGATCTCCAGCTTGTCGAAAGCACGGCGCATGGCGTCAACAGCGGCCTGGTCGGCGGCCTTTTCATCGCCACGTCCGGCCAGCCTGTAGGCGGCCAGAGCAGCGGCCTCAGTTACGCGCGCGACCTCGATCGCCAATGTACGGTTCAACAGAGCTGCGTCGCTCATTCCATCCCCAAATATTCTGCGGGCCCCATAGCGCCCGCAATTCATGATTTGCGCGCGATCTAGCGCCCGGTTGCCCCGCCCGTCAAAGCCTTTCCATGCGAATCATGCAGGGTAGTTCAACCACTGCCCCGGCGGCTTCTACCGCCTTGATTGCGGCAATTACCGAGGACTCCCGCGCCTCGTGCGTGATGATAACGATGGCGACTTTTTCGTCCGGCGCACGGCCACGCTGGATCATGCTTTCGATGGACACATGCTGATCCGCCAGACTACCGGCAATCGTCGCCAGCACGCCTGGTTTATCGAGCACATCAAAGCGCAGATAGAAAGTGCCCCTACGCTCACCCAGCGGTGCCCGCGGCGCGCGCGCCAGTGCGGCCACCGGCACACCAAAAGCTGGAACACGCAAGCCCCGCGCGATGTCGATGATGTCGGAGACCACAGCCGATGCTGTCGGGCCGCCGCCAGCCCCTCGACCTTCAAACACCGAAAGCCCGGCGGCACTTGATTCTGTCACGACACCGTTCAGGACGCCCATCACATCGGCCAGCGATGAGCCAAGCGGGATCATTGCAGGATGCACACGCGCCTCAAGGCCACGTTCAGTCAATGAGGCGATACCCAACAGTTTGATGCGGTGGCCGAACTCACGCGCGAAGGAAATGTCGATTGGGGAGATGCGTTCGATACCCTGCGTATAAACGCCTGCCATGTCGGGCTCGGTACCGAAGGCAAGGCTGGCCAAAATAGCGAGTTTATGTGCGGTATCACCGCCGCCGACATCCAGAGTCGGGTCAGCTTCGGCGTATCCGAGTTCCTGCGCCTCTTTCAGGACATCGCCAAACGCGCGCCCGGTTTCTTCCATCTGGCTGAGAATATAATTGCAGGTGCCATTCAGGATACCTGCCACACGGCTGATGCGATTGCCTGCAAGCCCTTCGCGCAGGGCCTTCACGATAGGGATGCCGCCCGCTGCCGCTGCCTCAAAGTTGAGGGCCAGCCCCCATTTCTCAGCGGCCGTAGCCAGAGCAGTGCCCTCAGCGGCGATCAACGCCTTATTAGCCGTGACGACATGCTTGGCTGATTGCAGAGCGGCTTTCACCGCCGCTGCTGCCGTGCCCTCGCCGCCAATCAGCTCAACAAAGACATCAATGGTGCCGGACTGTGCCAATGCCACCGGATCGTCGAACCATTCCGCCCTGCCCGGCCAAATACTGCGCTGTTTGCCCCTGTTGCGAGCCGAAACGCCGGTGATTTCGATGCGCCGCCCGCAGCGTCGAGCGATCAGATCATCGTTCTCACTGAGCAGTTGCACCACGCCTGTGCCGACGGTGCCAAGGCCCGCAATGCCGATCCGCAATGCATCGCTCATTGTGACGCGGCCTTCGGGAACTCAGGCGCTGGCCCATTGCCAAGAAGCTCCGATGCGCGTGAGAGGAACGTCTTCACACTACGCGCCGCCTGGCGGATGCGGTGTTCATTCTCAACCAGACCGAAACGCACATGGGTGTCACCATACTCACCGAAGCCAAGGCCGGGGGCAACCGCCACCGAGGCATGCTCAATCATCATGTTGGCGAACTCGACCGATGACACACCCTTGAACTGTTCCGGGATGGGCGCCCATGCGAACATGGTGGCGGGGGGGACCGGGATATCCCAGCCCGCCCGCTTGAAGGATTCCACCAGCACATCGCGCCGAGCCCGATAGGTGTTGCGGATCTCATCAACGCAATCCTGTGGGCCGTTCAGCGCCGCCGCCGCCGCCGCCTGAATGGGCGTGAACGCGCCATAGTCGAGATAGGACTTCACGCGGGCAAGCGCGCCCACAAGTTTTTCATTGCCCGCCGCAAAGCCCATGCGCCAGCCCGGCATCGCATAGGTTTTCGACAAAGACTGGAACTCGATGGTGATGTCTTTTGCGCCTTCGATCTGGAGCATGGACGGCGGCGGGTTGCCGTCAAAATACAGCTCAGAATAAGCCAGATCCGAGAGGATCCACATATCGAAGCGGCGGGCAAAGGCGACGATCTCTTTATAGAATGCAAGATCCACGACCTGTGCCGTCGGGTTGGACGGATAGCTGACCACCACCGCGACTGGTGCCGGGACCGAGTGTTTGGCCGCCGTGTAGAGCCGCTCCAGAAACATCTCAGGCGTTTCGGCCGGCACGTGGCGCACCACGGCACCCGACATGACGAAGCCATAGGCATGGATGGGATAGGCCGGATTGGGCACCAGTACGACATCGCCCGGCGCTGTGATCGCCTGCGCCAGATTGGCAAAACCTTCCTTCGATCCGAGCGCCGCGATGACTTCGGTGTCAGGGTTCAGTGTCACGCCAAACCGGCGCTCGTAATAGTTCGCCATGGCCCGGCGCAGGCCGATAATGCCCTTGCTGGCCGAATAGCGGCTCGACTTCGGATCACGCGCCACTTCCACCAGCTTATCGACGATGTGCTTGGGTGTCGGCATGTCAGGATTGCCCATGCCGAAATCGATGATGTCAGCACCGGCGGCGCGGGCCTTCGCCTTCAGGCGGTTGACCTGTTCAAAAACATAAGGCGGCAGGCGCTTGATCTTGTAGAAATCTGTCGAGGGCATGGCACAGGATGAAGTGAGAGTGGCGAAGCGGCGCACCCTACAGGATGAAACTGCCTGACTAAAGCGAAGTTACTTGGAGCTGCTTACCCCTGGCGTCAACACACCTGCCTGCACCTGACGGCCAACCGCACGGGCAACCGCCCCCGCCGCCTCGATCTCAGCCATAAAAGATGAGGCGGTCAGTGGTTTCTGGACGGACGCCGGTTTTTTAACGTCCGCCAAACGGGGAAAATCGCCGCCCGAACCGCAGGCGGCCATCATAAAGCATGTGGTGAGGATCAGTGCCCGTGCCATGTGTCGAATGTGAAACCTCCATTGGCCCAGAGCAAGTGGCATCTTTCAGCGCATTCTTGGTTTGTCTCAGCCCCCTGCGCCGGGGTATAAAATGCTTTCGATTCAGGCCGGTTATGAAGAGTTCAAAACCGCGCCTTTGCCCTTGAACAGACAGGCGCCCGCGTGAACGACGACGACATCAAAGACGGCGCGCCTGAAGACGGTGCGGGCCCGGTTGGCGGCGGTGACATCCGCCCCATAGCCATCGAGGACGAGCTGAAACGCTCGTATCTTGATTATGCGATGAGCGTCATCGTCAGCCGCGCGCTGCCGGACGTGCGCGATGGGCTAAAGCCCGTGCATCGGCGCATCCTGTTCGGCATGAACGAGGCGGGCAACACGCCAGACAAACGCTATCGCAAATCCGCCAATACGGTGGGTGAAGTGATGGGCCGTTACCATCCGCACGGCGACGGTGCGATCTATGACGCATTGGTGCGTATGGCGCAGGACTTTTCCATGCGCCTGCCCCTGATCGATGGTCAGGGTAATTTCGGCTCGATTGACAACGATCCGCCCGCTGCGATGCGTTACACCGAAAGCCGCCTGGCCAAAACCGCCATGCTGCTGCTCGACGATATCGACGAGGACACAGTCGATTTTCAGGCAAACTATGATGGCGAACGTCAGGAACCTTCGGTTCTGCCCGCGCGTATTCCCAACCTGCTGGCCAATGGCGCGGGCGGTATTGCCGTCGGTATGGCGACCAATATCCCGCCTCATAACCTCGGCGAACTGATAGACGCCTGTCTGCTGCTGATCGAAGACCCGCACGCCCAGATGGAACAGGTGCTCGATATCGTACAGGGCCCGGACTTTCCGACCGGCGGTCTTATCATGGGCAAAGCGGCGACCCGCGCCGCCATGGCCAAGGGACGCGGCTCCATCATCATGCGCAGCCGCTGCACCGTTGAGGAAATCCGCAAAGACCGCGAAGCCATCGTTGTTACCGAAGTTCCCTATCAGGTGAACAAGTCGGCCATGATCGAGCGCATCAGCGAACTGGTGAAAGAAAAGCGCATCGAAGGAATCGCCGACCTGCGCGATGAAAGTGACCGCGAGGGTATTCGCGTTGTCATTGAGCTGAAGCGCGACGCGATTGCCGATGTCGTTCTGAACCAGCTTTACCGCTTCTCGCCGCTGCAGACATCGTTTGGTGTCAACATGCTGGCGATTGATGCGGGTCGGCCTGAGTTGATGAATGTGCGCGACATGCTGGCGGCGTTCCTGCGCTTCCGCGAGCAGGTTGTAACGCGCCGGGTGAAGTTCCGTCTGAACAAGGCCCGAGACCGGGGCCATGTGCTTGTGGGCCTTGCCATTGCTCTCGCCAATATCGACGAATTTATCCGCATCATCCGCACCGCCCCCGACCCTGCGGCCGCGCGCGAGGCACTGACCGCGCGCGCCTGGCCTGCAAAGGACATGGCCCCGCTGGTACTGCTGGTTGCCGATCCGCGTCATGTGATGACCGATGACGGCATGCTGACGCTTTCAGATGAACAGGCCCGCGCCATTCTGGATCTGCGCCTGCAACGTCTGACGGCCCTCGGGCGTGATGAAATCGGTGACGAGCTTCAGGCGCTGAAAATCGAAATCGAGGATCACCTCGAAACCTTGCGCGCGCGCGGCAAGCTGATGGGCATAGTGCGGGCGGAACTGCTGACCGTGAAAGCCAGTTTTGCAACGCCGCGCCGCACAGAGATCATCGAGCTGGATGCCGATGTTGAGGATGAGGATCTCATTCAGCGCGAAGACATGGCTGTTACAGTGACGCATGAGGGCTATATCAAGCGCGTGCCGCTGGCGACCTACCGGGTGCAGTCGCGCGGCGGCAAAGGCCGTACCGGCATCACCACCAAAGACGAAGACTGGGTCACGCAGGTGTTCGTTGCGAACACCCACACACCAATCCTGTTCTTCACGTCCAACGGCATGGCCTACAAGCTGAAGTGTTGGCGCCTGCCACTGTCAACGCCTCAGGGCAAGGGCAAGGCGCTGATCAACCTTCTGCCGATCCAGAAGGATGAAAAGGTCACGACCATCATGGCGCTGCCAGATGAGTCACAATGGGACAGATTGCAGATCATGTTCGCAACTCGATCAGGCAGTGTGCGGCGCAACCAGCTTTCGGACTTCGTGGACGTGCGCGCCAATGGCAAGATCGCCATGAAACTGGAAGATGGAGACCTGATCGCTGGTGTTGCCATCTGCACGGAAAATGACGACGTGCTGCTGTCTACGCGCGGGGGCAAGGCGATCCGTTTCCCGGTCACAGAGGTGCGCGTGTTTCAGGGCCGTAACTCCGTTGGTGTGCGCGGCGTGAAACTGGCCGAAGGTGATGAACTCATCTCGCTTGGCATCATGCGGCATGTCGAGGCAAGTGCAGCCGAAGCGCGCGCTTATCTCAAACAGGTGGCGCTGGCCCGCCGCGCCGAAGGTGAGGAAACGGACGATAGTGCAGCCGATGATGGCGATGAATCCGTTGAGGAAACCACGCTCTCTCCTGCCCGCTTTGCAGATCTCGCCAATCAGGAGGAATTCCTGTTGACCGTAACCGACCGTGGTTATGGAAAGCGCACAAGCGCCTTTGCCTACCCGCCCAAGGGGCGCGGCGGCCAGGGCGTGAAGGCGATCTCGCGGCCTGATCGGGTGGGTGATGTGCTTTCTGTGCTGACCGTGCAGGAAACCGATGAGCTGATGATGGTTTCAGATGGCGGCCAGACCATCCGTGTGCCTATGGCGCAGATCAGCTTTCAGGGACGTGCCTCGAACGGAGTTATCCTGTTCCGCACAGAAGGCGGCGAGCGCGTGGTTTCGGTGGAACGGGTAGCGGCAGAACCCGAAGGCGAAGACTGAGATTCAGACCAGCGCCGCGACATCAGCAGCGATCATGGCTTCTTCGTCGGTGGGGATAACCAGAACCTCGAACGGCGTCGCGGCCGTTGCGGCGAGCCACTGGCACCCCGTGATGATCCGCTCACGGATGATCGGAGCATTCTCACCAATGCCTGCGGTGAACACCAGTTTATCCACACCACCGAGAACAGCAGCCAGTGAACCCACATGGCGCACGGCTTCCAGCACAAACTTGTCGACGGCCATCTTTGCGTCGGTCGCGCCGCTTGCCAGCAGCGTCCGCATATCGTTGCTGAGGCCGGAAAGTCCGAGCAGGCCGGACCGTTTGTAGAGCAGATCAGAGATCGCCTTCGCATCCAGGCCGCGCACTTGCATGAGGTACAGTACAACGCCCGGATCTATCGAACCGCAGCGCGTACCCATTACCAGGCCATCAAGCGCCGAGAAGCCCATGCTGGTCGCAATACTGACGCCATTCTTCAGCGCGCACAGCGATGAGCCATTGCCAAGATGAGCAACGATAACCCGCCCGCCCGCCTCTGCGCCGAAACGGCGCCGCAGTTCGCCAGCGATGAAGGCATAAGAAAGACCGTGAAAGCCATAGGCAAGAACCCCGTCATCACGCAGCGCTTTGGGCAAGGCATAGATGCGTGTCAGTTCCGGGATACTGGCATGAAAGGCCGTATCGAACGCGCCCACCTGTGGCAGCATCGGGAAGCGCGCTTGTGCCGCGGCAACGCCATGCAGGCCATATGGCTGATGCAAAGGGGCGAGCGGGATCAAGTCATCCAGCGCGCCAATGGCATCATCAGTCAACACAACAGATTTCGTATAAAGCTGGCCACCGTGGACAATACGGTGACCAATGGCCGCGAGCCCCTCCAGCGCCTGACCAGCCTCCAGCTCGTTCAGTACTTTATCCAGCGCCGCACTCACCGTCATACCATCAGGTGAAAGTCCGCTAACAGTAGCGCGACGCTCACGGACCACGTCGCCATCGTCGCGGTAGACAGCGTATTTCAGGCTGGAAGAGCCCGCATTCAGGATCAGGAAGCGACGCATGCGGGTCAGTGACGTGGTTTGGCGCGCTGGTGCTGCGCCACCAGCAGGGCAGCTGCCGCGGACGCAAGACGCGACAGCTCGCCATCCGCGCGCGAAGTCAGGATCACCGGCACTTTTCCGCCCATCACGAGTCCAGCCGACTGTGCCTTGGCAAGATATTGCAGCTGTTTCGCCAGCATGTTTCCTGCTTCGATATTGGGCACAATCAGAATGTCGGGTCGTCCGGCCACTTCCGAAACAATCTTCTTCGTTTCGGCAGCCTCTGCTGAGATGGCGTTGTCAAAAGCCAGCGGCCCGTCGAGTTCGCCGCCGACGATCTGCCCCCGATCAGCCATTTTGCAAAGAGCCGCGGCATCGAGCGTAGCCTGCATTGCAGGATTTACGGTTTCGACCGCCGCGAGAATAGCAACGCGTGGGCGCTCGATTTCCAGTGCCTGTGCACAGTCGATAGCGTTCTGCGTAATATCTCGCTTAGTCGCGAGATCGGGCGCGATGTTGATGGCAGCATCCGAAAGCAGCAGTGGACGCGGATAGGTTGGCACATCCAGGATAAAGATGTGGCTCATGCGCCGGTCAGTGCGAAGGCCCGCCTCACGCGAGACGACCGACTCCATCAACTCATCCGTATGTAGAGCGCCTTTGACGATGGCTCCCACTTTGCCGTCACGTGCCAGTGCGCAAGCGACATCTGCTGCTGCATGGCTGTGCGGTGCTGCAACAATCTCAAAGCCAGAAATGTCGATATTGCCATCGCTGGCGGCGGCACGGATCCGAGCCTCTGGCCCGACCAGAACGGGAATGATCAGATTGCGGTGGGCAGCTTCGGCGGCGCTGGCCAACGTCATGTGATCCACAGCATGGACCACAGCAGCCCGTACAGGCTCAGGCTTCTCGGCAAGCGCCAGAAGGCGGTCGAGTTGGGCAGCGGGAGAAGGTGACACGATAGCTCCGTGAAGAAAATGGGAGGATACTCGCGGTCTTATTCCACGACCGTGGCGTTTTGATAACATAAGCCAATCATCGGGTTTACGTTCACCGTAGCGTCACGCGATGCGTGCTGGAGCCTACCACCGATCTGAGGTAGATGTGGCTCAAGGCTCGTAGCAGCCAACGGTGAGGGAGCAACATGAAGAGACGCGTTGGCCTTTATCCAGGCACCTTTGACCCGATCACCAACGGGCATCTCGATATTATTCACCGGGCAGCTAAGCTTGTGGACCATCTGGTCATCGGCGTCGCCATCAATGAGGGCAAAGGTCCGCTTTTCTCACTCGAAGAACGGGTCGAAATGGTCCAGCACGAGGCTGATCGCTTGCGCGGTCATGCCACGGTTGAGGTGAGACCCTTCAAATCACTGTTGATGGACTTCGCTGTCGAGGTGGGTGCAGAAATCATCATCCGTGGCCTGAGGGCCGTCAGCGATTTTGAGTATGAGTTCGCGATGGTCGGTATGAATCGACGCCTCAACGACGATATTGAGATCGTCTTCCTGATGGCCGAGCCCGTAAACCAGGCGATTGCGTCTAAGCTTGTGAAGGAAATCGCTGTTCTGGGCGGCGATATTTCCTCGTTCACTTCGCCGTATATCGCTGAACGGCTGATGGCACGGGTCGCGTCCACCGCCAAATGAGAAGGCCACAGGAGGCTTGGGCTACAGCTACCGTCATATCCCTTGATGCGCGCCGTAGTTTCCGTTAGCCAATGAAGACGGTCTGGATTGGCGGGGTTCGGGGTCAGGCCGTTGTGACGTTCAGTTCTGCGGAGTTGCCCTTGACCCGTTTTATCCCCCGTATCTTCCCGGCCATTCTCGCCGCTCTGCTCGCTTTTGTATGGGCAGGCCCGGCTTTCGCCATTTCAGTCGCCCGCGATACCGAGATCGAGGAATATCTCTGGTCACAGGCTAGGCCTGTTTTTTCTGCCGCTGGACTCGACCCGAATGCCGTAACGATCTTTCTGGTCAGTGATGACAGTTTCAACGCATTCGTGGCTGGCGGGCAGAAAATGTTCATCTTCACCGGCCTGATTGATCAGGTGAAAACACCCGACCAGTTGCTTGGTGTTATCGCACACGAGACCGGGCACATGGCCGGCGGGCATCTTTCACGGTCCAGCGACGACATGATGGCAGAGGCCTCGCCCTTTCTCATCACCATGTTGGCCGGACTTGCCGCGGTGCTGGCTGGTGCAGGTCAGGCAGGGATGGGTATTATCCTTGGGGCGCAGCAGGCCATGCAGCGCGCTGTTCTTGGTTATTCGCGTGTGCAGGAATCCTCCGCCGACCAGGCCGCCATTACCTATCTTGATCGTCTGAAGCGTTCAGGCCGAGGCATGATCGAAACGTTCGAACTGCTGGCTCAGCAGGAATTGCTGAGCGCACGCATGCAGGACCCCTATGCCCGCTCGCATCCCATGTCGGCAGATCGCATCGCTTTGCTAACTGACCGCGTGGAAAAGTCCCCCCACCGTGATAACCGCGATACGCCTGAAGCCATCGCACGGTTCAGGCTTATTCAGGGCAAAGTGCGGGGCTTCGTGGATGACCCGCAGGAAACCATCCGCCGTTATCCGCAAACAGACCAGAGCGAAGAAGCGCTCTACGCACGTGCCATCGCCTATTATCGCGGGGCAGATTTCGGATCGGCCAATCACGAGATCGGTGTGCTGCTGAACAAATATCCGGACAGCCCCTATTTCTGGGAATTGAAAGGTCAGATTCTGGCAGAAGCCCGCGACTTCAGAGGGGCCATCAAGGCATTCGAACAATCAGTAAAGCTCAAGCCAAAAGCAGCACTGCTTGAGGTCAACCTGGGTGCTACGATGGTCGCATTGGAAGACCCCGCACTGATGGGCCGCGCACGGGACGTTCTTGAATCCTCATTGCGCAAAGACCCTTCCAATGCATTCGCCTGGCTGCAGCTTTCCATAGCCTATGCCAACCTTGGCAATGAAGGCATGGCAGCCCTTGCAACCGCTGAACAGCACTTCAATCTGGGTGACTACGCGGGCGCTGTTCAGTTTGCCATGCGTGCCAAGAAACTGCTCAAACCCGGCTCGCGGGAAGCCAACAGGGCCGATGACATCATCGTCGTGGCCACTGCTCAGGATCCTGACGCCGGAAAACGCCGCCGCTAACAGTACAACCGAAAGAGACAAGCATGTTGAAATCACTCGCCCGCACGATCTGCTTTGCTGCACTTCTGGCCCCTGTGTCAGCCAACGCCATGGACAAGTCCGAGGTTGAAAAAATCGTTCGTGAGTATCTGCTGAGCCACCCTGAAATCCTGAATGAGATGGTGGCCGAGCTGCAGAAGCGTGAGGAACTGGGCGCTGTCGAAAAGGCGAAGATCGGAATCGCTGAGAATAAGGATGCGCTCTACAGCGACGGCTATTCCTACGTTGCGGGCAACCCGAACGGTGATGTGACGTTGGTAGAGTTCTTCGATTACCGTTGCGGCTATTGCAAGAAAGTACGCCCCGAACTGGTCGAGCTTCTGAAGGAAGATGGCAACCTGCGCCTCATCGTGAAGGAGCTGCCGGTGCTAGGCGAGGTTTCTGACGAAGCTTCAAAGGCTGCGATGGCTGCGCTCAATCAGGGGGGTGAGCTTTATTGGAAGTTCCATCAGGCCATGCTGTCAGCCGACGGGATAGATAGCGCCGCGATTTACGATATCGCGGCTGGACAAGGTCTCGATGTCGCGCGCCTGAAGAAGGACATGGAAGACAAGGTGATCGCAGAGCGCATCGAAAAGAACCACATGCTGGCTAAGTCGATCGGCGTTGATGGCACCCCCGCGTTTGTCGTCGGCGATAAGCTTCAGCCCGGCGCGCTCCCGAAAGAAGAGTTGAAGGCTTTGATCGAGACACAGCGCAAGGGCGGCTGAGCTTAAGGCTGCCCAAAACGTCAACAAAAACCGCTATCCATGTTGAAGCGGCGGGCTATGCTCGCCGCTTCACTTCATGATGAGACCCACATGGCCGCCGACTACGCATACGCATCCGCCACGCAGACCCTGAAAGCTTTGGCAGACGGCAGCGTTTCATCTGTTGAGCTGGTGAAGGCAGCAATTGCCCGAATCGAGCGAATGGATAATCAGATCAACGCCGTTGTCGTGCGCGATTTCGACCGCGCGCTGAGAGATGCAGCGGAATCCGATATGGCACGCAAGGCAGGCAAGGCTGGTGCCTTGCTCGGCCTACCCATGACAGTAAAGGAGTCTTTCGATCTCGTCGGTTATCCCACGACCTGGGGGCTGGAACCTTTCAGGGGCCACATTGCAACGGAGGACGCTGAAAGCGTCCGCCGCCTCCGGCAGGCCGGCGCAGTGATCCTTGGCAAAACGAATGTGCCACCCGCACTTGGCGACTGGTTGTGCGACAATCCAATCTATGGCCGCACCAACAATCCGCGCAATGTTGGATACAGCCCCGGCGGGTCTTCGGGTGGAGCTGCCGCAGCGCTGGCTGCAGGCTATGTGCCACTGGAGATGGGGTCAGACATTGGCGGTTCCATCCGTATCCCCGCAGCGTTCTGCGGTGTGTATGGTCACAAGTCATCATGGGGCATCGTGCCCGAATGGGGCCAGAGCCCCGGCGGTTTGCGCTCGCATCATCCCATGCTGTCTGTGACCGGGCCTTTGGCACGGACAGCGGAGGATCTGGCACTAGGCCTCGGCGTGATGGCAGGCGCACATGGCCCTTCGGCGAGTGGCTGGACTATCAACCTGACCCTGCCCCGGAAAAACAAACTTTCTGAGTTCCGCGTCTTGATCATCGACGAGCACCCTCGATGCAAGACATCTTCTTCCATGAAGGGTGCGCTCGCCGCGCTAGGCGAGCGACTGCGGAAAGCGGGTACACATGTCGAAACCAGCAGTGATCTACTGCCTGATCTCGGTGCCATGCAGGATGCCTATATTCCGATGCTGCTGACCATCATAACCCGCGGCACACCAGGCGCGAAGCCGCCTTCTGCACATGAGTGGCTTGGCATGATCGACGCCCAGATGTGGTGCATGAAGAAATGGGAAACCCTTTTTCGCACCTTCGATATCATTGTGGTGCCATCCTTCGGGACGGCTTCGTTTCCCCATCCCGAGGAATCCGTTTGGGAGAAGCGCCAACTCACCATCGACGGTGTAGAAACACGATACGGCGACCAGCTCGCCTGGCCGTCGGTTGCCACCTATCCGCATCTACCAGCCACTGGTTTTCCTATAGGACATGATGGCCATCTGCCGCTTGGTGCACAGGCGATCGGTGCGTTCGGCAACGACTTCACAACCATCGCCTTTGCAGGCATGGCCGGTTTCCCCTTCTCTGAACCGATGGTTGCGTGATGAGCATACGGCCCCGTCTGGAATTCTGGTTTGAGTTTGCCTCGACCTATTCCTATCTGGCAGCACATCGTATTGAGAAACTGGCCGCCACGAAGGGCGTTGACGTGTCATGGCGACCATTTTCTCTCGGCCCGATCTTCGCCGCACAAGGCTGGACCAATTCACCCTTCAATATCTACGAGATGAAGGGGCGCAATATGTGGCGCGACATGGAACGTCTGTGCGCGCTCTATGGCCTCCCGTTGAAGCGTCCTGAGATATTTCCGCAAAACGGGTTGACGGCGGCACGTGTCGCATTGTCGCTGCCGGATGGCGAACGCCGCGCGGCGTTCGTGAAGGCTGTCTACAGCGCCAACTTCGCCAATGGCGAGAACATCAAGGATGACGATGTTCTGGACCGCATCCTGACCCATCTGGGTGAGGATATTGCCAGCCTGCGAGCGACAGCATCCACCGACACGATAAAGGCGACATTCAAGGCCAACACCGATGATGCCATATCAAAGGGCATCTACGGCGCGCCCAGTTTCGTGACCGTCAGCGGAGAGTTGTTCTGGGGCAATGACCGTCTGGAACAGGCGCTCGACTGGGCGGTGACGAAGCGCTGAGGCGCCTTCTTTATCTCATCTCTTTAACCAGATTTGCAGTGCGCTGGAGTACATCTGCTGCCTCGCGCACCATGCGACGCACGATGTCGCCGGCGGGCGGGGCATCCGAAATGCTGCCGGCACCCTGCCCCATTGCAAAACACGATTTCGACTTGTCGAGCCCTTCCATCTGGCCGCCAATGCCGCCCAGAACGCCAGTCCGAGCACTCAGTATCGACTGTGCAGGGAAGGCCTGGATATCCTGCGGGCGCTTTTCCCAATCCATGACGTAAGGATTACGGAATACCCGCATTGTCTTGCCTGAATAGCAGCGGGAGACGATGGTATCCTCGTCACCTGCTTCCATCACCACATCCTTGTACATCTGGGCGGCATGCGCTTCTGCCGACGCGATGAACCGCGTGCCAACCCACACACCGGATGCGCCGAGGGACAGGGCCGCTGCCAGGCCGCGCCCATCAACGACCGATCCAGCGGCAACAACCGGTATGTTCACAGCGTCCACGACCTGAGGAATGAGAGCCATGCCGGCAACGCGGCCTGTATGCCCACCGGCTTCAGTTCCCTGCGCGACAACGGCATCGAGCCCGCCCTGTTCGGCGTGGCGGGCATGTTTCACCGTGCCCGCAACATTCATGACCTTCAGCCCTGCGTCATGAAACTTCTTAACGAGATGAGGGGCCGGAACACCCAAGCCTGAAATAAACGCCGCAGCACCTTCTTCGATAATGATGTCCGCAGTGCGCTCCAGTGATTCAGGTATCGCGGCCAAGAGATCGACGCCGAACGGCTTTTTGGTCAGTGAGCGGACAATTTTCATCTGCTCACGAATGAAGGAAGGCTCGGTTCCAGCCATCCCCAGGGTACCAAAACCGCCCGCTTCAGAGACAGCCGCTGCCAGTTCAGCGTAGGAGACCCCGCCCATGCCTGCGAGCATGATGGGGTGTTCAATTCCGAGAAGGTCACAAAGCGGCGTGCGGATGATCATGGTGCGCTCCCGAGTTTCGTTAACGTCAGTTTGCCCCGTGGATCCAGCGGATCAAGTCATGGCGTGACGTAAAGGTGAAGCTGGCGCACCAATTGCTGTGTATACATATGTAACAGGCTGTCTGCCCCAAACCGGGAGCGTTAACGAATGACGAATGCACATATGAAGCAGGAAGGCGCCAGATTTTCAGCGCTCGACGCCTGGCGCGGTATGGCGGCCCTGACCGTCGCCCTGTATCGCCTTGAGGCTGACGGCTGGTTCTACCACCTCAATTTTGTGCGCAATTCGTATCTCTTTGTGGACTTCTTCTTCGTCCTGTCTGGCTTCGTCATCGCATATGCCTATTTCGACCGGTTGAAGGATCGCAAGTCGACTGAACTCTTTGTCATACGCCGCGCGGGACGTCTGTGGCCGCTGCACGTCTTCATGCTGTTTGCCTTCGTCGCCGTTGAAGCCAGCCATATGCTGCGTGGCGAGGCCGTTTTCCAGGGTGCTAAAGCCCCCTGGACCATTCTGCCAGAAATGGCACTTGTTCAGGGCCTTGGCATTACCGGCCTTACGGACTGGAACTCTCCTTCATGGTCGATCTCTGCCGAGTTCTGGACCTATCTGGTCTTCGCCGGGCTGGCGCTGGGCTTCAAGCGTCAAATGGCAGCTGCATCAACCGTTGTCGTCGCTGTTTCGATGACACTGCTGGTCTCTCTTTCGCCCAGCGGCATGGATGTCACCTTCGACTATGGCATGCTGCGCTGCCTTGCCGGGTTCTTCATGGGCGTTATTACCCTGCTCTTCTGGCGTGACTTTGCAGGCCGCATTCAAGTGTCACGCACGGTCGGCACATTACTGGAAATCAGTGCGCTCGTAGTCGTCGGCGCGTTCATAACCATGGCCGGTCACTCAATGTTGTCTTTCGCTGCGCCGTTTGTCTTCGCGCCAGCCGTCCTCGTGTTCGCCTTCCAGCAGGGCGTATTCTCGCGCGCAATGCTTACCCGGCCATTCCAGGCTCTCGGTGAATGGTCGTATTCGATCTACATGGTCGCCTATTTCATCGCGCTGTTTTTCAATCAGAAGCTTGTGCCGCGACTTGAGGGCAAGCTTTCCATGGACCTGCTCGCACTTGCTTATCTTGCAGTCGTGCTTGTCGCTTCGTGGCTGACCTTCCGCTTCATCGAAACACCTGGCCGTCGTATCTTCAATGACTGGGCAGGACGTCGCGCCGCACGGCACACTGCTGACGGCTCAACGCTGGCAAGCGTCAGTTCGTATCGGACGGCAAAGGCGGCGACGTAACCGCTAGTACAATCCGCCGGTTCCCGTTGAGACGTCTTCCGGCGGCGGCGGCGGGCCCTGATCAGCGGGATAGTCAGCCTCGTCCGCCCCAGCGGTGTTGGTCCCACTGGTGTCGGGATCCGTGCCTATCTTGAATGGCTCCATGATAGCCCCCGGATCGTCAGCTGATGTCGGGCGTCCGGTTGTTGCGTTCACGCGGATCATCACAACCCCTGGCGGCGTTCGGAGAGGCAGCGCACCGATTTCGGGGAGGACCTGCGAAAAAATATCGGCGACGATCGGTGCAACGACGGTACCGCCAAAGCTGCCGCGGCGCAGCGGCTTCGGCTGGTCATACCCTACATATGCGGCAATGATGAGGTCAGCCGTAAACCCAATAAACCAAGTGTCCTTGGAATCGTTCGTTGTGCCGGTTTTGCCACCGATGGGGTAATCTTTCAGCTTGACGAAGGCTGCGCGCGCTGTGCCGCGTTTGACAACTCCCTGAAGTATGCTGGCAACCTGAAACCCTGTGCGCGGGTCAAATTCTTCGTGACCGATTCCCGACAGTTGAGGTTCTTCCTGGCCAGTCCAACCATCGGGTGCCGAGCATGAAGGACATGAGCGGTCGTCATGGCGGAAGATGGTTCGACCATAGCGGTCCTGGATACGGTCAATAATCGAGGCAGGCACCACACGCCCGCCATTAATGAAGGTTGCATAGCCACCTGCCATCTTCATGACTGTCGTTTCCGATGCACCCAATGCATTAGCCAGAACCGGATCAATCTTGTCGTAGGCTCCGGCCCGCTTAACGCGATCAACGATCTTCTTCATACCGATATCGTAAGCGAGGCGGATCGAGACCAGGTTGCGGCTGTTTTCAAGTGCACGGCGCATGGTGATGAGGCCCATGTAGCGGCCATCCGAATTCTGTGGATGCCAGACCCGGCCATTGCCCATCGGTAACGAAATGGGGCCATCCAGAACCATGCTCGACGGCGTGTAGCCGTTGTCCAGCGCAGTCGCATACACGAACGGCTTGAACGATGAGCCCGTCTGCCGCATGGCCTGTGTCGCACGGTTGAACACGCTGTCGTAATAGGAAAACCCGCCTACAAGCGCCAATACACGGCTTGAATGTGGGTCCATTATAACAAGGCCACCATTGACCGAAGGTATCTGTCGAAGACTGTAGCCGCCGTCCTTCGTCTGCTCGACATAGATGACGTCACCAGCCTTGGCCTTGGTCGCACCGGACAATTTCTGCCCGGCAGGCGGGACTTCACCAGTGGTGCCATCGGCGAAGCCGACCGTCCAAGTACCGCCAGCCTTTTGAACAACGGCGAGCCGCCAATCTTCAACATCACGGGCCGAGGGCAGCTCTGCAAGTCGCTGTTCCCATCCCTGCCCCAATTCAATGGTCGCTACAGGCCCGTGCCAGCCGCCAGGCCTGTCATAGCGTTGCAGGCCATCACGCATCGCACGCAATGCGATGGTCTGGTATTTGGAGTCGAGGGTCGTGCGCACCGATAAACCGCCGCTCATCAGCGCGTCTTCGCCGTATTTATTGGTGATAACGCGGCGCGCTTCTTCGGCGAAATACTCGGCCCCCTGATAGCGCACACCCACAGGGCGCAGATCGACAATCAAATCTCTGGCTTTGGCAGCCTGACCTTCGGCGGCCGTAATGGCTTTGATCTCGACCATCTGGTCGATGACATAATTGCGGCGTTCGAGTGCCTTCTTCTTCTGCGTTACTGGATGATAATTCGATGGCGCTTTTGGCAACGCTGCCAGATAGGCGACTTCCTCAATGCTGAGTTCATCCAGAGACTTATTGAAATAGTTGAGCGCGGCAGCCGCGACACCATAAGAATTCTGGCCCAGGAAAATCTGGTTCAGATACAGTTCGAGAATCTTGTCCTTCGGAAAAGTCGACTCGATACGCACCGAGAGCAGGATTTCCTTCAGCTTGCGGATGTAGCTGAGATCCTGGGTGAAGAAGAAGTTTCGCGCGACCTGCTGAGTAATGGTTGAAGCGCCTTCAGGGCGCTTGCCGTCGTCCGATCGTAAATTGGTCAGCAAAGCACGGGCGATGCCAGTCGGATCAAAGCCCGGATGGACATAAAAATTCTTGTCCTCAGCAGCTATGAAGGCGTTTTTTACGAGGTCGGGAATATCCGCAGCTGGAACGAAAAGACGCCGCTCCTTGGCGAACTCGGCGATCAGTGTGCCGTCATAGGCGTGAACACGGGTGGTAACTGGCGGCTCATAAGTGGCAAGTGTCTGGGCGTCGGGCAGGTCGCTCGACAGCCAGAAAAAGGCAAGACCCGCCACCAGCGCGCCCACGCCGATAATGGTGAGCACCGAGATGAAGAAAAACCTGAGGAACCGCATGAACCGGAACGCGCCCAAATCACATTAAGCATGCTTCTTAGCGCGGATCAGGCCTTATAACTATGGCCGTTTTTTGATTGCGGCAGGCAGCGCGCGTCAGTGGCGGGCGTCAGCTACCGATGCCATGCGATTGAAATAAGCGTCCACCGACCCGGCAATCGCCTCGGCAGCTTCGCGGCGCCACGCCTTGCTGGTCAGACGGGCTTCATCATCCCGGTTAGACAGGAAACCAAGCTCGATCAGCACGCTGGGAACGTCAGGTGCCTTCAACACACGGAAGCCTGCAAAACGGTGCGGGTTCTGCTTCACAACGCCCTGAACTGCCGCCAGTTTCGGGATAAGCATCTGTGCAAAGGTTGACGACCGATTCTTGGTTTCACGCTGGGCAAGGTCGATCAGGATTGAAGATACATCGTCGCTACGGGCCAGATCGACGCCTGAAATCAGGTCCGCCGAGTTTTCGGATTGCTCCAGTTCGGCTGCCACGCCGTCTGATGCTTTTTCCGACAGGGTATACACAGAGGCGCCATGGACGCTGCTGTCGCTAACAGTGTCAGCATGCAGCGAAATGAACAGATCAGCCTTGGCTGCACGGCCTGCACGCACACGATCCTTTAATGTGACGAACTTGTCGCCGTCGCGGATCAGCACCACGTCATACCGGCCACGCGATTCAAGCGCCGCCTTCAGTGCATGGGCTGCATTGAGGGTGATCTCTTTCTCGATTGCACCCGACACCCCACTGGCACCGGGGTCGACCCCGCCATGGCCGGCATCAATCGCAACGATCAGTTTGCCGTCATGGCTTTGAACAGGTTGCGATTCGACAGCCTCATTGACGGGAGGCTCAGGATCAGCCCGCGAGGCGTCATCCGGCCATCCCGCGATCGCGGCAAAATTATCAGCATCCGTTGGAGCAATATCGAGGACCAGACGCGCCGGCTTGCCGTTCTCAGCCTCCATGGAAAAGTCCGCCAAGACCTTTGCAGGTGACTTGAGATCAAGCACGATACGCGACTTGCCCTTACGAAACACACCGTAGCGATAACCCGTCACCAGGCCAGCGCCTGACTTGCCCGCATTTCCCGGAAGCTGCCATCCCATTTCAGGCAACTCGACCACAATGCGATTTGGGTCAGCCAGATAAAAGACGCGGTAATCGGCCTTGGACGACATTTCGAGAACGAAGCGCGTATGGTCTTCGTGCTCGGCGACTCGCACGGCCGTCGCAGTTGCCGCCGATGCGGGCGCACTTGCCCACAGCGCCGCCAGCGCGAACGCTGCCGCTTTGGCCCATTGCAGGTTCCAGTAAGACGCTGTCACTGCTTAACCACCATTAAGGATTGTTTTATCTGACGCATTTGATGAAACAATATCTAACACAGGCATCTTTTCGCCCCGTTGAGGGGATAATTTGAGTTTTAGACAAATTTACAGGTGCTGAACGAGGAGAAGAGCGTTGCGACGGCCCACTGTCCACACTACAGTGACTCGCATCGATCCTTCGGGGTCGCCCCCAGGCGGGAAGCCCGGGCACAGGCGACTGAGCCATTTTCCCAGCACGAGGCCGGCGACGCCGACAGGCGATTGGGCACGAGTCCGGCCAGTCCGGACTGGCCTGCAGAGTTCAAAGCAAGCGCCATTGGGCGCGGAGCCAGATTCCATGCGCGCAGCGCAGCATATCATAACTGCTTCGGGCACCGTCCCGACGGGTGCTGCCTTGGGCGTTTCCCTTTCCAACCATATCAGGCCGGTAACGCCCTTCATTCCCGCAGCGCTTGGCGCGCGCGGATGGCGGCCGCCTTCAGGAGTTTTCCATGTCCAAGCGTATGCTGATCGACGCCTCCCACCCGGAAGAAACCCGCGTCGTCATAATCTCGGGTAACAAAGTCGAAGAGTTCGACTTTGAGTCTGCGTCAAGAAAGCCGCTTAAAGGTAATATCTACCTAGCAAAAGTGACACGAGTTGAGCCGTCACTTCAGGCTGCTTTCATCGAGTATGGCGGCAACCGCCACGGCTTTCTGGCCTTCAGCGAAATCCACCCCGATTACTATCAGATCCCGGTGGCTGATCGTCAGGCTCTGCTTGCAGCCCAGCGAGCAGAAGAAAGGTCGCGTGCATACGACGACGAACCGACGTCACCTGCCGAGACTGACGAAGCGGTCTTTGCCCCCGCTCTGACGCAAGACGAGGAAGCCGCCGTCGCCACCGCTTTTGACGAGGTCCCGTCGAGCGCCGCAGGTGCCGGTGAGCTGGCTCTGGAAACTGAAGCCTATGCGCAGCCTGATGCGCCCTCACATATGTTGGCCGATCTCCCTGAAGCTCCAGCTCCGGTGGCTGACGCACTAAACACCGCTTTCGAGGAAGATGCCCTGCCCATCATTGAAATGACGGATGATGGCATGTCGAGTGTCGAGGAAGTAATCAGCGAGCCTGTGGTGGCCGAGGTCATCTCGACTGGGGATGACGACGCGCTGGAAGAAGTCGAGCCCCGCCGCCCGTCATCTCGCTCGATGCGACACTACAAGATTCAGGACGTCATCAAAAAGCGTCAGATCCTGCTGATCCAAGTCGTGAAGGAAGAGCGCGGCAACAAAGGTGCGGCGCTCACCACTTATCTGTCTCTAGCGGGACGCTATTGCGTGCTGATGCCTAATAGCGGCCGTGGTGGCGGCATCTCACGCAAGATCACTAATACAGCGGACCGTCGTCGTCTAAAGGATGCCGCCGAGGCCCTGGATGTGCCCGAAGGCATGGGGCTGATTGTCCGCACGGCCGGTGCGTCGCGTTCAAAGCAGGAGATCGAGCGCGACTACGACTATCTGTTACGCTTGTGGGATTCCATCAGAGATCTGGCCCTGAAATCGTATGCCCCCGCCCTCATCTATGAGGAAGGCAACCTCATCAAACGGGCCATACGCGACCAGTTCTCGCGCGACATTGAAGAAATCATCGTTGAAGGCCAAGAAGGTTTCGACGAAGCCCAAGGCTTCACCAAAATGATCATGCCGCATCAGATGGATGCGGTGAAACTACACGACGCGCGACCATCTCTGTTCCAGCGTTTCAAGGTCGAGAGCCAACTCGATTCCATGTTCAACCCGCGCGTAACGCTGAAGTCCGGTGGGTACCTTATCATCAACCAGACCGAAGCACTGGTTTCCATCGACGTGAACTCGGGCAAGGCAACGCGCGAGCATCATATTGAAGACACAGCGCTGAAGACCAATCTGGAGGCAGCTGAGGAAGTCGCCCGCCAGCTTCGTCTGCGCGACCTCGCCGGCCTCGTCGTGATTGATTTCATCGACATGGAGGAGAACCGCAACGATCGCGCGGTTGAGCGCCGCCTCAAGGAATGCCTGAAGAACGACCGCGCCCGGATTCAGGTGGGTCGCATTTCACCCTTCGGCCTGATGGAAATGTCGCGCCAACGCCTGCGGCCGGGTGTGGTCGAAGGCTCCACTGTCGCCTGCCCGCACTGCAACGGCACCGGTCTCATCCGCTCGGTGGAAAGTCTGGCCCTGCGTGCCCTACGTCAGGTGGAAGAAGAAGGTCATGGCGCTCGCGCCGATGGGTTGACCCTGCGCTTGCCCACGGAAGTCGCGGTCTATGTCTTCAATCACAAGCGCACTGAGTTGATGGCGCTGGAAGACCGACTTGCCATGTCGGTCTATCTCGAAGCGAAACCCACCCTGTTCGGTGCAGATTGCGAGATCGAACTTGGCACTCCCGGTGGGGTCCGTACACGCCGCATCGCCTCGGCTACGGCTGTTTCAGCCGAAACGGCACTGGCCCAGATGCCGGAAATGGATTTCACGCCGGACGATGAGCCGGTTGACGATGAACACGGCGAAGAAGAAGCAGCGGTCGAATCGCGCCGTGAGCCCCGTGACGGTCAGGCTCGTGCGGACCGTGATGGCGATCGCCGTGGCAACCGCCGACGCCGTGGCCGGGGTCGTGATGACCGGCGCCCGCGCGATGATCGCCCGCACGATTCAGCCACGGAAGATCCGCTGCCTGTCGTTGGTGCAGCCGAAGAAACCAATACAGTCGTGTCCGGTGATGACGTGATCGGGCATGAAACCGGTCAGGAAATAGCGCGAGGCCTTGCCGAGCGGGACGGAGACCGTCGCGGAAATCGCCGCCGCCGTGGCCGTCGTGGCGGACGGCGAAATGGCCGACCCGATGGCGCTCCGCTCGATGCAAACGAAGCGGCGGAAATGGCCGATGATGGCCATGACGAAGGCGCGGGAGGCATGGAAGCCGCAACAACCGGCTCACCTGCCGAACCGACATCACTTCATGCGCCGGGGGAGATCGATACCACACCAGTAGAAACGCCCGCGCGCATAGAGCGCAAATCACCCGCCGCAGCAATTGCACGCTTCTTCGGGCTTGGATCCAAAGCTGCACCCGCGCGTAGCGACGAGCCAAGGCCTGCCATTTCGCAGCCCAAGGCGGAAGATACGGCACCGGTTCCTGTCGTCGTATCACCTGAACCTGTGATAGCCCCGCGCGCACCGGAACAGAAGGCCCCTGCGCCGAAGGCAGCCGTAGAGCTAGTGAAGGAAACAGCAAATGTCGCCCCGGCTGAGCCGCCCGCGCCTGTGGCGTCACCCAAGCCAGCGCCTGCAGCACCCGAAGTAGAGTCTGCCGCCACTTCAGCTGAACCGCCCAAACTGGAAGTGCCCGCAGCGCCCAAGCCGATCATCATTCCTGATGTGCCCGAAAAAACGGAAATCGTCGTGATCGGCGAAAGCGATGGGCCCGCCAAAGGCGGCTGGTGGAAGAAGAAAGAAAGCTGACTCTCAGTCTGGCTGCCACAACTCAATCGGATTGCCTTCCGGGTCGTAGGTGCGCGCAAAGCGCCCTACGCCCGGCATATCCCATTCGGGATTGGTGATGACCTCGACACCTGATGTGCGCAGTTTGTTGCACATCGCATCAAGGTCATCGACGCGCAGATTCAACATCCAGCCCCTATCGCTCGGGAAATAGTCACTATCCAGAGAGAATGGTGAAAAGACGCTTGGGCCTGCCTGTGTTTCCCACAAGCCATAAGGCGCTGACCCGACACCGAGGTGTTCGATATACCAAGCCCTTAGGTTCTCAGGATTCTTTGCGCGAAAGAAAAATCCGCCAATGCCAGTGACCGCCATGAGCAAATCTTCCTTTCATGCAGGCCACCACGGTAGCATCCAGATATCATGCAGCAAGGGGGCGAACCTATCCGGCTGGTCGGAATACCGTAATGCGCAATGGACTAACCTTCGGATGCACATATTGCACTGAAGCCCATATCTGCCCGCCATCAGGCGCGACCCAGAATTCGTTGGCGAAGCGCCACTTCATACCGGGCACCGAACAGTTCTCAACGATGTGGCGTAATGCGACAGCTGACCCCAGAATGTCGATTGTTTCATCGCCGGCATAAACGGCACTGCACTGAGCTTCAAATCTTTCTATACCGCGATCTTCGATTTCAAACGAGCGGACTCCTGACACCGGCCCACTGTGCGTGACCGCCTCACGGACAATGTCAGGCCCTCTCCAGCGCATGCCCATTAGATCGTGCGCAAACCCACCCGTGCGGACCACCCGTCCCTCACGCAGCACGAGGCTGATCCTGTAACCCAGGGTATAAAGTTCATCTGTGCCAGACTTGTTTGCCATCACCAGCAGGACCTCAGGAGAGTCCTCCAGAATCAGGCCGATGCTGGCGTAATTCACTTCCGATGCGGTTTTCAGCGATACGCGCGGCGACGGCGCAGCGCCGCCTTCTTTCTTACCATCATCTGACGATACAAGCCTGTCCAGCAACGGGCCTGCCATGGATGCGGGGCCTGCGGCGCCACCGCCCTGCCCCGACATGCAGGCCGAAGCCGACAGGCCAGACGCGAGTACAAAGGCGAAGCGAAGGCTGACTGGTCCCATGCCCATCATAACCCCGGCGTTACATCTGTACGCCAGTTGCGGCGCAGCGACTGTTCATTGGTATCACGCAGCGATTCCCAAAGCGGGTTCACGTCATAAAGCCTCTGGCCGCCGTCGCGGATCAGAGACCGCAGATAGGTGGAGGCTTCAAGTTTTGTATTGAAGGGAGCAACCCATCCGAATGGAATACGAATGATCAAGCCCTTGTCGAAGCTGCCTTCACCGAAATCGTTGAACGGCACATTGGTCAGTGTGGCAAAGGCTCCAATTTCAATGCCTGAATCGAACCGTCGTGTGACTTCGATTGTACCGCCGTAATCGCCGGCGAGATAACGGCCCGCATGCAGGTTGACGTTTACACCGCGCCAGATCGCGTCCTGCCAATAGAAACTGACCTGACCAGTGATTGTTGAATAATCCCGGAAGGCAAACATGCGGTCGAACGCACGTTGTTTCACCCAATAGAGATTGGCACCAATCGCCCAGTTTTCACCGGTCGGACGCCAGACCACTTCGCCGCCGACGCCGGCATACATGTCTTCCAGCAGGCCCGCCCGAACCTGATAAAAGACTTCCGGTGCGAGCTTGCCTGTTTTCTGAACATACAGCGACTGAACCCCGTGCTGCCCTTCAGCCTGATACATGCGGAAGTCAGTGCGCACATGAGGCAGCACGGACAGGCCGGGTTTCGCCTCGGACGTTGCCTTGACGAGATCTGATGTCCAGGTACCGCTGACCAGCCACCCATCTCCGAAATCTATCGACGCACTGGCTGCTACGCTCAGGCCAAAACGCGCAGGTTGATCCGGGTCGAACATATAGGCGCGCGGCTTGGGTACCAGCGACCAATCAAGGCGCGGATAGGCTTGGCCGAGTATCAGCGCCTCGCTCGGCACGGAAAGCCCGGCGGCTGATATGGTGGTTGCGCGGATCAGGTTGTCGGCCTGGGCGAATTGCTGAACCGCGCCTTCATAGGCGCTGCGCGTGAGCTGCACCTGCGTCGATGGAAATCCATGCACCATCGACACCAGCGTGAAATTCTCAACACTGGGCGGCAGGGTAGTCATGATGCGCAGCAGCCGATGCACCGCTTCGCTTTCGCGCATATACTGGCCATTGTGATAATACACGGTTGCCTGATCAGCGGTCAGGATAATCGCTTCAAGCTGAAGGCCCTGCTCAAGTGCCAGCTGCTTCAGGCTGTTGATCACCTGATCGCGCATGTTGGGCATGTCATACCAACCACGCCCATTCATCACATCCTGCATGGATCCGCGCATCTCGGACTCAGTCGGGGCGCGCGTCGAAACATCATCCAGCGCCCAGTTTTCACCGGCGGCGAACGAGCCATTTCCGCGCAGCTTACTAAGATCAGCGGGAGCGACATTTGCGCTGGCAGAGGCGTCGATGGCATCCTGCTTTTCCCGCTCGCGAATGGCAGGCCGCAAAGCTGGCATAACCGGCAGCGGGTCCATGGTCTTGGTGGTCTCGGTGCCAGGATCAAGCCTGAATGAAAGGCGCAGGCTCACCGTGTCGCCATAAAGATAGGACACACCTGCTTCAACCATGTCGCTGACGCGATATGATGCTCCGAAATTGAACTGCGACTTTGGTTTGAAGATGCCGCGCGACTCCTCGTCACGATAGGCGTCACCGCTGTATTCCGCCATCAGCTGAAGGCCCTCGATGGGGGTTTGCCAGACAACACCGCCAAAAAGCGAGGCGTCGCGCCCACGAAAGGCTGATGTCACGAGCGGCAGGCCGCCTTTGCTCTGTGTCGGATCAAACAATGGGCGCTGTGAAAAGCGGTCATCGATATAGGACAGCGGGTTGCGAAACATGCCCGCTGAGCCCATACGCCCGAAACCCAGCCCCAATGTAAAATCGAAATCACCCAACGATTTCGAGGCGACGATATATTCGCCGCCATAGATGCCGGTGCCGATCAGATCCTGAAACCCAACAGCGAGCGCTGGCAGATACTCGCTTTCATCCCATAGACGCAATTTCAGACTGAAGCTGCGATCGAGCAGATCGGGTCGCTTCTCGCCTATGAAATAATCATTGAGCCGGGAATAGCGGAACCCGGCTTCAAGCCAGGGAAATGCCTGAAAGCCCAATGTGGTGCGGAAGAAGCCCGGCCCTTTGGCGAGGGTCAGCGCAAACTCGCCATCATCCATCATACGCGCCGAGGGCATGTCGATGAGGCCGGTGTGGCCATAGCTGTTTAGTGGCTGTTTAACGGGCCAGTCTTGCGAAAAAGCAGAGCCCTGCAACAACGCGGCGGCGCTTGCTGCAGTCAGAAGCCTTGCAATCGTAGAACCTGAAAAACGCACTGGACAGCCTGATGCCACGTGCGATTCGCTGCCGCACACGGGTACAGCAAGACAAGCGCAATAAAGGTAAATAAAAGAGAAAGGACGCCTCGCGGCGTCCTTTCAGCAGGCCTGAAGTCTGACCAGAGATCAGTTGGTATTATCGTCATCCGTGCAAACGACCACCACGCCCACGGCGACCACAAGCCCCAGAACAATGAGCCACCAGTTCTGGCCGGCCTGTGTGCGGACGATGTATTGCGGGGCGGGCTGCGCGACCGGCGGCAGCGGCGTGATCGGCTGCGGCAGATTGGCACGCGGCTTCACAGGATCAACCGGCACGCCACGGCCATTGGCAAAAGCTGGGGTCATGCAGGCAAAAGCGACAGACGCCGCAGTGATGAGTGACAGGACACGCTTCATCTTCAGTTCCTCCGGCACCCGCATGTGCGGGGCTTCGATGGTGTGCGGTCAGCAGGTCCAAGCCTGATTTATCCGCTCCATAGCCAGATAAAGCGCAAAAACTTACGATTTCATGAAATTAAGGATAATCACCCGCCAAAGGCAGGGAAGTGGTGAGCCCAGAAGGATTTGAACCTTCGACCCCCTGATTAAAAGTCAGATGCTCTACCGCTGAGCTATGGGCCCACTCAAGGCGGGCTCTCTTATACGACTGGCCAGAAAAAGCCATCCAGAAAATCCGCAGATCATCCATCAGTGGTATCGTGGACCTGTGCGGCATGAAAGGCGGTGCGGAAGGCAGCAAACCGGCCCTCAGCGATAGCGGCGCGCATGCCAGCCATCAGATCCTGATAATAGGTGAGATTGTGCCAGGTGAGCAGCATCGAGCCCAATATCTCGCCCGACTTCACCAGATGATGGACATAGGCGCGGCTGAAGCGTGCGCAGGCCGGGCAGCGACACGCAGCGTCGATGGGGGATGGATCATCGGCATGGCGCGCGTTTTTCAGGTTGAGCGTGCCCGCGCGCGTGAAAGCCTGACCGTTACGACCTGATCGGGTGGGAATGACGCAATCGAACATGTCCACGCCCAGCGCGACAGATTCGACGAGATCAATCGGCTTGCCAACCCCCATGAGATAGCGGGGCCGATCTTCGGGCAAATGCGGCGTCGTCTCGGCCAGCGTGGCGACCATCGCCTCGTGCCCCTCGCCCACCGCCAGCCCGCCAATCGCATAGCCGTCAAAGCCGATGGCCGTCAGCTCACCGGCCGAGCGCGCGCGCAAGGCTGGTGAGGTGCCACCCTGCACGATGCCAAACAGCGCGCGGCCCAAAGCGGCCTGATCGCCGAACGCCACTTTCGAGCGCGCCGCCCATCGTGTGGAAAGGGAAACGGCCTTTTCCACAACCTCATCGGTGGCCGGGAGCGAGACACATTCATCCAGCACCATCTGGATGTCAGAGCCGAGGAGGCTCTGGATTTCGATGGACCGTTCAGGCGTCAGGTGATGTTCAGAGCCATCAATATGACTGCGGAAGGTGACGCCCTGCTCGCTCATTTTTCTGAGCGAACTCAATGACATCACCTGAAATCCTCCGGAATCGGTTAAGATCGGGCGCGGCCAGTCCATGAGCTTGTGGAGGCCGCCAAGTCGCGCCACACGCTCCGCCCCAGGCCGCAGCATCAGGTGATAGGTGTTGCCCAGAAGAATGTCAGCGCCGGTCTCGCGCACGCTTTCCGGCATCATGGCCTTGACGGTCGCTGCCGTGCCGACCGGCATGAAAGCCGGGGTGCGTATCTCGCCCCGTTTCAGGCGCACAAGGCCGGTGCGGGCGCGGCCCTCGCGGGCATGGGTGTCGAATTGAAGGGCGCTCATGGGCCGGGGAATATCAGGCAGGCATCGCCATAGGAATAGAAGCGATAGGCCTTGGCGATCGCATGGGCATAGGCCGCACGCATCACCTCAACGCCTGCCAGGGCCGACACCAGCATGAACAGGGTGGAGCGCGGCAGGTGAAAATTGGTGACAAGGGCATCGGTGAAGCGGAACTCATAGCCGGGCGTGATGAAGATGTCGGTTTCACCGGCGAAGGGCCGCAGCGTGCCAAACGGGTCCGCCGCCGATTCCAGCAGGCGCAATGAGGTGGTGCCGACCGGCACGATCCGCCGCCCTGCGGCACGGGCCGCATTCAGCCGCGCCGCCTGCCCGGCTTCCACAAAGCCGCGTTCGGCATGCATGACATGGTCATTCGTATCGTCGGCCTTGACCGGCAAAAAGGTGCCCGCCCCCACATGCAGGGTAACGGTTTCGCAGCCAATGCCAGCGCCTTCAAGACGGCCCAGCAGATCAGGCGTGAAGTGCAGCCCGGCCGTTGGCGCGGCTACCGAGCCGTCATGTTCGGCAAAGACCGTCTGATAATCGCCGCGATCCTGTGCATCGGGCGTGCGTTTCGAGGCGATGTAAGGCGGGAGCGGGATCGTACCATGTGCCGCGATGGCCGCATCAAGCGCCGCGCCGGACAGATCAAACCGCAACAGGGCTTCACCGTCGCCGTGCTTTTCGGCAACCGTGCAGACGAGCGCATCGTTCAGGGTGAGACGGTCGCCCGCCACCAGTTTCTTCGCGCCCTTGATGAAGGCGAGCCATTCGCCCGCCCCCGCCCGCCTGTGCAGGTTGACGCCAACCCTGACATCCTGCGCACTGCCATCTGCGCCCATGCCGGTGCGCGCCTGCCGTTTGCCGCTAAAAGCCGCAGGAATGACGCGCGTGTCGTTGCAGACCAGTGTGTCACCCGATTTCAGCAGGCCTGGCAGATCGGCAATGCGCCGGTCTTCCAGCCGCCCGCCCGGATGAATGACCAGCAGCCGCGCGTCTTCACGCGGCACAACAGGGCGCAACGCGATGAGATGTTCGGGCAGATCGAAGTCAAAATCAGAAACGCGCATCTAGCTCTCTATATCATCACGCGAGATAACGCTTACGTCAGCGAAGCCATAGGGTTGAACCGCCAAAAGCGCGAATATCCGCCGTTCATTCGTTCCACGATTCGGGCATTTATGCCTTTTTGCATTCGTTCCACGATTTCGAGAAAAGTGTGACCTGCAACGATGGCGTATTCGTTCCTCGATTTTGCCATATCCCCCCCTCCCCCGATGCCTGCGATGCTGTGCTTAAGTTGAACCTCGATTTCGCGGGAAAACACCACATTCATATTCCCGACCTGATTCCCCTATGACACCAACTTCAGTGGCCCAACCTTGTGATATAAGGATTAAAGTCCTGTATTCAAGGTTGATGAGTTCTCTCCCTGACAGGGGAGGCATGCCTTGAATCTGATACAGGGAGTGGTGCGGCCAAGAAGACTCGAACTTCCACGGGAGTTACCCCACTAGCACCTCAAGCTAGCGCGTCTACCAATTCCGCCATGGCCGCATCTATGCCCCGAAATCATCCGGGGCGAAGCAAGGGCGCGCGTATAGCAAGGCATATTCGCCTTGTGAAGCGCTGAAACAGCGGGCCCAACACAAAAGAAAACGGGCCGCAAAACTGCGGCCCGTCTGGCATTTCTGCCGTGTTGAAGTGGCTTACGCCGCCTTCAGGTTGGCTGCGGCCGACTTGCCGCGCTCTTTCACGATCTCGTACGAGACGCGCTGACCTTCGACCAGCGAGCGCATGCCGCTGCGCTCAACTGCGCTGACGTGAACGAACACGTCCTGTCCGCCTTCTTCCGGCTGGATGAAGCCAAAACCCTTGGTGGTATTGAACCACTTCACTGTACCAACTGCCATATCTCAATCCACTTCAATGCCCGTGCCTCAGCACAGGCGGTATCGCCGCGACAGGACCATCCTGCCGCGTTTACAATAGAGCCGTCTGGATGGTGTCGGGGGGTGCGCCACAGAACGCCGAGCGCCCGTGGCATCGCCGTAACCGGCCTGATCTCAATTGTCCTCTGATTAGACAGCTATACTGCCGCAAAGTCAATGGAAAACCGGCAGAGGTCAGCCGACAAAGGCCGCGCGCACGTAGCCCTGCATAAAAAGCAGGGCCGTGAGGTCGCCATGACGGATGCTCGCATGGGCGGCAGCCGCCACTTTTGGCTTGGCATGGAAGGCAACGCCCAGCCCCGCCGCTCGAATCATCGGCAGGTCGTTGGCGCCATCGCCCACGGCGATCGTTTCTGACAAAGGGATGCCGTGAGCGCCAGCAATCTGCTGGAGCGAGGCGAGCTTGGCCTCAGCGCCGAGTATGGGTTCGGCGACCATGCCGGTGAGTTTGCCATCTGCCATGCCAAGGACATTGGCGCGGTGTTCATCAAAACCGATCATCGCCGCCACCGGCCCGGTGAACAAAGTGAAGCCACCCGACACCAAAGCCGTGTAGGCGCCATGCGCGCGCATGGTCTGGATCAGCGTACGGGCGCCGGGCGTTAAAGTGATGCGCTGTGCCAACACCTCGTCCACCACCGAAACCGGCAGACCCTTCAGCAGGGCAACACGTTGTCGCAAGGCAGGTTCGAATGCGATTTCGCCGCGCATGGCCTGTTCCGTGATGGCCGCGACCTGTTCTTTCAGGCCAAGCATGCCCGCCAGCTCGTCGATACATTCCTGCCCGATCATGGTGGAATCCATATCGGCAATAAGCAGCCGTTTGCGGCGGCTGGCCTGTTCCTGCACCACGATGTCGATGGGGGCATCAGCGAGCGCTTGCAGGAGGCGCGAGCGGAGATGCAGGCCTTCATGCGCGGAAGCATCGAAGCCGGAAATGTCGGCAGCCTCGCCTTCACTGAGCCATGTGGCCACGCCGCCGCCCAGCACAGCACGGGCTGTTTCAAGATGGGCTGCTTCAAGCGCCGGGCTGATAAGGGTGACGACAAGCATGGGCATGCTTGTTCAGCGCGGCGGGGCCTGCGTCAACTGCCCACGCTTCAGGATGCAGCAGCGCGCGCCAGCGACGGCAGGTGGCGCACGACGATGTGGCCATAGCCGGTTTCCACCAGCCCCATGCGCGCCAGCCGGGCGAGCGCGCCGTTCACGGTCTTGCGGGTCAGGCCGGTCATTTCGGCCAGTGCGCTCTGGCTGAGATGCAGCGTGACAATGCGGCCCGCCGCACCCGTGCGCGCCATCTGATGCAGGCGCGCCGCGACACGCTGCAATGGCGGCAGCGCCGTGGTGTCAGCGAGCGAGCGCACCGTCGCGCGCAACTGTGCATGGACAACGCTGGCCACGGCCTTCCAGATGTCCGGGCGCGCGCGGGCGATCCGGTTGAGGGCATCATCTGAAACCACCAGAAGCACGGAAGGATGGACCGTAACCGCCGTGGTGATGCGCGGGCCGCCGCCGAACTGCATCGACTGGCCAATCGCCGCGCCCCGTTCAGCATGACCGACCAGCACATCGCGCTCGCCCGCCGCTTCAGCATAGAGGTTGACCGCGCCACGGATGACCACGAACAGGCCCGTGTCACTGTCGCCTTCGCCATGAACCCACTGACCGGCATCAAACGTCTGAAGGCGGCCATGCTGGAGAACCGTGCGGGCCAATGCCGCATCCCCCGCCAGCCAGGGCGATGCGGTGAGTAAGGCCAACGTATCGGTGTGGAGATCGGACGTCATGCCGAATTGTAACTGAAGTGACATTTTATGGCGAGTGGCGCGTTATCGTTCATGTGACGACATTAAGGAGACGCCCATGAGACGCGGACGGTTCTGGCTTGGCCTGATTGTGGGCATGGTGGTGATGGCGCTGCTTCTGGGGGGCGCGGCCTATATGTTTCGCGGTGTGATCGCCCAGATGAATCTGGCTGGCACACCGGCGATCCCCAAGGCCCCTTCTGTCGCGGCATCATCAGCCACACAGGCCGCGATGGATGAAGCGCGCGCCATGGTTGCCACCGATGACGGCAAGGACATGGCATTCGCCACACGCGGTTTCATCGGCACGCTGGATGACCCGATCATCCGCAAGGCGGATGGCAGCGTGGTCGTGGACCTTTCCTCGTATGACTTTCTGAAAGCCGATGCCCCGGCCAGCGCCAACCCCAGCCTGTGGCGTCAGGCGCGGCTCATCACGCGGCATGGCCTGTTCAAGGTGGCCGATCGCATCTGGCAGGTGCGCGGGTTCGACGTTTCAACCGTCAGCTTCATTGATGCGGGCGCGGGCTGGATCGTGGTCGATCCGCTGACCACCGCCGAAGTCGCCAAGGCGGCGTTCGACCTGTTGACCAAACATGCCGGCGTAAAACCGATCATCGCGGTGATCTATTCACACAGCCACGCCGACCATTATGGCGGTGTCGGCGGGCTCATCACAGCGGATGATGCTGCTTCGGGCCGTGTAAAGGTGATCGCGCCGGAAGGATTTCTTGAAAACGCGGTTTCTGAAAACGTCATCGCGGGGCCTGCGATGTCGCGCCGCGCCCGCTATCAGTTCGGCATGACACTGCCGCGCGGGCCGGAAGGCGAGATGACATCGGGCCTTGGCCCCGGCATCTCGCGCGGCACCATGACACTGATCGCGCCGAACCAGGTCATTTCCAAAACCGGCGAGCAGATCACCATCGGCGACCAGACCCTTGTGTTTCAGGTGACCCCTGGCACCGAAGCACCCGCCGAGATGAACTTTCATCTGCCGCAGCTGCGGGCTGTGTTCATGGCCGAGAACGCCAACCAGACCATGCATAATCTGCTGCCGGCGCGCGGTGCGCTGGTGCGCGACGCTAAAGGCTGGGCTGACTATCTGACAGAAGCCGTACGGTTGTTCGGGCCGCAAAGCGATGTGATGTTCGCCGCGCATGGCATTCCGCGCTTCGGCCAAAGCGAGATCGCGGACTTCCTGACCAAGCACCGCGATGCCTACAAGTTTCTGCACGATCAATCCGTGCGGCTGATGAATGCAGGGCTGACAGCTTCTGAAATCGCCGAGGTGCTGAAGCTGCCCGATGTGCTGGCGAAGCAATGGTATAATCGCGGCTATTACGGCACGATGAGCCACAACGCGAAGGCGATCTATCAGCGTTACATGGGCTGGTATGATGCGAACCCGGCCAACCTCAACCCACTGCCGCCCGAAGACGCCGCGAAGAAATATGTCGAGGCGATGGGCGGTGCCGGGGCGATGATGGATCGGGCGAAGGCCGCCATTTCAGCCGGTGAGTATCGCTGGGCCGCCATGCTGCTCAATCATGTCGTGTTCGCAGACGCCGCCAACATGTCGGCGCGCGCCATGCTGGCGGATGCCTACACGCAGATGGGCTTCCAGTCTGAAGCCGGGACATGGCGCAATATCTATCTGACCGGCGCACAGGAATTGCGGGCCGATGCGCTGAAGCTGCCCGCCGCATCGCTGTCGCCGGACGTGCTGGCGGCAACCACCACGCCGATGCTGCTGGACTTCGCCGCCGTGCGCGTGAACCCAGACAAGGCGCTGGCCCACCCGTTCCGCATGAACATCGTGCTGACGGATCGCAATGAGACGCACCTCATCACGGTGGAGAATGGGGTGCTGATCCACGAGGTCGGGATCAGCGACCCGTCAGCCGGGGCAACGGTGCGCATGAAGCGTCAGGACATGCTGATGACACTGTTCGCCAAGGTGCCGGTGGCGATGAAAACCACGGCGGGCGACATCACCATTGAAGGTGATGCCAGCCTTTATGACGCGCTGGTGGACATGATCGAGCCGGTGGACAGCAACTTCAATATCGTGACGCCGTGAGCCTAGCGGGCTGCACGCGCCTTGATCTCATCGAGCAGCGCCTGAACGGGAGCGGCTGAATCTTCGATCATGACGCTGGCGGGTGGTGCTGGCAGAGTCGTGTGCTTCTGCGGTGGCTGCCATGTCTGGCCGCCATCGCTGGTGGCATAGGTAAACCAGGTTTCCGGCTTGTCCTGCCATTCCGCATGACCGGCGATCATGCCTTGGCCCTGCCCGTCCATGATGAGAAAGGTGAGGCTGAGATATTCCATCATGTATGACTGGCTATTCAACTCAGCTGGGAAAGGCACCACCGTGCAGGATGGCCGAGCATCCATGCCCATGGTCATGACTTCGTATTCCTGACCCGGGCCTTCCGATTCATGCATGGTGACGACAACGGCGCGGTGCGTGACAGGGTTGATGCCTGCGTATTGAACGGCGCGCCCCACGCCGAGCGAAAACACCTGCCAGCCCTTGTCGCCTTTCGCAAACATCGCTGTGTGGAACGAGCCCTCATCTTCGTTTCGCATGGGGGCAAGCAGAAAAGCGGGGTTGGACGCATCGCCTGAATAGCCAGAGGCATCAGCCACAGACGATGTGGCCTGTTCCAGCAATGCCTTGTCGATGGACGAGAGCTCGACCGAGCATAAGGGCTGCGGTGCCGGTGCCGCGTCCTGTGCAGCCGCGGCAAGTTGCAGAACAAGGACTGCTACGGGGATCATCATCACGCACCTCATTTATGGAGACTGCTGCTGGCGTCACCTCGAAAGCCAGCGGCGTGGGATGCGTTTGTGAGCAAAAGCATCTGCACCACGCCGTCCATCTGAATGGGCCGGTCAGTACACGGCACGGCTTCGTTGGCCCACCCAGCACCCGGCAGGGAGACACCTGCAATGCAGGTCATAAAGATGCTGCGCAGATTCATGACAGTCCGGTCTTGTGGGAATCCCGGCTCATACTATCGTCGATTATGGCGGGGCAAAGGCGGGTTCGGTGCGAGCGACAGTATTCCTGATAGTGGCTCTGACGGTGTTGGCGGGCTGTTCACCGGCCCCCAGCCCGCAGGCCGCGCTGGAAAAAACAGCGCAAACGCGCGTGGCGGCCTTTGGCATCAGCGTGTCAAAACCGGGCGCTGCGCCCGAGCTCGTCACCGGCGGCTGTGCGCGCTTCGGAGCTGACGGCCACACCTGCACCGTGGCCTTCACTGCGGACAGTCCGGTGCGGATCGCCTCGATCTCGAAACTGGTGACGGTCATCGGCGCGATGCGGCTGGTGGAACAGGGCGTGCTGGACCTCGATGCCGATGTGTCGGTGTATCTGAAGTTCCAACTGCACAATCCGGCCTTTCCAGACAGACCTGTCACACTGCGTCAGATTTTTTCGCACACGGCCAGCATCAGGGACGGCGATGATTTCGTGATCCCGCTGGGCGCGAAACTTTCCGACGCGATGATCGGTGCCGCGCATTGGGACAGCGCCCATGCGCCCGGCAGTTATTTCACCTATTCCAATCTTGGCCTCATCATCGCCGCGACAGCGATGGAAGGGGCGACAGGCGAACGCTTTGACCGGCTGATGCAGCGACTGGTCTTCCAGCCGTTGGGACTGGAGGCAACGTATAACTGGTCCGGCGCGAGTGCTGCCGTTCTGGCCCGTGCAGCCGCGCTTTATCGCACGGCTGGCAATGACGAGAAGTGGCACCCGGATGGGCCGTTCATTGCACAGGTGGATGATCGCGGCGGCGCGGCACCGGACTGCCCTGCCCCCGTCATTGCGCCGGGGTTCAGCTGTAACCTTGATGTATTTCCGCCCGGCACCAATGCGGGCATCTTTTCACCACAGGGTGGCTTGCGGATTTCGCTGAACGACCTGATCAGAATTGCGCGTCTGCTGAGCGGCAAGGGAGAGGTGGACGGCGTGCGTCTGCTGAAGCCCGAAACGCTGACAGCGTTCGCAGCGCCGGTGTGGATGTTGAAACCTGATGGCAGCAATGGCGCAACGGGTGAGGCCAGCGCGACCCGTGGCATGATGTGTGCGTGGGGCACGGGCTTTCACCTGCTGGGCGCTGCGCCGGGGCAGTCCTGTCATGATGATGTGTTCGCGGATGGCGGTATCCGCTTTGGTCATGCAGCGGAAGCCTATGGCCTGATTGGCGGGCTGTGGGTTGAACCTGCCAGCGGCATTGCGACGGTTTACTTCGTGACCGGCACGTCTGATGACATGGTGGCGCGCGGCGGCAAGCGTTCAGGCTTTACGCAGATCGAGGAAGCGCTGGCCGCAATGTCGCGGCCATAGCCTCAACCCTTCTGCTTCAGCAGCCGCGCTTTGTCGCGCTGCCAGTCACGGGCTTTTTCAGTGTCGCGCTTGTCGTGCAGTTTCTTGCCCTTTGCGATGCCGAGTTCGATCTTCGCAAGGCCGCGTTCGTTGAAATAGATTTTCAGCGGGATCAGCGTCATGCCGTCACGGTCTGTCGCGCGATAGAGCTTGTCGATTTCACGCGCCCGCAGCAGCAGGCGGCGGATGCGTTTGGGTTCGTGATTGAAACGGTTGCCGCCCGCAAACTCCGGGATATTCGCATTGATGAGGAGGACTTCGCTGTCCTTCACCTGCGCATAGGACTCCGCAATGGTCGCCTTGCCTTCGCGCAGGGATTTCACCTCGGTGCCGGTGAGCTGCATACCGGCTTCAAGCGACTCTTCAATCGCGAAATTGAACCGCGCTTTGCGGTTCTCGGCCACGACCTTGCGGCCATCATCTTTCTTTTTTGCCATGCGCGATCAGATTAATCCTGCCTGCTGCATGGCCACTTTAATTCGCGCCTTTGTGGCATCGGTCAGCGGCACAACGGGAAGGCGCGCTTCATCGGAACACAGGTTCAGCAGGCTGCAGGCATATTTGGCGGGCGCAGGGCTTGGCTCTGCAAACATCGCGTCATGCAGCGGCATCAGGCGATCATTGATGGCGTTGGCGGCAGAAAGATCGCCCTTGAGCGAGGCGTTCTGCATTTCGGCACAAAGCCCCGGTGCGGCGTTCGAGGTGACCGAGATGCACCCCACCCCGCCCTGCGCGTTGAAGCCGATGGCGCTGGCATCTTCGCCTGAAAGCTGAACGAAGTCAGCGCCCGCATGGAGACGCTGCAAGGTAACGCGCTCGATCTTGCCGGTCGCATCCTTGATGCCGATGACATTGGCGATCCTGGCAAGCCGCCCGATGGTTTCAGGCTGAATATCAGCGATCGTGCGGCCCGGCACATTGTAAAGCACCAGCGGAATCGAGATGGCTTCGGCAATCATCGCGAAGTGCCGGTAGAGCCCTTCCTGATTGGGCTTGTTGTAATATGGCACGACGCACATCGCGGCATCGCAGCCAACCTTTTCAGCGTGCTGGGCCAGTTCGATGGCTTCGGTGGTGGCATTTGACCCTGCGCCGCCCAACACGAAGGCCCGGCCATTATTCGTTTCAACCGTCAGTTCCAGAATGCGCCGGTGTTCTTCGTGGCTGATGGTCGGTGATTCGCCCGTCGTGCCACAGGGCACGAGCCCGTGCGTACCGTTCGAGACCTGATGTTCGACCACACGCTTGAAGGCAGATTCGTCCAAGCCCCCTTTGGAAAAGGGGGTGATGAGTGCCGTAAACGAGCCTCTCATGCGCGAACGCTCAAACGCCATGACATTTCCGGGACGCGGCCCGGCTCCATAAATCACAAGTGGCGGAAACTACGCGCACCTTAACGCTTTGCCAAGAAACAGCCTTGAAGTTTGTTTATGTTAACTCACGGCCATGTTGCCTTGATTTCGTAGCCCCCCTCATAGAGACGAGAACGATGACCTCACACCGCCTCTTCGCCGCCCTCGCGGCGACTACCGCCGCCATCGTGTTGCCGCATGCGGCATCCGCCGTGTCGGCCACCGACCAGAACACACTGTCCGCTGCCATTGCCGCTGGCGAACGCAAGGAATGGGCATCGGTCATGGCGCTGTCGCAGACGGCATCGGACCCGACAGTCGCGGCGATCATCCGCTGGCGTTATCTGGTGGAACGCGAGAGCGGCGCTTCCTATGCCGATCTGGCAGACTTCATGAGCCGGTTTCCGAACTTTCCGAACGCCCGTGCCATTCAGCGCAATGCCGAACTCGCCATGCCCGAAAATACGCCTGCGGCTGATGTGCTGGCCTTCTTCAAGGGGCGCGATCCGGTCAGCGGCGAAGGGATGCTGAATCTTGGCGTCGCCATGCTGGCCCAGGGCGAGACTGTCGAAGGGCCAATCTGGATCCGGCGGGGTTACGTTTCGGGCACCTTCACGGCAACACGCGAAGCCGAAGTGCGCGCGCAGTATGGCCAATACCTGCCTGCCGATGCCAACCGTCTGCGCCTCGCCACACTCATCTGGAATGGCGAAGACGATGCCGCCGCGCGCATGCTGGACGTCGTTGACCCCGACTATCGCGCCGTTGGTGTCGCCCGCCTGAAACTACGCGCCGGAGGCAAAGGCGCGCAGGCCGCGATTGATGCCGTGCCCGCCGCCGAGAAGAACGATTTCGGCCTGCTGTTCGATATGGGCCGCTGGTATCGCAAATCGGAACAATACGCCGCAGGTGCAAGGCTGATGGCGCGCGCCATCCGCGACCCGGCCATCGACATTCCGCTGGACAAATGGTGGGACGAAAAGTCGAGCCATGTGCGCCAGGCCATCAAGGACGGACGCTGGGCCGATGCCTATGCGGTTTCGGCAAGCTCTGGCCTGACCGATGGTGCTGACTTTCAGGAAGCGGAGTTCAGCGCCGGCTGGATGCAGTTGCGCTTCCTGCGAAACGCCAAGGCGGCCTATACCCATTTCAGCCGCATAGCACCCGGCGTGACCACGCCGATCAGCCTCGCGCGCGGCTATTACTGGACTGGTCGCGCCGCAGAAGCGCTCGGTGATGCCGATACGGCCCGCGCACAGTATCAGGAAGCGGCCAAGCACCCGGAAGCCTTTTATGGCCAGCTGGCCGCAGCAGCCCTTTCGTCCAGCGCGACGATCCGCGTGGACACGGGTGCGAGCGATGACGGCGGCAGCGTGCGCGGCGGTGAACTCGTGAAGGCTATCGAGGTGCTGGCCGCGGTCGACACCGAGAACAAGCTGCTGCCGCGCTTTGTGGGCGCGCTCGGCGACGGGCTTTCAACGCGATCGGATTATGAATCCGCCTGCGCCCTGCTTTTGCGGCTCGGCAAACCGGCCATGTCGGTGCGTGTGGCCAAGAAGGCGATGCAGAAGAATATCGAGATCTTCCACTACGCCTATCCCGTTCTGAAACTGCCGCCTTATGCCGGGCTGGGGACCGCCCCCGACCCCGCTTTTGTGCTGGCGCTGATGCGGCAGGAAAGCGAGTTCGACCCGAACGCGCGCAGCGGCGCCGATGCGCGTGGCATCATGCAGATGCTGCCATCAACCGCCAAGCTGACAGCTAACAAGCACGGGCTGCCTTATGACGCATCGCGCCTGCTGGGCGACTGGCAATACAACGCGACACTCGGCATGGCCCATTTGCATGACCTGCTGGAGCAGTTTGGCGGTTCCTATGTGCTGGTCGCGGTCGCCTATAATGCCGGGCCGGGCCGGGCCAAACAGTGGATCGAACAATATGGCGATCCGCGCGCGCCGGGCGTCGATGTGATCGACTGGATCGAGCGCATCCCGTTCAGCGAGACGCGCAACTATGTCATGCGGCTGGTCGAGAACGCGAATGTCTATCGCGCCATGCTGAACGGCGGTGAAGCGCCGCTGCTGGTTGAGGCAGACGTGCTGCGCGGTTCCGGCCAGACAGACTATAGGCCAGGCGCCCAGTGAGGTGTGTGCATGAGTGCATTCAGCCAGAAAACAACACGGACGGCGGATGGACTGACCCTCGCCTATCGTGACTATGACAGCGCGGGTGACGCGCTGACGCCGGTACTGTGTCTGGCCGGGCTGACCCGCAATGCACGCGACTTCGAAGATATCGCCGCCCATCTGGCGCAGACGCGCCGGGTGATCTGCCCTGACATGCGCGGGCGCGGCGCATCTGCGTGGGACGAGAACTGGAAAAACTATGCCATCCCGGTGGAGACCGGCGATGTGCTGGCACTGTGCCGCCAGTTGGGTCTGAAACAGGTTGTGCTGATCGGGACATCACGCGGCGGGCTTATCGCCAATATGATCGCCGTCATGCAGCCCGCTTTGCTGAAAGGCGTTGTGCTGAATGATGTGGGGCCGGAGCTTGATCCCAGAGGGCTCGCTCGCATCATGGCCTATGTCGGGCAACAGAATGCCACGCCCGCAAGCTGGGCTGAGGCGATGCAGGGCCTGCGCCGCGTCAATGGCGACACGTTCGACATGGGCGATGCCGACTGGATGAAGATGACCCGCGCGATCTATCGCGACGAGGCCGGACAGCCGGTGCTCGATCATGATCCGCGCATCGGCGATGCGATCCGCGCAAGCGTGTCGGAAAGCGTGTCCGTTGACCCCTGGGCGATCTTCGCCGCCTTTCAGGCCATGCCAATGCTGGTTATCCGGGGTGAAGGCTCAGACATCCTGTCACGCGAGACCGTGAACAGGATGGCGGCTCAGCACCCGGCCTGCAGCATGGCGGAAATCCCCAAACGCGGCCATGCGCCTTTCCTGAACGAGCCGGAGGCGGTGCGCGCCATCGACTCTTTCCTGAAGACGCTGGACGGCGCTTAGTGAATGGTCTGCAGCCAGGCGCGCGCTGAACGCTGTGCCTCGGCAATGCCATCCGGGCCAAGCTCGGCGCTGATCTCCGCACGCTTTTCACGCGCTTCGACAATGCCCTTCATCGCGGCCAGATTGAACCATTTGTGGGCTTCGACCAGATCGGTCGTGACGCCCTGTCCCGTCGAGTAGGCAAGACCCAGCATATAAAATGCATCCGGCTTGCCAAGGCGCGCTTCACATTCCTGCGCTTTTACGCCTTCAAAATCCAAGAGAGCCATTCGAATTCCCCATCAGCTTTCTGCTCTGAAGTGAAGGGGCCATTCGGCTTCCTCTTCCCTTCAAGACACCCCGTAACCGTTTTGGTTACAGGGGCGATGGTGACTCAACGGAATGAACGCCGCGTTACGCAAACACTGTGGAAGGGTTAACTTGGCGTGATGGTGAATATGGAGTGAATCAAAGAAATATGCCGCAGCTCCACGGCGCAAACGCACCACAGAGCTGCGGCATGGGAACGCTACTTACTTTTTCGCAGCAGCTTTTTTCTTCGGAGCTGCCTTCTTGGCGGCGGCCTTCTTCGGCGCGGCCTTCTTGGCAGCCGGCTTCTTCACGGCGGCCTTCTTTACCGTCGTCTTCTTGGCGGCGGTCTTCTTGGCAGGCGCTTTCTTGGCGGCGGTTTTCTTCGCAGCCGGTTTCTTCGGTGTAGCAGGCATTCTCAGGTAACTCCCCTAAGGTTTGAATTCGTCCGGGCGCGGATGATCATATCAACCCCCGAACTGCCTGCGAGTATCCAGCGATATGACGTCTTGTCGAACGATTTGTTACAGCGCGATTCGGCACGAGACGGTGCCCTAACGCAGAATCCAGCAAAAAACTGGCATTTATGCTAATTGTCCGTGCCCGGATCAAAAAACCTGTCAAGCGCGAAAAGCGGTGGAAGAATCACTTTTCGCGCTTGCTTTTGACGAATCACCCGGCGACTCACTCGCCGAGCAGGTGCCCCAGACGCTGCTTCAGCAGATCATTGACGGCTTGCGGATTCACTTTGCCGCCCGACTTCTTCATCACCTCGCCGACGAACCAGCCGATGAGCTTGGGCTTCTTTAACAACTCATCAACCTTCGCGGGATTGCTGGCGATGACTTCATCAACCACCGCCGCGATGGCACCGGTATCCGTCACCTGACGCATGCCGCGTTCTTCAACGATCGCGGCGGGCGCTGCGCCGGTATCGTACATGATGATGAAAAGGTCTTTGGCGATGCGGCCCGAGATGGTGCCATCGCTGATGAGGCCCACCATCTCGCCAAGTGAAGCTGCGCTGACCGGGCTTTCGGTGATCGATTTGTTATCGCGGTTCAGCGAGGCGAACAGATCGCCCATCACCCAGTTGGCGACGGCCTTGGCATCACGGACCTTGGCGGCGGCTTCAAAATACTCGGCGGTCTCACGTTCAGCGGACAGCACCCCGGCATCATAAGGCGAAAGGCCATAGTCGGAGATGAAGCGCGCCTTCTTCACATCCGGCAATTCCGGCATGGATGCCTTGATACGGGCGATGAAGTCATCGTCCAGCTCCAGCGGCAGCAGGTCGGGGTCCGGGAAATATCGGTAATCGTGCGCATCTTCCTTGGAGCGCATGGAGCGCGTGACGCCAGCCTTGTTATCAAACAGGCGCGTTTCCTGGTCGATCGTGCCACCGCCTTCGATGACATCAATCTGACGGCGCGCTTCGTATTCAATCGCCTGAGCCACGAACTTCATCGAGTTGACGTTCTTGATTTCGCAGCGCGTGCCCAGCTCACCGCCCGGACGGCGCACTGACACATTCACGTCAGCACGCATGGAGCCTTCGTCCATATTCCCGTCGCAGGTCCCGAGATAACGGACGATGGCGCGCAGCTTCTTCAGATAAGCCGCCGCTTCGTCAGATGAACGCATGTCAGGCTTCGAGACAATCTCCATCAGCGCAACGCCTGACCGGTTCAGGTCGACAAAGGTCGCGCGCGGATCCTGATCGTGCAGGCTCTTGCCTGCATCCTGTTCCAGATGCAGGCGTTCGACGCGCACCGTGATGGTCTCACCATTCGGCAGGTCAACCTCGACCACGCCCTCGCCGACGATGGGCTGCTTGTACTGTGAAATCTGATAGCCCTGCGGCAGATCGGGATAGAAATAGTTCTTCCGGTCAAAGACGCTGACCTTGTTGATCTCGGCATTGAGGCCGAGGCCGGTCTTCACCGCCTGCTCGACGCAGTATTCGTTGATGACCGGCAACATGCCCGGCATGGCGGCATCCACGAGGCTGACATGCGCGTTGGGCGCCGCACCGAATGCGGCGGATGCGCCTGAAAACAGCTTGGCGTTGGAAAGCACCTGCGCATGGACCTCAAGGCCGATGACGATTTCCCATGCGCCGGTTGCGCCTTCGATCAATTTGCTCATCACGCCCACCACTTCGCAGGCTTGGCCGAAAAGCCTGACGCCTTTTCGATCACGGTTCCTGCGCGGAACAATGTTTCTTCATCAAAGGCCCGCCCGATCAACTGAAGGCCGAGCGGCAGGCCGTCTTTGGAAAGACCCGCAGGCACCGCGATGCCCGGCAGACCCGCGAGATTCACCGTCACCGTGTAAACGTCGTTGAGATACATCGAGAGCGGATCGTTCGCCTTTTCGCCAATGCCGAAGGCCGGCGATGGCGAAGCGGGCGTCAACAGCACGTCGCACTTTTCAAACGCCTGCTTGAAGTCGTTGGCGATCAGCGTGCGGACCTTCTGCGCCTTGATATAGTAGGCGTCATAATAACCGGCACTCAGCACATAGGTGCCGATCAGGATACGGCGCTGCACCTCGCGCCCGAAACCCTTGGCGCGTGAGTTTTCATACATCGAGGTCAGGTCGTCATTATCGGCGCGCAGGCCGTATTTGACGCCGTCATAGCGCGCGAGGTTCGACGAGGCTTCAGCCGGGGCGACGATATAATAAGCAGGCAGCGCATATTTCGTGTGCGGCAGACTGACCTCGCCGATCTCGGCGCCCGCTTCCTTCAGCCATGCAATGCCCTGTTCCCACAGCGCGTCGATCTCAGCAGGCACACCGTCAATGCGGTATTCTCTCGGCACACCGACCCGCAGACCCTTGATCGAACCGCCGCAGGCCGCTTCAAAATCCGGCACCGCCAGATCAACGCTGGTGGAGTCCTTCGGGTCGAAGCCCGACATTTCTTTCAGCAGGATGGCGCAGTCCTTCACCGTGCGGGCCATCGGCCCGGCCTGATCGAGCGAGGAGGCAAAGGCGACCACGCCCCAGCGCGAGCAGCGGCCATAAGTCGGCTTGATGCCAGCAATGCCGGTCACGGCGGCGGGCTGACGGATCGAGCCGCCGGTATCGGTGCCGGTCGCGCCGAAGCACAGATCAGCAGCCACCGCCGCAGCAGAGCCGCCGGACGAACCGCCGGGCACGAGTTTGGTATCGCTGCCTGCGCGCCGCCACGGATTGATGACGGGACCGAAATAGCTGGTCTCGTTCGACGAGCCCATGGCGAACTCGTCCATGTTGAGCTTGCCCAGCATCACCGCGCCCGCATCCCACAATTTCTGCGTGATGGTGGACTCGTAAACCGGCTTGAAGCCTTCCAGAATGTGACTACCTGCGGTCGTCTGGACGCCCTTTGTACAGAACAGATCCTTGATACCCAGCGGGATGCCTTCCAGCGCACCGCCTTCACCCTTTGCCAGTTTCGCATCGGACTGGGCTGCCATGGAAAGCGCCATGTCTGGCGTTTCCACGACAAAGGCATTGAGATCGCGCGCGGCGGCAACGGCTGCATTGCAGCTTTCAGTCAGATCGCGGGCAGAAAAGCGTTTGGCACGCAACCCATCGCGCGCGTCAGCCAGTGTGAGTTTCAGAAGATCGCTCATGACTTACTCCACGACCTTCGGCACCACGAAGAAGTTATCCTCGCTGCGGGGGGCGTTTTTCACGACATCCTCAGCATAGCCGCCATCGGTCACCACATCGGCGCGGCGATAAAGCCGCATCGGCCGCACCGAGGTCATCGGCTCGACCTTGTCTGTGTTCAACTCGCTGAGCTGCTCCACCCATTGCAGGATGCCGTTCAGCTCTCCCGCCAGCGGGGCCAGACGTTCTTCGGGGACGGCGATACGGGCCAGGCGCGCCACCCGGCGCACCGTCTTTTCGTCAACTGACATCAGATGGGTCTTTCAATCCAAAGGCGGATCGTGTGCTATCAACCGCAACACAGGCTTTCAAGCGGGACGGCGCATTGACAGAAGCGATTGATGGAACCCGGGCAGAGCCCATGGCGCGTATGGGTTTTCTGCCGCGTTTCATGCGACCACCCCACCCCGTGCCCCAACGCCATGCCAAATTGATCGGGCTGGTGGGAATCGCGTCCCTGCTGGGGGCCTATGACCTCAATATCTTCGGTCTGGCGGCCAAGCAGGTGCTGGGCGAGTTCGGCCTGAATGAGAACATGACCGGACCGACGATCGCCATTTTCCGGCTTGGCGTGTTCGGGGCGCTGATCCTGTGTCTGCTGGCCGATGTGTTCGGCCGCCGCCGGATGCTGCTGATCACCATTATCGGCATGGCGATTTCCACTGTTTCGACTGCTTTTGCCCCCAACTATGAAACCTTTGTCGCTGCCCAATTCATGGTGCGCATGTTCGCCTTTACCGAGGACATGCTGTGCATCGTGGTGATTGCCGAGGAGTTCGAGGAGCGCACAAGGGGCTGGGCGGTCGGCTCGTTAGGGGCGCTTTCAGCCATAGGTGCCGGGCTTGCCGTGCTGGTGTTTGCGCTTGTGAACCTGCTGCCGTTTGGCTGGCGGGCGATTTACGTTCTGGGGGCAATCCCGCTGTTCCTGCTGGCATGGATGCGGCGCGGACTGCCGGAGACACAGCGTTTCAGGCAGCTATCGGTCAATGCGCCTAAACGCAGCGCGTTATCCGCCTGGCGACCGCTCGTGCAGCTGGCCAAGGCGTATCCGGGCCGTCTGACAGTGGTGATGCTGGCAGCCGGACTGTTTGCCTTCGGCGTTGCCGCAGCACTGGGATTGATGCCGACCTATATCCAGACCTATCACGGCTTTACCCCGCGCATGGTGACGCTGACCATTCTGACCACGGGGTTGGCGGGCCTGATCGTCAATATCCTTGCAGGCCGCATCAGCGACATTGTCGGGCGCAAGGTCGTGCTGACCATCTGCCTCATTTCAGCTTTTGCCGGGTTCATGCTGCTCTATTCCGGTGACACCGTTTTGCTTGTTGTCATTGGCATTTTCTTTGGCGTGTTCGGGCAGATGGCGGCGGCCGTGCAGTTCGAGGCACTGGGCACGGAACTTTTCCCGACCGAGTATCGTGCCACCGCTTCAGCCATGCGTTTCATTGCCGGGATCATGGCGGGCGCAGCGGGGCTGTTGTTGCATGGGACGGTGCTGTCCCCCGGCTATGGCTTCGGGACAGCGGTGTTGATCCTGCTCGCGCCCGTGCCACTGACATTGATCGGCATCTGGCTGCTGCCGGAAACAGCCGGGCGGTCTCTGGAAGACATCAGCGGACCTCATAAGACGTGAGCATCATCCCCATCGACGATCTGGTGCCGCTTCTGCCACCACGTGGCGGGCTGATGGGACTTGATCTCGGCAGCAAGACCATCGGCATCGCCATATCAGACCAGACACGGCAGATCGCTTCGCCGTTGCAGGGACTGGCGCGCGCCAAGTCATTCGGCAAGACCGCCGAGGCGCTGGTGGCGCTGATCAATAAGGAAAACACAGCCGGGCTGGTGATCGGTCTGCCGCTCAACATGGACGGTACAGACAGCCCTTCCACCCAGTCAGCGCGGGCCTTTGCGCGCAATATCGCGCCGCTGATTGCCTGCCCTGTCGTGTTATGGGATGAGCGCTGGTCCACTGCTGCCGTGACTCGCACACTGCTGGATGCGGACGCCTCGCGCCGCCGCCGCGCCGAGGTCGTCGACAAGATGGCAGCGGCTTACATTCTTCAGGGGGTGCTTGATCGCCTCCGCATTCTGATACGGAGCTGAGCATGTCAGGCGCACCATCAGGCAAGTTTTCACTGAAGCCACCCGTGCCCATCAGTGGACATCACTGGAAAGTGCTGCTGCTGGTCAGCTTCGCCTTTCTGCTGGCCGGATATGACATTCAGCTTCTGGGGCTGATGCTGCCCTATGTCGCCAAGGATTTCGGCGTTCCGCACGGCGCTGAAGGGACCATCATCATGTGGGCCCGCTTCGGCGTGCTGATCGCCTTCCCGCTGGCCATGATGGCTGACCGGTTCGGGCGCAGGGTCATGCTGCTGATCACCATTTTGGGCTCGGCCATCACCACATTAGCGACAGCCTTCGCGCAGAACGAATCCCAGTTCATCTTTCTTCAGGCTGCGGTGCGCACCTTTGGTTATGCGCAGGACATGATCTCGATCGTGGTCATCGCCGAAGAAATGGAAGACGGCGCGCGTGGCTGGGCGCTGGGCATGCTGGCGGCATCAGCCGCCGTGGGTGCCGGGGTCGCAGCGGGCGCGAATGCGCTGGTCGAGGTGATCCCTTATGGTTGGCGCGGGCTTTATGTGATCGGCGCGCTGCCGATTTTTGCCATCGCCATCGCCTGGCGCAAAATGCCCGAAACGCGGCGGTTTCAGGAATTGCGATCGCATCAGACCAAGACCGACCGCGGCCTGCTGGCCGGGTTGCAGAACCTGCGCAATCTGTTCGTCAGGCATGGGCGGCGGTTCTGGGCCCTGATGGCCGTCACCGCCCCGCTATCGTTCGGCATGACCTGCGCGATGGTGCTGTTCCCGACTTTCATGAAGGGTGAGGCTGGCTTGAGTGCCACGTGGGTCAGCATTGTCTTCCTCGCGGGCGGTGTGCTCGGGCTGGTCGGCAATTTTACCGCGGGCCAGTTGGCTGACCGTGTCGGTCGCAAGCCCGTCTTTCTGGTGGCAGCCCTCATTTTCTGCGGCGCGATGGTGGCGCTCTATTGGGGGCCGGTTTCGCCCTATTACTATTGTGCGATGTTTGGCATCGCGCTCGCCTGCTTCTTCGCCATGGAGCTGGTGATGGGCGCGTGGAGCTCGGAGATGTTCCCGACAGCGGAACGTTCCACCTCATCGGGCGCGCGTCTTGCCGTGAATATCATCGGCGGTGGGTTGGCGCTGCATTTCCAGAGCCAGTTCTACGCCTCTATGGGCGGGCACGCGCAGTCCATCGTTGCACTGCTGCCCGGTGTTCTGATCGCAGCCGTCATCGCGATGCTGTTCATTCCTGAAACGGCCGGCAAGACGCTTGAGGAAATCACCGGCGAGAACGGCGCGCACTGATCCGTGGGCACCATTCTTGCCAGCCTTGTGCCTGTCATCCTGCTGATCGCCCTGGGCGCGGGGCTGCGGCGTATTGGCTTCATGGCTGAGACGTTCTGGCCGCAGCTTGAACGCTTCGTCTATTTTCTGCTGTTCCCGCCACTGCTGTTTCACACCATCGCCACCGCGCATCTCGACGGCAGCACGGCCCTGCGGCTGGCAGGCGTCTTCGCGCTGGCCGTCGCCATCATGGGCACGCTTCTCATGCTGCTGAAGCCGATGCTGCCCATCAGCGGCCCGGCCTTCACCAGCGTCTTTCAGGGGGCGATCCGCTGGAACAGTTTTGTGGCGCTCGGCATCCTCGCCGCGCTGCTGGGCACGTCAGGTGTGGCGCTGGCCGCCGTGGCATTTGCCACGCTCGTGCCGCTGGTCAACATGCTGAGCGTGCTGGTGCTGAGCCGCTATGCCGCCGACAAACCCGCTTCGGCGGCGATGGTGGCGAAGTCGCTGGCCCAGAACCCGCTGATCATTGCCTGCCTGCTCGGCATCGCCGCATCGATGAGCGGGCTGACCCTGCCCGATCCCGTTCTGAAAACACTGAAGCTGATGGGCGATGCCTCCATCGCCATTGGCCTTGTCTCGGTTGGCAGCGCGCTGGACTTCCGGGCGCTGACCGGATCGCGCACCGCGATTGTCGTCACCACGCTGCTCAAACTCGCCGTCATGCCGCTGATCATGGCGGCGGCATGCTGGATTATGGGGGTGAGCGGTGAGGCGCGGATGGTCGCGCTGATCTGTGCATCGGTGCCGGGCGCGACCTCGTCTTATATTCTCGCCCGGCAGCTGGGCGGCGATGCCACGCTGATGGCCAACCTCATCACGGTGTCCACCATCGGCGCGGGCTTCACCATGCCGCTGGTGATCGCCTTGGCGCAATAACCTAGACATAGACCTAGGTTATTGTTAGTATCCCCTGTGTGGCAACGGTATTCAGGATTGGAAGTCTGCGTGTGGCGGTGCTCAGCAATGACCATCCGCCGCCGCATGTCCATGTCATCGGTCCAGACCGCTCTGCCAAGTTCGAGCTTAACTGCCCGGCAGGCCCGGTCAGGTTGGTTGAGCAGCGCGGCTTTCGCCATTCGGAATTAAATGACGTGATCCGTAAAATTGCAGGACATCTCAATGCATGCTGCGCATTGTGGGAGGAATATCATGGCGGCTTATGAGGAGATCAGCAGCGAGGTCTATGCCCGTGCAACCGCGCGCGGAAACCGTTTCGGCGCACTCAAAGCGGAGCGGGCGCGATTTGACAAGCGCACGGGACGCATCGTCATTTCCATGAGCACGGGGCTGGACGTGTCATTTGCTGCAAAGGACGCACAGGGTCTTGCATCGGCCACGGCCACGCAACTTTCGGGCGTAGAAGTCACCGGCGGCGGTTGGACACTGCATGTCCCTGCGCTTGATGCTGATTTTTCCATCTCGCGCCTTCTGGCAGGCTTTCTCGGCTCGGTTGACTGGATCAAACGCGAAGCCCGCATGAAGGCTTCTCAACGCAACGGCAAATTGGGCGGGCGCCCGCGCAAAGCCAAAGCTGCCTAATCCCCGCATTGGCATCTTGAGAAACGCCCACTATAAGCGGCCCTCATGCCCGCAGCCGGACCGATCCTGAAAAGCCGTCATCTCCTTGCCGCGGATGAGCTTTTGCGGCCGGATGTCGAAGCTCTGCTCGGCCTTGCTGACGCCTATGTCGCCATGAACCGCGAGGTTGCCAAAAAGCGCGACACGCTGCGCGGCCGGACGCTGATCAACCTGTTCTTCGAGTCCTCCACCCGCACGCAAAGCTCGTTCGAGCTGGCTGGCAAGCGGCTGGGCGCAGACGTCATGAATATGTCGGTCGGCAACTCCTCCGTGAAAAAGGGCGAGACGCTGATCGATACCGCGATGACGCTGAACGCCATGCACCCGGACCTGCTGGTCGTGCGGCATCAGGATGCCGGGGCGGTGTCGCTGCTCGCGCGCAAGGTGGATTGCGCGGTCATCAACGCCGGGGATGGCGCGCATGAACACCCTACGCAGTCGCTGCTGGATACGCTGACCATCAAGCGGCGGTTGGGCACGCTTGACGGCATCACTATCGCCATCTGCGGAGACATCCTGCACAGCCGGGTCGCCCGTTCAAACATCACCATGCTTCAGCGCATGGGTGCGCGGGTGCGGCTGGTCGCCCCCAAAACACTGCTGCCCGCGGGCATCGAGCGCCTTGGGCCGGAAATCCACCACCGCATGGAAGACGGTATCCGCGATGCAGATGTGGTGATGATGCTGCGCCTGCAGATGGAGCGCATGACCGGCGCCTTCCTGCCTTCGCAGCGTGAATTCTATCGTATCTATGGGCTGGATGCCGCGAAGCTGTCGCTGGCAAAACCCGGCGCATTCGTGATGCATCCCGGCCCGATGAACCGGGGCGTTGAAATCGACAGTGCCGTGGCTGACGACATCGAACGCAGCCTCATTCAGGAACAGGTTGAAATGGGAGTCGCCGTGCGCATGGCGGTGCTGGATGCGTTGAGCCGCAACCTCAAGAACAGCCAGAAGGGGATGATGGTATGAACCGCATCGCCTTCATCAATGCGCGCGTCGTGGACCCGGCCAACGGACTGGACGCCAAAGGCGGCGTGGTCATTGAGAACGGGCTGATCGCGGATGCAGGGCCATCCCTCGCCGCACCCGCAGATGGCAACGCGCAGGTCATCGATTGCGGCGGCAAGGTGCTGTGCCCCGGCCTGATCGACATGAAGGTTTCCACCGGCGAGCCGGGCGATGAATACCGCGAAACGATTGCCAGCGCCGGCCGTGCGGCGGCAGCGGGCGGCGTGACGACAATCATCCTGCAGCCGGGCACCAACCCGCCACTGGACGACCCGGCACTGATTGAGTTTGTGTCGCGCACGCCTTGTGCTGTGCACGCCCTGCCGATGGCTGCGCTCACCCACGGGCTGAAGGGCGAGACCATGTCGGAAATGGCGCTGTTGGCGCAAGCGGGCGCAGTCGCCTTCACCGATGGCGACCGCACACTGGCCAATACGCGTGTCATGCGCCGCGCGCTGTCCTATGCGGCGACCTTTGATCTGCTGACCGCCGTGCATTGCGAAGACCCATATCTGGCTGCTGGCGGCGCCATGAACGAGGGCGAAACCGCCACACGGCTTGGATTGCCAGGGATTCCTGCCGCCGCAGAAGCCATTATTGTTGAGCGTGACATCCGGCTTGCGGAGATCACCGGGGCGCGGCTGCACATTGCGCAGATCTCATCGGCGTTGAGCATTGAGATCATCTCAAGAGCAAAAGCGCGTGGCCTGCCCGTCACCTGCGGGGTTTCTGCTGCGCATCTCGTGCTGAATGAGAATGATGTCGGCACCTATTACACATTCCGCAAACTCTCGCCCCCGCTGCGCACGGATAGTGACCGACAGGCGCTGGTTCAGGCACTGGCGGATGGGCTGATTGATGTCGTTGTTTCAAGCCATGACCCACAGGCGCCAGACACCAAACGCCAGCCCTTTGGACAGGCCGCTTTTGGCGGTGCGGGGCTTGAAACCCTGCTGCCCGCCCTGCTCTCGCTGGTCCATCAGGGTGCGATGAGCCTTGCAGAGGCTTTGGCAAAAGTGACGAACGCACCTGCTCGTCTGCTGCGGCTGCCAGCGGGCACCGGAACGCTTTCCAAAGGTGCGCCAGCGGATCTGTGTATTTTCGATCCTGATGCGGCCCGCCCGATCCGGCGCGACGACCTTCTTTCGCGTTCAAAAAATACACCCTTCGAGGGGCTTCACTTTCAGGGCCGGGTCTGGCGTAGTTACGTTTCAGGGCAACTCGCCCACGAAGAACGCTGAATGATCATTGATGCATTGCCACCTGCCGACTGGTCCGCAGCTTGGCCCTATCTTCTGGGTGCGCTGGTGTGCGGCTATGCGCTTGGTGCGATCCCCTTTGGTGTGATTTTCACACGCAATGCCGGACTGGGCGACATTCGCACTTATGGCTCAGGCAATATCGGCGCGACCAATGTGCTGCGCACCGGCAATAAGCGCATCGCGCTGCTGACGCTGATCTGCGACGCCGGAAAGGGCGCGTTTGCCGCCTTCATCGCCAGCGGCGTGATTTTCAAATGGCTGGGCCTTCCCATTTACTGGGGCGGCGAAGCGATGATGGCCAGTGCAGCGCTTGGCGCATTCATGGGCCACATTTTCCCCATCGGGCTGGGCTTCAAAGGCGGTAAAGGCATCGCCACTTTCTTTGGCACCGTGCTGGCTTTGCACTGGATCACAGGCCTGATCGCTGCTGGGCTGTGGCTGCTGACAGCCTTCCTGACGCGCTATTCATCGCTCGGCGCGCTCATCGCCGTCTTCAGCGCACCTGTTTCGGCTTTCCTGTTCGGTGACCGGATCGTTGCCTTTGTGTGCGTGTTCTTCGCCATCATGGTCATCTGGTCGCACTGGTCGAACATCGTGCGGCTGGTCAGCGGCACCGAGCCAAGGATCGGGCAGAAAAAGCCTGCATGACGCGCGCACTGTCCGATGACGAGCGGCTTTCCTGGCTGCGACTCGCACGGACAGAGGGCATCGGGCCTGCCACATTCCGCGATCTGTTAAAGCGCTATGGTTCGGCACAGGCGGCACTGGACGCCCTGCCCGGCCTTGCACGCAATGGGGGACGTCGCACGCCGCTCTCCATCTGCCCGCCTGACAGAGCGCGGCAGGAACGCGATGCGGCACATGCCATCAAGGCGCGCATGATCGCCAGCTGCGAACCTGACTTTCCGCCTTTGCTGGCGGCGGTCGATCCTGCGCCACCCTTTGTTTATGCCGTGGGCGACATCAAGCTGCTGCACCGGCGCACGATTGCCATCGTCGGCGCGCGCAATGCCTCTGCCGCTGGCCGTAAGATTGCCGAAGACCTCGCAGCAGGATTGGGCGCAGCAGGCGTGACCGTCATTTCCGGCCTCGCGCGCGGGATTGATACGGCAGCTCATTCCGGATCGGTGGCGACCGGCACGGTGGCCGTGCTGGCCGGCGGCGTTGATGTCATCTACCCGCCCGAAAACGCCAGACTATATGCCCGCATCGCAGAGCAAGGCGCGGTGCTTTCAGAAATGCCGCCGGGATTTGCTCCGCTCGCCAATCATTTCCCCCGCCGCAACAGGATTATTTCAGGCTGTGCCTCTGGCTGCGTCGTGGTTGAAGCAGCGATGGGGTCAGGATCACTTATTACCTCGCGCTTCGCAGTGGAGCAAAACCGCGATGTCTTTGCGGTGCCGGGTTCCCCGCTTGACCCGCGCTCACGCGGCACGAATGACCTGATCCGTCAGGGCGCCGTACTGACCGAAAGCGTTGAAGACATCATGGGATCCTTGAGGCCCACTGAGCTGCCATTCCTGGCTGAACAATCAGCGACGATTCTGGAAACGTCCGAGGCTGATCCTGAAACCAGCCGTCAACGCGTACTCTCGCTTCTGAGCCCGACACCCATTCAGGTGGATGAACTGACACGGCAGTCAGGCCTGTCACCGGGCGACGTAATGACCGCCCTGCTCGAAATCGAGCTGGCAGGGCGGCTGCACCGAAGCGTTGGACAGAAAGTCGCGCTCGCCTGAAGCGATCTTAGAGCGCCGGTTCGGCTTCCTTTGATTCATTGCGGCGCGAGGGCGGTTCCTTGATCTCAATGATCTCAAAGGTCAGCCTGTCCTTTTCGGCATCGTGCAGAACACGAACGATGCCACCCTTCATCAATTTGCCGAACAGCAATTCTTCGGCCAGTGGCTTCTTGATGCTGTCCTGAATGACCCGGGAAAGCGGCCTTGCGCCATAATGTTCGTCGTAGCCGTGCTTGGCCAGCCAGGTGATCGCCGCTTCGCTGAGCTCGAACGTGACATTGCGATCTGACAGTTGCGCTTCGAGCTGAAGCACAAACTTCTGCACCACCTGCGCGATGATGTCCTGTGACAGCGACGCGAAGGGAATGATGGCGTCAAGACGATTGCGGAACTCAGGCGTGAACAGACGCTTGATGGCTTCTTCGTCCTCACCTTCACGCTTGCCACGGCCGAAGCCGATGGATTCTTTCGCCGCATCAGACGCACCCGCATTGGTCGTCATGATGAGAATCACATTGCGGAAGTCGATTTTCTTGCCGTTGTGATCCGTCAGCTTGCCGTGATCCATCACCTGCAGCAGGATGTTGTAGATGTCGGGATGTGCTTTTTCGATTTCATCCAGCAGCAGCACCACATGGGGATGCTGATCAACGCCATCGGTCAGCAAACCGCCCTGATCGAAGCCGACATAGCCGGGCGGCGCGCCGATGAGACGGCTGACGGCGTGGCGCTCCATATATTCCGACATGTCGAAACGCAGCAGCTCCACGCCCAGAATCTTCGCCAGCTGGCGGGCCACTTCGGTTTTGCCGACGCCTGTGGGGCCGGAGAAAAGATAAGAACCGATGGGCTTTTCAGGTTCGCGCAGGCCCGCACGCGCCAGCTTGATGGCGGCGGCCAGGGCCGTGATTGCGCCGTCCTGACCGAACACCACGCGCTTCAGATTGGTCTCAAGTTCGCGCAAGGATTCCGTGTCGGACTTTGAAACCGTCTTGGAAGGGATGCGGGCCATCTTGGAAATGATGTCCTCGATTTCCTTCACACCGATGACCTTCTTGCGCCGTGATTCAGCAACAAGCATCTGCGCCGCGCCGACCTCGTCGATCACGTCGATGGCTTTGTCCGGCAATTTGCGGTCGTTGATATACTTGGCCGCCAGTTCCACCGCCGCCTTCACAGCATCGGCGGTGTAGCGCACCTTGTGATATTCCTCGAAATAGGGCTTCAGCCCTTTGACGATCTTGATCGTATCGGGGATGGACGGCTCATTGACGTCGATCTTCTGGAACCGGCGCACCAAAGCGCGGTCTTTTTCAAAGTGCTGGCGGTATTCCTTGTAGGTGGTTGAGCCCATGCAGCGCAGCGAGCCGGACTGAAGCGCAGGCTTCAGAAGGTTGGAAGCATCCATCGCGCCGCCACTGGTCGCGCCTGCGCCAATGACCGTGTGGATTTCATCAATGAACAGAATCGCGCCTTTGTGGTTTTCGAGTTCCTTCACCACTGACTTCAGGCGTTCTTCAAAATCGCCGCGATAACGGGTGCCCGCCAGTAGTGAGCCCATATCCAGCGAGAAAATCGTCGCGCTTTTCAGAACCTCAGGCACATCGCCATTGACGATCTTGCGGGCCAGACCTTCGGCAATCGCCGTCTTGCCGACGCCGGGGTCGCCCACGAAAAGCGGATTGTTCTTCTGGCGGCGGCAAAGGATCTGGATCGTGCGTTCAACCTCTGCCTCACGTCCAATCAGCGGGTCGATCTTGCCGCCCTGCGCCTTCTTGTTGAGGTTCACACAATAGGCTTCCAGCGCATCCTGCGCGGCCTTGCCGCCGGACTTTTCGTCTTTCTTTTCGCCACCCGAAGCAGGCGGGGCTTCGCTTTCTTCCTCGTCAGTACCGCGCACGGTGCGCGATTCCGACAGACCCGGACGCTTGGCGATGCCGTGGCTGATATAGTTCACGGCATCCAGCCGCGACATGCCCTGTTCGTTCAGGAAATAGGCGGCGTGGCTTTCGCGTTCAGCAAAAATGGCGACCAGCACATTTGCGCCGGTGACTTCCTCGCGCCCCGATGACTGCACATGAATGACCGCGCGCTGCACCACACGCTGAAAGGCGGTCGTCGGCTTGGCGTCATTTCCCGATGAAGACATCAGTGACTTGAGATCGTTGTCGATATAGCCGCCGAGCGCGCGCCGCAGCACATCCAGATCGACATTGCAGGCCCGCATGACCGCAGCGGCGTCCTTGTCGTCGGTGAGCGAAAGCAGCAGATGCTCCAGTGTCGCATATTCGTGATTGCGTTCAGTGGCGAGCCTGATGGCGCGACGCAGCGAGTCTTCCAGGGCTCGTGAGAATGTTGGCACTGACTGACCTTTCTACTCTTTTTCCATCGTACACTGCAGCGGGTGTTGATGCTGCCGGGACAGGTCCATCACCTGTGTCACCTTGGTCTCGGCAACCTCGAAGGTAAAGACCCCGCAAATACCCACACCCTTCTGGTGGACATGAAGCATGATCTCGATGGCTTCTTCGCGTGACTTGCTGAAGAAGCGTTCCAGAACGTGAACGACAAACTCCATAGGTGTGTAGTCGTCATTCAGAAGGAGAACCTTGTAGAGCGACGGCTTCTTGGTTTTTGGCTTTGTCTGAAGGATGACGCCGGTGCCGGACCCGCCGGTGCCATTGCCATCTGTTTCGTCGCCTGTGCTCATTTCACCGCATTCATCAGCGCCGCAAGGAATGGCGCAGACTCAAAAGATAAGGTGTGAAGTCATGAGTTCAAAGGCTTGACACGAAAACAAAAAGGGCCCGACGCCGGGCCCTTTCGTAACGTTGGCAATGGGCCGGTATCAGGCCGCCTTGTTCACGAGGCCCATGAAGGCCTGCGCGCGGCCCTGCAATGGTTCGAAGGCGGTGCGGGCTGTGTCGGTCATCAGTTCAGTCATCTTCGTCATCTGCGACACATAGTCTTCCATGGCCGACTTCACGAAAGTCGACTGAGCTTCCATGGCGCTCTGCATGCTTTTGGCGCCGAAGAAAGCCCGCGAAGCGTCAACATAACCTTCGCTGGCACGCTGGATGTAGCTGGTCACTTCCGACTGCATCTTCTCAACGCCTTTGCCTGCAAGAGTGGCCGCTTCCATCATGGCGTCCATCGTCTCGCGCTGGAAAGATGCGAACTTTTCCATGTTGCTGTTGGCCTGTTCCAGTGTCTTGCGAACCTGTTCCTGGCCTTTCTCAAGGGTTTCTTTCATCTGTTCCTGACCCTTCTCGAACGCGGTTTCCATGACTTCCGCGCCGTACTCAATGCTCTCATTGTTCGACATGGCTGGCTCCGGCACGCGACTGCGCGCTGTTTTAAGGATTTCGGAAATGCTGCTGTGCAGCGCGCCGCGTATGAAGGGCGATGAACGCAGGGTCAATCGCAATGCTGCACTGCCGCAAAAATTTGACGGAACTGACACCAATCGTTGTGTGCCCCTGCCAGCACGTTAAGAATTGGTCACCATCTGACGCGGTGATGGCTACCACGACTTAACCAACTCGAAAGATGCGATGCGTTAATTTTGCCACGAGTTTTCAGCAGCAACGATGCGCTGCTATCCGCCACATTCGTTCAGAAGGTCACCATGATGCGTTTGATCAGGCAGGCTTTTTTCAGCTTGGTTCTGGGCGTCACAGCTCTGGCTAGTGCCCTTATGGCGCTTCCGGCTTCTGCCGGGACTCAGAATGACGCCGCACTGGTGATGGATGCAGAAACCGGGCGTGTCCTTTACGGGCGCAGCGCTGATGCCTCGCGCGCGCCGGCATCACTGACCAAGATGATGACGCTCTACATGCTGTTCGACATGCTGAAGAACGGACAGATCAAGCTGACGGATACGATTACCGCGTCATCAAATGCGGCTTCTCAGAAGCCAACCAAATTGGGGATGAGTTCAGGCGATAGCGTAACTGTCGAGCAGGCCATCTATGCCCTGGTGGTCATTTCAGCCAATGACGTGGCGGTTGCGGTGGCCGAACATATCGGCGGCAGTGAAGCCAAGTTTGCCCAGATGATGACCCGTCGCGCGCGGGAGCTGGGCATGAAGCGCACGACCTTCCGCAATGCATCCGGCCTGCCCGATGACAGCCAGCGCACGACCGCGCGCGATATGGCCATTCTGTCGCGGGCGCTGATGAAGAACCACCCGACCTACTACGCCTATTTTCAGGTGACGAGCTTCACCTGGAACGGCAAGACAACGCGCACGCATAACCGCGTTCTGCTGAGCCTGAACGGCGCGAACGGCATCAAGACCGGCTACACCAAGCTGTCAGGCTATAACCTGACCACGTCGGCCGAGCGCAACGGCAAGCGCCTGATTGGCGTCGTGCTGGGTGGCGACAGCTGGCAGACCCGTGACTCAGAAATGAAGAACATGCTTGAGGCATGGTTCGCACAGCTGGAACGCCGCCCCAATCTGGTCGCCTCCTATGGCAATGGCGGTGCCGTCGCAGCAGCCCCGGCACCCGTTGCAGTGGCCGCCGCTGCGCCTGCCCCCAAAGCGCGCGAAGAAGCCCCGCGCGTTGTCGCGATGGCGCCCATTCCTGATGAGCCTGATACGGCTGAGGATGACAGCAAACCTGCGGCCGCGCCCAAGCCCGTGGCGCTCGCTCTGGCAGCCCCGCCCAAAAAGCCTGAGGCCGTCAAGCCCGCCAAGGCCAAGGCAGCGCCGCGTGAAGTGGCGGAAGGCGACACGGATGTTGAAGCGCCGGTGAAGCTGCGCAAATCCGGCAATGATACCGTCATGCCACTGAATGCGATCGTGGGGAAAAACAAGGATCAGATTGCGTCGCTGATTTCATCGTCAGGCACAGCGTCTGGCGATGATGTTGTGGCGGATACCACCGGTGGCTTCGGGGTACAGATCGGCGCGTTCGACACGCCAGCCGCAGCCAAGGTCGCACTCAAGAATGCCAGATCGTCGGCGGGTGGCGCACTGAAAGGCGCGGATGACATGGTGATGGAAGTCACCAATGACGCAGGCAAGACGCTTTACCGTGCCCGCTTCACGGGCCTTTCCAATAGCAGCGCCCAGAACGCCTGCTCTGCCCTGAAAGCCGACAGCTTCGGTTGCGTGACCTTTTCGACGGCGACCGCTTCCAACTGACGGCTAGCCCAGAAGCACATCGCGCGCGCGGTTGATCTGCGCAGCAAGATAATCGCTACCGCCTTTATCGGGATGCATCTGCTGCATGAGGCGACGATGCGCGGCGCGGATGTCATCAGCGCTTGCGCCAGCCTCCAGCCCAAGAATTTCAAGCGCCTGTTCGCGGCTCATCGCCCCAACTGAGACTGTGGACGATTCATGAGCGCCATCATCACCATCCAGATCGGGATGCACTCGACTGATATAGGCTTCGAGCAAAAGCGCTGATTGCGGATCTGCCACACGCAGTTCACGCAGCAGGGTCAGCAACTCATCCGGCCCAAGCTCAGACAGGTTCATGCCCGAGAAAACGCCCTGCAAGACAACGCCTGCGGTTTCGCCTGTTCCATGATCGAGCGACATGCGCAGCCATTCGGTTTCAACATCAGACTTCTGGCCTGATGCTGCCCGCCCATAGGCAGACCGCCTGAGGCCAGCATAGAGGATGACAGCCGCGCCACCGCAGAACCATGCAATGCTGGTATTCTGCCGCCAAACGAAGACGCCAGCGACAATCACCAGCGCGATGATCGCAAGCCAGATCAGCCGTCGCGCCAGCCGTGCCGGGTCCGCATGGGTGAATGCATTGAGCGCAAGCACAAACAGCATGAGCAATGCGAACCCACCGAGCAGCCAGATCATTTGCGTGCATCCATCTGCTGGGTGAGGAGCAAAGCTGCGCCGCCCGATTTATTGGCGTGTGTCAGCAGCGCCTTGCGCCCGCCTGTTGCATACACAGCCACCGCTTTCAGCAGATCGCGCAGCGTGGCGGCAGATGCCGCATCAAAACGGGCATAGGCGCCTTTGGTAAGCCGAGCGACCTCGCGAAACACACGCTCGGCATCGGCGTTATGGCCTTCCTGAAACATGAAGGCAGGCACGCCTTTCAGCGCGAGTTGACCGGCAGCGGCACAGATCGCATCGGCGTTTTCTTCCGCGCAGTCCCCGACATAGACAACGGCCTGCACGGATGCTTTAGCCGCTTCGGTGCCCGCATGGCGCAGTGTGCGCTCGATCTGCGTGAAGCCGCCCCGGCAGCCATAGCCTGCCATGATGCGCTTCATCTCAGCGGCACTGGACGTCCATTTACGCACATCGAAATCCGCAATGCCGCGAAACGAGACGAGCTGAACATTGAGTGTGCCAGTGCTGGCAGCGGCCTCAAACATTTCAGACTGCAAGGCCGTTGCGGTATCCCAGGTGGGCTGACGGCTCATCGTGGCGTCGAGCGCGAAGATCAGTCGGCCGCCGCCTGCACCGGGCCGTGCAACAGGCACCTTCGCCAGCTGTTCAAGAAATGCCGCCACATCACCACGCGGGGTAGTGTTGGAGACATCCTTGCCTGTCTTGTTCACCCTTGCATCCGCCTCTTAGCCAGCATCCCCCAAGGATAGCAGAGAGGCATTGCCCCCGGCAGCCGTTGTATTGACTGAAAGTGTGCGCTCGGTCGCAAAGCGGTGCAGATAATGCGGGCCGCCCGCTTTGGGGCCTGTGCCCGAAAGACCTTCGCCACCGAAAGGTTGCGCTTCCACAACCGCGCCAATCTGGTTGCGGTTGACATAGACATTGCCGCATTTCACACGCGCTGCGATGTCGTCCGCCGTCGATGCAACGCGCGTGTGGATGCCAAGCGTGAGGCCATAGCCTGTCGCGTTGATGGCATCGCACACAGACTGGAGCCTGTCAGCCTTGTAACGCACAACATGCAGGATGGGGCCGAAGGTTTCGCGCGTCAGGCGAGACAGGCTGTCGATCTCAAACGCATGGGGGGCCATGAAGTGCCCGTCCGTGTGCTTCAAAGCTCCTTTGGCGATCAGCTTGCCTTCTTGCGTCATGCGCGCGGCATGATCCTGAAGCGTCTTGAGCGCCTCCGCATCGATCACCGGGCCGATGTCGGTGTCGATCAGCATCGGATCGCCGGTGATGAGTTCATCCATCGCGCCGCCCAGCATCTTGATGACGCGGTCTGCGATGCCATCCTGCACGAACAGCACCCGCAAGGCGCTGCAGCGCTGACCGGCGCTGTCAAAGGCACCGCCCAATGCATCGCGCACCAACTGTTCGGGCAGCGCGGTTGAATCCGCGATCATCGCATTGAGACCGCCGGTTTCAGCGATGAGCGCGGCAATCGGCCCATCACGACCCGCCAGTGTGCGGTTGATGAGCCGTGCCACTTCCGTTGATCCGGTAAAGGCGACACCGGCAATACGCGGATCAGCCGTCAGCGGCGCGCCAACGCCCGGCCCATCACCGATGACCAGATGCAATACCTCGCCCGGCACGCCCGCTTCATGCAGCAACTTGACGATGACGCTGGCGATCAGCGGCGTCTGTTCCGCCGGTTTGGCGACCACGGCATTGCCAGCCGCCAGTGCCGCCGCCACCTGACCTGTGAAGATCGCTGCCGGAAAGTTCCAGGGCGCGATGCAGCCGAACACGCCACGCCCATGCAGTGCCAGCGTGTTGCGTTCCCCCGTCGGGCCGGGCATCAGCCGCGCTTCGCCAAACTCGTAGCGCGCGCCTTCAGCATAGTAGCGCAGGAAGTCGATCGCCTCGCGCACATCCGCAATGCCGTTGGCGAGCGTCTTGCCTGCTTCCTTGATGCACAGGCCAATGAGTTTGGCGCGGTCGCGCTCAAACAGGTCAGCGGCGCGCTCCAAAATGACAGCGCGCTCAGGTCCGCCGAGCCTGTCCCACGGGCCTTGCGCCTTAACCGCTGCGTCGATGGCGGCGGTGACATCTTTCGCGGACGCATCAATCGCCTGACCAACCGTTTCAGAAAGACGTGCCGGATTGACGATAGACCGCGCGGTACCAGAAACCTCCTTGCCCGCGATGATCGGCGCGGCATGGAACGGCGAGGCCACGGCCTTTGCCACTTCAGCCATCAGGGTTTCACGCACCGGCACATCTGCCAGCAGCGCGCCATTTGAATTGACGCGCCCACCGAATATGCCGGACGGCAGCGGAATACGTGGATGCGGCTTCGGGCTGAGCTGTTCCAGTTTCATCACCGGATCTGCAATGATGTCAGCAATCGGGGCTTCATCGTCCGCCAGACGGTTCACGAACGAGGTGTTCGCGCCATTCTCAAGCAGGCGGCGCACGAGATAGGCGAGCAGGTCTTCATGACTGCCCACCGGCGCATAGACACGGCAGGGCCGCGCGGCCGTCTTGCTGGAAACAATCGTATCATAAAGCGGCGCGCCCATGCCGTGCAGGCGCTGGAACTCGAACGGCTTGCTCTCGCCGATGGTCAGTGCGGTGGCGACGGTGTGCGCGTTATGCGTGGCGAATTGCGGATAGAACGCATCACCTGCCGCCAACATGCGGCGCATACAGGCAATATAGGACACATCCGTCGCCTGTTTGCGCGTGAAGACCGGATAGCCGGAATGGCCCTGTTCCTGCGCGCGTTTGATCTCGCTGTCCCAATAGGCGCCTTTCACGAGCCGCACCGGCAACTGTCGCCCGGTCGCCTGTGCCAGCTCGCGCAGCCAGTCGAGCACCGCAGTTGCGCGCTTCTGATAGGCCTGCACGGCAAGGCCAAGACCATTCCACCCGCTGAGCGTTGAGTCACGCGCCAACGCCTCGATGAGATCAAGCGACAGTTCCAGCCGCTCGGCTTCTTCTGCGTCGATGGTCACGGCGACGCCGAGTGATTTCGCCTTCTGGCACAACCCCGCCAGAGACCGCAGCAGCTCGTCCATGATCTGTGTCTTGCGGAAAATCTCGTAACGCGGATGCAGCGCCGACAATTTCACCGAAAGGCTGGGTCGTTCGATGAGGCCCTGTTCTTTACCTGCGGAAGCCGCAACGGATTCCAGCGCCTGTTCGTAAGCCTTCAGATATCGGGCGGCGTCTTCCCGCGTGAAGGCCGCCTCGCCCAGCATGTCGAACGAATAACGGTAAAGCGGGCCGGTGCCTTCCTTCGCCTTGTTCAGTGCTTCCTTGATCGTGCGGCCCAACACGAACTGGCCCCCCATCACGCGCATGGCGTAATTCATGGCCGAGCGGATGACTGGCTCGCCCGAGCGCGTGACAGCCTTGCGGAAGATGCGAGTCCAGCGTTCGGGACGGTGATCTTCCAGCTTCAGCACTTTGCCGGTCAGCATCAGCGCCCAGGTCGAGGCATTCACGAAACTTGATTCCGACTGGCCGCGATGGCGCTCCCAATCGGCCTCGCCGATCTTGTCCTTGATGAGCCGGTCGGCAGTGTCGGCATCAGGCACACGCAGCAGCGCCTCGGCCAGACACATGAGCGCGACGCCCTCCTCGCTGGTCAGTGAGTATTCCTGAAGGAATGCGTCGATGCCGCCATCACGGCGACGGGCGCGGATCTGGGTGACGAGATCACGCGCCGTACGGTCTATGCGCGCGGATTCGGCATCTGAAAACCGGGCCTCCTTAATGAGCTGGCCGGTCATAGTGGCCTCGTCGGCCAGATATAGAGGTGACAATAGGGCGCGGCTGGCCGCAAGCGACATGGTAACGACTCCCAAACGTGCGCCCATATAGCAGGCCAGTTGACGTTAAAGGAGGCCCAGTTCCGCCAGCGCCTGTTGAAGTTCTGGTGAGGTCGCGGCGGCGTCCCTGCCAATGTCCGCCGGGGCGGATTTGGCATCAAGATAACGCCAGCCCTGAAAAGCCCGCTGCGCCCGTCGGGCAACGGGGATCATCTCTGGCCCATAGACAATGGCGCAGGCCGGGTGGCCATCTTTGACGGCTGCTTTCAGGTCAAGGATCGGCTGGCGGATGGTGGTGTAACCCTTGATGATCCAATAGAGCGAACCGCCATCCAGAATCTCATCGCGGCGTTTGGGTGTCATCCGGGTGACGTGGCTGAGGCGCTTGACCTTCAAAGTCTTGAGCCGATGCGCCTGCCACGCGGCCAGATCCTGAACGCTTTCCACGCCCACACACAGCTTGATGAGATGCAGCGGCATCAGCCTTCCGCAAACCGGATCAGCACCGCGCCATCACTCACCTGATCTCCGGTCTGCACCAGAACCTCGGCGATTTCCTTCTCACCCGGCGCGAACAGGGTGTTTTCCATTTTCATGGCTTCCAGCACGACCAGCGCCTGCCCGCGCTGAACCTTATCGCCCGGTTTCACCTGAACCTGCACGATCTTGCCGGGCATCGGTGCCAGAACCACGCTGCCCTGCTCTGCCGTGTCATCAGTGACGTCGAGCGGGTCAAACAGGGCCAGCTCGTGCGTTGCACCATGGCGGATCAGCGTGACGGCGTGGCCCTGGTGCTGCACCCAGGCATCAACCGACGATCCCGCCAGATGCCCGGTCAGCCGGTTGCCGTCCAGCCGCAGTGTGGCATCCATGACCGTGTCGCCAATGCTCAGCCTCAGCCTGCCATTGGCCGGACGTTCCACACGCACGGCAGTCACGCCATCGCCCGTTGCAAACTCCACAAGATCAAAACCGCCCCCGCCAATGCGGAAACCATCATTGATATCCCATGGCGATGAGCCTGCGGCGGGCTTCAGCATCAGCGCCGCAGCAGCCAGCGCCATGATGGTTGGAGCGGCTTCATCAGCAGACGGAACAAGGTCGCCAAGATGGCGGTCGATGAAACCGGTGTCGATTTCGCCAGATGCGAACTCGCCATGACGCAGGCAGCGCGCGACGAAAGCAGCATTCGTTTTGACGCCCGCCACCTCCACCTGCTCCATGGCACGGGCGAGCTTCTGACGCGCCTCGTTGCGGTCGCGACCATGGGCGATAACCTTGGCGATCATCGGATCATAAAACATAGTGACCGCATCGCCTTCGCGCACGCCAGTATCGACACGCACGCCATCCGCCGCTTCAGGCAGTTTCAGGCGGGCGAGCGCGCCGATGGACGGCAGAAACCCTCTGGCCGGATCTTCGGCGTAAAGCCGCGCCTCAACAGCATGACCATTGATGGACAGTGCTGACTGGGGCGGCAGCGCCTCACCCGCCGCGACCCGCAATTGCAGCTCGACCAGATCAAGCCCGGTGATTGCCTCAGTCACCGGATGTTCCACCTGAAGGCGCGTGTTCATTTCCATGAACCAGAAGGCATCGGGCCTCAGCCCGCGCGAGGCATCGACGATGAACTCAACCGTCCCCGCCCCACGATATCCGATGGCCAGCGCAGCCTTCACCGCGGCCTCGCCCATCGCGGCACGCATTTCGGGTGGCATGCCGGGGGCTGGTGCTTCCTCGATCACCTTCTGGTGACGGCGTTGCAGAGAGCAGTCGCGCTCGAACAGGTGGATGCCATTGCCATGTGCATCGGCAAAAACCTGAATCTCGACATGACGCGGGCGCGTCACATACTTTTCGATCAGGACACGGTCATCGCCGAACGAGGCTGACGCCTCGCGCTTCGCCCCTTCAAGCGCCGCGATGAAATCCGCGTCCGTTTCAACACGGCGCATACCCTTGCCGCCACCACCAGCCACGGCCTTGATGAGAACGGGATACCCGATGCGCTTTGCCTCGGCACGCAGATGCGCGGGCGACTGGTCGGCCCCGCGATAACCCGGCACGACAGGCACCCCGGCCCGCTCAGCAATGTCCTTCGCAGCGTCTTTCAGGCCCATCGCGCGGATGGCGTCGGCTGGCGGCCCGACAAAGACGATGCCCGCCGCCGCGCAGGCATCGGCAAAGTCTGGCTTTTCAGACAGGAAGCCATAGCCGGGATGGATCGCCGCCGCGCCGGTGCGCCGGGCGGCCTCAATGATGGCCTCGGCCCGCAGATATGAGTCACGCGCTGCCGCGCCGCCGATATGCACGGCTTCGTCCGCATCAGCGACGTGCCAGGCATCAGCATCTGCGTCGGAATAGACCGCGATCGTGCGCAGGCCGAGCCGCCGTGCGGTGCGCATCACCCGCCGGGCGATTTCGCCGCGATTGGCAACAAGCAAAGAAGGGAAAAGAACCGTCATGACGTGGAGAGATAAGCCATGGTTCAGACCTCGTCACCCCCTTGATCGCGCGAGTCCCAAGCTATTGAGCCCGACGCTGTGCCCGCTTACACTGCAGCCATGGCCAAGGACTGGATGCACTATGAAAGTCTCGCGCAGAACGCGCTGCGCGGAGTCGTGCGCATGGCCCTTGAGCGGGTAGCGGCACAGGGTCTGCCGGGCGATCATCATTTCTACATCACGTTTGAATCACGCCACCCCGGCGTAAAAATGTCGGACTGGCTGCGGGAAAAATATCCCGAGGAAATGACGATTGTCGTCCAGCACCAGTTCTGGGGTCTCAACATACGCCCGGATGCCTTCGACATCACGCTGAGCTTCCAGAAGATCGGTGAGCCGCTGACCGTGCCATTTGAGGCCGTCAAGGCGTTCTTCGACCCAAGCGTGCAATTCATGCTGCAATTCAAGCCGGTTGAGGGCGCTAAGTCCGGCCCTGCTGAGCCGATGATCGTCGCGCCAAAAGAGCAGGCAGCCGAGCCGGGAAAAGCCGAGGCCCAGCCAGCCGAGAAGCCGCCCGTACCACCCGGTGGTGGCGAGGTCGTCAGCCTCGACAAGTTCCGCAAGAAGTAAGGTTCAGGCCTTGGTAAAGGTGAGCAGATAGGCGTAACCGCGATAGGCTTCGCGGTAGTCCATTCTGCCACGGCCATCTGCCGCCAGCCGCTCAAAGCAGGCTTTCACCTCTGGGCGGAAGCGGACGTGAAACTGCTTCAACCACGCGCCGAGCAGTTTCTTGAACCAGCCCGGCAATCCGTTCTGGTCACCGAAATCCACGACATGGATGCGCCCGCCTGATTTTACCTGTGTCAGCGCATGCTCCACCGCCGCCTGCCAGTCATCCATGATGGACAGTGCATAGGAAAAAACGATGCGGTCGAATGGTTCAGCAAGGCCGAACTTCTCAGCAGAGAAATCCTGCGCCAGCGCCACAGTCAGCGGCACCTTGTCTTTCAGGCCCTCGCGCTCCAGCGAAGCGCCGGCCGTCTTCAGCATTTCGGCAGAGGCATCAAAGCCGAAGAAGCGCGCGTCTGGATAGCGTTTCGCCATCAGGATGAGGTTACGCGCCGTACCGCAACCGGCCTCGCACAGGGTTTCGCCCTGCCGCATATCAAGGCTGGCGATCAGCTTGTCGCGGCCAAGCAGATAATATTTCCGCGAAGCGTCATAGATATGGCGCGTCCAGCGATACATCCGGTCCATCGCCGGATGCGCGTCTTTCGCTGTGGTCATGCCCGCTTCTCGTAGATGTGGAAGCCGCCGTAAATGGACGAGCGGTCCTGTTTGTGCAGCGCGAGGCTTTCTTCCGGCAGATACTGCCACTGGCCGATAATGTCGGCGGGCAGCTTGCGTTCCAGCGGCGAAATCTCACCGGCGGTGCGGAAGATGACGCGTGCCTTTGGCGAACTGACCCGCGTGATCTGACGCCACAGATCGGTGATCTGCGTTTCGTTCATCCAGTCCTGCGCGTCCAGCAGGACAAAACGGTCAAAGCTGTTTTCCGGCTTGGCCGCGAGGAAGTCCGTCATGATGACGTGATTGACGTCGATGCGGTCCGTCCGGTCGCGCAGAGTGGCGAACACATCGGCCTTCAGATAGGCCGGGACGGCCTGACGCTTTTCGATGTCATAGGCGCGGCTGAAGGCCTGCCATGCGAAATAATTATTTTCGATGGGGAAGTGGCAGGCCAGCTTCTCCATACGGCCCGACAGCATGGCCGAGACCTTGCCGCCCTCAGCTGAACCCGCCAGCTCGTCGAACTGCTGCGGCGGGATGCCCAGCATGTAATAGACTGTGGGCCGATCGGCCAGCCAGCGCACGAAGCGCGAGACAAAGACCGGCGCCCAGTCACGGTCGAACACCGCCTTCTGCTCAGCCATCGACCCGGCCTTCAGAATGGCCGCCGTATCAACCCGGTAAACGCGGGCCATGCGCCGCATCATGGTGATGAACTTGCCAAGCAGGCTGAAGCGGTAAAAATCACGCGCGAACATGGTGATGCGCTTAAGGCGACGCGCGCCTGTGCGACCGTTCCAGTGCTTGCGCGTCTCGGCATCCAGATGTGGTTCCAGATGTTTGTGGAATACATCGATGTTCGCCTTATCGTTGCCGATGGCGAAGAAACGGAAAAACGTCTCGTAATCCGGCATATGCTTCACCGAAGCAATTTTCAGCCGGGTCAGCGCGAGGTGATTGGGGTTGAGATCCACCGCCGTGATCGATTTCGGCCCCGCCGCCAGATAGTTCAGGATATTGCAGCCGCCAGAGGAGATCGTGATGATCCGCGTGTCTGGCCCGACCTTCATGGCCTTGAGATCGACCTCAGGGTCTTCCCATATCTGGTTATAGACAAAGCCCTGAAAGAACACCGTGAACAGATGCTCCATCCAGCCACGTCTGGTCCGTTTGGACGAGGTTGCGGCAGCTTTCTTCAGGAGTACGTTTTTTGCCATCTGCCGGTTCTAGGGGTGGATTCGGGAAGCCCGAGGTTCTAAGGGCCTGACCCTATGAAAGAAAGACGAAATCGCCGGGGGAAGTCAGCGCCTGTCCACGCAAGGCTGGAAACCCGAAAAGCCAATCTGGCCAAGAGTCAGCACGAGCCACCCAAAAAAGCCGGGCGGAAGGCCCCCGATCTTGAGCTGCTTCAGGCCCTCAGGGCATGGAGCACCGCGCGCAAAGGCGAAACGGCGGCGGATGAGGCCCTGTCAGTGGCAGGGCGAACGGGGCGTTTTCGTCTGAAAGGCGCGCTGGACCGCATCTTCCGGCACTATGCCAGACTGAGCTGGCTGATTGAACGCCAGGGCTTGAAACCGTCCCCCGACATGCTCTGGGCCGCCGCTGCAGCACTGCTTGACGGTTCAGACCCGGCAGAAATCTCTAAAGCGGTCGCCATCACATCCAAGGATATCCGCCCTCTGGCCGGGGCGCTTGGCCGGATGAGTGGCGAGGGCCTGACACATCCGGATATGCCTGCGGCTGTGCAACTTGAATGTCCGGATCAATATTTTTCAATCTTATCAGATGTTTTTGGTCAAACACTCACCCAACAACTTAATGCTTTGAACCTGCCGGCGAATCTGGATATCCGCGTCAACACACTTCGTGTGACAGCCGAAGCGCTTCAGGATGAGCTGCAAAAAGCCGACATCGCTGTGAAGCCAGCCTCTTACGCGCCGCTTGCACTACAGGCGCGAGGCCGCCCTGACCTTGCGTCAACAGAGGCCTTTGCAGCGGGCCGTTTCGAAATCCAGGACGAAGGCTCGCAGCTTGTGGCGATGCTGGTCGATGCGAAACCCGGCCAGTGGGTTCTGGATTTCTGCGCGGGTGCGGGCGGCAAGAGTCTCGCCCTTGCAGCCGCCATGGGCAACAAGGGGCATCTCGTTGCCGCCGATACCAGCGCCAGAAGGCTGACCCGGGCCAAGCTGCGTTTCAAGCGTTCGGGTGTTGAGAACGCTGAGCGCATCCAGCTCACCGGTACAGATTCTGACCCGTTCCTGAAAAAAATGGCCGGACGATATGACCGTGTGCTGGTCGATGCGCCCTGTTCAGGGACCGGATCATGGCGCCGTCACCCGGACGCGAAATGGAAGAACGAGGCGGACCTGCCCCACCTTTGCGCGCTCCAGTCGGCAATCCTCGGGCGCGCAGCGCGGATGGTGAAGCGTGGCGGGCGGATGATCTATGCCACCTGCTCGCTCTTGCCGCAGGAGAACCAGGATCAGGTGCGGGCCTTCCTGTCTGCCCATCCCGGTTTCCGGCTTATCACGGCAGCGGATATCTGGCGCGCGGCCCTGCCCGGCCCTTGGCCCTGCGCAGAAGATGACGTCCTGACCCTTACGCCAGCCCAGCATGGCACCGATGGATTCTTCGCGGCCGTGATGGAGCGTGTAGCCTGAGTCCATCGTGAAACCTGCTGGCATTCTTTAATGCCAAATTCTCGTGGCATATGAAGCCGTGTTGGCATAGAAGACGGGCCGCCTTATTTACCCGTGACTGCGGTGTCTCTGACGCACCATATATAACGTAGTCCGTACGCAGATAAGGCGGCAGGGAGAGTTGAACGCACCCGCGTTCGGCCTTATCCCGGCGCCCGGATGCCGGCTTAGCTCAGCGGTAGAGCAGCGGTTTTGTAAACCGAAGGTCGGGGGTTCAATCCCCTCAGCCGGCACCATTCTTCATCGCGGGGTTGCCTATGGCCGACACATTATCCACCCATGCAAAGTCTGGCCCTGATGCAGGCCCTTTCGACTGGGCCGATCCGCTCTTGCTGGATGAGCTGCTGACCGAGGAGGAGCGTCTGGTCGCCCGCTCGGCCCGTGACTTCTGCCAGTCTGCACTCGCCACACGCGTGAAGCTTGGCTTCCGCAATGAAGTGTTCGACCGCGCCATCATGACCGAGATGGGCGCGCAGGGCATGCTGGGTATCACCCTGCCCGAGAAGTACGGCTGCGCCGGGCTTGGTTATGTCGCCTATGGCCTTGCCGCGCGCGAAGTGGAACGGGTGGATAGCGGCTACCGCTCAGCGATGAGTGTGCAGTCGAGCCTCGTCATGCATCCGATCTATGCCTATGGCACCGAAGATCAGCGCATGCGGTTCCTGCCCAAACTGGCGAGCGGTGAATGGGTCGGCTGCTTCGGCCTGACGGAACCCGATCACGGATCGGACCCCGGCGGTATGGTCACACGCGCCCGCAAGGTGGACGGTGGCTGGCGCCTGAACGGCGCGAAAGTGTGGATCACCAATTCCCCCATCGCTGATCTCGCCATCGTGTGGGCCAAGGACGATGCGGGCGATATTCGCGGCTATGTGGTCGAGCGCGGCATGGAAGGTTTCTCCACCCCGAAGATCGAGGGCAAGTTCTCGCTGCGCGCCTCGGTCACCGGCGAGATCGTGCTGCAGGACGTGTTCGTGCCGGACGCCAACTTCCTGCCCAATGTGAAAGGCCTGAAAGGCCCGTTTGGCTGCCTCAACCGTGCCCGCTATGGCATCGCGTGGGGCGCGATGGGTGCAGCAGAAGCCTGCTTTGATGCAGCACGCACCTACACAATGGAGCGCAAACAGTTTGGTCGGCCGCTGGCTGCGAACCAGCTGATCCAGAAGAAGCTGGCCGACATGCAGACGGAAATTGCGCTGGGCCTGCATGGGGCCCTTCGTCTTGGGCGGCTGTTTGAATCAGGTGACGCCTCACCGCCGATGATTTCGCTGATGAAGCGCAATAATTGTGGCAAGGCGCTGGATATCGCCCGGCAAGCCCGCGACATGCATGGTGGCAATGGCGTTTCAGATGAGTACGGCGTCATCCGCCATGTGCTCAATCTGGAGGCAGTGAACACTTATGAGGGCACGCATGACGTTCACGCGCTTATCATGGGACGTGCCATCACCGGACTGCAGGCGTTCTCTTAAGACGGCTCGTCGGGTTCAGGATAGATGAAAGACCACAGCCCGATGCGGAAAACCGTGTCGCGGTCTGTGCGATCTGCAGCGATGACCTGTGTGACCGACACAGAGATCGCATAGTCGGAATCCACGCGCCAGCGCAGCCATGCCTGTAGCTCGTGCTTCTCATAGGCACCCGGCTCGTACCATGCTCCGGGCGCTAGGGTCGCTGCATAGCCGAGGCCCATCTGCCAGCGATCAGTGAGATCCAGGCCGGTTGTGGTTTCAAAGCGCCACTCCACCGGGGCGTGACGACGATACATCGCGCCTAAGCCGACGTTGAGAAATGCAGTGTGGCCCAGCACTTCCAGATTGCGCCCGGCATCCAGTCGCAAGCCGCCGCCCAGCCCATCGCCAGCGAACACAGGATCAGGCAACGCACTGCTATGCGACTGATAGCGCAACAGGGGCTCGACACTCAAAGTCCAGTCGGGGAAACCAGAATAGTGGAAGCTGTAGCGAACCCCAGCGCCGACCCGCCAGACCGTATCTGCAGACTGGCGCTCCAATGCCGCGTCATAGACAAAGACAAGTGTCCAATCGGCGCCAAGCCCCCGCTCGGCATAACTGTCGGCGACAAATCGCTGCGTGGCATCACCTGTTGCGTATCCGCTTTGCGTAAGAACAAAACCCTGCTGGTCGGGCTGTGGCCATGCACCGGCGGCAGCAACCTGCGAAGCAAGCACCATACAGAGAGAAACCCTGGCAGAGATCATGGCTGCGGTGTCCGCCCACGTGACAGCCCATGCTGCGTCTTTTCCCAATGGAATGGGTTCAAGAGCAGCATGTAAAGCGCGCGCCAGCTTGCGAATGAAACAAGCGCCCAGTTGATCGGGATCGCAAGCGCCCAGAGTGAGAGGCCGCGCCACCCCCGTCGCAGCGGCGACAGAGCGGTTATGACGAATAGAAGTCCGTTACCAATGACCAAGCCATTCCACGCAAGGGACCCAACAACCGGCCCGAAGAGCCAATCAAGCGCGGGCTCCCCTGTCAGTACCGCATAGCTGACAAGGGACCAGAATACAGGATTGATCAGTGCAAAGATGATCGAGCCGCCCGTAAAGGCGATGAGAAAAAAGCGGTCTGGAAAAGTCAAGGCTGGCAGACCGATATGCTGAGGCGCACGCGTATGGACCAGAAAAGTCTGCATATAGCCCCGCGCCCAGCGCGTGCGCTGTGGCAGCCATTGATCAAGTGTGAGCGGTGCTTCCTCGTATGTGGTTGAATTCAGCGTTTTGACGCCAAAGCCCAGCCGTCTCAATCGCATACCGAGGTCAGCGTCTTCGGTCACGTTCCATTCATCCCAGCCGCCGGCGTCGATGAGCTGGCGTCTTCGGAAGTGGTTAGAGGAACCGCCAAGAGGAATGGGCAGACCCATGCGTGAGAAACCGGGAAGCATGAAGTCAAACCATTGACAGAAATCGAGCGCAAACATGCGCGCAAGGAATGTCTCGTGCCAATTATCTGGTGCAAGCTGCGCCTGTAGGCCAATCACGCGTTGGTCACTGGCCGCAAACACCGCAGCTGCTTTGCGCAGCTGGTCAGGCTCTGGTCTGTCTTCCGCATCATAGACGACAATCAAATCGCCACGCGCACATGCCAATGCATGATTGCAGGCGCGTGGTTTGGTGCGCGGACTACCTTCAGGAACAGTGATCGTGCGTATCCACTCTGGCAGGCGTACGGCGTTGATCGCTGCCTTTGTCTCATCATCCTGCGCCTCAATCGCGAGGACTGCATCAAGCCGAGCGCGGGGGTAATCCAGACCTGACAGGGCGTCGATCAGGGGCCCGATCATATTGGCTTCTTTGTACAGGGGTACGATGATCGAATAGATCGGAAGATCATCGTCGCTGAACGGCCTTGCAGGCGTTGGCACGGGACGCAGGCCAGCAGCCCATGCGAAAACCCTTAGCGCCACATGGAGCAAGCTAAAGGTGATGCATAGAAAGGCAACGATCTGAAGCGTCACCCGATAATCGAACAGCACCGCAGCAACCATAAAAAAGCACGACGCGGCGGCGATGACAGACTGGGCGCGGCTCAATCGCTGTCGCGCCCAGTGTTCTTTCCTGAAGGCCAGCTTAGCCTTTGGGCTGAGCAAGCTGGAGGCCTTGCACCGTTGTAGCAGGTTCTACACGGGGCAGCGCACTCAATGCAGGGCTGGCGTCGGCGCGATCAAACCCCTGCATAATTGCCTGGAAGCGCGCTTCAACGAACACGCGCATCTCGCGATGGGTAAAAATATGCACCTCGTTGTTGCGTATCCCTTCCACAACGCGTGCACCAACCACGTCAGGATCAATACCTGAAAGCACATTGTTGGCTGCGGCATCGCGCGTTTCACCAATGCCTGAATCGGTATCAGCAGCTCCGCCATACTTCGCCTGCTTGTTGCGCCAGCTTTCATGAATGAGGGTTTTTACAAAGCCCGGGCATAACACCGAAACCCCAATTCCGAATGGAGCAAGCTGCCCTGCCCAGCCCTCGCTCATCGCAACGACTGCAAACTTGGTGGCGCAATACGGCTCCATATTAGGTGGGCTGATCATGCCTGCCATCGATGCCGTGTTGACGAAATGCCCGCCTTCACCATGGCTTTTGATCAAAGGCGTGAAGGTTTCAACACCATAGACAACTCCCTTCAGATTGACATCCAGGATCCATTCCCAATCGCGATCGCGCACAGTGCCAATCGCGCCACCTGCCGCGACGCCCGCATTGTTGCAAACGACATGAACCTTGCCGAAATCAGCAATGGTCTGCAGCGCCGCGCTCTTCACCGAGCCACGATCCGTCACGTCGCAAATGACCGTCGAGACCGGCACCTGACGGGCTTCCAGATCCGCCTTGGCTGCCGCCATGGTCTTTTCGTCAATATCCGCCAGCATCACCTTCATGCCTTCCTTGCCGAAGGCGCGGGCCATGGACAGGCCAAGCCCGGAGGCACCGCCAGTGATGAAGGCAACTTTGCCTTTAAGGTCGAGACTCATGAGATTATTCCCGCTTGTATGGTGTTGAAATCGTATAGCGCTACGAGACCGCCTTCACGATCAGTTTTGTCAGAAGATCGACGGTGCGACTGACCGAGCCCCCGTGGCGCCTGGCATAGGCGCTGCCTTCCCGGATGATCCCCACAATCGCTGCGCCAATGACCCCGGCATCTGCGGCATCGAGCTGTGTCCAGCCGCCGCTTTCTGACAGGACGGTCGCCCACTCCGTCGCCCATTGATCGCTGAGGGTCGCAGCACTGTCGTTTTCAGCGGTGATGACCGTTGAGTCCGCCATTGCGGCCACCAGCACACCGGGATTTTCGTTCGAGTAATCAAAAATCGCCTGAAGCGTGGCGCGCACCGCATTCTCCATCCCAACAGCAGCTGCGACACGGGATCGACTATAGTCGGCCAGTTCAGCACGAGCCTGATCGGTAAAGGCAAGGAAGCAGGCCTGTTTATCTTCAAAGTGAAGATAAAAAGTCCCGTGGCCCAACCCGGCATCGCGGGAAATATCCTGCGGACGGGTTGCGTGGTAACCGCGTTCGACAAAAAGCTTGCGAGCTGCAACCAGCAATTTCGCCCGTGAATCCTGCGTGCGGCGAGACCGGGTTGGTGGCGCGATGACTTGTTGATCCATATTCAAAGACTGTCAGGGCCTTCCTTCAAAAGAAAGCGCAAACCATCATTACGCGGCGGCATTCAAGGCCTGCCATACCCGTATAGGCGTGGCAGGCATATCGATGTGATCAATACCCCGCACCTTAACGGCATCGGCAACAGCATTCATGACGGCCGCCAGCGCGCCCACAGTTCCCGCCTCGCCGCACCCTTTCGAGCCCAGCGGATTGGATGGGCAAGGTGCGTTGTCAGCGAAGCCTATATCGAACATCGGCACATCATCGGCGCGCGGCAGGGCATAATCCATGAAGGATCCGGTGACGAGCTGCCCGCTATCGGGATCATAAACGCAATTTTCGGTGAGAGCCTGTCCGATGCCCTGGACGATACCGCCCTGCACCTGCCCCAGCACAATCATCGGATTGATGATGCGGCCAAAGTCATCAACGACGCTGTAGCGTTCGATGCGTGTCACGCCCGTTTCTGGATCAATCTCGACCTCGCAGACATGCGCGCCGTTGGGGAAGGTTGAGTTGGTCGATTGATAAGCCGATGTGGTGTCGAGACCCGGCTCGCTTTCATCATCACCAGGCAGGCGCCGTGCTTCCATAGCCACCGTGCCGATACTGATTGAGCGGTCTGTGCCCTGCACCGTAAAACGCCCGCCTTCCGCCTCAGAAACTGAGAACTCAATTTCATCAGGCGCTGCATTCAGCAGACGCCCGGCAACCATCTTGCCCTTGGCGATAACTTTATCAGCCGCTTCAAGGATGGCCCCGCCCGACATGTGCAGGGAGCGTGACCCGCCCGTACCGCCGCCAGCAATGTCGCGGAAACTGTCGCCCTGCCGCACCGTGATCGATTCAAACGGCACACCGAGTTTTTCGGCTACAATCTGCGCAAAGGTCGTCTCGTGTCCCTGCCCGTTCGACTGTGTGCCAAGCAGGACTTCAACGCCGCCATTTTCAGTGAACCGCACGACAGCAGGTTCGCTGCCGCCACCCGCCGTGATCTCCACATAGTAAGCGACGCCAAGGCCACGCAATTTGCCGCGCGCGGTGGCTTCTGACCGGCGCTGCTCGAACGTGGCATAGCCCGCTTTTTCCAGACCCGCTTCGAGATTGTCGTGGAACAGACCTGAATCGAAATTGATTCCGGCCCAGTTCTTTTTCGGCAGCTCGTCGGCCTTGAGCAAGTTACGTCTGCGGATTTCAACAGGGCTGAGACCACATGCGGCGGCCGCGCGGTCCATCAGACGTTCCATCAGATAAGCCGCTTCCGGTCGGCCAGCGCCACGATAGGCATCCACAGGCCCGGTATTTGTGAAATAGCACTTCACGTTCGCGTAGACGGTCGGCACGCGATAAACACCGCCCCATATGCGCCCGCCCGCCAAGGTCGGGATGAACGTGGCATACTGTGAAAGATAGCCACCGACATTCGCCGAGCCCGTGATGCGCAGAGCAAGGATGCGCCCCTCGGAATCAAGCGCGGCTTCTGCGGTTGTGCGCATATCACGACCGGCCGCGTCACCCATGAAGCCTTCATTGCGCTCGCCGGTCCATTTGACCGGACGGCCAACCGCCTTCGCCGCCAGCAAAACAAGAAGCTGTTCAGGGTAGACAAAGTTTTTCATGCCGAATCCACCGCCGACATCTTCGGTGATGACATGAATCTTTTTCGCGTCGTGTTTCAGGAACACCCCGATACGCGCGGCGAAACCAGCGACACCCTGCGTTGATGTGCGCAGTGTATAAACATCCGTAGACGGATCATACATACCATTGGCTGCGCGCGGCTCCATCGCGGCGCACACGATGCGATTCTGGACGACATCGACGCGCGCCGTGTGAGGAGCCGAAGCGAACGCAGCATCGGTTGCAGCCCCGTCGCCCGCATCCCAATCGATGCAGACATGACCCTCGCCGCCTTCCCAGATCGTTGCCCCGACGCCGCGCTCGGCCGCTTCAAGTGTGCCGACTGCATCAAGCGGATCGTAATCGACCATGACCAGATCGGCTGCATCTTTTGCCTGTGCGCTTGTTTCAGCGACGATCATCGCCACCGCCTCGCCCACGAAGCGCACCTTGCCATGCGCCAGAAAGCTCTGCTGGGCATCGACGGGAGGTGTGCCGCCCTTACCCTTGAGCGGCGCCATCGAAACAAGCCGCCCTGCCCCCATTCTTTCAATGTCGTCAAAGGTGAAAACGCTGATGACACCGGGCGCTTCTCGCGCCGCACTGACATCCACCGCGCCAAGTCTTGCATGCGCATGAGGACTACGCACCATGACGGCATAGGTCTGCCGTTCGAGCGTTACATCATCGGTGTACCGCCCACGGCCCGTAATGAGGCGCAGGTCTTCCGTGCGCTTCACTGATTGGCCCATACCGAACTTCATGAGGGACTGCTCCAGATTGCGAGTTACGGGCAGTGTATGTGCCTGCCAGAAAGGCGCAAGGCCGGTGCACGCTTTATGATCGCACCCGCGCCACCGCTTCCTGCCAGCGGGCATAGCGCTCGTCGCGCCGCGCGGCTGGCATCTTCGGTTCGAAACGCCTTTCCAGACGCCAGGCCGACGCCATTTCGTCCAACGACGAGAAAATCCCTGCCCCCAATCCCGCCAGACATGCAGCACCAAGGGCCGTGGTTTCAGTGACCTGAGGCCGGTCGATCACCCGGCCCGTAAGGTCTGCCAGATTCTGGCAGAACCAGTCGCTGACCACCATGCCGCCATCAACGCGCAGCACGGATGGCACTTCTGCGCCCGCCGCCTTGAGATCAGCGCTCATGGCCTCCAGCAGATCGCGCGTCTGGAACGACACGGATTCAAGACCGGCGCGGGCAATTTCAGCCGCACCATCATTGCGGGTCAGGCCGACAATGCCCCCCCGTGCGTCAGGATCCCAATATGGCGCGCCAAGCCCGGTGAAAGCCGGAACCAGCATGACATTGCTGCCGGGATCAGCCTGTGCTGCAAGGTCAGCCGACTGGGCCGCATCCTCAAACAGCTTCAGCTTGTCGCGCAGCCACTGGATCGTTGCACCCGCCATGAAGATGGAACCTTCCAGCGCATAGGAGGTGCGCCCATTCAGGCGCGTAGCGACGGTTGAAAGAAGCCGCTGATGCGATGCGACCATACGTTCGCCCGTATGAGCCAGGGCAAAGCAGCCTGTGCCGTAGGTTGACTTCATGACACCAGGACCAAGACAGGCCTGTCCTACTGAGGCCGCCTGCTGGTCGCCGGCCACCCCAGTTATCGGCAGTTCCGCCCCGATGACAGCCACGGTCGTGCCATAGCTGCCTGCTGTATCGTGCACGGCTGGCAACACCGCACGCGGGACTGCGAAATATGAAAGCAGGTCGTCGTCCCATGACTGTGTGCGAATGTTGAACAGCGCCGTGCGGGATGCGTTGGTGGAGTCGGTTGCGTGAACCTCACCGCCCGTGAGCTTCCACAACAGCCAGCTGTCGATCGTGCCGAAAGCGAGATCGCCTGCCTCCGCCGCCTTGCGCGCGCCCGGCACATGATCGAGAAGCCATGCGAGCTTGGTTGCCGAAAAATATGGGTCGAGCAAAAGACCGGTGCGATTTTGCACCTGACCTTCCAGCCCTTTTTCCTTGAGGCCCGCACACACGTCTGCCGTTCGCCGATCCTGCCAGACAATCGCGCGGGCAATGGGACTGCCGGTATGACGGTTCCACACGAGCGTCGTTTCACGCTGGTTGGTGATGCCGAGCGCCTTCACCCGGCGCTTACCAGCCCTGGCTATGACCTTGCCCAGAACCTCAACCACGCTGCGCCAGATTTCATCAGCGTCATGTTCGACCCAGCCATCAGACGGATAGAACTGGGTCAATGGCACCTGATGCTGTGCGGCGATGGCGCCGTGCCGGTCGAATGCGATGGCACGGGTGCTGGTCGTGCCCTGATCCAGAGCAATGATGAGCGGTTCGTCTGACATTGTGCGGGCCAAAACGCGCTGTCCTGTGCGGTCATATATGATTAACGTGAGATTAAAGGGTTTCCGCCAGAAAGCCAGAACACAGGTAAGCGGGGGCTCCGGTGTCGCAAGCCATCAATTCGCAGGTGCAAAGACTCGTTGCACTTGCCCAATCGCATGATGAGAGCAGCCGTTCGGACCTTTATCTGTCAGTCGCAGCACTGATGGAACGCAGCCGCACGACCTTTTCGGCTGCCGAGATGGCTCTGCTCAAGGCCATCATGGAACAGCTGACCCGTCAGGTTGAGATGCATGTACGCGCTGCTCTCGCCGAACGTCTGGCCGCTGATGATGACGCGCCGGCCGATCTCATCCTGATGCTGGCGAACGATCACATTGAAGTGGCCCAGTCGGTCCTGCGTACCAGTCGCCTGTTGAGCGAGGATGATCTGCTCCAGATCATCAGTGCAGCTTCAAGCCTGCATCAGAAGGTCATCGCCAACAGGGACCATCTCAGCGAGAAGACGGCCATAGCACTCGCCGAAAACTCGGCACCTGATGTGCTGATGTCGCTTGTGAACAATCATCGCGCGCGGCTGTCTGGCGCGGTCATGAACCGGCTGGCCGACCGGTCGCGCGATGTCACCGCGATTCAGCGCAGCCTGCTGAACCGCCCGGAAGCCGACCCCGACATTGCCCGACGCATGTGCGCGTTCGTCTCGGACGCCCTGCATGACTTTATCACCCGCCGCTTTTCGATCGATCCCGCCGAAGTCAGACGCAGCATCGAAGCTGCTGCAACGGAGGCACATGCCCGCCTGACGCGAGCGACAACTGCCGAGCGGCTTGTGTCCAAGCTGGCTGCCGCCGGTCAGCTCAAGTCGGGCTTTGCGGTCAAGGCTTTGGGGCAAGGCCAGCTTGAGGTCTTTGAACATGCCGTCGCCTCCATGATTGGTGTTCCGGCCAAAGTTGTCATCGACCTGCTGTCTGCCAACACGGCTTTGGCAATGGCTTTGATCTGCAAAGCCATTGGGATCGACCGGGCTGTCTTCAATACCCTGTATCAAAAGGCACAGGTTATGCGGGGGCATTCACCCATCATGAATGAAAACGATAAGACCTTGGTGGAACGGGTTTTCCAGGTCGTTTCCCGCGACGATGCGGTGCACGAGTTCCTTAAAAGGGCATCGTAGCAGTTTCGCCAGCCTTGATGGCTGCTATAACTGTCAGCCATGCAAGACCCGTTCGGCCGCACCGTTTCCTATCTGCGCGTGAGCGTTACGGACCGCTGCGATTTTCGCTGCTTTTACTGCATGGGCGAGGATACAACTTTTCTGCCCAAAGCCAGCCTGCTCTCACTGGAAGAATTGGATCGCGTGTGTTGCGCGTTCATCAGAAAAGGCGTGCGGCGCCTGCGCCTGACCGGCGGTGAGCCACTGGTTCGCAAGAACATCATGTGGCTGGTTGAAAAGCTCGGCAAGCAGTTGGACAGCGGCGCATTGGATGAACTGACCCTGACAACCAATGGCAGCCAGCTGGAACGATTTGCCGCGCCACTGTTCAAGGCGGGCATCCGCAGGATTAATGTCTCGCTCGATACGCTGGATGCAGAACGGTTTCAGGCTATCACCCGCTGGGGCAAACTTCAGCCGGTTCTGGACGGCATCGCCGCCGCGCGCGATGCGGGGTTGAAAGTCAAGATCAACATGGTCGCGCTGCGGGGTATCAATGAGGACGAGATCGTTCCGATGATCGAGTGGGCGCACCGCGAAGGCATGGAGATCACCCTGATCGAAACCATGCCGATGGGCGGCGTCGAGGACCGCACAGAACACTTTCTGCCATTATCGCAGGTGCGCGCGCGATTGGCACAACACTGGACTTTGCAAGACCTTGCGGTGCGAACAGGCGGGCCGGCCCGCTATGTGAGCATCGCGGAAACGGGCGGGCGGTTGGGCTTCATCACGCCGATGACCCACAATTTCTGTGAAAGCTGCAACCGCGTGCGGCTGACCGCGACAGGTACACTATTCATGTGCCTTGGTCAGGACGACAGCGCCGATCTGCGAACTGTGATGCGTGCCGATGCCAGTGATGACGCCTTGGATGCGGCCATCGACGAGGCTATTGCCCGCAAGCCCAAAGGGCATGACTTTATCATTGATCGCTTCCCACGCCCGGCAGCTGTGGCCCGCCCCATGTCGATGACGGGTGGTTGAACCATGACACGCATCGCCTTTGCCGCAAGTTCATCGCCGGATGCCCAGAGCGCGCTGAAACAGCTTCAATCACGGTATGCCCATGTGGGCACGGACGAAGCCGACATTGTCGTTGCGCTGGGCGGTGATGGCTTCATGCTGGAAACGCTGCACCGGAACATCACGACCAAGCGCCCGATCTATGGCATGAATCTGGGCTCCGTTGGCTTTCTGATGAATGAGTTTCGCCCTGACGGGTTGATGGAACGCCTTGCCACAGTCGAACGTGCACTGATCCATCCCTTGCGCATGCGAGCCCTGACTGCAGATGGTGGCCGTGAGAATGCGCTGGCGTTCAACGAGGTTTCCCTGCTGCGGGAAACCCGCCAGGCTGCCAAGATCAAAATATGGATCGACGGCACAGCGCGTATGGATGAGCTGATTTGCGACGGCGTTCTGGTTTCGACGCCAGCTGGCAGCACGGCCTATAACCTATCCGCACACGGACCAATACTGCCCATTGATGCGGCCTTGCTGGCGCTGACGCCGATCAGTGCCTTTCGGCCTCGTCGCTGGCGTGGCGCGTTGGTGCCACACAAGGCGCAGGTGCGTCTTGAGATTCTGGAGCCAGAGAAGCGTCCCGTCAGTGCCGTCGCCGATCACGTCGAGGTCCGCAATGTCACGCAGGTGGATATCGCCGAGGATCGTTCAGTTGCACTGGCGATGCTGTTCGATGCAGGACGCAATCTGAACGAGCGCATCCTGACCGAGCAGTTTCAGGACTGAGTCGCCCGCGTATAACCGGCTTCGAGTGAGCGGCCTGCCAGCCAGTAGAAAAACACGCCTGCGATATTGATGAACACCATCCAAAAGAGCGCCTGACGCAGTGCGTGTACACCCTGCCCCTCCGCAAAAAAATCGCTGAGCGAGCCGGTCAGCAATGGGCCAAGCCCCATGCCGATGAGATTGATCACGAAAAGAAGAATGGCGGAGGCAAGAGCGCGCATTTTAACACCCACCAGATTCTGCACCATCGCAAAGGTCGGACCGAGATAGGCACCGGATATGAAGACCGGGACGGGCATCAATGCCATCACGAGATTGGTGTCATTGCTGCTATAGGCCAGCAGCGTTGCCGGCAGACCGATCGTATAGAAGATGGCAAGAACCCAGCTGTTCCAGGCCCGGTTCCGCTTGCCAAGCCAATCGGCAAGAACCCCGCCGAAAAACGTGCCCGCTGTGCTCGCGATGATGGTGACCCAGCCCAGATAGTGACCAGCCTCAGCCAATGTGAAGCCGTGCGAGCGCATCAGGAAAGCAGCGTTCCAGTTGACGCCCGCGTAGCCAACGACCGTAACCAGCGTGGCGGCGATGAGGACATATACCAGCGCGCGCTGGGACATCATGAAGCGTATGACATCGGCCAATGGCGGGGCATCGCCGGACGATGCCTTATGACCATGATCGGACAGGCCACGCGGTGGCTCGCGCACTGTGAGCCACAGGACCAGCGACAGGATCAACCCCGGCAGGCCCAAGGCCAGAAAAGCCATGCGCCAGCCATAGGCCTGCGCGACCGGCGCGCCGATGAAACTTCCCACCGCAAAGCCGATGGGAACGCCCAGCGCATAGACCGACAATGCGGTCGCCCGCGATTTGGAGGCGTAGAGATCAGAGATAATGGAATGAGCTGGCGGAGAACCGCCTGCTTCGCCAATGCCGACACCGATGCGCGCAAAGAACAACTGCCAGGCATTGGTGACGACGCCGCACAAGGTCGTAAACCCTGACCAGACAGCAGCGGCTATCGCCATGATTCGCACCCGGTTCGTGCGGTCAGCCAACAGCGCAACCGGGATTCCGAACGACGTATAGAAGATGGCGAAGGCGATCCCGCCCATCAGGCCCATCATCGTATCGCTGAGGCCGAACTCGGCCTTGATGGGCTGGGTCAGCGTTGAGAGGATCGAGCGGTCAGCATAGTTGGTCACATAGACCAGCGTGAGCAGAACCAGAATGTAAGTCCGGTAAGCTCGTGAATAGCCTGCAGCGGCCTGCACTGTGCCCGTATCATCCTGCATGCGTCGAACAGCCTTCCCGCCTGGTATGCCTATCGGTAGCGGAGCCTGTGCCCAATGCAAGAGCCTGGCGTCTATTTACCGAAATCGGGTTGGCGTTCAGGGGCCGCGTCAGCAAAGGCTGGAAGGGCGCGCGCGGCGGCATCTGACCGCACGATGCGCGGATAGGCCTCAAGCGGAATGTTGAAGCGCCGTGCGTTGGCAAGCTGAGGCACCAAAAATACATCGGCCAGTGTGGGTTCATCACCACAGGCATAAGGCCCGGTCTCACTCAGCATGCGTTCAATGGCCGCGAAACCAAGGTCGATCCAGTGCCGGTACCAGATGTCGGACTGTGCCTGATCGGCCTTCAGCACATTGGTCAGATACTGCCGGATGCGCAGATTGTTGACCGGATGGATGTCGCAGGCGACGGCCAGCGCGATCTGCCGCACGCGCGCCCGCTCAAACGGATCACGCGGCAGAAGATGTGGCGTGGGGTGCATTTCCTCAAGATACTCTATGATCGCCAGCGACTGGCCGATGGCGCGACCATCTTCAAGCACCAGAGATGGAATGATCTCCTGCGGGTTCAGCTTTGCATAGTCGGCATCATGATGCTGGCCACCATCCTTCAGCAGATGGACAAAGCGGTCTTCCCGCGCGAGGCCCTTGAAGTTCAGCGCGATGCGAGTGCGATAGGCTGCTGATGAATTGGCATAGGTGTAATGGATGAAACCGGCCATGGATCAGGCCGGTTCCTTCAGCACGCCCCGGCGGATCTGGTCGAGTTCGATAGACTCGAACAAAGCGCGGAAATTGCCTTCACCAAAGCCCTGATTGCCTTTGCGCTGGATGATCTCGAAGAAGATCGGCCCGATCACGTTCTGGGTGAAGATCTGCAGAAGAAGGCCACTGTCTTCCGGAGCGCCGTCGATGAGGATACGGCTCTGACGCAGACGGGCAAGGTCTTCGCCATGCCCGGGAATGCGTTTGTCGATCAGATCGAAATAGGCGTCGAGCGTATCCTGGAAAGCGACGCCGTGAGCAGCAAGCTGTTCCACGGAATAATAGATATCACGGGCGCCAAGGGCGATGTGCTGGATGCCCTCGCCCTTATAGAGATCGAGATATTCAGCGATCTGTGATTTGTCGTCCGAGCTTTCATTGATCGGAATGCGGATCTTGCCGCACGGGCTGGTCATTGCCCGGCTCTTCAAGCCCGTCAGTTTGCCTTCGATGTCGAAGTAGCGGATTTCACGGAAGTTGAAGAGCTTCTCGTAGAAGCCCGCCCACTTGTCCATATTGCCGCGATAGACGTTGTGGGTGACGTGGTCGATGTCGGTCAGGCCAGCACCCAGATGCTCAAAGCCGCGCGCCGGGTCAGTCGGCAGGAAATCGACATCGTAGATGGAATGGTCGCCATAGCGGTCGATCAGATAGATGACGCTGCCGCCAATGCCCTTGATCGCCGGAATGTTCAGTTCCATCGGGCCAGCGGCGCTCTGATGCGGCTCCGCGCCCAGCTCCAGCGCCCGCTTGAACGCCTTTGCGGCATCACGCACCCGGAAGCCCATGGCACAGGCCGACGGGCCATGCGCCTTGGCGAACTCAGAACCATGGCTGCCCGGTTCGGCATTCACGATGAAGCTGATGTCACCCTGACGGTAAAGCGTGACATCCTTCGAACGGTGTCGCCCAACCGCCCGAAACCCCATCTGTTCGAAGAGAGCGCCCAGCGCCTTGGTGTCAGGGGCGGTGTATTCGACGAACTCAAAGCCGTCAGTCGCCATGGGGTTTTCGAAAAGGTCTGTCATCGTGCGCCTCGTCCCGTTTGACTGTGGTATAAATTGGCCATGACGCGGCGACAATGCCCGGTCATGTCGCGCGATTGCTCTTTTGCGCAACTGTGTTTCAGTGCGGTGCAGATTTCAGGACGAGGGTTCCAATATGGCTGGAAAACACAAAAACAAGGCTCGTTCTGACGAGGCTGAAGCGCTCTCAACAAAAGAATATGAGGCCACGCTGCGCGAATTGCAGATCGAGCTCGTGAAGTTCCAGCGCGACATCATCGCCAATGGCGAAAAGGTGCTGGTCATCATGGAAGGCCGTGATGGCGCGGGCAAAGACGGCACCATCAAGCGGATGGTTGAACATCTGTCGCCGCGCGAAACGCGCGTTGTCGCTTTGCCCAAACCTTCCGATCGGGAGGTCACTCAATGGTATTTCCAGCGCTTTATCGCGCATCTGCCCTCGGCAGGCGAGTTCGTGCTGTTCAACCGCTCGTGGTATAATCGGGCGGGGGTTGAGCCGGTGATGGGCTTCTGCACGCCAGCCCAGACCGAGGCTTTCTTCAGCGAAGTTGCGGACTTTGAAGCCATGCTGGTGAAATCCGGTATCCAGCTTTTCAAGTATTATCTCGACATCTCGCGCGAGGAGCAGAAAGAGCGCCTGCTTGCCCGCCGTAAAGACCCGTTGAAGCAGTGGAAAATATCCCCGATCGACGCCAAGGCGATGGAAAAGTTCGATAGCTATACCAAAGCGCGCGACACCATGTTTCTACGCACCCATCACAAGGATGGACCGTGGACCGCCGTGCATGCCAACGCCAAGAAAAAGGCGCGACTCAACGTCATCCGTGATCTTCTGGCGCGCTCTGACTATAAAGAGAAACGGGGCGGATTGCTCCACCCCGATCCCAAAATCATCCGTAGAGCCGACAAGGCGCTGATGAAATCCAGCTTCCTTGCCCGCTGACGGTTATGTCGCTCGCTTCACCAGCGAGATGACGAACAGTGCGATGATGCCGCCGATGGTGGCATGAATGACCGAACCAACAATGCCCGAGCCAATTACAATCCCGAGCTTCGGGAACACGAAACCCGCTATGAGAGCACCGATGATGCCGACAACAATGTTGCCGACAAGTCCAGGTAGTGTCCTCATGAGTGGTGTAAATCTTCACGGTGGGGTGGCGGCCACCGTG
>CAYMIJ010000002.1:360370-389384 GCA_964390465.1 uncultured Flavobacteriaceae bacterium | reverse complement strand
CTGGGGAGGGGGATGCGATTGGGGCGCGCCCTGGCCGACGCGTCGATTTACCCCTTCAATACCTCGACCAGCGTCGAGCCCAGTTCGCTCGGGCTCGCCGCCACCTTGATCCCGGCCGCTTCCATCGCGGCGATCTTGTCCTCGGCGCCGCCCTGGCCACCCGAGACGATCGCGCCGGCATGGCCCATGCGGCGTCCCGGAGGGGCCGTGCGCCCGGCGATGAAGCCAACCATCGGCTTTTTGCGACCGCGTTTGGCCTCGTCAGCGATGAACTGCGCGGCATCTTCCTCGGCCGAGCCGCCGATTTCGCCGATCATGACGATCGACTTGGTCTTTTCGTCGGCCAGGAACATTTCCAGCATGTCGATGAACTCGGTGCCCTTGACCGGATCGCCGCCGATACCGACAGCCGTTGTCTGGCCAAGGCCTTCATTGGTGGTCTGGAACACTGCCTCGTAGGTCAATGTGCCCGAACGCGAGACGATGCCGACGCTGCCCGGCTTGAAGATATTGGCCGGCATGATGCCGATCTTGCATTCGCCCGCCGTGACGATGCCGGGGCAGTTGGGGCCGATCAGGCGCGACTTCGAACCGACCAGCGCGCGCTTCACCTTGATCATGTCCTGCACAGGAATGCCTTCGGTGATGCAGACGATCAGGGGAATGCCCGCCGCAATGGCTTCCAGAATGGCGTCTGCGGCACCCGGCGGCGGCACATAGACCACGCTGGCGTCAGCACCGGTCGCGGCTTTGGCTTCGGCGACCGTATCCCAGATCGGCAGGTTCAGATGTGTGCCGCCACCTTTGCCGGGCGCGACACCGCCAACCAGCTTGGTGCCATAGGCAAGCGCGCCTTCGGAATGGAAGGTGCCGGTCTTGCCGGTGAAGCCCTGGGTAAGAACCTTGGTGTTCTTGTCGATGAGGATGGACATGGTTCAGGCCGCCTTCTTCACGGCATTGACGATCTTCTGCGCGGCGTCATCGAGGTCATCAGCCGGGATCACGTTAAGACCTGATTCGGCGATGATCTTCTTGCCTTCGGTCACGTTGGTACCTTCCAGACGCACCACCAGCGGCACTTTCAGACCCACGGCCTTCACCGCTGCCAGAACGCCCCGCGCGATGATGTCGCACTTCATGATGCCGCCGAAAATGTTGACGAGGATGCCCTTCACATTCGGATCAGCCGTGATGATCTTGAAGGCCGCCGTCACCTTTTCTTCCGACGCACCGCCGCCGACATCGAGGAAGTTGGCCGGTTCGCGGCCATAGAGCTTGATGATGTCCATGGTCGCCATGGCAAGGCCCGCGCCATTGACCATGCAGCCAATGTCGCCATCCAGCGTGATGTAGGAAAGATCGTATTTCGAGGCTTCGATTTCCTTCTCGTCTTCCTCGGTCAGGTCACGCAGCGCGACGATGTCCGGGTGACGGAACAGGGCATTGGAATCAAAGCCGACCTTGGCGTCCAGCACATGCAGACGGCCATCTGGGGTGAGGATCAGCGGATTGATTTCCAGAAGGCTCATGTCGGTTTCGACGAAGGCCTTGTAGAGCTTGGCCGCCAGAGCTTCGGCCTGCTTGGCCTGATCGCCCTTCAGGTTCAGCGCCTTGGCAATGGCCCGGCCATGATGGGCCTGAAGACCCGCTGCCGGATCGACCGAGAAGGTGACGATCTTTTCGGGCGTGTCGTGCGCGACTTTCTCGATGTCCATGCCGCCTTCGGTGGAAACGACGAAGGCCGTGCAACCGGTTTCACGGTCGACCAGCATGGAAAGATAGAATTCTTTTTCGATGTCGCTGCCGTCTTCGACATAAAGACGGTTGACCTGCTTGCCGGCCGGGCCGGTCTGGATCGTTACCAGCGTGTTGCCCAGCATGTCCTTGGCATTGGCGTAGACTTCATCCACCGTCCTGGCGAGCCGCACACCACCTTTGGCATCAGCGGGAAGTTCCTTGAACTTGCCCTTGCCACGCCCGCCCGCATGGATCTGGGCCTTCACGACGAACAGCTTCGCGCCGTCTTTCGCCAGTTTCTCGGCCCCCGCTTTGGCCTCCTCGGCCGTGAAGGCGGCAACGCCTTTGGAAACCGGAACGCCATAGCCCTTGAGCAGTTCTTTGGCCTGATATTCGTGGATGTTCATTTATCCCCCGCTGAAAAGCGCAGATGACCCTGACGCTGGCCTTATCGCAGCCAGCGGATCGAGGCAATCATGACGCGGCGGGAAGGCTCACATCTGTTGCAGGGTGATGGTGATGGCGTTTGCGCCCGGCTTCAGGTCAAACCCTGTTTTGTCAAAACCGGGGGCCGACATCTCAGGCACGGCATCGTTGGACAGGCCAAACGGTTCCTCGGGAATGCCGATCAGGGTCTTGTCCATTTTGCCGTTGCCGTTGAGATCCTGAAGGATTTTCACGGCGACCCGGCCCGGCGTCAGGTTCTCGAAGGTCATGACTGTCTGCGGCGCGTTGGCCTCGACCTTCTGATTGACCAGAGCCTTCCCTTCATACCCGGCCTCATCAAAGACCCCGACCAGCATCTGTGAAGGCTGGGCCAGCACGCCGTTGATCGTGACGGTCAGGCTGGCGCCGCCACCCGCCGCTGCAACAGGGTCTGCCGCATGGCCCGAACCGGCCAGAGCAAGGATGGCCAGAGCCGTAACGCGAAAGCGTGTCATTTTGTCTCCAGTGAATGCAGATAGGCGATCAGGTCGCCGATCTGGTCCGGCGTCAGCTGGAACTCGGGCATTTTCTGAACGCCCTTGTGCCCGACCACGATGCCTTCCGCGAAGGCCTCGTCCAGACCATCGACATCATAATAGGTGACAAGTGTGCGGAAGGGTGGCGCGGGCTTGTAAGGGCTGCTGCCGGTGCGCTCAACCGCATGACAGGTTGCGCAATTCGTCTGCACCAGCCTGTGCCCACGCTCGACAGCGTTTGCCCCTGTCTCGGATTTGACCGTCACCGGACCCGGCGGTGGCGCAGTCAGGGCTTCGCCCGTCGGCGCGCAGGATGCCAGCATCAGAGCGGTAGCTGAAAGAATCGGGAGTCGCATGGCACCTGTCTAGCAGACGCGCCCGGCCCCGATCAAAGCCTGTTGCGCGACACGGGCCTGAAATTGACAATTTTCCTACAAGATGATATTCCTAGGAAATGATGAAATCAGGATTTGACCGTCATGAAGAAAGAACCTTTCAAACGCTCAGGCGGACGCGCCATACCGTTTTCTTCAAAAATAGGGGGGAGGGAGGGGGAAGGGGGCATAAAAATCCCGGATCGAATACCCCCCGCACACAAATACGGCCCGGCCTCAGGGGCCGGGCCGCGCTGTGATCGCCTGCCTTTCAGTACTTCGCCGTGACGGTGAAGCTGAAGGTGCGCGGCGCGCCAAAATAGACGGTGCGGATATTGCCGACGGACGAGAACTCCTGGCCGTCGGTCTTGTAAATCTCGTCCGACAGATTCTTGGCATACACACCAGCCGAGAAGCGGCCTTCGGCATCTTCCCACACGATGCGGGCGTCATAGAGCCAGTATGCTTCCTGGAACAGACCGGGGATCTCCGCTGCGGAATTGGTCAGCGTATTGTCCACGGCCAGGGCCATGCGCGAACGATAACGCGCCGACGCGCCCAGCGTGATCGAGCCGCTTTCCCCCAGATCAAAGGCATAGGAAGCGCCAAGGCGCGCCGTCCATTTGGGCGAGAAGGCCGGCGTCTGATAGGCGCGGCTGCCGCCAAAGGCTGCGAAGCGGACATCCTTGAACTCGCCATATTGCGCATCCAGCAGACCGATCTGCGCATCGAGCTGCAGGCCTTCGACCGGCGTTGCGAACAGCTCCAGCTCGGCGCCCCTGATCTCCAGCTTGCCGGCATTGATGACGGTGAGCTGCGGTGTCGGCAGGCCCGTGCCCGGATCAAGCACGGTATCGCGCACGCGGGCCTGAAAGTCCTTATAGTCGTTCTGGAACAGGGCGAGGTTGGCGCGCGCCTTGCCATCCCAGAAGCTGGCCTTCACGCCGATCTCATACGAGGTCATGGTTTCCGGCGCATAGGGTGCCTGCTCGCCAGGATTGTTGGCGCGGCCGTTGAAGCCGCCCGACTTGAACCCCTTGGCGATGCGGCCATAGACCATCACGTCGTCGCTGATCTGATAGTCGATCGAGAACGAGGGCGAGACATCCGACCAGGTCTTGTTGAGGCCGGAAAAGGCAAAGGCCGGATTGGCCCGGAGCAGAGCCAAGCTTGAGAAGGTCGAGGTCGTGCGCGAGTAAGTCTTTTCTTCCTCGGTGTAACGCACGCCTGCCGAGAGGCGCAGCGCCTCGCTCACGGCATAGGTGACATTCAGATAGGCCGCCTTGCTGGTGGTTTTCAGGTCATCGTCAATGGTGCGGGTGAAAGTCGGGTTGCCCAGAAGCGGACCAACGAGATTGTTGGCATAGGCTTCCTGATGCGACGTGATGTTTTCCTCCATGTAATAGAGGCCCGAGACAACATTCCAGCCGCCCGACTTGTAGATCAGCTGGAACTCCTGGCTCAGCTGGTCCTGATTGACGCCGACAAAGACATCGCCAACCTGAAACTGGGTGGCGTCGATGTCGATGTAATCGCGTGTGTTGAGCTTGCGGAAGGCTGTGATGGTTTTCAGCGTCAGCGCATCGTTCAGCGCGAACGAGCCGGTGCCTGAAATGCCCCAATGCTGAAGCTTGGTTGAATTGGGCAGGCCCGGCGTGACGCGCGTTTCAAAATTATATTCAGGCGTCACAGCCGGCAGGGTGATGATCGGCAGACCGCCAATCAGGGTGGTGAGTGTGTTCAGCGGCTGGCCAACCGTCAGCGCCGCATCCTGCTTCGACACATCGGCAATGATGTCAAAGCGGTGGGGGCCATCGCCACCAATGGCAACGTGCAGGCGGCCTGCCATCACGTCCTTGTCATTGTATTTCTGATTGAGAACCGGATCCTTCACATAGCCATCGCGCGTGGCGCGCAGGAGAGACAGACCCACCGAAACGCCATCGGCAACCGGGCCGCTGATGCTGCCCTTGGCCTCGAACTGCGCGTAAGAACCTGCGGTCAACGACACCGAGGCGCGAAACGCATCGCCCGGACGACGGGTGACGATCTTCAGCGCGCCGCCGATCGTGTTCTTGCCATAAAGCGTGCCCTGCGGTCCGCGCAGCACCTCAACACGTTCGATGTCCAGCAGGTCAAGCTGGGTGCCACGGATACGGCTGAAATAGACATCATCGACATAAAGGCCGACAGCGGGATCAAAGGTCTGCAGGGCGTCCGGCTGACCCACGCCACGGATATAGATGTTGGTCGCATCCGACGAACCGCGACCCTGAACCAGATTGAGGTTCGGAACCGCACCCTGAATGCCGGTCACGTCATTCGCGCCGAGCCGGATGAGGGTTTTTTCGGAAAACGCCGAAACGGAGGCGGGCACTTTCTGCACATTCTCGCCCACGCGGCGGGCCGTGACGACGATCTCCTCCTCAGCCTTGGCCGGTTCGGCCGGGGCTGCTGCCGGGGCCTGCGCCCATGCGGGCAGGGCCAATGCCAGGCCCGAGGCGATCATGGTGGCGGTCAGCAAATGTGTTTTCAGGCGCGGTGTCATGGTGCTTCCCCTTGGCGGTGGATGTTATTAATTCACTGAATGATGATTTTATGCGACAATGATCACACTTGACGCTTCTGTCAACCATGTCCCGCCCCGGAAATAGCCATGGTCCACCGCCACAAATGACAGCATCCTGTTGATCATGAAGCCTGATGACGCCGTTTCTTCAGCGCCCGCCCGCAGCCGCAGGGGTCGCCCGCCCAAAAGCAGTGGGCCTTCAGGTACGCGCGAGGCCATCCTTGATGTCGCCGAGAATCTGTTTTCGCAGCATGGCCTGCATGGCGTCTCGATACGCGATGTCGCCAACGAAGCCGGGGTCGATACCGCCCTGCTCCATTATTATTTCGGCACCAAGCGCGGCCTGTTTGATGGCGTGTTCCAGCGCCGCGCCGACATCCTGAATGCTGACCGGTTGGCCTCGCTCGATTCCTATGCGGCAGAGGCAGGCACGAATCTTTCGCCTGAAGGGGTGATCGACGCCTTCCTGAGGCCACTGCTTGTCTGGGGCGAAAAAGGTGGCCCCGGCTGGAAGCACTATTTCGCGCTGGTCAGTCAGGCGAATGCCAATCCGGTCTGGGGCGGACAGGCGATGGCGCAGCATTTCGATCCGCTGATCCGCAAACTGATTGACCTGATGCGTCAGGCGTTGCCGGGTGCGCGTGATGAAGACCTGTACTGGGCCTATCACAACCTGTCGGGCGCGCTCACCCTGACACTTGGCGAAACCGGCCGTCTCGACCGGCTGTCGAATGGCCTGTGCCGCTCAGGCGATCTGCCTACCGCCTATGCCAATCTCACACGCTTCGCCGCTGCCGGATTCAGGGCGGTGTGTGGGAAAGCGTAGTCAGCGACGGCGGCCACCCAATATGCCGCCCAGAATCGAGCGGGTGATTTCACGCCCGATGCTGGAGCTGACCGAGCGCACCACCGACTTGGCCGCCGCCTCGCCAACGCTCTGCCGACGCCCACCGCCGCCGCCCAGAATATCGGACAGCCAGCCGCCGCCTTCCTTGGGCCGGGCTTCGGGCTGGCGATCACGCACCGAACCGCGAGGTGCCTCGTCTGCTTCGACGCGCACGGTGCGGCGTGGGGCCGGGGCATCAGGCACCGCACCGGCATCGACAGTCGCGCTGCGCCGTTCAGGCTTTGAGCCCCAGTCAATTCCGTTGCTGCGCGTCGTCGGCTTTTTGGCGGCTGGCGCTTCAACAGGTGCGCGCCCGCTATTCAGCACCTCATAAGCGGACTCACGATCCAGCGCTTCGTCATACTTGCCCTTGAAGGGTGAGGCTTCGATGAGTTCTGCGCGCTCATCATCTGTGACAGGCCCCATCCGACCGGCTGGCGGACGGATGAACGTGCGCTCCACCATTGCGGGCACACCGCCTTTTTCCAGTGTCGAGACCAGCGCTTCGCCAATGCCAAGCTGGGTGATCGCTTCCTCGGTGTCGAACTTCGGATTGGCGCGAAAACTTTCCGCCGCCACGCGCACGGCTTTCTGTTCCTTTGGCGTATAGGCCCTCAGCGCATGCTGGATACGGTTGCCAAGCTGGGCCAGGACGATTTCAGGAATATCCTGTGGGTTCTGGGTGATGAAATAGATGCCGACGCCCTTTGAGCGGATGAGCCGCACCACCTGCGTCACCTTTTCCAGCAACGCCTTGGGTGCATCGTTGAACAGCAGGTGGGCTTCATCAAAGAAGAACACCAGCTTGGGCACATCGATATCGCCGACTTCCGGGAGCTGCTCGAACAGCTCGGACATCATCCACAGCAGGAAGGTGGCATAAAGGCGCGGATTGTTCATCAGCGCATCAGCAGCCAGCACGTTGATCGCGCCGCGCCCCTGCGCATCCGTCTTGGTGAAGTCGAGCAGGTCCAGCGCCGGTTCGCCAAGAAACTGCCCCGCGCCCTGATTTTCCAGAACCAGCAGGCCGCGCTGGATCGCACCCACCGTATTGGGCGAGACATTGCCGTACTTCGCCTGAATCTCGTCCGCATGGTCCGAGATATGGGTGAGGATGGCGCGCAGATCCTTCAGGTCGAGCAGCAGCAGGCCCTGCTCATCGGCGATGCGGAAGGCGATGTTCAGCACGCCTTCCTGAACGTCATTGAGGTCAAGCAGGCGCGACAGAAGCAGCGGCCCCATTTCGGAAACCGTGGCGCGGATCGGATGGCCCTTCTTGCCAAAGACATCCCAGTAAATGACCGGATGGGTTTCCAGCACATAGGGATCGAGCCCGATCTTGGCAGCGCGTTCGGTCAGGAAACCCTTTTCCGTGCCCGCCATGGCGATGCCGGACAGATCGCCCTTCACATCGGCAGCAAAGACCGGAACGCCGAGCGCCGAAAAGCCTTCGGCCAGAATCTGCAGGGTCACCGTCTTGCCGGTGCCCGTCGCCCCGGCGATCAACCCATGCCGGTTGGCCATGGCGACGTTGAAAAGGACCGGGTTCTCACCCTTGCCGACAAAAATGGTTTTCGGATCGCTCATCGCCGCCTGCCCGTCAGGAATGACGGCGCCGATATAGCAGATTGATGTTGCAAGGGGAGGATGTTTGAGCGTTGCCAGAAAGCCCCTGCATCCTATACTGACATCGCATACCGCAACCGATTTCCGGGCAGACTTCATGGCAGAAACCGCCACCGCGACGCGCCACAAAGAGCGCCCTCGTTCGCCGCACCTGCAAATCTATCGCTGGCCGGTCACCATGCTGACCTCGATCCTGCATCGCATGACAGGTGTGGCCATGGGCGCCGGGCTGGTGCTGGTGGCCTGGTGGCTGATCGCCACCGCCAGCGGGCCATCCGCCTATGCCGACTTCATGTCATGCGCCGGGAGCATTCCTGGCCGTCTTGTCCTGTTCGCGCTCAGTCTCTCACTCATCTACCATCTGCTGAATGGCATCCGCCATCTGGTGTGGGATGTGGGTGCGGGTTTTGAAAAACACAGCGCCGAGCGGGCCGGACGTCTGGTCATCGGACTGGCGGTGGTTCTGACGCTCGCCATCTGGGCATGGGCCTATCACAGCATGGGGGCATTCTGATGAGCGCCAGCAAATCCTCGCTGCGGACGCCACTGGGCAAGGTACGCGGCCTTGGGGCCGCAAAAAGCGGCACCAGCCACTTCGTCGCCCAGCGTGTGAGTGCCATTGCACTGATCCCGCTTGTTCTCTGGTTCGTGTGGGCGATCGCCGCCCATACCGGCGCTGACTACGCCACGGCGCGCGCGTTTCTGTCTCACCCGGTCAATGCCGGGTTGATGCTGATGCTGGTCATCGCCGCGATCTGGCATTTCGTGCTGGGGCTGCAGGTGGTGATCGAAGACTACATCTCGGACGGGGCGCTGAAGATCGCCCTTCTGGTGCTCAACAAACTGGGGGGCGCGGCCTTCGCGGTTGTCCTCATCATCGCCATTCTCAAACTGGTCGCCTGACACATGCAAGCCTATCAGATCATTGATCATACCTATGATGTTGTGGTGGTCGGCGCAGGCGGTGCAGGTTTGCGCGCCACGCTGGGCGCGGCGGAAGCAGGACTGAAAACCGCCTGCGTCACCAAAGTATTCCCCACGCGCAGCCACACCGTCGCGGCGCAGGGCGGCATCTCGGCCAGCCTTGGCAATATGGGTGAGGATGACTGGCGCTGGCACATGTATGACACCGTGAAGGGTGCCGACTGGCTGGGCGATCAGGACGCCATCGAATATCTCTGCCGCAACGCGCCCGACGCCGTTTATGAGCTGGAGCATTGGGGCGTGCCGTTCAGCCGCACCGCCGATGGCAAGATCTATCAGCGCGCCTTTGGCGGCATGACCAAGAATTATGGCCAGTCGCCGCAGCAGCGTACCTGCGCCGCCGCCGACCGCACCGGCCACGCCATTCTGCACACGCTTTACGGCCAGTGCGTGAAGAACAAAGTGCAGTTCTTCATCGAATACTTCGCGCTCGACCTTATCATGGAAGACGGCCAGTGCCGGGGCGTGATGGCCTGGAGCCTTGATGATGGCACCCTTCACCGCTTCCGCGCCCATCAGGTGATCCTGGCGACCGGTGGCTATGGCCGCGCCTATTTCAGCTGCACCTCGGCCCATACCTGCACCGGCGACGGCAATGCGATGGTGCTGCGCGCCGGCCTGCCCCTGCAGGACATGGAGTTCGTGCAGTTCCACCCGACCGGCATTTACGGCGCGGGCTGCCTCATCACCGAAGGCGTGCGCGGCGAAGGCGGCTATCTCACCAACAAGAATGGCGAACGCTTCATGGAGCGCTATGCGCCTTCGGTGAAAGACCTTGCCTCGCGCGACGTGGTCAGCCGCGCCATGACGATGGAAATCCGCGAAGGGCGCGGCTGCGGCCCGCAGGGTGAATGGATTCACCTGCACATCGACCATCTCGATCCGAAGATCGTGCATGAGCGCCTGCCCGGCATTTCGGAAAGCGCCAAGATCTTCGCCAATGTCGATGTGACCAAGGAGCCGATCCCGGTTCTGCCGACCGTCCACTACAATATGGGCGGCATCCCGACCAATTATCACGGCGAGGTGCTGACCAAGGCGAATGGCAACCCGGACAGCATCGTGCCCGGCCTGATGGCGATTGGTGAAGCGGCCTGTGTTTCCGTGCATGGCGCGAACCGGCTTGGCTCCAACTCGCTGACCGACCTTGTGGTGTTTGGCCGCGCGGCGGGCCTGCGCTGCGCCGAGACGATGAAGCCCGGCGCGCGCCATGGCGATCTGCCCAAGGATGCAGGTGACGCGGCGCTTGCCCGTCTTGACCGCATCCGCCACGCCAAGGGCGGCACGCGCACCGCCGATCTGCGCCTGCAGATGCAGAAGACCATGCAGTCGAACTGCGCTGTCTACCGCACCGGCGATGTGCTGAAGGAAGGTGTGACCAAGATCGAGGCCGTGTTTGCAGGCTCGGCCGATATGGGCGTCACGGACCGCACGATGATCTGGAACTCGGACCTGATGGAAAGCCTGGAATACGACAACCTGATCTCGCAGGCGGTCGTCACCATGACATCAGCCGAGAACCGCAAGGAATCGCGCGGCGCCCATGCCCGCGAAGACTTCCCCAATCGCGATGATCAGACCTGGATGAAGCACACGCTTTCATGGATCGATGCGAAGGGCGCGGTCACCATCGACTATCGCCCGGTCCACGAATACACGATGACGAAAGACATCGAATACATCGCCCCCAAGGCGCGCGTGTATTAAGGGCTGGTCAAAGACCGCAAACCGGCGTTAGCCTGCCTTCCACCCTGTCATGCGTGGGAGGTGGATCATGCGTGGTCTTGTTCTGATTTCGGCATTTGTCATCAGCGCCACGGCGGTTGTCGCGCGCGCTGCGCCGCCGCAGGCGCATCCGACGCCGTTCGAGGATGCCGCCAAAGGGTATAAGACCATGATCCCCGAACAGTGGAGCACACCGGGCGCTGACATGGTGACGGTCAGCGCCGACCAGACCGTGCGCTGCACTTTTCTGGTCACGCCCGATGCTTCGACCATCGGCATGACCCAGCCCGACATCAATGCCTCCATGGCAAAATACACCGCCGATATATGGGCGCAGCGTTATTTCACCGGCGGCGTGACGGGCAAGATCGAAGTGTCCGGCATCACACAGCTGGAAGGCTTTGATGCACCATGGGCGCGCGGCACCATCATTTATCCGGGCCGCGAACCGCTGAGATTCAATGTGCTGGTCGTCGGTGGCCCCGGCAAACTGGTGACTGGCACCTGCATGGGGGACGCGGTCAATTTCGTCGACAAGTTTGGCGAGATCGGAATCGTGCTGAACTATTTAAGACCGCTCTAGCCGCCGCTATTGCGGCGCGGTGCCCGCCTCAGTCACGGTCATGCCATCCAGCAGGCGCTGGAACGCCTCTACATCGAGGTTTTTGGCATAGACCATGACGTGTCCCTGTGGCTTGTCGACATCCACGGATGCAGTGAGCACCTCCTGCTTCACGCCCATGAACAAGGACGTGCGGTTGATGGTCACCGGCTTGCCGAGCAGGGTGCCCTGATAGTCCTGCTCTGATTTCATCGGGCCGCCATCGCGCGCCACGACAGGCGACCAGACGAAAACATACAAAGCCTGGTCGTTCCTGTCGGATGGTTTGAATGAGGCGAAGCATTCTTCCGTCTCCACGCCGGGCGGACCGGCCTGAACCGCCATCTTCTCACACTTCGTTTCCGTTTGATTCCACCCAGAGAGCGAAACCGTCAGAAACGCGACGATGAACTTGATGAACGGCAGCATCGTTGATCCTCACCTCATTGCGTGAACAGTGACTGCGCCTCAGGCAAAGCCGCGATCACGCATCAGCGCGCCGGTATCGACATCGTGGCCACGGAAGCGGCGGAAAACCTCGTCCGGGGCAATCGAATTGCCAACCGCCAGCACGTTCTCAAGGAAGCTCTTGGCCGTGGCGGGATCGTAAGCGCCCTTTTCCTCGAACAGCTCCCACGCATCGGCGGTCAGCGCGTCGGCCCACAGATAGACATAATACCCGGCCGAATAGCCATCGCCGCTGAAAATATGCCCGAACGCCGTGGGACGGTGACGCATGACGATTTCTTTCGGCAGACCGATTTCAGTCATCGACGACTTCTCATAGGCCAGCGGGTCGATGTCCTTGTCCGGTGTCGCTTCCATATGGATCTTCATGTCATAGATCGCCGCTGAAACGGCCTCGACGGTGCTGAAGCCCTGATTGAAGTGCTTGGCCGCTTCGATCTTGGCGAGCAGTGCGTCAGGCATCGCCGCGCCGGTATCCTTGTGCACGGCGAACTTCGACAGCACCTCTTTCGTCGGCAACCAGCGTTCGTTGATCTGGCTTGGGAACTCAACGAAATCGCGCTTCACCGAAGTGCCCGCGAGGCTCGGATAGGTCACATTCGAGTTGAGCCCATGCAGCGCATGGCCAAACTCGTGGAACATGGTGGTGGCATCATCCCACGACATGAGCACCGGCGCACCGGCGGCACCTTTCACAAAGTTGGAATTGTTGGAAACGATGGGTGTGGTTTCGCCGCCGATCTTTTCCTGGGTGCGATATTCGTTCATCCAGGCGCCAGAGTTCTTGCCGGCGCGGGCATAGGGGTCGAAGTACCAGAGACCGACGCGCTGATTATCGCGTGTCACTTCATACACGGTCACATCGGCCTGATAGACGGGAACGCCTTCCAGTTTTGTGAAGTGAAGGCCGTAAAGCTGACCCGCCGCCCAGAACATGCCTTCGCGGATCTTCTCAAGCTGAAGGTATGGTTTCACCTCGTTATCATCGATGTCGTATTTCGCCTTGCGCACCTTCTCGGCATAGAAGCGATAATCCCAGGCTTCGATGGCATGGCCTGCCTTTTCAGCGTCGGCAGCTTTCTGCATGTCGGCGACTTCTTCCTTGGCGCGGGCGACCGCAGGCCCCCAGACCTGCATCATCAACGCCATCGCGGCATCGGGCGTCTTCGCCATGCCGTTGTCGGTCGACCAGTGGGCGTGGCTGGCATAGCCCAGCAGCTTCGCACGTTCAGCGCGCAGTTTCAGAATCTCGGTCATGACGGGCGCGTTGAAGGTCGGCCCCGGCTTTTCGCCGCGTCCCATCCACATGCGCCACCCTTTTTCGCGCAGATCGCGGCGCGTGGAATAGGTGAGGAACGGTTCCATCCACGAACGGGTATTCGCGATGGCCCACTTGCCTGCGAGATTTTTTTCTTCCGCCGCAGCCTTGTAAGCCGCAACCATATCGACGGGCAGGCCAGCGAGGTCAGCCTCGCTCTCCAGCACCAGCATGTCGTTTTCTTCATCGGCCAGCTGGTTCTGGCTGAACTTTGTGTAGAGCGAGGCCAGCTTCTGGTTGATGTCTTTCATGCGGCCCTTTTCATTGGCATTCAGGGCCGCGCCGCGCCGCACATAGTTCTTGTAGTAGGTTTCAACGAGGCGCTTCTGCTCATCGGTCAGGCTCGATGACGCAAGCCCGTCACGAACAGTTTTGATACGGGCAAACAGCTTCTCGTTCTGGATGATCTCGTCATTCAGAGCAGAAAAGACGGGCGCCATCTCGGCATCAAGCGACTGCATGTCCTTGTCGTTCATCGTCGAGGTGAAGATGTTGAAAATACGCCCCGCACGATCCAGATGCTGGCCTGCATGTTCCAGCGGCACAAAGGTGTTGTCGAAGGTCGCCGCTTCGGGACTGTCAGCAATGGCCGCGATATCTGCGCGGTTCATCTCGATGCCTTTCAGCAGCGCCGCCTTGATGGCACCCTTGTCAGCAAGGCTGATCTTGTCGAAAGGCGGGAAGCCGCCGTGATCGCCCACCCATACATCCAGAAGCGGATTTCCCGTGGCGGCAGCATTGGCTTCGGCGAAAGCGGGCATGGTTAAACGGGTGCTCCCTAGAATGGCAGTGGCTGCGGCGGTCTGAATAAAAGTGCGGCGATCCATAATTTCTCCCGGGTGGCTCTGATGGCCTTGGACGGGTTTCTAGCGTGTCATCTGAGGTTTGTCGCCTCAACCGCTTGTGATCTGGTGCAGCAAACCGGGCAGTTCGCCCAGATGCGCAATTCTGGCGAAATGCGGGTGACCCGATGGCTCCTCTGCATGTTCATGCACCCAGGTCATGTCGTGGGGCACATAAACACCCCAGGCGCCCGCCGTGATGGCCGGGATGACATCGGACTTCAGTGAATTGCCCACCATCATGGCGCGCTCAGGGCCGTCGCCATGGCGCGCGAAGATACGGGTATAGGTCTGCGGCGTTTTCTCGCTGACGATCTCCACGCCATCGAACCAGTCACCCAGACCTGAAGCCGCGAGCTTGCGTTCCTGATCGAACAGATCGCCCTTGGTGATGAGGATGAGGCGGTAATCCCTATCGAGCTGCGCCAGCGTCTCATGAACATGGGGCAGGGTTTCCAGCGGGTGACGCAGCATCTCGCGACCCCATTGCAGAATGGTTTCGATGGCAGCGGCAGGCACCCGGCCTTCAGTCAGCTCAATGGCTGTCTCGATCAGCGACAGGGTAAAGCCCTTCACGCCATAGCCGTAATAATCGAGATTGCGCTGCTCGGTCGCCAGCAATGCGGCATGGATGTCGACCGCCTTCACATGGGGCGCGATGAGATCAGCGAAGCGCTGCTCAGTGATGCGGAAGAACTGTTCGTTCTGCCACAGCGTATCGTCGGCATCGAAGCCGATGGTGGTGACGGCCTTCACCAGGGATGCCAGCCCGGCACGCCACGGAGCTTTTCAACCGCGTCCAGCCGTTCTTTTGCAAAGTCCGGGGCCAGTGAAAGGCCGTCCGTTCCAAAGACCAGAAAGGGCGCAGCTGTTTCATTCACGCCGGACCACATGATGCCGCCCACTTCTGAGGGCGCTCCGGTTTTCGCAAACTGCGCCAGACAGTCGATGAGATGATTGCTCATCTCTCGGTCGGGCGGGGTTTCGGGCAGATAAGTCACGCCCATGAAGTCAAACGCGACGGGCGGAAACCAGCCAAAGGTATAGAGCGTGTCCATGCCATGCGGCACGCCCGGCAGGCTGCTGCGCTGCGCTTCCGGCAGATAAGAGAAATGATAAAGAAAGGTCGGGCTGCCCGCCTTCGCGTGCAGCCGTGCCACCGCCCGGTCCGGCTCGGTTTCATAATAGTCGGTGATGAAGTCGGCGGCGGCCGTGGCCGGATCGGTCTCAAAGCCGTAAAGCTTCCCCGCATCCTTCTCAGCCTTTGCAATGCGCGAGGCCAGCCAAGCCGGATTTGCCGTCAGCACAGGCATGAGGCTTGCTTCCCATGAGGTGCCGCCGGTGACCAATGGCACTCTGGCCTGCTCGCCTTTTTCGTAGATTGCCATGGGATTGCTGATGACAAGCGTGTCGTCCAGCATGACCCTGGGCGGGCCCAGCGGATTGTCGGGCGAAGTCTGGAAAGCGCTGGACGGCAAGGCCCGCAGGGCGGCAGCGGCATCAGCGCCGTCACCGGTGATTTTGTTGTCGGACGCAAATTTCTGCGCGTCGATTTCCGCCGACTCCGCGCGGCTGATGTGTTGCAGCTCGTTGCGCGGAAAGCCCGACATGGCGATGGCAGATGAAAAAAGGCCGCGCGCGGCGGGCATGGTCATCAGCAGATGAACCGAAATACCGCCCGCTGATTCACCCATGATGGTGACACGTTTGGGATCGCCGCCAAACGCCGCGATATGTGCCTGCACCCATTTCAGGGCCGCGATTTGATCCATGATGCCGTAATTGCCGCGCGCCTCATCGCCGTCATTCTTCAGGGCCGGGTGCGCGAAGAACCCCAACCAGCCGAGACGATAGTTGATGGTGACAACCACGACGCCGCGTTCGGCATAGGGCGTGCCGTCATAGCGCGTCGTCGCACCCGTCCCGACCTTGAAGGCGCCGCCATGGATCCACACGATAACCGGCAGGCCCTCAGCGGGCCGCTCAACAGGCGCCCACACATTCAACGAAAGGCAGTCTTCGCTTTCACCGTTCAGCGCCATGCCGGGATAAATCTGCATGCAGGCGGGGCCGAATGCCGAAGCATCGCGCACACCTTCCCACGCGGCCGGCGGCTGAGGCGCTCGCCAGCGCAGATCGCCCACCGGTGGCGCGGCATAAGGAATATTCTTGAACGAAACGACGGCACCGGCAACAGCGCCGGACAGTTCGCCCTGCCCTTCGACCTTTGCATGGGCAGGATCAAGCGCAACGGCGATGTGCGAAAACATCAGTGCGGCAAGTATCGTGGCGACGAAACGCTTCATGTTACCTTATCCCCCAATCAACCCTTGCACACGATCAGCCAGAAGACGGGCCGCCAACGCCAGCGCGTGTTCAGAATCTTCGCTATTGGAAATGACGTGTTGCGCCAAAGCCTGCTGCGGCTCGACATAAAGCCGGTGCATCGGCTCAACCACAGCATCGAATTGGCGGGCCGTTGCCTCGGCCTCACGTCCACGCTCGGCGACGTCACGGGCGATACGCCGCCTGCGCCGCACGTCAGCATGTGCTTCGACAAACACCGTCAGATCAGCCAGCGCGCGCAAGGATGGAAAGAGAAGGTTGTGCAGCCCTTCAAGAATGACCAGCGATTGCGGTCTCACGCGCGTGGCCATGGGCAGGCGATCATGAGTGACAAAATCATAGTCAGGCACATCAAAGGCCTCACCGGCTTTTACCTGCCCCATATGCGCCGTCAGCAGCGCGAAATCCTTAGTTTCCGGTCGATCAAAATTATAAGTGGTCACGTTACCGGGACCACGCTGGGCTGCTGAAAGATAATACGCATCTTCCAGCACCAATGCCGGATGCAAGGCGCCCAGAGTCTCACAAAGGTGGCGCGCCAGTGTTGTCTTGCCGGAGCACGAGCCTCCGGCAATCAGCACGATGACCGGCGCGCGCGCGCTCAACGCTTCACGCGCCCCGCAACGGGGTGCGATGAGGAAAGGCCGCCATCCACGGCAATCGCCTGACCATTCACATAGGACGCATCATCGCTGGCAAGGAACAGCGCCATATGCGCGATCTCAGACGGTGCGCCATAGCGGGTCAGCGGATTGAGCTGACCGATCTTGGCTTCGCTGCCGCGCGCGCGGGCCTGATCGAACATCGGCTTGGTCATGCCGGTCTCAATAAGGCCGGGGCAGATCGCATTCACGCGAATGCCTGTTCCATACAGCTCGTTCGAGGCAGTCTGCACCAGGTTCATGACGCCCGCCTTGGACGCTGAATAAGGCACAGGCCCCGCGCCATGGCGGATGCCCGCGACAGAGGCCGTGCAGATGATCGAGCCTTTGCCATTGGGGATCATCGCCTTCGCCGCGAACTTGATGGCAAGGAATGGCCCAACAAGGTTCACCCGCAACACATCGGTCCAGTCCGGGCCGTCGAGGTCGAGCAAAGGCTTGTAGGCGCCGATGATCCCGGCATTGGCGAAACAGGCATCCAGTCTGCCGTTTTCTTTCACGGCGCGCGCAACAAGGCCTTCAACGAACGCATCGTCGCTGGCATCGCCAGTGATCGCGACGGCCTTGCCGCCGGCCTGCTTCACCAGCTCGGCTGTTTCGTGAACGCTTTCGGCGCGGTCAGCGATGACCAGCGCAGCGCCTTCCTGAGCGAACAGCAACGCGCTGGCGCGGCCTATGCCGCTGCCTGCGCCCGTGATGACCACTGATTTCCCGCCAAGCCTGCTCATATCTTTAGCCCCAAAATGCCAACAGATATGCGGATCGCATAACGAGCCGTGAAAGTCACCCTGCCGCGCCGGTCATAGAAGCTGGGCACCTTCATGCATCAGCAGAGCGCGCTTGCGCTCAAGCCCACCCGCATAACCTGTCAGCGTGCCATTTGCCCCGATCACCCGGTGGCATGGCACCACGATGGCGATGGGGTTCGACCCATTGGCCAGCCCGACCGCACGCATGGCCTTGGGATTGCCAATCATTCCCGCCAGCTCGCGGTAGCTGCGCGTTTCGCCCCACGGGATCGTGCGCAGCGCCTTCCAGACCGACTGCTGAAAGGCTGTGCCGCCATAGCGCACCGCGACACTATCGAGCGAGGCGCGATCCCCGGCAAAATACCGGTCAAGCGCGTGAGTCAGAGCATGGGCGCAGCGTCCTCTCTCAAGGCGTGCAGCCGGAAAATATCGGTGCAGCAGACGCAATGTGCGCTCCTGATGACCATCGAAATCCAGCGCGACGAGACGCTCGCCGTCCGCGATCAGCGCGATCTCACCCACAGGTGAGGCGTAGTGATCCTGAATAAAGGTTTCGCCGGTCATGATTTCGCTTCCCTCATTTCGGGCGGCACGCGCCATAGCGCCTGCGCCGCATGGGCACGGAACGGACGCCAGTTCTCAGCCACCTCTTTCAGCACCCGTGGCTCCATCCCTGCTGACCTTTTCAGGACAAGGTCGGTTGCAGGAAAAGCATCCACATCGGCCAGCCCGCGCAAGGCCAGATATTCAATCGTCCATTCGCCAAAGCCGGGCAGTGCCATCAGGCTTTCGCGTGCTGAGGCTGGGTCCAGCCTCAAGGCATCCAGCGCGCCGGGCACTGCCGCGAATGCGGCCCATGCTTTCAGCGTTTTAATGCGCGAAGCCATCAGCCCCAACCCATCCAGCGATGCTGAAGCCAGTTGCAGCGGGCCGGGCATCATCACCGGGTCTTCACCCGAGACACGCGCGGCAATACGCCCCAGCACGGTCGCCGCACCCTTCACACTGACCTGCTGACCGGTAATCGTCCGCAGACCGCCTTCGAATGGATCAAACGACTGTAGCAGCCTGATGCCCGGCACGGCCTTCATCCGCCAGCCGATCAGCGGGTCATTTTCGAACACTTCAGCGATTGCCGCAGGATCACTGTCGAGATCAAAGATGGTGCGCAGCCGCGTGACCAGCCTTTCAAGGAGCGCGATCCGGTCGATGCTGATGGCAGCCAGCACAGCGTGGCGCGACGCATCGTGCGTGATGCGAAACGAACCACAGGCCCCGTCGAGAAGAAATCTGCGGCTGTAACTTTGCGCATCCACTGTTTCGATGCCGGGCACGGCCCGCATCTTCAGAAAGGCCAGCACGCCTTCCCAGTCATAGGGCGGGCGATAGCGCAGCGGCAGAATGATATCGGGTTGCGGCTTGTCGGGCACTTCCTTGCGCAACGTGCGGGGCGCACGGCCAAGGGCTACGGCCATGTCTGCATTGAAGCGCCGCAGTGAGCGAAAACCCGCAGCGAAGGCTATCTCGGTGATGGGCAGCCGGGTTTCGACGATGAGCCGCTTGGCGAACAGAATGCGCCGCGTGCGGGCCAGCGCGACGGGGGAAGCCCCGGTATGATTGCGCACCAACCGCCGCAGATGCCGGGGGCCAAGTCCCGTGCGGGCCGCCAACGCTTCCACATCACTGGTATTGAGAGCGCCATCTTCGATCAGTTTCAGGGCCCGGCCAACCGTGGCGGCTGTCCCGCGCCATGCCGGGGTGCCCGGCGCACATTCGGGCCTGCACCGCAGGCATGGACGAAAACCTGCGCTCTGGGCGGCTGCGGCACTCGCCACAAAACGGCAATTACGCTTGAGCGGTGTACGAGCCGGGCAGACAGGACGGCAATAGATGCCTGTGCTGGTGACACAGGTGAAAAACCGTCCATCGAAACGGGCGTCGCGCGCGGTCAGTGCACGAAAACAGGTGTCAGCATCCAGCTCCATGCGGGATGGATAACACGAACGCCCGGCAGGACTCGCCGTTTTCGGACATGAATGGAAATGGGCAAATGAAAACGGCGCACCCTAAAAGGATGCGCCGTTCCATGCTTCAGATCAGAGAGATCTGACTTACTTCGTGTGGACGCCGAAAGTCGCATTCAGCTTCGAGCTGTTCGACAGAAGGCTGGTCTTGCCAATCGCCGAGAACGAGGTTGAGGCATCGGTCAGGGTGCCGGTGTTCTTGATGGACGTGGAGAACAGATCCGTTCCGCTCGTCTCAGCCGAGAAGATCTTCTTGGTGTTCGAGCTACCATCCGTGATGGCCGCGAAAGTCGAACCGGCTGCCTTTTCAAAGCCGCCCGCTGCGAAAAGCGACTTGGCTGAACCGAACGAGGCGTTGTTGAAGACCTTGGCGTCAGAAGCCTGCGCCGTAGCGGCGAAACCGAGGGCGATCAGGGCAGAAAAAATAACAGTGCGCGACATTGAGGTAGCTCCCTTTGAATTCTGTCACGGGGTTCCGCAGGTTTGTCTCGTTCGTCCCGCGTTCCGTTGAGAAGGAAGATGCAGGTCGGATCGGGCGAGAATACGGCAAGGAAAGGGTATTCCCAAGGAAAATAGATGCCCTACTGAGGGCGGCAACAGGCTTTCTGGCGGAAATCAGCGCTTTTTACTTCAAGCCGCCGAGAACCTGACCCAGCAAGCCGCCCAAAATGTCGTTCTGTTGGAGCTGCGGCGGGATCTTTCCATCGGGCGTCATGGAATCAACGGCCTGCGGCAGGATGTTCGACAGGCTGCCGAGCAGGTCATTGGTGTTGACGCCGAACCTGGTTGCGAGATCACGGATCGCATCTGAACCAAGCGCCTGTTCGAGCTGGCCGGGCTGAACCGCCGGATTGGGGCCGGTCGAAACCCAGCCTGAAATGAGATCGCCCAGACCCGCCTGATTGAACTTCGCCATCAGGCCATCGAGACCGCCAGACTGCCCAAGCACCTCTTTCAGGATACCGCCCATGGCTGCATCGTTGTTACCAAGCATGCCGCCGAGATTGTCGAGAAGGCCCATTGTCAACTCCACATGCGCAGGCAAAACCGTTCCGCCTGACTGCGGGTGGCGTTTAACACGCCTGCAAATGGCAAACAGCGACGGTTTTGTGTCGACCGGAACGCCGAAAGCTCTGTCTCAAGACCTTCCGGCCAGATGGATGGCCAGTGCTTTCTGACAAGCTGGCCGCGCAGCGCAGCGCGCCCGATAGGCCTCGATATGCTCCAGCCCGTGCAGCAATGTCTCGTCCCGGATAAAAGCCAGAACATGCGCCATGATGATGTCGGCCACCTGAAAATCAGGACCGCTGATGTAATCGCGCACACACAGAACCCTGTCGAGAGATTCAAGCCGTGAGCGCGCCCGCTCGGCATGTGCCGCACGGAAAGCGGCGACGCCCGGCACCTCTTTCATGAAATGATCGCAGATGAAAATGTCGGCCAGATGCGGCTCGATGGTGCTGAGCGCCGCGAACATCCACTGGTCATGCTGCGCGCGTTCCGGTGTGCCGGGCAGAGGGATCAGCCGCCCGGCCTTATCGGCGAGATAGGCGACGACCGCGCCGGACTCGGCGAGGTGGAAATCGCCATCATCAATCGCCGGAAACTTCTGGAACGGACTGTGCGCCGCGTACCAGTCGGCCCGGTGTTCGCCTTCCATCACCGAAAGCCACTTGATCTCGTAGGCAAGCCCCAGTTCCTCAGCCGCCCACACGGCCCGCGTGTCGCGCACCACGCCTTTCAGGATCGGCGGAAAGTTGGTGGCGGCGTAAATCGTAATCATCACTGTCTCCCTTGCGGCGGGAACAGTTCCATCCGCTGGGTCAGACTTCAAATCACCATTTCGCGCGTGCTGCGATGAAGGCACCCGTTGCGACCAGAAGGGCAGCGAGGGCCAGCATCAATGTCGGTGTGGTGAGCCCGGCCAGAACAAGCAGTCCGGTCGAGGCAATCGGTGTGATGTAGGACAAGGCGCCCAGCAGTGCCGCATCGCCACGTTTCAGCCCATGATCCCACAGGAAGAAGGCTGCACCCATCGGGCCAAGGCCAAGGGCAAGAACCGCAAGCCCGCGAACGTCGAATGCAAAGCTATGTGTGCGTTCGAACAGCATGTGCGCCGGCAGGGCCAGCAGGGCTGTCACAAGGCAATAGCCGGTGATGGTCTCGGTCGGCTCGTGCGGCAGCCTCGCCAGAAGAACCGAATAGCTGGCCCATATAAAAGCCGAGACGGCAGCCATCGCATAGCCAAGCAGCGCGCCGGACTGAAATGTGAGACCATTGCCGAGCGCCAGCATCAACACGCCGCCAAATCCGATGGCCGCCCCTGTAAGCGGTCCGTAACGGCGGGGCCCGGCGCCAAAGCCCGAAAACACCACAAGCAGCAGCGGCCAGAGATAATTGATGAGATTGGCGGTGGCGACCGGCGCGCTTTTCAGCGCCACGAAATAGGCGGCGTGGAATCCGAAAAGCCCATAAAGGCCAACCGCCCACGCCTTCGCGGATGTCGAGAAAGCGGCAGACAGCGGCTTGCCCTGTAATGCGATGAACGCAAAGCCCGCCAGCGTGGCGATGATGAAAGACGCGGCCAGTAATGCAAATGGCGGGACATTGCCCGCCATCGCTGTCAGCGCCGCCGCCGAGGCCCAGAGCGCGATGGCGCCGGCCCCGGTCAGTGTGGCGCGGGATCGTGCGCTATCAGCCTGCAATATACTGCGCGCCGTTCATGGTCAGCGTCGCGCCGTTGATGAAGCCGGGATCCTGCGCGAGGAACAACACGCCGCGCGCGATTTCATCGGCTTCACCCAGACGCCCGACCGGAATGGTCGCCACGACTTTTGCCAGCGCGTCGGGTTTCATCGCGGCCACCATCTCGGTGTTGATATAACCCGGGCAGATCACATTGACAGTGATGCCCTTGGCCGCGCCTTCCTGCGCCAGCGCCTTGGTGAAACCGATCATGCCCGCTTTGGCAGCCGAGTAGTTCGTCTGGCCGATCTGGCCTTTCTGACCGTTGATCGACGAGATGTTGATGATGCGTCCCCAGCCACGCGTGCGCATGCCTTCGATGACCGCGCGCGCCGTGTTGAACACGCTGTCGAGATCAACGCGGATGACTTCACGCCACTGATCTGCGGTCATCTTGTGCAGGAAGCCGTCACGGGTGATGCCGGCATTGTTCACCAGAACTTCTACCGGCCCAAGGTCAGCCTCGATCTTTTTGATCGCGGCCTCGGTCGCGGCATAGTCGCCCACATCGAACTTGTAGACGGCAATGCCGGTCTCGGCCTTGAACTTTGCGGCGGCCTCGTCATTGCCGGAATAATTGGCGGCAACGATGTAACCAGCCGCTTTCAGGCCCTTCGAAATCGCCTCGCCGATCCCACGCGTACCACCCGTCACCAACGCAACCTTGGACATATAACCTCCCACCTGAACCTTGTGTTTCTTTGTCTCTTAACGCTCAACCGTCATGGCGATGCCCATGCCGCCGCCGATGCAGAGTGTGGCGAGGCCCTTCTTCGCATCGCGCTTGCCCATCTCGTGCAGCAGCGTGACGAGTACGCGCGCGCCCGAGGCACCAATCGGGTGGCCGATGGCGATCGCCCCGCCATTGACGTTCACCTTCGCGGGATCCCAGCCCATATCCTTGTTCACCGCGCAGGCCTGCGCCGCGAAGGCTTCGTTTGCTTCAACAAGATCAAGGTCGTTGGCTGCCCATCCGGCTTTCTTCAGCGCCGCTTTCGATGCCGGGATGGGGCCACTGCCCATCACCTTCGGATCGACGCCGACCGAAGCCCATGACTTGATACGGGCGAGCGGAGTAAGGCCGCGCTTCTCGGCATCCTTGGCGCGCATCAGTACCACGACGGCTGCACCGTCATTGATGCCCGATGCATTGGCCGCCGTCACCGAGCCGCCCTCGCGCTGGAAGGCAGGCTTGAGGCCGGAAATGCCTTCATAGGTGACACCATCGCGGATGAACTCGTCGGTATCGACGATGATGTCACCCTTCTTGCCTTTCAGCACGACCGGCACGATCTCGTCCTTGAACTTGCCGGCCTTGCGCGCCGCTTCGGCCTTGTTCTGCGAGGCGACGGCGAAGCGATCCTGTTCTTCACGGGTGATCTGCCATTCGCGCGCGACATTTTCAGCCGTCTGGCCCATGTGATAGCCGTTGAACGCATCCCACAGCCCGTCGCGGATCATGGTGTCGATCATTGAAAGATCGCCCATCTTCTGGCCCGAGCGCAGATAAGCGGCATGGGGGGCCTGGGTCATGGATTCCTGTCCACCCGCCACCACGATGTCGCTGTCGCCATTGAGAATCGCCTGCAGGCCGAGCGCCACGGCGCGCAGACCCGAACCACAAAGCTGGTTCATGCCCCAGGCGGGCACCGAGACCGGCAGACCCGCCGCAATGGCCGCCTGACGTGCCGGGTTCTGACCCTGGCCGGCGGTCAGGATCTGACCAAGGATGACTTCGCTCACCTCGTCGGGCGCGACCTTCGCCCTGGCCATCGCCTCTTTCACAGCGGTGGCGCCCAGCGTGTGCGCAGGCACCCCTGTAAAGGCACCATTGAACGAGCCAACGGCCGTGCGCGCCGCGGAAACGATAACAACGTCAGACATGGATGAACTCTCCTGGACTGGAACAGGCGCGCACTATGGACTCCTGTGTGCACCGCAGTAAATGGATGTTCTGCTCACCGCGCAAGAAATAATATTCAGTATTACGCAACGAAAGTGCAATAAAATTATCATACGATAGACATGCTGCGGATCATGCTGCGCAACAATGACGCAGTGCAATGACGCTCTGGACAGCCTTTATCCATAGGTTTAGCGTTATTGCAGTGCGGTGCTTTCGGCGGCGCAATGCAACAGGAGCCGATATTCATGGCCAAAAAACCCAACGACGGCCCGATCACCATCAAGAAATATGCGAACCGTCGCCTCTACAACACGGCGACCTCCACTTACGTCACGCTTGAGCACCTGCGCGACATGGTCAAGGAGGGGGCTGAGTTCAACGTCTTTGACGCCAAGACCGGCGAGGACATTACCCGCTCTGTGCTGGCCCAGATCATCTTCGAGGAAGAGGGCAAACATGGCCAGACCATGCTGCCGATCAACTTCCTGCGTCAGCTCATCAAGTTTTACGGTGATCGCCTGCAGGCCTTCGTGCCGTCTTATCTGGAAATGAGCATGGAGGGTCTGTCGAAGAACGCCGAACAGATGCGACAGAACCTGACAGAGGCCTTTGGCAACAAACTGCCGCTCGGGCCATTTGAGGAAATCACCCGGCAGAACATGGCGATGTTTCAGCGCACCATGAAAATGTTCTCGCCGTTCGGGCGCACATCACGCGACACTGAGCCCACCGAAACCACCGCCGCGTCCGAAGCAACGCATGGAGGCGACAGCGGCGATGTGGCCGAACTGCGCGCTCAGCTCGATGCCATGAAGAAACAGCTCGACTCACTCGCCAGTCGCGGCAAGTAATCGTCCCGACCTACTGACAGGGGGATATGCGTGAAAATCTATCAGCCGCCGCTCGCCCTTTGCGATCCTTCGGCAGTCAGCGAAATCCGCAGGCGCAGCGAGCTGGACTGGTTTCATCGTTTCACGTTCGATGATTACACAACGCCCGGGTTCGAATACGGCGCAAATTGGGAATACGTATCGGACTTTCTGCAGAAGCATCAGTCTATCATTCATGGCGCTGATATTTACGAACCGGGCTGCGCTGATGGCTTATGGACCTGCTGGCTGACTCACCTCGGCGCGCGTCACATTGATGCATCAGACATAGAAACCCGTGATCAATTCAGACTGATCGCCCAGGCCTTCAATCTACCGACCACCTATCATCCGGGCATTCTTTCGCCGCTGGCTCCCAAGCACATTAAACGGCAATTCGACACTGTCTGCTCACTCGGGCTGCTTTATCATGTGCATGATCCACTCTCGACGTTGATCATGTATAGGCGCTATCTGAAGCCCGATGGCCATCTCATCCTGGAAACAGGGGCTGTTCAATCAGACGGGGCCTACCTCGCCTATACCGGGGCGGGACAGATCTATGGCCGTGACGGCAATAATCACTTTCTACCCTCGTTTGGGTTTCTGCGCTCAGCGCTCGATGAAATTGGCATGACCATCCTGGACATGTCGTTTCGTCCAGAGGGCGGCCATGACAGCCAGGGCGCAGATGTTGGTCGCGCCATTCTCACGGCCCGCCGGACGCATGGTGCCCGTATTCATTACTATCCCTGCATACTGGAGCAGCTGGATATGCTGTCGCCGGAGTTTGAGAGGGAAGCCTGGTATCACCTCACCGTCTGAGGCGAGATGGCACTGCGATGGCGCATCGTCAGACTCACATCAGCACGCTGCGATGGCGGCGGCGAAATCCAGCGGCGGCAAATGCATCAGCAATCTGGTTTTCTGCGGCGAGCGGCAGGGCACGATTCCCCGCACCCACGATCTCTCGCACGGTCCAGCCATAAATCGGGTCTGTGCGTAGGGTGATAACTGCCTTTACGGGGCCAGAGGTCAGGTAACAGGCTTCCTGCCCGTCCAGGAACCAGTCAAGGCGATCCCACATCTGGTTGCCGAACACATCTGAGGCATCTTTCAACGCCTTGGTGGTCCGCACGGGAATGAACCGCGCGTCGCCGTCCCAGGGCACCTCAAACAGAGGCATGTGGCGGATGCGCGCCGCCAGCCATTCAGCCTGATGGTCGCCCAGTGCAGCGGCAAAACTGACCGGGCTGACTGCGCGGGCGCGCAGCGAGGGGCGGGACGAGAGGGGGCGCAAAGCAAGGGCAGTCATGGGCAACTCCATCTTGGATGCGGCAACCATGACAGCGGTGGGTGACAAAAGCTGTCACCATACACTGCCCGGCCACGGCATCGTGAAAATGACCCAGCATTCGTTCTCAGAGCCACCCGTTTCCAGTCTCGTGCCGGGTCACGGGCGGCCTGCTTGATGGAACAACGCGCCTAAGACACAGAAGTTCCGCCTACTGAATATTGGCCTGCGGATGAATCGGACATGAACCAACCACGACCGCTTTGTGGCGGTCGCTACAAGCTCAAACGAAAATGAAGATCACCGCGTCGGGACGGGTTTTTCGCCGCGATAGTCATAGAAGCCGCGGCCGGCTTTGCGGCCCAGCCACCCGGCTTCGACATATTTCACCAGCAGCGGGCACGGGCGGTATTTGCTGTCGGCAAGGCCGTCATACAGCACCTGCATGATCGAAAGGCAGGTATCCAGCCCGATGAAATCCGCCAGTTGCAGCGGCCCCATCGGATGATTGGCACCAAGGCGCATCGCGGTGTCGATGGCTTCGACATTCCCGACGCCTTCATACAGCGTGTAGATCGCTTCGTTGATCATCGGCAGCAGGATGCGGTTGACGATGAAGGCCGGAAAGTCTTCCGAATAGGCCGAGGTCTTGCCGAGCGACTTGGCAAAATCCAGCATGGTCTGGAAGGCGGCGTCTTCGGTGGCGATGCCGCGAATGACCTCGACCAGCTTCATCACCGGCACGGGGTTCATGAAGTGCAGGCCCATGAAGCGTTCGGGCCGGTCGGTGGAAGCTGCAAGCCGCGTGATCGAGATCGACGAAGTGTTGGTGGCGAGCAGGGCTTCTTTCTTCAGCTTGACGCACAACGCCTGAAAGATCTTGCGCTTGACCTGTTCGTCTTCAGTCGCCGCTTCAATGGCAAGATCGGCATCTGCCAGATCATCCAGGCTGGTGGTGGTGCGGATGCGCTTCATCGCGCCATCCATATCGGCTTCGGAAATCTGAGCGCGGGCGACCTGCCGCGTCATGTTGATCTTGATGGTCTCGATGGCCTTGGCGAGATTGTCGGCGACGATGTCGCTGAGGGTGACATCATAACCCGCGAGTGCGCTGACATGGGCGATGCCGTTGCCCATCTGACCCGCGCCGATGACGGCGATATGCTTCAATGAAGGTGTCATATGCGCGCGCGGGCCTTTTTCTTCAGCGTTTGCCGACGCCCTGGGCTTCCAGTTCGGCCTTCAATTCCGGCGCAACCTTGAAAAGGTCACCGACCAGACCGTAATCCGCCACCTGGAAGATGGGGGCTTCTTCATCCTTGTTGATCGCCACGATCACCTTGGAATCCTTCATGCCGGCAAGATGCTGGATCGCCCCGGAAATACCAAGTGCCACATAGAGTTCCGGCGCAACCACCTTGCCGGTCTGGCCAACCTGATAGTCGTTGGGCACATAACCCGCATCAACTGCGGCGCGCGAGGCACCAACCGCTGCGCCCAGCGCGTCGGCCAGAGGCTCGATATATTCCTTGAAGGCATCCGACGAGCCAAGCGCACGGCCGCCCGAAACAATGATCTTGGCCGAGACGAGTTCAGGGCGCTCCGACTTCGACACTTCTTCACCCACATAGGTGGAGAGTGCCGGATCGTTCGCCGCAGACACGGCTTCCACCGGCGCATTGCCGGTTGCTTCCGCCGCCTTGAAGGCCGTGGTGCGCACGGTGATGACCTTCACCTTATCCGATGACTGCACCGTCTGGATCGCATTGCCGGCATAGATCGGGCGCGTGAACGTGTCAGCGCTTTCCACCGAAAGGATTTCACTGATCTGCTGTGAATCCAGCAGCGCGGCGACGCGCGGCAGGATGTTCTTGCCGTTCGCGGTGGCGGGCGCGAGGATCGCGCTGTAATTGCCAGCAAGGCTGACGATCAGCGCCGCAACCGGCTCAGCCAATTGATGCGCGCATGGGCCGCCATCGGCGAGCAGCACTTTTTCAACGCCAGCCAGCTTCGCCGCAGCATCGGCAGCGGCGCGGGCACCCTCGCCCGCCACCAGCACATGCACGCCGCCGCCCAGTTTCGCAGCGGCAGAAACGGCCTTCGCCGTCGCTTCTTTCAGCGAGGCATTGTCGTGTTCAGCCAGTACAAGCGCGGTCATCTTACAGCACTCCCGCTTCGGTTTTCAGTTTCTCGACGAGTTCCTGAACGGACTTCACCTTCACACCACCAGCGCGCTTGGCTGGCTCAGTGACATTCAGGACTTTAAGGCGCGGCGTGACATCGACGCCGTAATCGCCGGGGGCCTTTTCATCAATCGGCTTCTTCTT
>CAYMIJ010000002.1:98740-360360 GCA_964390465.1 uncultured Flavobacteriaceae bacterium | reverse complement strand
AGCGAGGCATAGCGCGGCTCGTTCAGGCGCAGGTCGGTCGACACCACGGCGGGAAGCTTCAGCTTCACGGTCTGCAGGCCGCCATCAACTTCGCGCGTCACTGAAACATCATCGCCCTCGGGCGCGACTTTCGAGGCGAACATGCCCTGCGCCCAGCCCAGAAGAGCGGCCAGCATCTGGCCTGTCTGGTTGGCGTCGTCATCAATGGCCTGCTTGCCGACAATGATAAGACGGGGCTGTTCGGCCTCAGCAACGGCTTTGAGGATTTTGGCAACAGCCAAGGGTTCAACCTCGGCGTCGGTCTTCACCAGAATGCCGCGATCTGCGCCCATGGCCAGCGCGGTGCGGATGGTTTCCTGGGCCTGCTGCGGCCCGATGGAGACGGCAATGATTTCAGTGGCGATGCCCTTTTCCTTCAGACGGATCGCCTCTTCCACAGCGATCTCGTCGAACGGGTTCATCGACATTTTCACATTGGCCAGGTCAACGCCTGTGCCATCGCCCTTTACGCGGACTTTCACATTGTAATCGACCACCCGCTTGACGGGGACAAGGACTTTCATGTCGGACACAGCTCCGGCTTTTGTCGTGAGGTGCGCGAGCCCCTGCCGGATCGCTCCGGCCTCTCGCGCCCAATGATTGTGCGCCGCACCATAAGACCCGCAACGCCAGTGTCAATGGATGGGGCTGCGTTAACCGCCCCGGTTTGCACCGGGGGTCCACAATACATCCCCCGTCCCTTTGGCGTTGGCGTAACGTGAGGCGACAAAAAGGTGGTCAGACAGGCGGTTGAGGTATTTCAGAGCCGCCCCCGAGACCTTCTCGCGCCGGGCCAGCTCAACCGCCAGACGTTCAGCGCGCCGGCACACGGTGCGGGCCAGATGCAGATGCGCCGCTTCTGGCGTTCCGCCCGGCAGCACAAAACTGGTGAGCGGCAAGAGCTCGGCATTCATCGCGTCGATTTCGCTTTCAAGCCGCGTCACCTGCGCCTCGGTCACCCTGAGCGCCTGAAATTTCGGCTGTGGATCTTCGGGTGTTGCGAAATCAGCGCCAAGATCAAACAGGTCGTTCTGGATGCGCGCCAGCATCGCATCCAGATCACCGCTGGTCGTCAGGCGCGCCAGTCCGATGGCCGCATTGGTTTCATCAACCGTGCCGTAACAGGTGATGCGCAGATCATCCTTCGGCACACGCACGCCAGTGACCAGCGCCGTTTCGCCGCCATCTCCGGTCTTTGTGTAGATGCGGTTGAGGACGACCATCTTCAGCCCCTGAAATAAAGCACCGCCATGATGATGAGAATGGCGATGAATTGCAGCAGCACACGCAGCCGCATCAGGCGGTTGGAATGCGAGCGGGCAAAGTCACCGCCGCGAAACAGGCTGTAAAGCCCGACGCACAGCACGATGAAGACCGCACCCGCTGCAATGGCAACCAGAACATTTCCGCTCATATGCTCAGGTTAGCCGAGCTTGCCCGCCCACGCAAAGCGCTTGTCAGTCAATCTCCAGGCCCGCCGCAGAAAGGCGCGCGCGGGCATCGCGCAGCTGCATCGTCGTGGCATCCACGCGCTCGGCCAGCTCGTTCAGCAGTTCCATGGTGAAGGAAGGCGAATCCCGCAGCAGCTGAAAGAAAGCATCCTTGGAAACTTTCAGCGCGGTCAAAGGCGTTGCCGCCACCACGCTGGCATTGCGGTTGACGTTCCGCAGCACCGCCATTTCACCGATGAAGCTGTTTTTCGGCACGGTGGCGACCACCACCTGCTGTCCATCGTCAGCCGTGGCAATCACCTCCGCCTCGCCTTCCAGCACGATATAGGCCGCATCACCTGGCTCGCCTTCCCGGCACAGCACGCCGCCCTGGCGCATCTGCACACGCTCCGAAGTAAAGGCGAGCAGCTTCAGCTTGGCCGGTTCCATGCGCGCAAAATAAGGGATGCGGCGCAGGGCCTCGACTTCGTGCAGGATGCTCATGTTGCTTGCCTCACTCCATCAACCCGGCCTGCCGAAAACGTGATGACCTCATCAAAGGCCGCAACGTCCTGTCCTGGTCCCAGCGTCCACACGAGACCGCGCCCGGCGCGCGCCTCAATCACGCGCTTCATGATCTGGCCCTGCGCTGCCGGGTCCAGCACCGCCAATGCCCCGTTGACCACCAGAAGATCGGTATTCTTCACCAATGCGCGCGCCAGCGCCACACGGTGGCGTTGCGATGGGGTCAGGCGTTTGCCCGAAACCCCGCACTGATAGCTGAGGCCGATGCGCGCGATGTCTTTCTGCAAGCCCAGCTCGCTGATGACTTCAGCCAGTATCCGTTCCACCCGCGCCCGCGCATTGGGCGCTCCATAGACCATGCGGCCGAACAGAATATTGTCTTCCACCGAGGCCCCTTCATTATAGGCGTCAGCGTCATAGAAGGCGATCTTGGCGCGCAGCCGTTCGGGCAGCCGCTCGCGAAACAGATGCCGGGCAGCCAAAAGGACCGACCGCAATTCGTCATCCAGAAGGCCGAGGCGATGGCGCGCTTCGGAATAGGCAAAGGCCAGATTGATGAGGCGCGTGCGCTGAATCGGGCTTGGCTTCTGTCCATCGTCGGTCGCAGCGAGCGCCGCTTCAAAGAACGGCAGGTCGGCGGCGGCGATGAAGCTGTATTGCGCGAAGAAGGGGTGATCTGCCGGAAGGCCCTGGAAAATTTCCACCATGGTTTCGGCGATACCACGGCCCAGCGTAATCAGCGGTCCATCGAGCCGCACATCTTCCAGAAGCTCCATAACCGTCACGTTGGAAGCGAGGTTTTCCAGAGCGAAGTCAGGTCCGATGGGTGCGCCAAACATCAGGTTGCGACCAATCGTCGCCTGCTCGTTGTAAAGTGTCTCGTCAAACGGCTCGATGATATCCGTGCCGCTGTCATCCTCGCGCTCGTGGAACAGGCGCCGGGCTTTCAACAACCGCTCAGCCACCGCCGGTGCGTCTTCCGGGTCGAATGTGCCCTGAAGTCCGAAGCGGAACACATCCTGTTCCAGACCCGCGAGCGTAACGGCGCGCATCAGCATCGCGTCCACATCAGCCGGGCCGGAAAGTCCCAGCCCTTCATAATGCAGCCAGTCCGCCTCAGCATCATAAGGGGCATTGCCGGTATGCGCGTCTTCCATGGCCCGCGCTTTTGCAAGCTGCTGCTGTTCGCTGTCCCTGACCTTGGCCCCGCGCGGCTCGTTGCGCACGCCGTAAAGCAGATTGTCGCGCAAAGAGAGACCAAAGAGATAGGATTCCGGCCCGACATAGGCGATACGCCGCCCGGTCGCCGCCTGAGACAGCGCATCGAGTGCCATGTCGCCGATCAGCACACTGCCGGACTTCGCGGCTGCCTGACGCGCGATCAGTGCCGCGGCCGCTTCCTTGCCGCCGCCGGGTGACCCTGCAAAAGCAATATGCCGCCCCAATGGCACGTTAAAGGTCACGCTATCCAGCAGCCGCGCACCGGTATCATCGGTGACCGTTGCTTCGCGCACCTCGATCTCGCCCGTGAGCGGAGGTGGATCGCCGGGCTTGTGCATATCAAGCGGGATGATGCGGTCAGCCCGGAACTGCTCCACCACCTGCTCGTATTTGATCTGCGCATCCTGCTTTTCCAGATACCAGTCGAGCAGTTCCTTCACCGGACCGGGCAGATCCTTATAGGCGGCAATCACCGCAACCAGCTGACCGATCGACAGATCACCCTTGATCGCAAAATAGCCGCCTACGGCGTAGAAAAAGAACGGTGTGACCTGCGCCAGAAAGTTGTTGAGAAACTTCACGAAGAACTTGCGCCGGTAAATCTCGAACCGGATGTCGTAGATTTTACCCAGACGGCGCGTGATGTCTGCGCGCTCCCAGTTGGATGTGTCGTTCGCCTGAATGTCGGCGGCGGCGTCGACAATCTCGCCCACCCGGCCAGATAGCTCGCGGGCAGTCAGCTGGCGCTGTCGACCAAGCGCCAGAATGGGTTTGCGCAGATAAGGAATGACAAAGGCCTGAATGGAAACGATACCAACGGCGATGAGCCCCAGCAGTGGATTCTGCAGAATGATGAAAAACACGGCTGTCAGCGCCTGACCGCCCAGATAAGCAGGCGTTGCAAACGCCTCGCCCACGAAACCGCCCAGCGGCTCGACTTCGTCCTTCACCATCGAAGCAACTTCAGCAGGCTTGGTGCGGCGCAGCCGTGATGGATAAAAACGCAATACGCGGTCGATCAGTTCATAACGCAGGCGGCGCAGCAGCCGCTCGCCCATGCGGCCCTTCATGACATTGATACGGTACTTGAAAAGACCGTTGATGCAGACCAACGCCAGAAACGTGAACGAGAGCGCAAAGAGCGCGCTCATGCGGTCAAATGTCAGGCCGTCAAACAGTCGAACACCACCCAGCCAGTTCGGAAGCGCGATGGCGAAGTAAGTGTGCGCCTGTTCGTTCTCGAACCCGCCACCCTGAATGGGGCCGTTGACGATGAGCTTGGGTAGGTTCAGCGAGAAGAAATAGAACGGCAGAGACAGAAGAATGACGGTGATGACCCGCATCTGCTCGCGCACGCTGTGCCGCCAGATATAGGTGAAAAGACGCCGCTCCATGCCCACCGATTAAGACGCCATTGCCAGCCGCGCAAGCAGCTGGTGTCACAGGGTGCCCGGCAGCTGGTGTGCCGGATTAACCGGCGCGATAATCCGCGTTGAATTCGGCGAGCTTCACCGAACCCGGGCACAGCACATCAGCGCCCAGCCGGTTCAGCGGCGCGTCCACCGTGTTCTGTGCGGCATGCAGGTCTTTGGGATTGGGGTCGAGATAGAGAAGACCCGTCACCAGCTCACCCGCCGCATGACGACGCTGGAGATAATCCATCGCCTTCACCTTGTCGCGCGGGTCGTAATCTTCCGCGATCTTGTGCAGGCGCAGCACACTGCCGTCATGCTGCTCGACAACTTCCACTGTGCCGGGTGCCTGATCGAGGGTGATCGGGGCGCGGCCTTCAAAGAAGTCCAGCCGGTTCACGGCGGCGTTGTGTTCGCGCACAAAATCGAGGCTCTTGGTGGAGCCCGCGTGATTGTTGAAAGCGATGCAGGGGCTGATGACATCAATCACCGCCGCGCCCTTGTGGGCGAGACCCGCCTTAAGCAGCGGCACGAGCTGGGTCTTGTCGCCGGAAAAGCTGCGCGCCACGAAGGTGGCGCCGGCAATCAGCGCCAGCGAAACAAGATCAATCGGCTGGTCGGCATTGGTGCCACCCGCCTTGGACTTCGAGCCCGTGTCAGCGGTCGCCGAGAACTGGCCTTTGGTGAGGCCGTAGACGCCGTTATTCTCGCACACATAAAGCATGTTCACCGCGCGGCGCACGCAATGCACGAACTGGCCGATACCGATCGAGGCGCTGTCGCCATCACCTGAAATGCCAAGATAGATAAGATCGCGATTGGCGAGATTGGCACCCGTCAGCACCGAAGGCATGCGCCCATGCACCGAGTTGAAGCCGTGGCTCTGCCCCAGAAAGTAATCCGGCGTCTTGGACGAACAGCCAATACCCGACAGCTTCGCAACCCGGTGCGGCTCGATGTCGAGTTCGAAGAAAGCCTGAATGAGCGCGGCAGAGATCGAGTCATGCCCGCAACCCGCACACAGCGTCGACAGCGCGCCTTCGTAATCGCGACGCGTGAAGCCAAGCGCATTGGCTTCAATACCCTTGTGATGGAACCTGGGCTTGGGAAGATAGCTCATTCGGCGGCCTGCCTTGCATCAAGGGCGGCAACGCCCGATGCGATCTTTTCGGTGATGAAGCGTGCCGTGATCGGTGTGCCGTCATAGTGCGGCACGAAAACGATGCGGGCGGGGTCAATGCCACACTCATTGATGAGCAGTGTGCGCAGCTGCCCGTCGCGGTTCTGTTCAATCAGGAACACGCGTTCATGCGCGGCGATGAAACGCGGCACGTCGTCGCAGAACGGGAAGGCGCGCACCCGCATGGTGTCGAAATGCAGCCCGCGCTTTGTGAGCGAATCGAATGCCTCGTCCATAGCTGGCGCAGTCGAGCCGTAATAGATGATGCCATAACGGCTGGCGATATCGCCCTGCCGGATCACCGGAGCAGGCACCAGAGCCTTGGCTGTTTCATGCTTGCGCAGCAGGCGTTCCATGTTGTCGACATAGACCGAGCCTTCTTCGGAATATTTGGCATAACGGTCGCGCGAGGTGCCGCGTGTGAAATAGGCGCCGCGTGTGGCATGCGTTCCCGGCAGTGTACGGAATGCGATGCCGTCGCCATCCACGTCGAGATAGCGCCCGAAGTCACGGCCCGTATCCAGCATCTCGGCTGTCATGATCTTGCCGCGATCATACTGGCGCGCGTCATCCCAGCTCAGCGGCTCACACAGCCACTGGTTCATGCCGATATCGAGATCGGACATGACGAAGACCGGTGTCTGCAGACGTTCGGCAAGGTCGAGTGCTTCGGCAGCGAACAGGAACACTTCGCGCGGATCTTCCGGCATCAACAGAACGTGCTTGGTGTCGCCGTGGCTGGCATAGGCACAGAGCAGAAGATCTGACTGCTGTGTGCGCGTAGGCATGCCGGTGGATGGCCCGCCGCGCTGAATGTCGAAAACAACGGCGGGTATCTCGGCAAAGTAAGCAAGGCCGAAAAACTCCTGCATCAGGGAAATGCCGGGGCCGGATGTCGCCGTAAACGAACGCGCGCCATTCCAGCCTGCGCCGATCACCACACCAATGGCCGCGAGTTCGTCTTCGGCCTGTACGATGGCGTAATTATTTTTGCCCGACGCCTCATCACCACGATAGGCGCGGCAGTGCGCCCCGAACGCTTCAGCAACCGAGGTGGACGGGGTGATGGGATACCAGGCGGCGACGGTCGCGCCGCCATAGACGCATCCCAGCGCGGCAGCGTCATTGCCTTCCAGAAAAATGCGCTCGCCAACCTTGTCGGATTTTTCGACCTGAAGCGCGCATAGGCCAGCCAAATGTTCAGCCGCATAATCGCGGCCAATCCGCAACGCCTTGAAGTTCGGCTCCCAAAGCCGCTCCTTGCCCTTGAACTGGTCGCGGATCAAAGAGTCCGGCACTTCGATATCAATGCCGAAGATCGTGGTCAGCGCGCCAACATAGATGATGTTCTTGAACAGCTGGCGCTGGCGCGGATCGGAATAGGTACGATTGCAGATCTCGGTCAGCGGCATGCCGATGATCGTGATATCATCACGGAACTTCGAAAGCGGCATCGGCTTGGACGAATCGTAGAACAGGTAACCGCCCGGCTCGATCGAAGCGATGTCCTTGTCCCAGGTCTGCGGATTCATGGCGACCATCAAGTCGACACCGCCGCGCCGTCCCAGCCAGCCTTCCCCCGAAACGCGCACTTCATACCAGGTGGGCAGGCCCTGAATGTTTGAAGGGAAAATGTTGCGCGAGGCAATCGGCACGCCCATGCGCAGAATGCAGCGCGCGAACAGCTCGTTGGCGCTGGCCGAACCCGAACCGTTCACATTGGCGAACTTGATGACGAAGTCGTTGATGGCTTTCAGGCGCTCTGGCATGCGTCCCTCGCCTGCGGAATCTTGATGAGTGTTTTCTGCATGTCCCACGCACCTGTCGGGCAGCGTTCCGCGCACAGGCCGCAATGCAGACAGACATCTTCGTCTTTCGCCATGATGCGGCCTGTCTTCAACGCCTCAGAAACATAAATGTCCTGCGTCAGATTATCTGCTGGCGCAGTCAGGCGTGTGCGCAGTTCAGGTTCCGGGCCGGGGGCTGCGAAGGTGATGCAGTCCATCGGGCAGATGTCGACACAGGCATCGCACTCAATGCACAGCTTGGGCGCGAATACGGTCTGTACATCGCAGTTGAGGCAGCGCTGCGCTTCGGCAAAACCCAGTCTGCCATCAAAACCGAGTTCCACCTCGGCGCGGATATCCTTCAGTGCCACTTCATTGGCCAGATGCGGCACCTTGTGACGCAACGCGGCGTTGATGTCGTTGTCATAGGCCCATTCATGGATGCCCATCTTCTGGCTGGTGACATCCATCTGCGTGGGCGGGCGATCACTCACATCGCCACCGCCGAGCAGCTTGTGGATTGAAACCGCCGCGCCATGACCATGCGCCACGGCCCAGATGATGTTCTTCGGGCCGAAGGCGGCATCGCCACCGAAAAACACCTTCGGGTTGGTGGACTGATAGGTCGTCTCATCGACCTTGGGCATGTCCCAGCGGTCGAAGTCGATGCCGATGTCGCGCTCAATCCATGGGAAAGCGTTTTCCTGACCGATTGCAACCAGCACGTCATCGCAGGGCATGTGCACGTCCGGCTCGCCCGACGGCACCAGGTTGCGGCGTCCGTTCACATACTCGGCCTTCACCTTCTCGAACACCATGCCGGTGAGGCGGCCATTTTCATGGGTGACGGATTTGGGCACGAGGAAATTGTGAATGGGGATGCCTTCATGCGCGGCATCTTCCTTTTCCCAGGGCGAGGCTTTCATTTCCTCAAAGCCCGAACGCACCACGACACGCACATCCTCGCCGCCCAGGCGCCGGGCCGTGCGGCAGCAATCCATCGCCGTGTTACCACCACCCAGCACAATCACGCGCTTGCCGATGGCCGTGATATGGCCGAACGACACGCTGGCCAGCCAGTCGATGCCAAGATGAATATTGGCAGCAGCCTCGGCCCGGCCCGGCACATCGAGGTTGCGCCCGCGCGGTGCGCCGCTGCCGACGAACACCGCATCATAGTTTTCAGCCAGCAGCGCCTTCAGACTGTCCACACGCTGGCCCAGTTTCAGTTCAGGCTGCAACGCCGTGATGAAGCCGACTTCTTCGTCGAGCACGCTTTCGGGCAGGCGGAACTTCGGAATCTGCGTACGCATGAAGCCGCCCGCCTGCGGGTCGGCTTCATAGATCGTCACATGATAACCCAGCGGCAGAAGATCGCGCGCGACGGTCAGCGCGGCGGGACCACCGCCCACACAGGCAATGCGCTTGCCGTTCTTTGCCCGGGCTGCTTCCGGCATCCGCGCGGCGACATCACCTTTATTGTCTGCGGCAACGCGCTTGAGGCGGCAGATGGCAACCGGCTGTTCTTCCACACGGCCACGGCGGCAGGCCGGTTCGCAGGGGCGGTCGCAGGTGCGGCCCAGCACGCCGGGAAACACGTTCGACACCCAGTTGACCATATAGGCGTCGGCATAGCGCCCGGCGGCGATGAGCCGGATATATTCCGGCACCGGCGTATGCGCAGGGCAGGCGAACTGACAATCAACGACCTTGTGCCAGTAATCGGGATTCGACGAATCTGTTGGTGTCATGCGCTCTCAGCGCGCTCCAACGCGGGGCCCGTGCCCAAGCGGTACTCGACCATCCATCACTCCCGTGACCGCATTGTCTTTTGCGGTTCTCGGGCCTGATGATGACTCGGGCTGATTCAGCCTGCAAGGCATGATTGCATCAGGACGTTACGTCATGCCCTGACGCACCCGCCAACCTTCAGAGCGCAATGCCCGGCAGGTCGAGACCGTGTTCGCGCGCGGCGGCTTTGGCAATGTCATAGCCCGCATCGGCATGGCGCATGACGCCGGTCGCCGGGTCGTTCCACAGCACACGGGCAAGACGCCGCGCGGCGCCTGCCGTGCCATCGGCAAGGATCACCATGCCTGCATGCTGTGAAAAGCCCATGCCGACCCCGCCGCCATGATGCAGCGACACCCAGGTCGCGCCGCTGGCACAGTTGATGAGCGCGTTGAGCAGCGGCCAGTCCGACACCGCATCAGACCCGTCCAGCATCGCTTCGGTTTCGCGGTTGGGGCTGGCGACCGAGCCGGAATCCAGATGATCGCGACCAATGACGATGGGAGCTTTCAGTTCGCCCGTCGCCACCATCTCGTTGAAGGCAAGGCCCAGCCTGTGCCGGTCGCCCAGCCCCACCCAGCAGATGCGCGCAGGCAAGCCCTGAAACCGGATGCGGGCCTTCGCCATATCGAGCCAGTGATGGAGATGCGTGTCGTGCGGCATCAGCTCCTTCACCTTGGCATCGGTTTTGTAAATGTCTTCCGGATCGCCCGACAGCGCCGCCCAGCGGAACGGGCCGATACCCCGGCAGAAGAGCGGGCGGATATAAGCGGGCACGAAACCCGGAAAGGCGAAGGCCTCACCAACCCCTTCATCCAGTGCCACCTGACGGATATTGTTGCCGTAATCGACGGTCGGCACACCCTGCGCATTGAAGGCCAGCATGGCGCGCACGTGCTCGGCGATCGAGGCCCGCGCCGCCGCTTCAACGCCATGCGGATCGCGGGTCTTGCGATCTTCCCATTCCGCGAGCGTCCAGCCTTTGGGCAGATAACCGTTCAGTACGTCATGCGCCGAGGTCTGGTCGGTCACCGCATCGGGGCGCACACCGCGCCGCAGAAGCTCAGGCAGAATCTCAGCCGCATTGCCAACAAGGCCAATTGAAACCGGCTGACCCGATGCCTTCGCGGCCTCCAGCATGGCCAACGCCTCGTCGATGGTCGCGGCGCTTTTATCAAGATAGCCGGTGCGCAGGCGCATCTCGATGCGCGAGGGCTGGCACTCGATGGCGAGACACGAGAACCCCGCCATGACCGCGGCCAGCGGTTGCGCCCCGCCCATACCGCCAAGCCCGGCGGTCAGAATCCAGCGACCCGCAACCTTGCCATCATAATGTTTGCGGCCCATCTCGGCGAAGGTTTCATACGTGCCCTGCACGATGCCCTGCGTGCCGATATAGATCCACGAGCCGGCCGTCATCTGGCCGTACATCATGAGCCCGGCTTTATCGAGCGCGTTGAACTTTTCCCATGTCGCCCAGTGCGGCACCAGATTGGAGTTGGCGATCAGCACGCGCGGGGCGTCTTCATGCGTCTCGAACACACCCACCGGTTTGCCTGACTGCACGGCCAGCGTCTGATGCGTTTCCAGCCGCTTCAGCGTTTCAACGATTCTGTCAAAAGCATTCCAGTCGCGCGCCGCGCGACCGATGCCGCCATATACGACAAGTTCCTCGGGCCGTTCCGCCACTTCGCGGTCGAGATTGTTCATCAGCATACGCAAAGGTGCTTCGGTCGCCCATGACTTCGCACTGAGGCCGCTGCCGCGCGCCGCACGCACCTGACGGGTATTGTCGAGACGGGTCATGCGGCTTCCTTTGCAAAGCTGAGGCAGGCGGCGAGAATGCGCTTCAGCACATCCTGCGTTTCAGTCGCCAGCGTATGATTGAAGGCTGGCGGCCAGTTCGTTTCATCAAGCGTTTCGGGCTCGCGTGCATAAGAACGGATCGCCAGTTCCATCTGCACGGCATGAATCCCATTGGGCGGGTTGCCGTAATGCCGGGTAATGTAACCGCCCTTGAAGCGGCCATTGACGACGGCAGGCTTGCCACTGGCAGCTGCGATCATGGCCACCGCGCTGCCCAGTGCACCATCGCAGCTTGCCCCAGTATTGGTGCCGACATTGAACACTGGCAGCTCGCCATCAAAAAGACGCGGAACGTGGCTGCGGATCGAATGGGCATCATACAGCACGACATGCCGGTGCGTTATTTTCAGCCGGGCGATCTCATCAACCAGCGCGCCGTGATACGGCAGAAAATATCGCCCGCGCCGGTCGCTGATTTCATCCGGCGTCGGCTCAGAGCTTTTCCTGTAAAGCGGACGACCATCAAACGTGCTTAGCGGGCACAGCTCGGTCGTCGCCTGTCCGGGATAAAGCGATTTGCCAGAAGGATCGCGGTTCATGTCGATCACGCTGCGCGATATCGCCGTCGAGATGACTGTCGCACCCATTGCGGCGGCAAACGCATAAAGACGCGACATATGGAAATCGGCATCCATGCGCGCCAGCCATGGAGAGGCGAAACACGGTTCCAGTTCACCCGGGATATCCGTTCCCGCATGGGGGATGGAGATAATGAGCGGCTGCGTGCCCCGCGTGACGGTGAGCCAGTCGTTCATGCGTCCACACCCGGCAGGGTTGCTGACGTCACCGCATCAATCGCCGCGCCGGATTTGACCAAACTGATCGCTGCTTCAATATCAGGATGAAAATAGCGGTCTTCCTCCAGTGTCGGCACAACGGCACGCACAACGGCACGCGCCTTTTCCAGATCAGCACTGGATGTGAGCGGCGCATGAAAATCGCAGCCCTGCACAGCCGCCAGCCATTCAATCGCAAGAATGGCGGTGAGATTGGCGTTCATGTCGGCAAGGCGTCGCGCGCCATGCGCCGCCATCGAGACATGATCTTCCTGATTGGCTGATGTGGGAATGGAATCGACGCTGGCCGGAAAGGCGCGCTGCTTGTTTTCCGAAACGAGCGCCGCTGCCGTCACCTGCGGGATCATAAAACCGGAATTGAGACCGGGCTTTGGCGTGAGAAACGCCGGAAGGTTCGACAGCGCCGGATCGACCAGCATGGCGAGGCGGCGTTCGCTGAGCGACCCGATCTCGCAAACGGCCATGGCGATCATGTCGGCGGCAAAAGCGACCGGCTCTGCGTGAAAGTTGCCGCCTGACAGGGCTTCATCCGTGTCTGAAAAGATCAGCGGATTATCGCTGACACCATTGGCTTCGGTTGCCAGCGTCGTCGCTGCCTGACGCAGCAAAGTAAGACACGCGCCCATCACCTGCGGCTGGCAGCGCAGGCAATAAGGATCCTGCACACGCGGGTCATCAACGCGGTGCGAGGCCCGAATGGCCGAACCTGCCATCAGCGCGCGCAAGGCGACCCCGCATTCCTTCTGGCCCTGATGACCGCGCAGGTCGTGAATGCGCGCATCGAACGGCGCATCGGTGCCTTTGGCTGCTTCCGTGGAAAGCGCGCCCGTGACCAGCGCCGTCTTGAAACAACGCTCGGCTTCAAACAGTCCGGCCAGCGCACAGGCTGTTGAGAATTGCGTGCCGTTGAGCAGCGCCAGACCTTCCTTCGGACCCAGGCTCAGTGGCGCCAAACCCGCATCTGCCAGCGCGGCGGCGGCGTCTTTCAACCCTTGCGCTGTTTCGATCTGCCCGACACCGATCATCGCGGCCGCCATATGCGACAGCGGTGCGAGATCACCCGATGCACCGACCGAACCTTGCGAAGGGATCACCGGCATGAGGCCATGGGTGAGCATCGCTTCCATCAATACGATGGTTTCAGGGCGAACGCCGGAAGCCCCTTGCGCGAGACTGGCGAGTTTCAGCGCCATCATCAGCCGCACCACAGCGCGCGGCAAAGGTGCGCCCACGCCGGCAGCATGGCTGAGCACGATGTTGCGCTGCAGCTCTGCAAGGTCCGCGTCCGCAATGCGCACGCTGGCCAGTTTACCAAAGCCGGTATTGATGCCGTAAACAGGTTCGCCCTTTGCCAGAATACGGGTGATGGCCTCAGCGCCCGCACGCACTTTCGCCTGTGCGCTGTCAGCCAGGCGCGGTGTTGCGCCCATCCAGATGGCGCGCCAGTCGCTGATGTCTGCGCTGCCGGGGTTCAGAGTGATGATGGTCATTTTCCCCCGAAGATGCGTTGATGCAGCGGGTTGAAGCCGATGCGATAGACGAGATCAGCAGGCGCTGCGACATTCCATATGGCAAGGTCTGCCGCCTTGCCTGCCTCAAGCGAGCCCATCTCGTTTTGAAGCCCAAGCGCCCGTGCGGCATTGCGCGTCACACCCGCAAGACATTCCTGCACGGTCAGGCGAAACAGGGTCGCGCCCATATTCATGACCAGAAGAAGCGAGGTCAGCGGCGAGGTACCGGGATTGCAGTCGGTCGCCAGCGCCACTGGCACACCGTAACGGCGCAGAAGATCAACGGGCGGCGATCTGGTTTCGCGTGTGAAGTAATAGGCACCGGGCAACAGCACGGCCACTGTCCCTGCGCGCGCCATCGCGGTCACGCCCGCCTCGTTCAGATGTTCCAGATGATCGGCAGAGAGCGCATTGAACGAGGCCGCCAGCGCGCCACCATTCAGATCGGACAGCTGTTCGGCATGCAGCTTGACACCAAGGCCGTGGGCGCGGGCTGCTTCAAACACGGCACGGGTTTCTTCGGGCGTGAAGCCAATGCCCTCGCAGAAAGCGTCCACTGCCACGGCCAGTTTCTCGCGCGCCACAGCCGGGATCATCTCGTCCGTGATCTGTCTCAGATAGGTGGCGCGATCATGCTTCCATTCGGCGGGCACGGTATGTGCGCCCAGAAATGTCGGGCGCACACGCACGGGCCGCTCACGCCCCAGCCGGGCAATAGCGCGCAGAAGTTTCAGCTCGTCATCAAGGGTCAGGCCATAGCCTGACTTGATCTCGATGGTGGTGACACCTTCGGCCAGCAAGGCATCAAGGCGCGGCAGAGATTGCGCGAGGAGATCATCTTCGCTCGCCTGCCGTGTGGCATTGACGGTGGACATGATACCGCCGCCTGCGCGGGCGATCTCCTCATAGCTTGTTCCTGCGATGCGCCGTTCAAACTCCCCTGCCCGGTTTCCGGCATGGACAAGATGCGTGTGGCAGTCGATGAGACCGGGCGTCATCAGCCGACCGCCGCAATCCATGATGTCAGGGGCATCCAGAGGCGGTGCGAGCGCCCGCTCTCCGGCATAGACGATGCGCCCATCCTTCGCGGCGATAAGGCCGTCCGCAATCAGCCACGGCCCGGCTTCGGCCATGGGGGCAAGAGTGGCATTGCGCCAGATGCGGTCGCAGATCATGGGCGGCTTTTAACGACAACTTGCCGAAACGTCAGCACCCCGATAGCGATAGTCCAAAGACTTTTCGGATCATCTTATGGCCCTGTGGTTTTCTTCAGCGTTGCTGCCCGGCGGGTGGGCGGCAGATGTGCGTGTGACGCTGGCAGGCGCGCGCATCAGCACCGTTGAGACAGGCGTCAGTCCCACAGCGCAGGATAAGCGTTTCGGCCCGGCTTTTCCGGGTCTTGCGAATGTCCACAGCCATGCTTTCCAGCGTGGCATGGCCGGTCTTGCTGAAACTGCCGGGGCGAATGACGATGATTTCTGGTCATGGCGTGAAGCCATGTATCGCTTCGTGCTGACGCTTGATCCCGATCAGATCGAGGCGATTTCCGCCTTCGCCTTCATGGAAATGGCAGAGGCCGGGTTCACCACGGTGGGCGAGTTCCATTATCTCCATCATCACCCCGATGGGACACCTTATGACAATCCGGCAGAGCTGGCAGAGCGCATCGCGGCGGCCTCCGCAGCGACAGGTTTGGGGCTCACCTTACTGCCGGTCTTTTATGCGCACGGCAATTTCGGCGGTGTTGCAGCCAGTCCGCGTCAGGCACGATTCCTGAACACGCTCGATTCCTATGCGCGCATTGTTGAACGGTGTGTCGGCATGGCTGACTCACTGCCACATGCGCGTACTGGCGTTGCGCCCCATTCGCTGCGCGCCGCTTCGCTTGACGAAGTGATGGCCGTTGCCAGGCTGGTTAAGGATGGCCCGGTGCACATTCATGCCGCCGAACAGGTGAAGGAAGTGGCCGACTGCCTTGCCCATTTCGGCGCACGCCCGGTTGAGGTACTGCTCGACCGTGCAGGGCTGGATGCACGCTGGTGCCTCATTCACGCGACACATCTGAACGAAGGTGAGGTGAACCGGCTTGCCGCCAGCGGTGCGGTGGCGGGCCTCTGCCCAGTGACAGAATCCAATCTTGGCGATGGGATATTTCCCACCCGGCGCTATCTCAGTCAGGGCGGTCGTCTTGGCATTGGCACCGATTCCAACATTCTGGTCTCGGCAGCGGACGAGTTGAAACAACTCGAATATATCCAGCGCCTTTCCCATCGCGCCCGCAATGTGCTGGCCCCCAAAGGCGGCTCGACCGGGCGGCGTCTCTTTGACGCAGCTCTCACAGGCGGCGAACAGGCGCTGGGGCTGGAGCCGCGCCGGATCGCCGAAGGATCACTGGCCGATATCGTGGTGCTGGATGCAGATCACCCTTCACTGGCTTTGATGCAGGGCGATGGGCTACTCGATGGATGGATTTTTGCGGGCGCATCCATCCATGCGGTCTGGCGTGCTGGCGAGCAGATTGTCGAAAACAGGCATCATGTTGCCCGTGATGCGATCACCGCCCGCTACCGAAAAGCGCTGGCGCAGATGAAGGAACGAGCATGACAGAGCTGACCCGGCAGGGCTTTCGTCCCGTGCATGAAAACCTGAGCCCCCGCGACGTGCGCACATTGGCCCTCGCTTCGCTGGGTGGGGCGCTGGAGTTTTACGACTTCATCGTTTTCGTGTTCTTCACCGTAGCGCTGTCGCAGCTGTTCTTTCCCGCTGACATGCCCGAATGGCTGAAACTGACCCAGACCTATGGTCTGTTTGCAGCCGGATACCTCGCCCGCCCGCTTGGCGGCATCGTGCTGGCGCATTTCGGCGATCTCGTCGGGCGCAAGCGCATGTTCGTGCTGTCCGTGCTGATGATGGCACTGCCGACACTGGCCATCGGCCTGATGCCGACCTTCAAAGATATCGGATACGCTGCACCGCTGATCCTGCTGCTGTTGCGGGTCATACAGGGCGCAGCCATTGGTGGCGAAGCGCCCGGCGCATGGGTTTTCCTGTCAGAACATGTGCCTGCCAACCGCGTGGGCCTCGCCTGCGGTTTGCTGACGGCGGGGCTGACACTCGGCATCATGCTTGGTTCGCTGATGGCACTGGCGATCAATGCCAACTACACACCACAACAGGTTCAGGACTGGGCGTGGCGCGTGCCGTTTCTGGTGGGCGGTGTCTTTGGCCTCACCGCCATGGTGCTGCGCCGTTACCTGCAGGAAACACCTGTGTTTCAGGCCATGCACGCTGAGAAGCGTGATAGAACCGCCCTGCCGCTGGCCCGTGTGTTGAAACAGCATGGGCGCGCGACGCTCGTTTCAATCATCGCCACATGGATGCTGACCGCCACGATTGTCGGCATCATTCTTCTGGCACCGGGCTTTCTGCAGAAGCTGCACGGCTATGCGCCGCTCGAAACATCATGGGCCAATGTGGTTGGCACCTTCACGCTGACGCTGGCCTGCGTCGGCGTGGGTGCGGCGATTGACCGCGTCGGTCTAAGCATCATGACCCTGATCGCCGCGCTCGCCTTCATCGCGGGGGCCTATCTGCTTTATGGTGCGCCGCTGCACGACAAGGCCATGCTGGTTCCGGCCTATGCCCTGGCCGGGGTCACCAGCGGGTTCGTGGTGATCGTGCCTGTGATGATGGTGCGGGCCTTTCCGCCGGACGTGCGGTTCTCAGGCGTCTCGTTCGCCTACAATACGGCCTATGCGATTTCCGCCGCCGCAACACCGCCGCTGCTCGCCAATCTGATGCTGAGCGATCCCCTCTGGCCCGCGCACTATATCGCCATCGCTACGCTGGCCGGCACCGCGGCGATGCTGTTACGCGCGCGCGCCTAGGGTCACTCAAGGCAAGAAGCGCGAAGCTGGCGAGCCAGTGTTCGCCCATATAGTCGCCCGTCACATGTGGCAGGCTGGCGGCGAGATGCAGGCCCGAGGCTTTCTGGAAGCGCGCCGCGTTTGCAGGCGCATCCAGTCTGCTCGCGATCATACGCATCGCCCAGGCGCGGCTGAGATTGAGCCCATCGAGGTGGGCGATGCGGCCATCACTGCGGTCACTCACATGTGCTGGCGCGAAAAGATGTTTCGGCACACGCGGCATGAAGCGCGCCATCCATTCATTGAATGCCGACCGCCCCAGAACATGCGTCATCAATGCCGCTTCCGTCAGCGCCGCTGAAAGAAAATCCTCGCCCGATGGCTCACCCCATGCGGTGCAAGCGGCGTCATTTCCGAACCAGCGTTTCGCGGATTTGATGATCAGCGCCTTCAACACGGCATCGTGTTTGCGGGCATAGGTCAGTGTCAGCAGCATGGCGAAAGCAGTGTTGGAATGAACCCCGCTGCGCACCGGATAGGTCAGGCGCGGCAGATAGGCTGCAAGCCGCGCTACAATAACATCTGCCGCATCTTGCAACCGGCCCGCATAGACATCTGTGTCTGGCGAAACGCGCAGTTCGGCCACCAGCATCAGCAGCCAGGCCCAGCCGTAAGGCCGTTCCCATGCGCGGTTCTTCTCAAGCGACAACCACTGCGTTTCGGCGGCAGCATTGGCGCGCGTGATCTCGCGCTTCAGCAATACAGCGATGTCCCGTGCAAATGGCGCGGAAGGAAACAGACGCTTCAGGCGGGTCAGCGTCCAATAGCCATGCACGCAGCTATGCCAGTCATAAGAGCCGCGAAACAGCGGTGTTGCCTGATCGGGCGGCACGAGATCCGCCGGCCCGGTCAGGCTGAGCGCGACCACAGAGGGATAAACCCGCGTGACATGGCCCAACGCCGCGTGAGCCAGCCGCGCGGCCGCCGCTTCATCAAGCTGCATCATTCTGCTGCGGCGCGTGATGGCGGGCCGGATAGAATGAAATCATCCGGACCGGGTTTCAGCGTGGCCTGCCAGTATTCGACATTGGGGAACGGCCAGTTCTGGCTGACGCGGCCTTTGGCGTTCTTGTACCAGCTGGACACATGCGGCGAGCCCCAGGCCATCTGCTGGTTCTGTGCATCGACCCGCGCATTGAACGCATCGTGCACAGCCTGCCGCACTTCCAGTGTCGCAGCGCCGCTTTCGGCCAGCAGATCGAGACAGCCCACAATGTAACGCACCCCGCATTCGGAAAAGAAAATGATCGACCCATTCACGACGATGTTGGTGTTCGGGCCATAGATCATGAAGAAATTGGGGAAACCCGGTGCATGCACACCCAGATAGGCCCGCGCATCGCCCTGCCACTGATCGTGCAGTTCACGCCCGCCCCGACCATAGATCCTGAACGTGTCGAGGAAGGAGCTGGCCTTGAAGCCGGTGCCATAGATGAGGACATCGGCCTTGTGCGTCACCCCGTCAGCCGTGACCACGCCATCAGGAACGATCCGCGCGATCTTTTCGGTGACGAGGCTGACATTGTCGCGTTTCAGCGCGCCAAGCCACACGCCATTGTCACGCACCATGCGCTTGCCGCCCATTGGATAGTCGGGGATGACCTTGCCGATCAGATCGGGGCGGTCAGCCACCTGTGCGGTGACGAGGCCAATCATCATCTCGCGCAGCATGTTGTTCAGCTCGCTGACCCGGCCCGGTCTGTCGGCCCATGCCGGGTCGAGCTTCATCGCTTCGTAGACGCCGTCGGTGCCCTGCCAGAACAGCCAGAAGCGATACCATTTGTCGTAAAGCGGCATGTTCTGGATCAGCCAGTTGACGCCCGCGCCCGTCGCAAAGTGATAATCAGGCGTCGGCAACAGCCACGGCGCGGTACGCTGAAAGACGGTCATATGCGCGACATCGGGTGCAATGGCAGGCACGAACTGGAAGGCGCTGGCCCCCGTGCCAATCACCAATACGCGCTTGCCCTTCAGATCAACGCCATGATCCCAGCGCGCTGAATGGAAAGACGGCCCATTGAAACTGCCATAGCCTTCGATTTCTTCTGGATAGCGTGGCCGGTTGAGCTGGCCCACCGCGCTGATGACCGCATTGGTGCGCAACGTTTCCTCGCGCCCGTCTTTATTCTTGATGCGCGTGACCCAGGTGGCGCCTGCCTCGTCATAGCGCGTGTCGAGAACCTCTGTGCCGAAGCGGATATGCTTTTTGAGATCGTGGCGTTTAGCGACACTGCGGAAATACTCCAGCAGAACCGGCTGGGTTGAAAACAGATACGGCCAGACGTGATTGTCCTCAAAGGAATAGGAATACATGTGGCTGGGGTTATCGACCCGGCAGCCCGGATACACATTATCCAGCCATGTACCGCCCACGTCGGCATTCTTTTCGATGATCTCGACATCAATGCCCGCCTGGGCAAGGCGCAGAGCCGCAAGCAGGCCTGACATGCCTGCGCCGATAATCAGCACCTTCATGTCACGGTTGGCCGCCTTCAGTTTCGGCGCGATGGGGGCCGGACGCTTGGGATCTTCTGCATCCATGTGAAGTTCTTCCAGAAGAAACGGCACATAGTGTTCGGGAATGGCGGCGCCTGCGATCTTATCCATCATCCGCCGCAGTGTGGCCGCATCGGGCTTCGCGGCGATCGGCTTGCCTGCCTTGTGAGCCAGCCATGCGGCCTTGACCCTGTCGCGCATGTCCTGGCGATATTCTTCCGGCAAGCCACCCTGCCCGTCATCGGCAGGCATGTAGGCCAGCTGCGGCGCGCGCTCCAGATGACTGGCATCCCCTGTCAGATGCACCAGCACCATCATCAGGGTCGGGATATGGGCTTCCGCCAAAGCCTGATCGAGCGTGATCTCGGCACTCATGGATACCTCCGCATGTCTTTGGGTGATGATTGCGCCACCTGACGTTTTCGGCAAGCGGTTGGCAGAAAGCGTCACAAGGGCTTAGATGCACTGCACAAACACTGGAGCCTCCATGTCCACCCGAACCCTGCGCCGCGCCGCCATCGTTTCCCCCATCCGCACGCCGGTGGGCAGATATCAAGGTGGGCTCAGCGCCATGCCGGTGGAACAGCTGGCCGCGCTGGTGGTGAAAGAGGTCGTCGCACGCACCGGCATCGACCCGATGCTGATCGAGGATGTTGTGTTCTCGCAGGGCTATGCCAATGGTGAAGCGCCGTGCCTTGGGCGCTATGCGGCGCTGGCAGCAGGCCTACCGATCGAGGTGCCGGGCATCCAGATGGACCGGCGCTGCGGCAGCGGCGTTTCAGCCATCTCCACCGCTGCGATGATGATCGAAACCGGGGCCGCTGATGTCGTGATCGCCGGCGGAGCTGAAAGCATGAGTAATGTCGAATACTACACCACCGCCATGCGCGGCGGCGCGCGCGGTGGCGCGGTGACGATGTATGATCGGCTTGAACGTGGCCGCGAACGCTCGCAGCCCTTTGAACGCTTTGGAAAGATCAGCGGCATGATCGAGACGGCGGAAAACGTCGCCAGGCAATGCGGCATCACGCGCGAAGCTTCTGACGCTTATGCAGCGCGCAGCCATCAGCGCGCCGCGGCGGCATGGGCGGCGGGCAAGTTCGACGAGGAACTGGTGAAAGTCGCCGTGCCGCAGAGAAAAGGCGATCCAGTGATCGTCAGCCGCGATGAAGGCGTGCGGGCCGATGCGACGGTTGAGAGCATGGCCGCACTGAAGCCAATCATGAAAGACGGCGTCGTTACCGCAGGCAATGCCAGCCAGCAGAATGATGCGGGTGCAGCCTGTCTGATCGTCGCAGAAGACAAGTTGGCCGAGCTGGGGCTGACCCCTTCCGGGTTCTTCGTAGGCTGGGCAGCGGCGGGCTGCCATCCCGCGACGATGGGTCTTGGCCCGGTTCCGGCGCTGGAGCGACTGTTCGCAAAGACCGGCATGGGCTGGAATGATATCGGCCTTGTGGAACTGAACGAGGCCTTCGCGCCGCAGGTTCTGGGTGTGCTGAAAGGCTGGGGATGGTCCGATGACGATGCCCGCCATGACATTCTCAACGTCAACGGATCAGGCATCTCGCTTGGCCATCCCATCGGCGCAACCGGCGGGCGCATTCTGGCGACCATGCTGAACGAGATGAAACGCCGTGGCGCGCGCTATGGTCTGGAAACCATGTGCATCGGCGGTGGACAGGGCATCGCTGCGATTTTTGAGCGCGCCTGAATGTCTGACATCGCCGCCTTCATTTCGAAACTGCCCAAGGCAGAGCTGCACCTGCATATCGAAGGCAGCCTTGAACCTGAGATGATGTTTGCGCTCGCCCGTCGTAATAAGCGCGCGCTGCCGTTCAAATCTGTTGAGGAGGTGCGCGCAGCCTATGATTTCTCGCGCCTCCAGGACTTCCTCGACATCTATTATGCGGGCGCGGATGTGCTGCAGACCGAGGGGGATTTTCACGATCTGGCTTTGGCCTATTTCCGCAAGGCGGCGGCTGACAATGTGAAGCACACCGAGATTTTCTTCGACCCGCAAACCCATACGGATCGCGGCGTGCCGTTCAGTGTGGTTGCGGAGGGCCTTCTGGCTGCGATGAAGCAGGCACAGGCCGAGCTTGGCGTCACAGCAAAGCTGATCCTGTGCTTCCTGCGCCATCTGGATGAAGACGCGGCTATGGCCACACTGAAGATGGCTGAACCTTATCTTGATCGCATCGCGGGTGTCGGGCTGGATTCATCTGAAGTCGGCCATCCGCCAGCAAAATTTGCGCGTGTGTTCAAGGCCGCAGGTGAGCGCGGCCTGCACCTGACTGCTCATGCGGGCGAGGAAGGCCCGCCCGCTTACGTTTATGAGGCGCTGGATGTGCTGAAAGTCGGGCGCATCGACCACGGCAATCGCGCGCTGGAAGACGAGGCGCTGGTGAAACGATTGGCGCATGAAGGCATGACATTGACCGTCTGCCCGCTCTCCAACCTGAAGCTCTGCGTGGTGCATGACATGACGCAGCATCCGCTTAAGCGCATGCTGCATCTGGGCTTGAGGGCCACTGTCAATTCCGATGACCCCGCCTATTTCGGCGGCTATGTGAACGATAATTTCCGCGTAGTGGCTCAGGCGCTGAACCTCAGCAAAGCCGAACTGGCAGCGCTCGCCCGCAATTCGTTCAGCGGCTCATATCTGACCGCTGACGAAACGAGCGTGCACCTTCAGGCGATTGATGCCCTGCTGGCTAGTGACTGAGCACTTCCTTCGCAAAGGCCGAGGCTGATTTGTAATCAGCCTTGCCATTGGGCGCGCGCAGGCTGACCTGATCGCCGAGCAATACGCGCTTGGGTGCTTTGTAGGGTGCAAGCCGGGCGCGCACATGGGCGCGCAGTTCGTCTTCGGCAAAACCGTGACCAGGCACGAGCTTCACAACCGCGGTGATCGCCTGACCCCAATCCGGATCTGGCATACCCACCACCAGCGCGTCTTCAATGGAAGGATGCGTCTTCAGCGCCTCCTCCACCTCTTCGGGGAAAACCTTTTCACCGCCCGTATTGATTGAAGCGCTGCCGCGCCCCAGCAGGGTGAGCGAGCCGTCGGCTTCCACCGTGCACCAGTCACCCGGCACAGAATAACGCTTGCCCCCGATCACCCGGAACGTGCCACGGGTTTTGGCTTCATCACCGTAATAGCCAAAGGGGATTGGCTCTCCGAGCGCGATGATGCCGCGCACGCCGCTGCCCGGCTGAACGGGCTGATCGTTTTCATCAAACACCTGACAGCGTTCGCCAATGGTGAACTTGCCGGTGCCAACCTCGCCGTCCTTGGTCATCATCGAGACGCCGAAGCCAACACCTTCTGACGCGCCGAAACTGTCGGTCATCACCGCCTGCGGCATGAAGGCCAGCAGCGCGCGTTTGGTTTCAGCGCTCCACATCACGCCCGATGATCCGACCGAAAGGACCGACGACACATCATAGCTGCCTTCCTCAAGCGCCTTGAGCATCGGTTTTGCAAAGGACTCACCCACGATGGCAATCCCGGTGACGCGGTGCCGTTCGACAGCGCGCCAGAGTTCATGCGCATCAAAATGCGGGTTTTCCAGTGTGACAATAGCGCCGCCGCCCATGGTCACGGCGATGGCTGAGAAGAACCCGGTGCCATGCATCAACGGGCAGGCAGGCAGGCCAACTGACCGGCCCGGCATTTTGACAAGGGCCGCAACGGCTTCATGGGTTTCAGGGGCAGCGCCCAGTTTGCGCGCACCGATCAGCTGAATCTCGCGCAGCGCGCGGTGTGGCCACATCACGCCTTTGGGCATGCCAGTGGTGCCGCCCGTATAAAGGAACATCATGTCTTCAGGGTCGCGCTTGATACCCAGCGGGGTGCCGTCACCCTGCGAAGCCAGTTTCTCAAGTGGCGCGCCGGTTTCCAGAAAAAGCTTCACCTTGTTCAGGCGCGGGCGGATTTCCGCGATGATCCCGGCAAACTCAGGCCCATAGACAACCGCTGCCGCATCCGAATTGTCGATGATGTAGGCAACCTCGTCGGCGCGATAGCGATAGTTCACGTTCACATGCGTGAAGCGGCCTTTGAAACAGGCATGGGTGACTTCCATATAGGCCGGTTCGTTGCGCATATAATGCGCGACCTTGTCACCGGGCTTCAGACCTGCCGCCACAAAGGCGCGGGCCAGACGGTTGGTGCGCTGCCCCGCCTCGCCCCAGTTGATGATGCGATCGCCATGCGCAAAAGCGAGCGCACTTTGATCAATGGCAGACTCGATCGTGTCGAGAAGATCACCGAAGTTGAAGTCCATGGAAATGCCTTGGGATACGTTGAATGTCAGTGCGGCCAGCGCACAACCAATCAACCCAAAAGGCAAGAGGCATCGACGGCTTCAGGTCGCGCTGGCCGGTGCACCAAAGCCCCAGGCATGACCAAATGGGTCAACGACCATCCCGAACCGGTCGCCCCAGAACATGTCGGCGGCGGGCATGGAAACGCTCGCCCCGGCCTTTTCAGCGCGGGCGATGGCGGCATCCACCTCTGCCGCTTTGTCAAATCCGATAATCATGTTGAAGCTGGTGCCACCCAGTGCTGCCGGGCTTTTCACAGGCCCGCCAAACTCAGGAAACTCGTCCGACAGCATCAGCACCCCGCCAAACAGTTTCAGCTCGGCATGCATGACCTTGGACGGGTCATTGTCGGCGGGCATACGGCTGATTTCCTCTGCCCCGAAAGCCTCTTTGTAAAAGGCGATGGCGGCATCGCCACCCTTCACCGTGATATATGCGCCAAGTGTCGATGCCATCATGTCCTCCACTGAGAACAATACAGGAACATAAAGGCTGACCTGAGTCCAGCCCTTATGGCGAGGCGCCATGCCAGCGGAAGCGTCCGGTGATGGGGAACTCGGCCAGCCGATCCTCGATCTGCGTGCCGCCGCCAATATTGTGGATGATGTGCAGCGGACGGCCTTGCCCGCTTCGCTGGTTCGACATGATGGCGATATGCGGCAGGTTGTTCGGCACGGTCAGGGTGACGATGTCGCCAGGCTGAAGGTCGTCTTCCGCCATCAGTTCGGCCCCGGCGCGGCGGAAAAACGTGGCGAGGTTCGGCACCCGGCGATGGTCGATATTGGTGTCGGTGCGGCTAAGGCCCCAGTTTTTCGGATACTTTGAAAAATGCGCCTGCATGTCTTCATGCACAAGCTGCTGCAGATCGAGGCCCCAGCCATCGCGACAGGCGCGAATAATGACATCGCAGCACACGCCTCGGTCGCGCGGCACATCGCCCATCGGATAAGGGATTGAGACATAAGATGGATCGTAAAGCGTGGTGACGCCGATCTGCGCCGTCGCCGCATCCACGAGCCCTTTCCAGAGCGGCACATCCGGCTCTGCCCGCGCCTGCATGGCAAACGGCAGAACGAGCGCCGCGCCCAGAAACTGGCGGCGGCTGAAATGCAAAACGCTCTGGTTCATGGGGCCAGAGCGTCTCAACCAAATGCGGCGGGGGAAAGGCGTTCAGGCGGCGTCTTCAGCGGCGTCTTCTTCCGGGGCGTCCTCACCGTCTTCATCGCCGGCTTCTTCGTCATCACCGTCTTCATGGTCTTCGTCGGCGTCGCCTTCTTCGCCAGCGGCTTCCTCTTCGGAAACGATCTCTTCGGCTTCATCAATCGCGGCGATCTCGTCTTCGTCGAGCACTGGCAGTTCCTGTTCGGTCATCATGGCTTATCCTCCTAGGGTGGGCCGAACCTAAAGCCATGGCGCAACGTAAGGACGTCAACGCGGCAACACTTGCGTGACGTAGGCGGTAATCATTTACGACATGCCAAGTGATTGTTTCCCTATGCGCTGCGCCTGCGAAACGCTAATCACCCACAAGATTACTTGTGGATGTCGACATGACTGGCCCGCGCACCCTCTATGATAAAATCTGGGACGAGCATCTCGTCTCCGCCACGCCGGGCGAGCTGCCGGTCATCTATATTGACCGTCACCTCGTGCACGAGGTGACCAGTCCGCAGGCTTTTGAGGGCCTGCGCATGACAGGCCGCAAGGTGCGCCGCCCGGAAGCGGTGCTGGCGGTGCCCGATCATAACGTGCCGACCGAAGGACGCGCGGCGGGGATAGACGGGATCACTGACCCGGAATCCAAACTCCAGGTCGAGACGCTGGCGAAGAACGCCGCAGAGTTCGGCATTGAACATTATGCGATGGACGATGTGCGTCAGGGCATCGTCCATATCGTCGGCCCGGAACAGGGTCTGACCCAGCCCGGCATGACCATCGTGTGCGGTGACAGCCACACCTCCACCCACGGCGCGTTCGGCGCGCTGGCCTTCGGCATCGGCACATCCGAGGTTGAGCATGTGCTGGCAACGCAAACGCTGCGCATGCCGCAATCAAAGAACATGCGTGTCACAGTAAACGGCACGCCCGGCCCCGGCGTCGGGGCGAAAGACATCACGCTGGCGATCATCGGGCGCATCGGCACCGCGGGCGGCACGGGTTACGTCATTGAATATGCGGGCGAAGCGATCCGTGCCCTTTCGATGGAAGGTCGCATGACGCTTTGCAACATGTCGATAGAGGCCGGCGCGCGCGCCGGTCTGGTCGCGCCGGACGAAACCACTTTCGCCTATCTGCAAGGCCGCGCCAAAGCGCCCAAAGGCGGCGCATGGGAAATGGCTCTGGCCTACTGGAAGTCGCTGTTCTCGGATGCCGACGCCAGCTTCGATGCCGAGATCGTGCTGGATGCTGCCGATATTCCCCCGCTGGTCACCTGGGGCACCAGCCCGGAAGACGTTGCGCCCATCACGGGCGCGGTGCCTGACCCGGCCAGCGAGAGCGACCCAGGACGGCGCGCCGCCAAGGAACGCGCGCTCACCTATATGGGGCTGAAAGCGGGCGAGAGGATTTCGGACATCAAGGTCGATCGCGTGTTCATCGGTTCGTGCACCAATGGCCGCATCGAAGATCTGCGCGTGGCCGCCTCCATCGCAAAGGGCCGCAAGGTTGCGAGCCATGTCTACGCGATGGTCGTGCCGGGCTCGGGCCTAGTGAAAGAACAGGCCGAGGCTGAAGGGCTGCACGAGATTTTCCGCGCCGCCGGATTCGACTGGCGCGAGCCGGGTTGTTCGATGTGCCTTGCCATGAATGCTGACCGGCTGAACCCGGAAGAACGCTGCGCTTCCACTTCCAACCGCAATTTCGAGGGCCGGCAAGGGCGCGGTGGACGCACGCATCTCGTCTCGCCAGCAATGGCGGCTGCGGCGGCCATCAAAGGCACGCTGACCGACACGCGCGACTTTCTGTAAGGCAAGGCCATGGAACCCTTCAACACCCTCACCGCCGTCGCTGCGCCCATGCCGCTGGTCAATGTCGATACCGACATGATCATCCCCAAGCAGTTCCTGAAAACCATCGAGCGTTCTGGCCTTGGCAAGGCGCTGTTCGATGAAATGCGCCGCACGCCGGACGGGAAAGAGATTCCCGATTTCGTGCTGAACCGGCCCGCTTACAAAAACGCGCAGATCCTGGTGACCGGCGCCAATTTCGGCTGCGGCTCCAGCCGCGAACACGCGCCTTGGGCGCTGCTTGATTTCGGCATACGCTGCATCATTGCGCCCAGCTTCGCCGACATCTTCTATGGCAACTGCTTCAAGAACGGCATCCTGCCCATAGCTTTGCCGCAGACCGAGATCGACAAACTGATGGATGATGCCGAACGCGGGGCCAATGCCGTCATCAGCGTTGATCTGGAAAAACAGGAAATCCGCGGCCCCGATGGCGGCGTCATCCATTTCGAGATCGACCCCTTCCGCAAACAGATTCTGCTGAACGGCTGGGACGACATCAGCCTGACCCTGCGCGATGAAGGGGCAATCAGTGACTACGAAACAAAGAAACACCTTTCCAAGCCCTGGCTGTAAATCATGAATCGCAAACTCCTGCTTCTGCCCGGCGACGGGATTGGCCCCGAAGTCACAAGCGAGGTGCGCCGCATCATCGACTGGCTGGCGAAACACCGTTCGGTTCATTTTGATCTGGATGAAGATCGGGTCGGCGGCATCTCGCTGGACACCACGGGCGAGGCCATCACCGATGCCGCCATGGCCAAGGCGCATGCGGCGGACGCCGTGCTGTTCGGTGCGGTGGGCGGCCCCAAATGGGATAAGAACACGTTCGACAAGAAACCCGAACGCGGCCTCCTGCGTCTGCGCAAGGACATGGAGCTGTTCGCCAATCTGCGCCCGGCACTGTGCTTTCCGGCGCTGACCGATGCTTCCAGTCTGAAAGCCGATCTCGTTTCCGGCCTCGACATCATGATCGTGCGCGAACTGACGGGCGGGGTTTATTTCGGCGAGCCGCGCGGCATCGAAAAGCTGGCGGACGGTTCGCGCAAGGCGGTCGACACGCAGCTTTACACGACCGAGGAAGTGCGCCGCATCGCGCGCGTCGCCTTTGATCTGGCGAAGAAGCGCAAAGGCCTCGTCCATTCGGCAGAAAAGTCGAACGTCATGCACACCGGCATGCTGTGGCGCGAGGAAGTGACCCACGTTCACGCCACCGAGTATGCCGACATGAACCTCCAGCACATTCTCGCGGACAACTGCGCCATGCAGCTGGTGCGTAACCCCAAGCAATTCGACGTGATCGTCACCGACAATCTGTTCGGCGACATTCTCTCCGACGAAGCGGCGATGCTGACCGGCTCGCTCGGCATGCTGCCCTCAGCGTCATTGGGTGCGAAAGATGCAGCGACCGGCAAGGCCAAGGCGCTGTACGAGCCGATCCATGGCAGCGCGCCTGACATTGCAGGCAAGAACCTCGCCAACCCGATTGCGGCGATCCTCTCCTTCGCCATGTGCCTGCGTTATTCGCTGGACGACGAAGCGAATGCCGCGCTGATCGAAGGCGCAGTGGCGCGTGTGCTGGATGATGGTCTTCGCACGGGTGACATCATGCAGGCGGGCAAGACACAGGTTTCCACCACCGGCATGGGCGATGCGATCCTGAAGGCGCTGGATCGCACGGTAGGGTAAGACCATGACCCTCAAACTCGCTGTTGTCGGTGCCACGGGCTCGGTCGGGCGCGAGATGCTCAACGTGCTGGCCGAGCGTCAGTTCCCCGCCGAGGTGACGGCGCTCGCTTCGCGCAAATCTCAGGGCACTGAGGTCTCGTTCGGCGACCGCACGCTGAAAAGCCGCGATCTCGCCGCTTATGACTTCACCGGCACCAGCATCGTGCTGATGAGTGCGGGCAGCACTGTCTCAAAGGAATGGGCGCCGAAGATCGCGGCGACAGGGGCGGTGGTGATCGACAATTCCTCGGCCTGGCGCATGGATGCCGCTGTGCCGCTGGTGGTGCCTGAGGTGAATGGCCACACGCTGGCACGCCACACGAAGAAAAACATCATCGCCAACCCGAACTGCTCCACCATTCACCGCGTCGTGGCGCTGAAGGCTTTGCATGACGAGGCGAACATCACGCGGCTGGTGGTCACGACCTTCCAGTCGGTGTCAGGCGCGGGCAAGGACGGCATGAACGAATTGTTCTCGCAGGCCCGCGCCGTGTTCGTGGGCGATCCAATTGAACGCCACAAGTTTCCAAAACAGATCGCCTATAACGCCATCCCCCAGGTGGGCAGCTTTCTGGCCGATGGCAGCACGGACGAGGAACTGAAACAGGCGCAGGAAACGCGCAAGATTCTGGGCCCCGACATCAGGATGCAGGCGACCTGCGTGCGGGTCGGCACGTTTCGCGGCCATGGCGAAACCTGCACGGCAGAGTTTGAACGCCCCATCACCGCGCAGCGCGCCAAAACCCTGCTGCGTGCTGCACCCGGCGTGATGCTGATCGACCGGCACGAAGATGGCGGCTACATCACGCCTTCGGAGTGCGTGGGCGATGATGAAGTCTATGTCAGCCGCGTGCGGGGCGATGTCAGCGTGGCCAACGGTCTTTCCATGTGGATCGTTTCCGATAACCTGAAGAAAGGCGCGGCGCTGAACGCCGTGCAGATCGCCGAGCTGCTGGTGAAGGAGCGCTTCACCCAAAGGATCACCTGATGGACAATGCCGCCTTCACCGCCCTGCTGAACCGTATGGGTGATGCCGCCAGTCGGGCCGATGCTGCCGCGTTTGCCGCCTGCTTCACGCCTGATGGCATCTATCACGATTACATCTATGGCGCGTTCACCGGGCGCGAGGCCATCAACCACATGCTGACCGATCACTTCCACGCGCATTGCCGCGACTATGACTGGCGTTTCTTCGATCCGGTGGTGAACGGCGAAACGGGTTATGCCCGTTCGCTGTCGCGGTTCATTTCGACAATGCCCGATTTCATGGACAAGGAAGTGGTGATCGACGGGGTCAGCCGCTTCCGCCTGTCGGGTGGGCTGATTGCCGAATACTGGGAAACGGTGAATGCAGGCGTCGGCCATGTGCAGCTGGGCGTCGCCCCGGAACGCAGCGCCAAGGTGTTTGGCCGCTGGGCCCGCGAGCTGCGTGACCGCGCCGATGTCCAGACCTATGTCGAGCGCGCAAAAGCCCGCTATAAAGGCTAGCCCTCAAAAGGGTGACAGGAACAAAATAAGCTGTTAGGTTGACGTAATGTCACATGACGCTTGCTTGCCATCTGATCCACCGCACAGCCAATCAGGATTTGGGGTGTTTCTGGATGCAGGTCTGACAAGGGTTACATACGGCGCCTCAGACAGCATATCTTCCGACAAGCCAATTCTCCTGAGCTTTGACAGTCAGTATAAATCGTGGATTTTCCTGATCCTGTTCTGGGTCGGAAACACAGCCATCTGGCTCTATTGCCTCTATTTGGCGCTCCTTCTGTGCCTGCATGTGGAATCCCCCCATTCCTGGATTGCATGGACCATGGTCGTGTTGAGCCTCTCCACCCTCTTGCTACCCGTCTATGTCAAACGTCACGCAGTGGCGCTGGCGTGGCGTCCTGACATTGTGCCCACCATAGGTGACCGAACGGGCAGCACGCGCGTGACCCACATATTGGGGCGCAATGTCCACCGGACCATGTGGTTACTGATGACCGGCGCGCCACTCATATTGCTTGTCTCGTTGATCTGGTCGTTCCTGTAGGCAGACTCATGAAGCCAGCGCACCCTGCTAAAAGTGATCAGCACATTCTGAAGGGACCGGTCACTATACCAGACAGCGGTATTCCGCAGGAGGCAGATTACCCCTATCTGCTAGCCACCCCCACGCCGCTGTGGGGGTGTCGCTTCCCCGCGCTTTACGGCTTCCGCAATGCCTGGCTGCCAAGGCTTCTGGTATGGAGCGTCTGGCCGTTGATCGCGGTTTCGGCCATCACAGCCTATGATAACCTGACGGGTGTGATGCCGCGAACTATGCCCACCGGCCTCTTTGTTTTGCTGATCAATATCTGGGGCGCTTATTACTGGTTCGGGAAGCGTCTTCATGATGGCAAGACGCCTGTTCCCCCACATCTGGAACACCGTATTGTGGCCCGGCACAGCATGCTGACGTCAGGCCTCGTTCTGGCGATATGCGTCGCTGTTCTTGCGGGGTCGATACTGAGAGCACTTTGAAGCGAGCTTCGGTGCATTTTTAGGGTCACAACCATGAGTGATACAGGCACGGCAGGCCAGTATGCCATCGCAGTGCCAGCTGCGGTCTGGGGACCATGGCGGCGTTCATCGGGATCAGGCGCGCCATCCCATTTTCTGGCGATTTTCCCCACGACACAAAAAGCGGACAGAGCATGGACGCTGTATTGTCTGGGCTGGTGGGGAAGATGTTTACTTACTGCACTGCTAATTCCGGCTTATCTCTTATCGATTTTCGTCATTCCAGACATGAAACCTGTATATGTAGTTATCGCTTTTGCAGGATTGTTTGGCATATTTAGCTTCTTCTACAAAGCATACCAGTTTTGCAGCAGACAATCCCTGCCAGCTGTTTTGAGCCGCGAACCGCAGATTGGCGACCTATATGATGGGATCACCATCGCCCACGCCGTGCGGACGCCCACACAGAAAGATGTCATGGCAGTCCTCGCAGGCATCGCTGTAGTGCTTCTGGCTGTTCTGGTTGGCGTGTCCGTCATGATGATGGTCTGACTTTCGCCGCTTGCAGCGCCGCCTTGAATCCGGGGCGCAACGGGTCTACCCCCGTGCCCAGTTTTCCGCACTGAATCGCCCCTGAAGGAGGCCCCATGGCTCGCAAGAAAATCGCCCTTATCGGTGCCGGCATGATCGGCGGTACGCTGGCCCATATCGCCGCGCGCGAGGAACTGGGCGATGTGATCCTGTTCGACATCGCCGAGGGCACGCCGCAGGGCAAGGCGCTGGATATCGCCGAAGCGTCAACGATTTTCGGCAAGGACAGCCTGCTGAAAGGCGCCAACGACTATGCCGACATCGCAGGCGCTGATGTGTGCATCGTCACCGCCGGCGTGCCGCGCAAGCCGGGCATGAGCCGCGATGATCTGATCGGCATCAATCTGAAAGTCATGAAGGCGGTGGGCGAAGGCATCAAGGCGCATGCCCCCAACGCCTTCGTCATCTGCGTCACCAATCCGCTCGACGCGATGGTGTGGGCGCTGCAGAAGTTTTCCGGCCTGCCCGCCAATAAGGTGGTCGGCATGGCGGGCGTTCTGGATTCGGCCCGCTTCCGCTGGTTCCTGGCCGAAAAGTTCGGCGTCTCGGTGGAAGACATCCACGCCTGGACGCTGGGCGGCCACGGCGACGACATGGTGCCGATGGTGCGCTATTCCACGGTGGGCGGACTGCCGCTGCCGGTTCTGATGGAACAGGGCAAGATGACGCAGGCCGAGCTGGACGCCATCGTCAAGCGCACGCGCGGCGGCGGCGGTGAGATCGTCGCTTTGCTGAAAACCGGCAGCGCCTATTACGCCCCTGCCGAAAGCGCCATCCTGATGGCCAAGTCCTATCTGCACGACAAGAAGCGCGTGCTGGCCTGCGCCGCGCATCTGAACGGACAGTATGGCATGAAGGACATCTATGTCGGCGTGCCGGTGGTGATCGGCGCGGGTGGCGCGGAACAGGTGATCGAGTTCCCGATGGATGCCGCCGAAAAGGACATGTTCGCCAAGTCGGTGGAAGCCGTGCGCGGGCTTCTGAAGGCCTGCAAGGACATCGACGCCAGCCTCGCCTGACAGTCGTGTTCGACAGGGAAGCCATCGGCAGGGAACTGGTCGCCCGTGCAAAGACGGACAGCGATCTGCGCGCCGAGCTGGTACGCAAGGGCACACTGTTCCGCGATTACAACCCGCAGATGCGCGGCTGCCACGAGGCGAATGCGGACTGGCTGATGGCGCGTCTGGACGAGGGCTTCTGGCCGGAAGTGCATGAAGTGGGTGCCGAGGCGGTCGGCGCTTTCTGGCTGATCGTGCAGCACGCGATCTCGCGCCCGGCCCTGATGCGCCGCGTCGCCACCACGGCTGATCCGCCCAATGATGATGCAACGGCCCTGCGTCTTGCCCTGCTGGTGGATCGCATTGCGGTTTTTGAGGGGCGCTACCAGACCTTCGGCACGCAGCTGCACTGGGATCAGGCAGGCAACCTTTCCCCGTGGCCCATCGACAATGTGGCACAGGTCGATGCACGGCGCGCTCAGGTCGGGCTCTACCCACTGGCCGAAGAACTGGTGCGCCAGCGCGTTCGGGCCGCTGCCGATGGTGACAAGCCGCCTCGCAAATATGCGGACTACATCAAGGCCCGCGAAGCCTTCGCCCATCAGGCAGGCTGGCGCTCCTGAGGGGGGCCACGCACGCACTTGCGAAAGCCTGCAAACTCGCACTCAAGACGGCTTGCGGATAAAGCCATCCTGCCAGCGCCGTTTACGGGTATGGGCGGCCTATCATTTCGAGCGACTGGTGGCGCATTACCTGCCATTGCGCCCGGCGGCGCGCCCGCCTATAAGCCCGGCCTCGCGCCGGGCCTGCCCGTCGCGCCCCAAAGGTCGGAGCGTAGCGCAGCCTGGTAGCGCATCAGTCTGGGGGACTGGGGGTCGTGGGTTCGAATCCCGCCGCTCCGACCATTTCTATCTCTTGACCCCCTTCAACATCGTGCCCGCAAAAACCCTGCGAAACGCTCATGACGTCGCCACAGGTCAAGCTATAGTGAGGGCATGATCGGCAGGAGATTTATGTGACGCATCGCCCGGCGCGTGTGCTCATCTACAGCCACGACAGTTTCGGCCTTGGCCATCTGCGCCGCTGCCGAGCGTTGGCAGGTGCGCTTACCGCCGCCCGACCAGACGTGACCGTGCTTATTCTTTCAGGCTCACCAATCATCGGCGCCTTCGAATTTCCCGAACGTGTCGATTTTGTTCGCGTGCCGGGCGTCATCAAGCTGAAAGATGGAGCTTATACGCCACTGAAACTGTCTCTTGAGGCTGCGGACGCATTTCTGCTGCGCGCCGAAATTATCGAGGAGACAGCGCGCATCTTCCGGCCCGACCTGATGATCGTCGACAAGGAACCACTGGGACTGCGCGGCGAACTGACACAGACCCTCACCGCTCTGAAAGCGGCAGGTACGCGGCTAGTGCTGGGTCTGCGTGATGTGCTCGACGATGCCGAGGCGCTCGACCAGGAATGGCAGCGCAAAGGCGTCGGCCCCGCACTGGCCTCGCTCTATGACGAAATATGGATTTACGGCTGTGGCGATATCTATGATCCGCTGCAAGGCCTTTCCCTCGCCGAGGGGCTGAAAGAAAAGACGCGCTTCACAGGCTATCTCAAACGAGAGCTTCCGATGATGCGGCCGGGCGTACGCGCGCCTTTACCCGAACAACCCTTCATGCTGGTCACAACAGGCGGCGGTGGCGATGGTGAGGGCCTGATCGACTGGGCGCTCAGCGCCTATGAACACACATCAGATCTACCGCGCGCGCTCATGGTGCTTGGCCCATTCATGGACCCACGCCAGCAACAAGCCTTTCTGACAAGGGCGGCGAGGCTGCCACAGGTGAACGCCACCGTGTTCGATGCTGAAATGGAGCGGCTTGTTGATCATGCCGCCGGCGTGATCGCGATGGGCGGATATAATACGTTCTGTGAAATCCTTTCGTTCGACAAGCCCGCGGTGATTGTGCCGCGTGAGCGTCCACGCCGCGAACAATGGATAAGGGCGAAGCAGGCGTCAGAGCTTGGCCTGACAAGGATGCTGGAAGATCCGGCAGAGCGGGGGCAGACCCGCGAACCAGCGATGATGGCGGAGGCACTGCGCGCCGTTTCAGCACAGGCACGCCCATCAGCATCACTCAAGCCCGGGATGATGGATGGTCTGCATGAAGTGGTTCGTCTCAGCGGCCGGTTCCTGCCATGATCGCCGTGATCCTGAAAGGATGGCCGCGCCTCTCCGAAACCTTCATTGCCCGCGAGATGGAAGCGCTTGAAGCGCGGGCCCAGACATTGAGTCTGTGGTCACTGCGCCGACCCACCGATAAGAAGCGGCATCCGGCGCACGACACTGTAAAAGCCAATGTCACCTACCTGCCTGAGTATCTCCACGAAGCACCGTGGCGTGTGTTTCGCGCATGGCGCAAGTGGCGCTGGTCGCCGGGCTATACTGCCGCCAAGAAGCTGTTTGCTGCCGACTGGAAACGTGACCGTACACGCAACCGCATCCGCCGTTTCGGACAGGCCTTGGTGCTGGCAACAGAGCTGCCCCCCGAAACCAAACTGCTCTATGCGCATTTCATTCATACGCCGGGATCCGTTGCCCGCTATGCCGCAGCTCTAACTGGCCTGCCTTATGCCGTCTCCGCGCATGCGCGCGATATCTGGACAACGCCATCATGGGATTTGAAAGACAAGCTGGAGAGCGCGCGCTTCGTGACTACCTGCACGGATGATGGCTTCCGGCATCTGCAGACAATAGGCGCGCCGCATCTCAGCATGAACCGTCACGGACTGGATATGGAGGCCTGGCCACCAGCACCGCCACGAACACACCCCGACGGTAGCGACGCCGACGCGCCGGTGCAGATCCTTTCCGTCGGGCGGGCAGTTGAAAAGAAGGGCTTTGACACACTGTTGCGGGCGTTGGCGCTGTTGCCGGAGGGCCTGCACTGGCGCTTCATGCATGTAGGCGGGGGGGCACTCCTGCCGCACTTAAAAGAGCTTGCAGCGGCGTTAGAGATCGAACGGCAGGTGGTTTTCGCTGGCGCACAAAGTGAGGATGCAGTGCGCAGCGCCATGCGCAGTGCCCATATCTTTGCGCTGACCCCTGAGATCGCCGCTGATGGGGACCGTGATGGGCTACCCAACGTGTTGGTCGAGGCGCAGAGCCAAAGCCTGCCTGTAGTATCAACATCGGTTGGTGGCGTGGAAGAATTGGTCCGTCACGGCGAAACAGGCCTGATCGCAGCTCCCGGCAATGCTGCCGCCATTGCTGAGGCGCTTGCGCAGTTGATGCGAGAGCCTGAACTGCGTGAGCGCATGGGGCAGGATGGGAATATCCGTGTGCGGACTTTTTTCCAGGCAGGGCCTTCAGCTGATCAGATTGTACGCCTGCTGCGCTCTGCGATGATGTGACCGATGAAGGCGCTGCTCTACGCCCCGATGAACCCACCTTTGCCCGGCGCTCCGCCTTCGGGGGACCGCGCCATGACGGGATTGATCGCGCGCGCTCTCAGCCTCATCGGCTATGACGTCGAAACAGCCTCGGCGCTACGGTCCTATGAGGGCATGGGCGATGAGGCACAGCAAAGAGCCATCGCGGACTGTGCGTCAGAAGAAGCCGCACGGCTGATTGCCGTACATCGCCGTGCACCACCGCGCGTGTGGTTGACCTATATGAACTATTATAAATCCCCCGATCATCTGGGTCCTCGCGTCGCCCGCGCGCTTGGCGTCCCTTATATCATCATAGAAACAAGTTACGCGCCCAAGCGCGCCGAAGGCCCTTTTGCCTTCGCTCACGCGGCCGCCTTTGAGGCGCTCTCATCGGCGGATGGCGTTATTGTCATGACAGCGCATGACGAAATCTGTTTAAATCAAGTGGTTGCGGGAAAACTGCACCAGCTTTTTCCCTTCATCGATACCATGCGGTTTCCTGCACGGCGCAGCCCCCCGAGCGCGCGCATGGCGGTGATCTTGTCCACAGCCATGCTGCGACCCGGCAAGAAACTGGCAAATTTCCCTTTGATTGCAGAGGCTTTGAGCCGGATCGCCGATCTGAACTGGACCTATATCGTGGCTGGCGATGGCCCGGGGCGCGACGAGGCGATGGCGCACTTCACCCGCTTTCCCAGGGAGCGCGTCAGCTTTGCGGGGCGGTTTCCCGCTGAGGCGATGAGCGCACTCTATCAGCGGGCAGATGTCTATCTCTGGCCGGGCCTGAGGGAGGCCTATGGACTATCCTATCTGGAGGCGCAGGCGAGCGGCGTGCCGGTCGTTGCCTGTGACACGCATGGCGTGCCTGCGGTCGTGCAGCACGGGCGCGGCGGGTTTCTCTCGCCCGCCCATGATGCAGGGGCTCTTGCACAGTCGCTGCGGATTCTTCTGAGCAATCGCGCGACGAGCGAGACCATGGGCGCCGTCGCCGCCGAGTATGTTCATGGCGAACGCACGATCGCTGCCGCCGCTGCCAGGTTGAAAGTCATTTTCGGAGGGATCGGCCTGTGAGCCTGATTGCCCTCGTCCGTCATGGTGAAACGGACTGGAATGTCGAAGGCCGCATGCAGGGGCGCTCGGACATTGCCTTATCGGGTGCCGGCATCGCGCAGTTGATGGACCTGTGTACGCCATCAAGACTGGATGGGGCGAGGTGGCTCACCAGCCCTCTGCGACGCGCCCGGCAAACAGCGGCCATCCTGCATGGCGAGGCGGGCGTGGAACCGCGCCTGATCGAAGCGGATTGGGGCGCATGGGAAGGGCTGACCAACACGGCCGTTGCCCCCATGGCAGCCCGCATGACGGCCAGAGGTCATGGCGGCCTTGATCTTAAACCACCGGGTGGGGAAAGCCCCCGGGCTGTACGCGCCCGGCTTGCCGCGCTCTTTTCCGATCTGGGACAAAGCGCCGAGACGTTTGTGTGCGTCACGCATAAGGGTCTGATCCGCGCGGCCCTCAGCCTTTGCGATGGCTGGGACATGACGGCCAAGCACCCCACCAAGCTGAAATGGCGGGCGGCGCATATTTTTGAAGCAGACGGGCATGGCCGTGTACGCATGATCGCCCCCAATGTGATGCTGGAGGCGCGGCGGTGACGACGCGCGTTCTTTTTCACGTCAACCATCTATGGGGCCTTGGCCACTTCACACGCATCGCCGCAATCGCCAATGCGGTGATCGCTCAAGGTCACGAGGCCATGATCCTGAGCGGAAACACCCCCGCACAGGGTCGCCTCCACACCAGTGTCCGACTGATGGAACTGCCTGTCATCCGAAGCCCCGACACGACATATGCGCGTCTGACAGATGCCGAGGGTGGCGCGGTTTCAGAAAATCTGTGGCAGGCCCGCGCCGGGTTGATCGCCGAGGCCCTTGTGAAATTCCAGCCACATGTGGTGGTGACTGAAACCTTTCCATTCGGACGGCGCAAACTGGCGCGTGAGATCCTGCCCCTGCTGGCAGACGCGCGCGCACAGGGTGCGGCTATCGTGGCATCGGTGCGCGACCTGCCCACAGTGCCAGACCATACCAAACGCCTTGATGAGTGCGCCGCACGCCTGACGGCATACTATGATCTGGCGCTTGTACATGCCGATCCGTCCGTCATGGGCCTTCAGGATGTATGGCCGGGCGATGTGCCCGTGCCGTGCCTCATGACCGGATACGTCGTTCCTGAGCCTGTGCATCATTTCGGCAAACGTGCCGGCGTGATCGTTTCGGCAGGCGGCGGCGGGGATGCCGCACCCGTATTGAGGGCCGCACGCGCTCTTAGAGAGACGGGATTCTGTGCCGCCGAGGCGTGGACCTTCATCACCGGCCCCACCGCGCCGGATGACCTTCTGAACGAAATTGCCGAGCCCCATGATGAGAACATTCAAGTACACAGGTCAGTGCCAGATCTTGCCGAACGCATCGGCAAGGCCCGGCTGTCGATTTCACGCGGCGGTTACAACACCGTACTGGAGACGCTGACGGCAGGCACACGTGCGGTGATCGTGCCCTTTGCAACAGCGCGTGAACCCGAACAGCGCCTGCGCGCAGAAATGTTCGCCGCCTCAGGATGGTTGAACGTTCTGAACGAAGATGATCTGACGCCAGCACGCCTGAAGACCGTGTGCGAAGAAGCTCTGGCGCGCCCTGCCCCCGACGCTTCAATGCTGAACTGCAATGGCGCAAACGCCAGCGCCTTGCGGCTCGCCGAACTGGCTGCGTCAGGATAGAGTGCCCGCATGTCTGCGCTCAGCTTTCAGAACGTGACGCTGGATTTCAATGCCCGCACCCGTCCCGTGCGGGCACTGGATGATGTCAGCTTTGAGGTGGGGCGCGGGCGCACCGTCGCTCTGGTGGGCGAGTCGGGTTCGGGTAAATCGACGCTGGCCCTCGCTGCCATGGGGCTGCTGCCGCCGCACGCCCAGCTTGGCGGACACATCATGCTGGATGATGCGCGTGGTGGATTGACCGATCTGGCAGCACTGAGCCCGCGCGCGTCCGCCTATCGTGACATCCGGGGCAAACGGATTGGACTGGTCTTCCAGGAACCCTTGTCAGCCTTCTCGGCTGTCCACACCATTGGCAGCCAGATAGCCGAAGCCGCGCGCGCCCATGAAGGCACGACATGGAAGGCCGCCCGCGCCCGTGCCACCGACATGTTGCGGCTCACCGGCTTTCCAGACCCGCAGCGGGGATTTGACGCGTATCCGTTCGAGTTGTCCGGCGGCCTGCGCCAGCGCGCCATGATCGCCTGCGCACTGGCAGCAGGGCCATCTGTCCTGATTGCGGACGAACCAACAACAGCGCTCGACGTTACCATTCAGGCGCAGGTACTGGGCTTGATCGACCGCCTGAAGCATGAGCTGGGCCTCAGTATCCTGTTCATCACCCACGATCTGGGGGTGGTGGCAGCCATTGCCGACGATCTGGTGGTGCTTTACCGCGGGCGGGTCGTGGAACGCGGCAGCGCGGATGCCGTTTTCGCAGATGCCGGCCATCCCTACTTCGAGGCCCTGAAAGACGCCAACCCAGCCTTGTCACGCCGCCGCGAGCGGTTGGCCGTGATCGGCGGGGAGCGCGACCATGCCATCTCGAGCGAGCTCACCTCAACGCGGGCACGGCGTCAGGAAGAAGAACAAGGCAACGAGCTGATCAGCGCCGAGCATGTGAGTGTGCGGTTTCCCGCGCGGCGTGGCGGCGCACAGCCGCTGGCGCTTGACGATGTGTCGCTCGATATCCTGCGCGGGCAGAGCATGGGTCTGGTTGGAGAATCCGGCTCGGGCAAATCGACGCTCGCCAAGGTGCTGATGCGCGCTGTGACGCCAGATACCGGGCGGGTATTGTTCCGCGCGCAGGGCGAGGTTCACGATGTTGCAGCCCTGAAAGACGATGAGCTGAGCCGCTTCCGTCGCCGCGTCGCCTATGTCTTTCAGGACCCCTATGCCGCGCTCAACCCGCGCATGAATGTCCGCGACACGCTGACGGAGCCTTTTTTCATTCACGACATCGCCGACGCCCATGGCCGCGATGTGCGGGCCCGCGAGTTGCTGGATCTTGTCGGACTGCCGCAATCGGCACTTGATCGCTACCCGCCCTCTTTTTCGGGTGGCCAGCGTCAGCGCATTGCCATCGCGCGGGCGCTCGCTCTGGGGCCTGATCTGCTTATTCTGGATGAACCGACGTCAGCGCTTGATGTTTCAGTACAGGCGCAGATCCTCAATCTGCTGACCGATCTGCGCGAGGCGCTGGGCCTTGCCTATCTGTTCATCAGCCATGATCTCGCCGTCGTTGAACATATCGCGCAGCGCGTAGCCGTGATGCGACGCGGGCGAATTGTTGAAGAAGCGCCAGCTGACGTGTTGTTCCGCGCGGCGCGGCACCCTTATACCAAGGCTCTCATCAAAGCTGCCCCGGAAGCGGACCGCCACAGACGGCTGGATCTGCATGAGGCCGCACATGCACTTGATGGGCTGGATGACGGATCAACGCAGATGGTTGAAGTTGCGCCGGGGCACCGCGCCGCCATTGCCAGAAAGGACCAACAGGATGTTCAGGCAGCTTAAGGCGACGATCCTTGCATTGATGCTTGCGGCCATGCCTGCATGGGCGAGCGGCGCGCCCGATCAGCCGCTGGTGGGCGGCTTTGAAACACTGGGACGCACCACCGGGAAAAGCGGAGGCACGCTCCGCATCCTGCTGCCGAAAGATAAAGACGTGCGCCTGCTCAATGTGTGGGGCTATGCGCGCCTTGTGGGCTATGACGAAAACTTCAACCTGAAGCCTGACATCCTTGCTTCTGTGGATGTCGAAGGCGGCCGCATCTTCACCCTGCATTTGCGGCGCGGACACAAATGGTCTGATGGCGCACCGTTCACGTCAGAGGATTTTCGTTACTATTGGGAAGACATTGCCAACAACCCGGCGCTAACCCCTTCAGGCGTGCCGGAAGATATGCTGGTGGATGGTACGCCGCCATCGGTCACCTTCCCTGACCCGCTGACCGTGCGCTACGAATGGCCAACACCAAACCCGCGCTTTCTTTCCTGGCTCGCCTCATCGGCCGATCCGTTCATCTATCGGCCCGCGCATTATCTGAAACAGTTTCACGAAAAATATGGCGACCCGCAAACAATCGAAAAGGCCGTGGACGCCGCCAAGGTGAAGAACTGGGCAGCGCTGCACAACAAGCGCGATTCCATGTACAGCAACGATAATCCTGACATGCCCACCTTGCAGCCCTTCGTCATCGAGGCGGGTGGTGGGCCAGTCTATCGTTTTCATCGCAATGCCTACTTCCACCGCACCGACCCCAGCGGCATCCAGCTTCCCTATATCGAGGCCATTGAAGCGACCGTTGTGGAACCGGGACTGATTGGTGCCAAGACGGCCGCAGGCGATAGTGATATTCAGGCACGCGGACTGAGCTTTTCTGACACGGCCGCGCTGAAAGCCGCGCGCGATCAGGGCAAACTGCGTGTTCTGCTGTGGCCTATCTCCAAAGGATCACAGGTCGCGCTTTATCCCAACCTCAATGTGCTCGATCAGGGTTGGCGGAGCCTGATGCGCGACCGGCGTTTCCGTCAGGCGTTATCTGCCGCCATCAACCGCGATGACATCAATCAGACCCTGTTCTTTGGCCTTGCAACACCGGGCAACAACACCGTGCTGAAAGGCAGCCCGCTTTATGACGCCGGGCGGGTAAGCCGCGAGGCCGTGTTTGACATGGCCAAGGCGAACGCACTGCTCGATGAGATGGGCCTGACAAACCGCGCCAGGGATGGCATCCGCCTGATGCCGGATGGGCGGCGCGTCGAGATCATCGTTGAGACATCGGGTGAGAGCGCCGATGAAAGCGCTGTGCTTCAGCTGATCATGCCCACATGGCGTCAGGCCGGCATCGCAATGATCGTGAAGCCCTATGAGCGGGCCATTCTGCGCAACCGCGCCTATGCCGGTGAAAGCATGATGACGGTATGGTCTGGTCTTGAGAACGGCGTTGCCCATGCAGAGGCATCACCCCATGAACTCGCGCCCGTGACACAGGACATGCTGAGCTGGCCGCGCTGGGGCCAGTATGTGGAAACCAAAGGCGCTTCGGGCGAGGCTGTGGATATGCCCGCAGGCCAGCGCCTGACCCAGCTTTACCGTGAATGGGCAACAGCCATGGATGACGACACAAGAACGCGCATCTGGAACGAGATGCTCGACATCCACGCAGAAGAACAGTTCACCATTGGAACCGTCTCTGGCGTATTGCAGCCCATCGCTGTCTCGAACGCTTTGCGCAACCTGCCGGAAAACGGGATCTATGGCTGGGACCCCGGCGCGCAGTTTGGCGTTTATCGCTTCGATGTGCTGTGGCTGGATCGCTGAGCGCCCATGCTGCGTTACGCCATCAAGCGGATACTGGCGATGATTCCGGCGCTGATGGCCATCAGCCTGCTGCTCTTTGCCGTGGTCGAGCTGCCCCCCGGTGATTATCTTTCCAATCAGATCGAGGAATTGAAGTCGCAGGGCGAAGGGGCCGCCGCCGAGCGGGCGCGCTTTCTGCAGCAGGAGTTTTCCTTCGATAGGCCCTTTCTGGAGCGCTACGCCATATGGGCGGGCCTGATGCCGGGACCGCATGGCTTTAGCGGGCTTCTGCAGGGCGAATGGGGCTGGTCGTTTGTCTATTCAAAGCCTGTCAGCGAGGTTCTGGGTGAGCGCATCGGGCTGACCGCCCTGCTCAATATCGCCACCGTGTTTCTGGTCTATCTCATCGCCTTTCCCGTTGGACTGCTGGCAGCGCGGCGCCCAGGCGGTGTCACCGACTCGCTGTCGGCGGCGCTGTCTTACCTTGGTCTCGCCATTCCAAGTTTTCTGCTGGCACTCGTGCTGCTCTCGTTTGCGCATCAGTGGTTTGGCCTCACCATTGGTGGCTTGATGAGCCCGAGCTATCGCGATGCGCCATGGTCGCTGGCCAAAACGGGCGATGTGCTGGCGCATCTCATCGTGCCGGCGCTGGTGATCGCACTCGGTTCAGCCGGGATCATGATCCGACGCCTGCGCGCCAATCTGCTGGATGAAGTGAACAAGCCCTATGTGATGGCCGCCCGCGCCCGTGGCATCAGCGAAACGCGGTTGATGACACGTTACCCGCTGCGGCTTGCCTTCGCGCCCTTCGTGGCGGACATCGGAAATCTGCTGCCCGCGATGGTATCGGGCTCGGTCATCGTTTCTGTCGTGCTCAACCTGCCGACTGTGGGCCCGGTCTTGCTGACTGCCCTGCGCAGTCAGGACACGTTTCTGGCGGCCTTCATTCTGCTGTTCACGGCGCTGCTGACACTGGTGGGCATGCTGATCTCTGATCTCATTCTGGTGGCGCTTGATCCGCGGGTGCGGTTGGGTGGCGGAGCGCGCTCATGAGCGCGCCGGTGCCCTCACGCGATGGCGATCCGCCACATTGGGTGGATGATCGCCCATTCAGGCCAGAGCCGGAACGGCCACAGGCTTTGGAAGGCGATGCGAGCGCCGCGCGTCAGTTCTGGCGGCGCTTGCGTCATCACCGCCTGGCCACCATCGCATTGTGGTTCCTGGCCTTTCTCTATCTGGCCATCGTGCCATTTGCAGAGTTCATCGCGCCTTATGGACGCGATCAGCGTTTTGCCGATGCCAGCCTGCATCCCCCACAAACCATTCACCTGTGGGATGATCGCGGCATCAGGGCGCCCTTTGTCTACAGAACCAGCAGCCGCGTTGATCTGGACGCGATGCGCCGTGTCTACGAGGAAGATACGGCCAGCCCTTTGCCCATCAGGCTGTTTTGCAAAGGCGAGCCGTATCAGTTGCTGGGATTTATCCCGGCGGATGCACATCTGTTCTGCGCCACGGGCGGCCCGGTCCTGCTGTTTGGGACAGACCGCCTCGGCCGCGATATTTTCAGTCGCACCATACATGGCACACGCATATCGCTCACCATCGGGCTGATCGGTGTGGCCATCAGCTTCGTGCTGGGGGTGCTCTTTGGAGCACTTGCCGGATATTTTGGAGGCTGGACTGACTGGACGATCCTGCGCGTTGTTGAGCTTCTGCGCTCTCTGCCCGAACTGCCTTTATGGCTGGCGCTTTCCGCAGCCATACCGGCGACCTGGCCTGCGCTCTCGGTGTTCGTCGGCATCACCGTCATACTGGGTCTGCTGGACTGGCCCGGCCTGGCGCTTGGCGTACGCGCCAAGATCATGCAGCTGCGCGAAGAAGAATATGCCATGGCGGCGCGCCTGATGGGCGCTTCATCGCGCCGCATTGTCTTTCGCCATCTGATACCGAACTTCGCCAGTCATCTTATCGCGAGTGTCACCCTGGCCATTCCCGCGATGATTCTGGGCGAGACGGCCCTTTCATTTCTGGGCCTTGGCATCCGTGAGCCGCTGGTCAGCTGGGGGGTGCTGCTGAACGACGCACAGAATTTCGCGGCGCTGTCGGTTTATCCCTGGCTGCTATTGCCGGTCATTCCGGTGATCCTGACTGTCTTCGCCTTTAACCTGCTCGGCGATGGATTGCGGGATGCTGCCGACCCTTACGCACATGGCTAAATGTCTTGCTGCGAAGCCCACTCATCACAGCAATGTGACCCGCATCACGGACTGCCTTCGTTTCGGCATATAGGGTATGAGCCACAGCTGAACCGGCCGCTTCATGGCCTGCGTTTGGAACAAGGCAATCATGAACGAGCATCCCCGTAGCATTCACGAAACACTAGGGGTTGGTGCCCGTAAATCATCGCCGCGCCGCCGACTCATGTACTGGATCGCTGGTATTGGCGCTGTCCTGCTGGTCGTATTCTTCCTGTTTTCCGGTGGTGGGTCCAAAGTTTCCTACAGCACAGACGCTGTGACACGCGGCCCGCTATCGGTGAAAGTGACAGCCACCGGCACCCTGAAGCCCATGAATCAGGTGGACATTGGTGCGGAGGTCTCAGGCCGTATCGTAAAGGTGAATGCTGACTTTAACGATATCGTCAAAGCGGGCGCCGTTCTGGCTGAAGTGGAGACAACCCAGCTGGAAGCCCGCCGCGTGCAAACGGAAGCGCAGCTCGCCTCAGCGCGCGCCAGCGTCCGCGAGGCTGAGTCAAATCTGTCTGATGCACAAAGGCGTCTGGCGCGCGTTCTGGAACTGTCCAAAGCGCGTGCGATCAGTCAGCAGGATCTGGACACGGCACGGTCAAACGTCAACCGCATGTCCGCTGCACTGGAAGTGGCAAAGTCGAATGTCGCGTTGCAGGAAGCTGCCCTGAAAGCCGCCATTGGTGATCTGGAAAAGGCCGTCATCAAGTCGCCGATCGACGGGATTGTTCTTTATCGCAGCATCGAGTCCGGACAAACCGTCGCGGCATCTTTCCAGACACCCGTGCTGTTCACGATTGCCTCTGACATCAAAGGACTGGAATTGCTGGCGGATGTCGATGAGGCCGATGTTGGTCAGGTCAAGGAAGGGCAGCACGCAACCTTCACTGTGGATTCCTTCCCCAATCGCACCTTCGAGGCTGAAATCAAACAGCTGCGCAATGCGCCCAAAAAAGCTGAAGGGGCACAGGCCGCTTCACAGGGCGTTGTGGTGTATCAGGCCAAACTGGCGGTGAACAACGAGACTGGCCTGCTCAAGCCAGGCATGACCGCCACAGCTGAAGTGATCGTCAAAAGTGTGGACTCGGCGCTGCTGGTGCCGAACGCCGCCCTGCGCTTTGTGCCGCCAGAAGTGGAAATGAGCGAAGCGATGGCGCTGGAGGCACAGGACCAATCCGGCACGCCTGCCCCCCAACCCGCGCCGCGCGACCCCACAGCAGGACGCATCTTTATTGAAGGGCCAGACGGCAAGCCGGTTGAGCGCAAGCTCAAGATCGGCGTGACGGACGGCAAGCTGACGGAGGTTCTGGAAGGGGAGCTTAATGAGGGCGACATCGTCCTGACCGACTTCGACCGCGCTCAGTCGGACGAAGCAGAGTAAGCCGTCATGAGTGCCCCACTCCTAGCATTCCGCGACGTTTACAAAATCTATGGCGATGGCGATACCGAGGTGCGCGCCCTCAATGGCGTCAGCTTTGAGGTGCGCGAAGGTGAGTTCATTGCGGTGATGGGCGCATCCGGTTCGGGCAAATCGACCACTTTGAACATACTTGGCTGTCTCGATGTCCCCAGCGCCGGAAGCTATGATTTCATGGGCGTCGGCGTTGAGACGCTTGACCGCAAACAACGGGCCCTGTTGCGGCAAAACTATCTCGGCTTTGTCTTTCAGGGCTTTAATCTGCTCAAGCGCACCACAGCGCTTGAGAATGTCGAGCTTCCGCTGATCTATCGCCGGGCCTCAACGCGTGAGCGGCGGGCAGCTGCCGAAAAAGCGCTGGCGCTCGTTGGCCTGTCTGACCGTATGGATCACACCTCAGCGGAGCTTTCAGGCGGCCAGCAGCAGCGCGTTGCCATCGCGCGCGCGCTGGCAAGTGAGCCAGCCGTCATGCTGGCCGATGAACCCACTGGCAATCTCGACAGCCAGCGCACGCACGAAATCATGCGTCTCTTTCGTGAACTGAACGAGAAAAACGGCATCACAATCATTCTGGTTACGCACGAGGACGAGGTGGCGGCCTATACCAAGCGCCATATTCGCTTCAAGGACGGCAATATATCCTATGACGGGCCGCCGCTGATCTCCGCTGGTCACGCCGCATGATCATCTCTGCGCTGACGCTGGCTCTGCGCGAGTTGTGGGCCAATAAGCTGAGGACGATACTCACCTGCCTCGGCATGATTATTGGCGTCAGTGCGGTCATTGCCCTCATCACCATCGGCGATGGCGTGTCGGCATCCGTCAACAATCAGTTCAAGTCGATCGGACAGAACCTGATCTGGATCACCGTGGGCGGCAATGATCAGCAGAACACGACAGCCCCCCCACGACCGTTCAGCTGGCGTGATGTCGACATGGTTCGCCGAACGGTTCCCGGGGTTATTCACGTCGCCCCATCGCGTGGTGACAACAAGATGGTCAAGTTCGGAGCGGCCAGCACACGGACACTCATCATCGGATCAACCCCTGATTATTTTATCATCCGGCTATGGTCGATTGCCTCTGGCCGCTTCTTCAGCGAGGCCGAGTCCAATGCCGGACGGTCGGTTTGCGTCATCGGGCAAGAGGTTCGTCAGAAGCTGTTTGGCGGCATGGATCCGGTGGGCCAGCGCATGCGTGTGGGTGAGATTGCCTGTGAGGTCGTGGGCCTGCTGAAACCCAAAGCATCAAGCACGATGGGGTTCGGAAACAACGAAAACGATCGCGTGATCATGCCTTTGCGGGCCTATCAGCGGCGGTTCGTCGGCAATGAAGATATTGAGACGATCCAGGTTGCGGCCGCAAGCAAAGAGGATGTGCCGCGCGTGATTGCTGGCGCCAGTGAAATGATGCGGCAGGCACGCGGCATCAGGGCAGGGAAGCCGGATGACTTCTCGGTCGAAGATGTTTCTTCATTTGGCAAAGAGGCCGGATCGGTTCTGACCTATGTCACACTTTTTGTTGGCGCTGTTGCCTTCATCTCGCTGATCGTCGGCGGGATCGGCATCATGAACATCATGCTGGTCAGCGTGACCGAGCGCACACGCGAGATCGGCATACGACTGGCGATTGGCGCGCAGGAACGCGACGTGCTGACCCAATTTCTGATCGAGGCCATGATGCTGGCTGTGATTGGCGGCGTCATGGGCATTCTGCTGGGGCTGGGCCTTGCATCCACCATTACGTCTTTTGCGGGTCTGCCCTTCGTGCCGTCCATGCCGCTGATCGCGGCAGCAACGCTGTTTTCAGCCGTGCTGGGAATCGGGTTTGGCTTTTTCCCCGCGCGCAAGGCGGCGCGTCTCAACCCCATCGAAGCTTTGAGATTCGAGTGAGCGCCCCATGAATCTCACCACCATTCGCCTGGCCCTGCGGGAATTGTGGGCCAACAAGCTGAGAACATTCCTGACCTGCCTTGGCATGATCATTGGCGTGGGTGCCGTTATCGCGCTGCTGACGATTGGCGCAGGGGTCACCGCACAGATCACCAACGAACTGAAATCATTCGGCAACAATCTGGTTATGGTGTTTCCCGGCAGCCCGAGAGCGCGCGGCCCTGACAATGCACCACCCTTTGACCGCGACGACATGAAAGCACTGCGCGACGGGGTGCCCGGCATGAAAGCGGTCACCCCTGTTTCCCAGAACACACTCGACATCACGCATAACGGACGCAAAGTCAGTGCAGAAGTCACCGGCGCTGAGCCAGACTATTTTGACATTGCCTTATGGGAGGTCAGCGAAGGGCGCCGCTTTACCGAGAGCGAGCTGGGCCGAACCGTGTGCGTCATCGGCAAGACAGTGCGCGAGCGTCTGTTCAAGGGAGACGCCGCCATTGGCCAGAAAGTCCGCATCGGGCGGCTTGCCTGTGAGGTGATCGGTGTCCTGAAAGAAAAGGGCCGGTCCATGTTTCAGGGCGATCAGGACAAGGTCGTGATCATGCCGCTGCGCGCCTTTCAGAGGCGGATCCAGGGCAGCAGCGCCATTTTCTTCATTCAGGCATCTGCCCAGTCGCGAGAAGATATTACGCGCATGATGGAGGGTATCAGGACCGCCCTTCGTGCAACACGCAGCGTCAACCCTGAGAAGGGCGACAACTTCACAGTGCGCGACCTTCAGGGCTTCGTGAAGGAGGCGCAGGGCATTCTTGGATATATCACTCTGTTCGTAGGCGCTGTTGCGGCGATCTCTCTGATCGTCGGGGGCATTGGCATCATGAATATCATGCTGGTCAGCGTGACCGAGCGCACGCGCGAGATCGGCATACGTCTGGCGATCGGGGCGCAGGAAAACAATGTGCTTATGCAGTTTCTGACCGAGGCCATGATTCTGGCCGTGGTCGGCGGGCTGGCCGGCATAGGCTTCGGATTGGGGATTGCCCTGCTCGTCTCATCACTGACGGGTTGGCCGTTCCTGCCGTCGATGTTTGTGGTGGCCGGCGCAACACTGTTCTCAGCGGCCTTCGGGATCGTGTTCGGATTCTTCCCGGCACGCCGCGCCGCCAAGATGAATCCGATTGATGCGCTGAGATATGAGTGATGGCTTATTCGGGGCCGATCTTGATGTCAGCCCCATCCGACTTCAGCGCGCCCGTATAGGCCGCCAACCAGACATCACCCGAACCCATCACCGAGATGACGGGATTATTCGCCGTGCCTGCGAACCGAACATCACCGGAGCCGGCGATATCAACGTGAAAGGGGTCGGCGACACCGCCATTGATGTCGACCTCGCCAGATCCTGCGACATTGATCATGACACTGCCATGCACGGATTCGGCACTGACATCACCTGAACCGGCGATCTGAACATCCAGCGATTTTGCAATGTGCCCCAGATGCACTTCGCCACCGCCCGCGATTTCAATGCGGGCGCTGGACGCATCGCCGCAGGTGACATCGCCAGAGCCAGCTATCTCGACGCGCAAAGACTGGTCGGCGTGTGCAACCGTGATGCCTGCTGACCCGGCTATGGATATGGCGGCGTCGGTTACGCGGCCGATGGTAACGTCACCTGCCGCCACCTTGAGGCCAATGGGGGCGAGAAGATCGCCGATGGTTGCATCACCAGCCAGGCCGTCGATCTGAACCGGTGTGCCGGATGGCACAATGACCCGCGCCTCCAGATCGTCCGGGTCATATTCAGACCAGTCCCACATGGTATCCCACCAGTCGCCCTCAAGGCCCTGCATGCGGATCACGGCCGTGTCGCCTTCGGCGGAAAGCTGGACGTTCTGGATGGCATTCTCATCGCCGCTGAGTGAAATGACGATGTCATGCGCATCGGGCGATACTTCGACCGACAGCTTCCCGATCCAGGCTTTGACGTGAAGTTCGTGTGCCTGAAAGGTCTGCGGTGGAGGGTGCACCTCGTCGGCCACAGCATAGGCACCCAGCATCACAGCAGGTGCGACAGTCAGAAGGAGGGCAGCGCGTGACACATCAAAACCCTGCAGATCGAGCGAGCCCCCGCCCCGGCGAGCGTTCATCCTCTCATGTTGCCGCCCATCCCGCCGTGATGCAGATCACACATGAGAGATTTCAGGGCCTTAATGCCGGTTGAACCCCCGAATTGAGGAAAAATACCAAAACTCGCCTGACCTCCCCCCGCCGCCGACAGGGGGTTGAACCGCGAAAAACGGGAATGGCTCCGAAAATACACCATGCCTTGCGTGTTCATCCATCAGGCCTCGTTCCACACATCACCCACACCGCGCGCAAGGCTGGCGCGCGATACATTGAATATAGGATTATTTTCAGATCAGGGAAGGGGCGTGGTGCAAAAGACCTCAAGCGGGCCTAGCCGCTGACGTCAACGCCCTGACCGGGGTGGATCACCATGCCTTCGCGGGCGGCGACACAATCGACCCCCAGCACGGCAGCATCCCCCACCGCATCAAGCTCGATGACCGCCATGGCACCATCATCATGCGCCGGATCGTGATGGAACGGCACATAGAGGCCGACGCCGCCCGCCGCGGCCAGTGTCAGGCCGGCCCGCCAGGTGGAATGCCCCCACCCTTTGCGCAAGGCATATTCGGCGTCGGTATAGGAGGCGTCATAGATCAGCACATCGGCACCGCGCACGAACTCGGTCAGGTCCGGGTCTGCTTCGTCTGACAGGTGTTCGTGATCGGTGAGATAGCAGACCGAACGGCCATCAAAGTTGATGCGATAGCCGGTCGCGCCATTGGGATGATTGAGGGAGACCGTGGCGATCTCGATGCCGTCATGTGGCGTGATGACAGACCCCGGTTTGAAATCACGGAACACGACATCAGCGCAGAACACGTCAGGTTCAATGGGAAGCACCGGCGCGCCCATCAGCGTGTGGACCGCATCGCGCGTCGTGTGTGGCGGTTGCAGATGGCCGGACCAGATTTCAAAGGCATTGTCCGTATCGAACAAAGGCTGAAAGAACGGCAGGCCGCAGATATGATCGAAGTGGGTATGGGTGAGGAAAATCGGCGCCTGCAGCCTGCCACTGCCGCCCAGACTGTCGCCGAGCGGGCGAATGCCCGTGCCCCCATCAAAAATCAGAAGATGATCGGCGCAACGCACCTCGATGCACGAGGTGTTTCCGCCATACACCACATAGTCCGCGCCACCGCAGGCGATGGAGCCGCGCACACCCCAGAAGCGGACATCGAAGCGGGTCACGGATTCAGCCTGTAGCCGCCGCTTTCAGTGATGATGAGCGTGGCGCGCGCAGCGTCAGGTTCAACCTTCTGGCGCAAACGGTAGATATGCGTTTCCAGCGTGTGGGTCGTCACCGCCGGATTGTAGCCCCAGACTTCGTGCAGAAGGGTTTCGCGCGCCACGGCTTTGCCCTGACGATAGAGATATTTGAGGATCAGGGTTTCCTTTTCAGTCAGCCGAACCTTCTTGCCGTCTTTGGTCACCAGCAGCTTTGCGGCAGGCTTGAAAGCATAAGGACCGATCTGGAAGGTGGCGTCCTCGCTCTGTTCATGACTGCGCAGATGGGCGCGCACCCGCGCCAGAAGAACAGCGAACCGGAACGGCTTGGTCACGTAGTCATTGGCACCTGCCTCAAGACCCTGAACCTGATCGCCTTCTTCAGCGGCACCCGTGAGCATGACAATGGGCGTCTTCACCCCTGCTTTGCGGATCAAACGACAGGCTTCGCGTCCATCAATATCAGGCAGACCGACATCGAGAATGACAAGATCGAAGCCGCCGGTCCTGGCCTGCTCGACCCCTGCTGCGCCCGTTGGCGCTTCATGCGTTTCGAATTCACCTGTCAGAGCAAGCTGTTCAGCCAGCGCCTGCCGCAAGTCCTTGTCATCATCGACCAGAAGAAGGCGGCGCTTCACGCTCATGGGACCCTGTTTGCTTTGCGCTGGGGCAGGCTGAGCCAGCTTCGCGCCATTGTGACATTGTGGTGTATCTTATACGCAATCCTGCGGGCAAACTGTGACCGCCGCCTCATCAAAGGCACGTGAACGGGCAATAATACGGGTTTGGGTAACGATCAGTGAAACGCAGCCTGCCGATCCTCCAGCCGGTTGAACGCGCCGCCGCCGCCCTGCGCCGGGGCGAGCCGGTTCTGGTCAGCGCAGCAGATGGCACACAGCACCTCGTGGCGGGCGCAGAAACACTCAGCGCTGAGCGTCTGGCCGCCATGCGGGCGCAAGGGACGGCGGTGCATATCGTGCTGACCCATGTTCGGGCAGCAACCCTGAAAATACGCCTTTATACGGATGGTGTGGTGGCGCTGGACCTGCCTGAAAGCGGGGCGATGGAACGCATCCGCGCGCTGACAGACCCGACGGCTGACCTTAGCAGCGCACTGTCCGGCCCCTATCACGCGCTGCGCATCGCTCTGCCAGAGGCCTATGGCGCTGGCGTCAAGCTGGCCAAGCTTGCCGGGCTTCTGCCCGCCGTGGTGGTGAGCGCAGCGCCGGACGACAAAGCCGGATTTGAGAGCGTGCAGGTCGCGGCCATCAACTCCTATGACGAAATCGCCGCCGGGATGCTTCGGGTGGTGACCCATGCCCGCGTGCCGCTGGCCGGCGCAGAGCATAGCGAGATCTATGCCTTTCGTGCCTCGATGGGCGGACCAGAACATCTGGCCATCGTGATCGGCGCACCGGACGGCACGCCCCCCGCGCCGCCCGGTCCGATCCTGGCGCGACTTCATTCAGAATGCTTCACCGGCGATCTGATCGGATCGCTGAAATGCGACTGCGGCGATCAGTTGCGCGGCGCGATACGCATCATCGCGGAAGGGGGCGGCGGTGTCCTGCTGTATCTGGCGCAGGAAGGCCGTGGCATCGGGCTGATGAACAAGCTGCGGGCCTATCAGTTGCAGGATCAGGGCTTCGACACGATCGAGGCCAATACGCGGCTTGGCTTTGATGCCGATGAACGCCTGTTCCTGCCCGCCGCAACCATGCTGAAAACGCTGGGCTTCACCCGCGTGCGCCTGTTGACCAACAACCCCGATAAAGTGGCGGGGCTGGAGAGCCATGGCATCAACGTGGCTGAGCGCGTGACCCATGCCTTTCCCACCAACCCGCACAATGAAGCCTATCTCGCCACCAAGAAGGCCAAGGCCGGACACGCCTTGTGAGATGCCATGACAGACGCGCTTCACGAAGACCCTTGTGACAACGCTGCGCATTGCGTGAGCGAGGTGCGCGTGATGCCCGATGGTGCGGGCGGCTTCAGCCTGATGGCTGGTTCGCTGACCATGCGCTGCGCCGTGGGACGCAGCGGCCTGACCACCGACAAGAAAGAAGGCGATGGCGGCACGCCAGTTGGCCGCTGGCCCCTGCGTGAAGCCTTCTTCCGGCCCGACAAGATGACCGAACCGCAGACCGGCCTGCCAATACGTGCGCTCGATAAGACCGATGGCTGGTGTGATGCGGCGGGCGATGCCAGCTATAATCGCTTCGTGCAGCTGCCTTATGCCGCCAGCCATGAAAATCTGTGGCGCGATGATGATGTCTACGATGTGATCGTGGTCATCGGTTACAATGACGATCCGGTAGTATCCGGCAAAGGCAGCGCCATTTTCCTCCACATGGCCAAACCTGATTACGCGCCGACAGCCGGGTGCGTGGCGGTGAGCCACGCCGATATGGAACACCTGCTGCCGCTGCTTGGCACCCACACCCTGATCGACATTCGCCTGGGCTGATGGCCTTGCGCATCCTGCACTGCATCTTCACGCGCTCGCTGTTCGGCTCTGAACGTTATGCCGCCGACCTTGCACGCTTTCAGAAAGATGCCGGGCATGACGTGCATTTCGCCGTGCATCCCAAGGGCCGCATCGCCGAGGTGATCGTGCCTGGCATTGAGGTCCATCGTGTCGGCTGGCTGGCGCGGCGCTGGCAAATGGCGCGACTGATCCGTGCTGTGCAGCCCGACATCATCCACTGTCATCTGAGCGCCGCCTGCAAGACCGTGGGCGCGATCAGACCAAGACCACCTGCCGTTGCGAGCCTGCATGTCGGCTTCAAGCCGGGCCAGCATGCAAAGCTGAATGGCGTTGTCGCGCTGACCGACAGCGATGCCGGGCGGATCAGGGATTATGACGGTCTGGTGCGGCGCATCTGGAACTGGGCACCCGAGGCGCGTGATCCGGGCGCGGATGCGCGGGCCACCATCCGCAATGAACTGGGAATCAGCGACGCCACATTTCTGATTGGCTTTGTGGGGCGATTGCACCCTTCGAAAGATCCGCAAACACTGGTTAGGGCATTTCGCGCGGCGAAACTGGATGATGCCGTGCTGGCGCTGGCCGGTGAGGGGCCGCTGCGCGCGGATGTCGAGCGGCTGACAGCAGGCGATGGGCGCATCAAAATCCTTGGCTATCGCACCGATGCGCCCGCACTCTATCGCGCCTTTGACCTGTTCGTGCTGCCTTCGCGCTTTGAACAGGTGCCGCTGGCCGCGCTGGAGGCCATGCAGGTCGGGCTGCCGCTTATCATTTCCGATATTGAAAGCCTGACCGAGTTTGTGCCTTCGCCACCTGCGCGCGTTTTCAGGATGGAAGACCATGAAGGGCTGGCGCGTCTGATGGAGGCCGCGGTTGGCGATGGCAGGCAGCGCTTGAGCTATGACATGATGCCGTTTGATCGCGCCGGGCAATGCGCCAAGGTGATGGCGTTCTATGGGGATGTTCTCAGCCGCCGTGGGTGAGATTGAAATAGCGGCGCATGAGGCTGTCGCCGTGACGGCGCAGTTTCAGCCGCGTGCGTTCGGCCCATGATGGTGCCTTCCAGCCTTTGCGCACGATGTCTGCGTCGATCAGCGAGTCATGTGCAGCATCAACCCGGATGGGATAAGGCAGCACGGCATAGGGCAGCACGCCATGTTCCCAGAAACGGTCGATGGCTTCATCAACCGTGCGCACGATATGCGTGCAACCGGCCAGAAGCCTGCGCGCCCCCCCCGGTGAGATGGCATAGGCCAGCGTATTCCACGGCCCCTTGGACAGGCGCACCAACCGTCGCCCGTTCGGGCCAGCTTCATCCAGATCGCGCGCCTTGACCGTGTGGTGCGCCGCCAGCCGGACATAGCCGTAGCGTTCAATCCGCCCGACTAGCCAGTTGAGACTCTCAGCAAGGTCAGGGTCTGCGGCGAGGTCATCCTCCAGCACCAGCATGGGCTGATGCGACGCGGCACATGCGCGCCACAAAGCCAGATGCGAGCGGTAGCAGCCCAATTCCCCGAACCCCAGATCGCGCCCGATATTGTGCCGAACTGCCCTGGCGTCTGCCGCATCACCCTGCCCCGGCGTGCCGTCCAGTGCATCAAAGAAGGTGAAATCCACGCCTGCCGCCCCAAGGGTGTGAGTGACACTCGCCCGACGGTCAGCCGAGCGGGCTAGACTGATGACACGAACGTCAAAGGGGGGACTGACCATGACATGATCTAGCGATCAGACCTCGTACAAGGCAAGTTGGGGCTGGCGGCAGGGCCAAAGAGGCGCGATAATAACCGCTTGAGAATCCACCCTATTCAGATGCCGGGAGCTTCCCCCCATGGTTCAGTTGCGCCTGCCGAAAAATTCACAGGTGAAAAAGGGCAAGGTTTGGGACAAGCCCAAAAACGCGGATGGATCGACGCCGAAGAACCTGACAGAGTTCCGCGTCTATCGCTACGATCCCGATGATGAGGGCAACCCGACGGTCGACACCTATTTCGTGGATCGCGACCAGACCGCGCCGATGGTTCTGGATGGCCTTCTGTGGATCAAGAACAATATCGACCCGACGCTGACCTTCCGCCGCTCGTGCCGCGAGGGCGTGTGCGGTTCGTGCGCCATGAACATCGACGGCAATAACGCGCTGGCCTGCACCAAAGGCATGGACGAAGTGCATGGCGATGTCGTCAACGTCTATCCGCTGCCTTCACAGCCGGTGGTGAAGGATCTCGTCACCGATCTCACGCAGTTCTATGCGCAATATGCCTCGATCGGCCCCTATCTGCAGACGGTTTCGGCCGAACCCGTGACCGAGTGGAAGCAGTCCCCGGAAGAGCGCACCAAGATCGACGGGCTTTATGAGTGCATTCTGTGCGCCTGCTGCTCGACCTCGTGCCCGTCTTATTGGTGGAACGGCGACAAGTATCTTGGCCCGGCAGCGCTGTTGCAGGCCTATCGCTGGCTGGCCGACAGCCGCGACGAAGCCAAAGGCGAGCGGCTGGACAGTCTGGAAGACCCGTTCAAGCTCTATCGCTGCCACACCATCATGAATTGCACGAATACGTGCCCAAAAGGCCTTAATCCTGCCAAAGCGATCGCAGAGATCAAGAAGATGATGGTCGAGCGGACCATCTGAACGAAAGGTTTCTCGATGTCCCGTCTGATCATCATGGCTGCAACACTTGTGGCCGTGGTGCCGTCCGCATGGGCGTTCGACTGCGCCAAAGCCAGAAGCGCCGCTGAAAAAACCATCTGCTCAGATACAGCGGCGAAAGCTGCTGACGATGAGATGGCGGCAGCCTACGCAGCGGTGATGGCCAAGCTGCCCGCCGACCAGCAGAAAGAACTGAAAGCCAGTCAGAAAGCCTGGCTTGGGCAGCGCGACGGCTATTGCGCAGATGACAAGAATACGCCGGCCTGCTTCCTCGAAAAGACCAACGAGCGCACCCGCTACCTCACCGGCACGCCCACCAGTGGCCCCGGCGCTACCGGCCCACTGATGCCGTTCCTGTTTTCGCAGGCCGCAAAAAAGGGCATGTGCGAGATCGAGATTCAGCTCCACAAATTCGTGACCGAAGACAGCGCGGGCGCCAAGGCCTTCAATGCCGCCATGTCCAAGCGTATCGCAGACATCACAGCGCCGGTGGATGATGTCAGCGAGAATTGCAGCTATTCATCCGCGTCAGCAATCACCTATGCCTCGCCTGACCTGATCGCCGTGAACCTGTCTGAATCGAGCTATGATGGCGGGGCACACGGCATGTTCGGTCAGACCCAGATGGTGTTCAACATGAGCACCGGCAAGACGCCGGTGATTGCCGAGATATTCGACGCCAAGGCGCAGAAAGCGCTGAGTGCCGCCTGCTCGGACGACATAAAGGCGGAAAAGAAGCGCCGTTACTCAGAGTTTGACGACTCAACAGAGATGATGGCGGGTCTGGATGCGGAAATGGCCGGGTATGCTGAGGCCATTGCCGAGGCCGTGGGCAGCATCGAGAACTGGATCATTTATGAGGACAGGGCCGAAGTCTATTTCGGCCCGTATGTGCTCGGCTCGTATGTTGAAGGGGATTACACCTGCAAACTGCCCGCAGACCTGTTGAAGAAGAACGCAGGCAAATCAGGCTGGATCATTCCATAAGGAATGATCCCGTCAGCCGTGATGGAAGGACTGGAAAATGACTCGTTTGATGATCGCCATTGCCACCGCTGCGGTGCTGTCGCCGGCCGCGTTCGCATTTGACTGCGCCAAGGCGAAGACCGACGCGGAAAAAACCATCTGTTCCGATCCGGCCGCCAAGACAGCCGATGACGCGATGGCCGCCGCCTATAGCGCCGTCATGGCAAAGCTGCCCGCTGACCAGCAAAAGGCGCTGAAAGCAAACCAGAAGTTCTGGCTGGGCCAGCGCGATGGAATCTGTTCCGGCGATCAGAATACGCCCGCCTGTTTCGTGGAGCAGGCAACAAGACGGACCGACTATCTGAACGGAGACGCAGAGTCCGGGCCGGGCACCGGTCACGCTTTGATGCCCTGGTTCATGGAAAGAGCGCAAAGTGCGAAGAAGTGCGCAGCCAATGCGGCACTTCAGAAGTTTGGCAATGATGCGACACCCGGCGAGCTGGGCTTCAACCACGCGGTCGAGGCTCTGCTTGCAAGCGTGGAGCAGGATAATGGCACCCGCGAATCCTCGCCGGATTATCAATATGACTGCGATTATTCACTGGTGGCGGAACTGACATATGCCGCGCCGGACTTGATCGCCGCCAATGTTGCGATGTTCGCCTATGGCGGGGGCGCACATGGCAATTACACACAATTTCCAATCGTGATCGACCTGAAGACAGGCCTCGCACCTGACACAGAGGGTCTGTTCAGTGATGCGGCGCTGAAAACGCTGACCGAGACATGCAGCCAGGATATCCGTTCCAAGAAAATGGAACGCTATCTGGAAGGCGGCATGAGCAAAACAGAAGCGGAGCAGATGCTCGCTGATACCACCGCCGACTACGCGGACGCAGTGTCAGAGGGGGTAAGCAATTTCAGCGCGTGGATCATCTATGCGGATCGCGCCGAGGTCTATTTCCCGCCTTACGCGGTCGGCCCATATGTGGAAGGCGATTACACCTGCACATTGCCCAACGCACTATTGAAGAAGAACGCCAGCAGCAAAGGCTGGATCATTCCATGACGCTCCGGCGCTTTGCGCCGTGGGCGATCTTCGTAACATCGCTATGCGCCTGCACACCGCGCACAGCGCACTTCGCTGCGGACCCTGTCATGGCACCTGAGACCCTACCCCGAACCGCACCGGTGAGCGGACCTTTGGTGGTTGTCATGTCAGAAGCCGTAACCGGCGTCTGGACTGGGGCCTCAACCAAAGCAAGCTGCCGCCTGACGCTGAGCGCGCATGATGACAGCACCGGGACATTAGCCTGGAGCGGCGATTGTCCACATCCGCCATTCAAGGGGACGGCATGGTCTCTGAGCGGAGGATGGCTCATCATCAGCGATGCCCATCAGGTGGAAACCGCGCGCTTCAAGGCAGACATACCGCCACCTTTGAAGGGCATCACCCAGCCGGACGGTGCGCCACTGACGCTTTCCCGGCCCTGACAGAACCAGACATGAAAACGCCCGGCCTTTCAGCCGGGCGTCTTTCTTCTATCTGTATCAGCTTACCAGCTGAGGCTGACACGACCGGCGACAACGCCGTAATGCAGGCGGCCATCATCCGCACCCGAATAGGTGAGCGACAGGCCGAAATCGTCGCTTTCATATTCAACGCCGGCTTCATACTCGACCCAGTTTTTCGAACGTGTGCTGCCGAGGAAGGTCATGGGCACCGCCGGGAAGCCAGAGAACGCCGCCGACACTGCGTTATTGTCATCACGCAGCGCTGACGCATAAGCGATGGTCACCTTCGGACGCAGCACGCTGGTTTCGTTCAGCTGGAACATGCCCTTGTACGACAGACCGACACGCAGATCGATCGCCTGGCCGTCCTGCTTGACGACACTCATTGCCGCCGAGCCGCCCGTTTCCGTGTAGCCAGCGATCATCGTCCAGCGGCCATCAATGCCGATATACGGGGTGAGCGCACCCTGACCTACGTCCACATCATAACCGAGCTTGGCACCCAGAACCCATGCATGACCACCGGGCGAGGCTGTGAGGGTTTGCGATGTCGGGATCAGCGGCACGGTACGCGAGAGGTCATACTCGTAGGATGAGTAGCCGCCATAGCCTGTGATCCGCAGTCCACCGCCAATGCGCGCACCGGCATAGAACGTCATCCCAAGCGACCGGGAATCCGCCGACTGCAACGGCGCGTTCAGCTTGGCTGAATTGTCGCCATAGGAAAGTGCCGCACCCACAAAGGCCTGATCGCCGGCAAAGGTGTAGTCGAGCCCTGCCGTGATGTTGAAGCCGTCGAGTTTCGCATCACGTGCAAAAGGCGTGACTTCATACTTGCCGCGCACAATGCTGGAGATATTGAGGAAGCCGCCCCAGCCTTCCTTGAGCTGGATCGAACGGACACCTGTTGCCGCATTGGCCGCCGCTTCATCAGCTGCCGCAAGTGCAGCCGCGCCCATCATCATGGCGTCATACGGATCGGCGGATGCCAGCTTTGGTCCAAGGCCCAGCTGACCGATACCCGCCACACTGAAGCCATGACCACCGCCGCTCACCAGCTGGTCGGCCCGGTCCATCACCTTCCCGCGCATGATGACGGACCCACCCTCGGTGAGACCGCGCGCCATGAAGGTGTTCAGTGGCACAAGTGCCTCAAACGTGGCCGGGTAGGCAGACAGTGCCAACGGATCAAGCGAGTCAAAGAGGCTCTTCAACGCCGCGTAGCCGCCCGCAGCGCGGACGGCATCCAGCCCACGTGCAGCTTCGATCTGCTCGGGCGAAGTGAACGCACCCGTGCCGGAATAAGGCAGCGCCGTAATGGTGATGACACCATTATTGCCCGCCGCCGCATAAGCCGCGCGCAGCACACCCGGAAGGGTATTGGCCACCGTGAACGAGCCGGTCACGCCACCTGCCGCCGTGACAACATTATAGGTTGAGCCATGGGTCGGCATGAACCCATTCAGCAGCGAGATTGAGATGACGGGCAACACGCCCGCGCCTGGTGAGGAGAAAGTGCCGTTCGTGCCGGACGTGACGCCGGCCAGATTGTTCACCACGATACGGTCAAACGTTGATGCACCAGACATGTCGACAGCGAAAACGCCGCCGGCGAATGAGACATTGCCTTCAAACGTCAGTGTACCAACGGTACCCAATCCGCCGGGCGCGACCACACCGCTGGTGATGGCTGAGGTGCCTGCCGCTTTGACCGCGCCAGACACGTTAACCCCGCCGGACGCCTGGATCAGACCACTGCCAGCCAACGTGCCGCCGAAGACGCCGACGCCGCGGGCCCGCAATGTGCCGTTGACGAGCAACGTTCCGGATTCCACCGTCGATGACATAATGGTGGTCAGCGAAGCGCCGGTGTTGATGGTGAGGCCAGCCTGCGCGCTCATGATGCGAAGACGGTCAATCGTACGCGCCGATGACAGCGTGACCGTACCGGAATTGACCAGCTGCACTTCAAAGAAACGCGCCGCATTCGTGAATGCCGTTCCGATGACGCCATTGGTGTTGTTCGGCACGAAATTGGTGGAGCCAGGGCCTGACATCGGCGCTGCGCCAACCGGCCAGTAACCCGAGCCAATGCCGCCAGCCAGAGCGACCGGGTTGTCGCGGACTGCACCCAGATTGCTGGATGCCGCCAGACGCGCAGCGGTCAATGAATCTGAAACAACAGAGGCGTTTGCGCCAAAGCCGTCACCGGACGGGGTGGTGCCACCAGTGGCTGTATCAAGAGTGACATGGAACGAGAAATCCGAAATCTGCCCGCCCAATGTGCCAAGACGAGCAGGGCCACCATATGAGCTAGCGACTGACGAAGCGGTCGACAGCTGGCCGCCACCCGATGCCGGCACCGGGAACAGCGGGAGCGGGCGTACGCCACCGACATTGGGCGCTGCACCCGTATCCCCGACCGGATCGGTGGTCGGCAGCGCATTCACCAATGCGCCGCCAGCGCCAGTGATGAAATAATTGGGATCGAGCATCTGAACCCAGGTTGCGCCATTTTCCCACGCGCCGCCGCCGGTCTTTGCCGAGGTGTACACATAGGCGTTGTTGGCGACGATAAAGTCCCAATAGGGAAACAGCGCTGTGGCCGTGGTGATGGCACCTCGCCCAAACGACACGCCGAACGAGTAGCCGAAGGATTCGACGCCGATGGCAATCGGGACGCCGTTGCGACGCACCCACATCGCGCCGCCCGAATCGCCCTGTGCGATACCGACTTCGTTGGGCAGCGCCGTGCCGCCGAAAATGTTATAGTCGCCTGCCGGGCGGGGATTGAGGTGACTGTCGCTGTCCACCCAATAGGTATCGCCGCCATAGCCCGGGGTCGGCGGGTCATTTCCAAACAGGTCAGAGCCAAAGATGTCGTTGGCCGAGCCCAGCATACCCAGCATGTTCTGGCCAGCGCGGCGCCACCAGTCGACATTGATCTGGCCGCTTGCCATGGTGCCCTGATTGCCAAAGCCAACAAGGTCAACCGTTTCGAGCGCAGTCAGTGGCGAGAAGAGCATGCCATAGCCGTTGAAGCCGTTCACTGGCTGGTCGAGAACGGCCAGCATCACATCAGCGTTTCCGGCCACAAAGGCGTTCCGCGTGTTGTAGGGATGCGCAATGATGTCGATGACCTTGTAAACCTGGTTGGCTTCATTCGAGGCCCCGATGGCCGTCGTTGAAGGATCGATCCCAGCCCACTGACGCAGCGCAGCCAAAGTGCGCGTCTGGAAAATGACAGCCGCATCCTTGCCGCCCACGCCATAAGCTTCAGTGCCCGCATATCCGCCAACACAATGCGCGGCGAGCAGCACGACACGCGGTGAAATGACCTGCGTGGTGCAAAGACCAAAGCTGTAGGACGCGCGGTTATTCCAGGTGAGGAACTGACCAACCCAGGGCCATGCATTCGCGGTATCACGAATGGCGGCGGAACCGACATCGTCGCGGGCGATAATGGCAGACGCCGTCTGCGTGATCGCAAGACCGCCCGCCAGGGCCGCACCGACAGCCAGAGTTGAAGCCGCTTTCAGCAGCGCCCGTTTTGTTCCGCTCAGCCCTTGATTGAATAGCATGAAGTTCCCCGTGTTCTGGACCTGCCTTACCCAAAGCAGATCACCTAATAGCGTGCGTTTTGACTCAATGTTGACGCCATGGGAAGGCCCAATTTCCAGCCACCAACACTTAAAGGATCGGCGCGGCCGCCCCTTTGCCGCCCCCTTCAGGATGGCAATCTTGCCGTGTCTGGCAACATGGGACATGCTTCGCGCCGGCTTCAAGTTGCAAAGAGTAGACCCATGCGCCTGCCCACCCTGATGGCAACCAGTTTTTGGGCGGCCTGCGCTCTTGCCCAAGGGGCCTTGGCCCAGGACCTGCTTGACCCCTCGTTTGACTGCACCAAGGCTTCAACCGCTGCTGAAAAAGTAATCTGCGATGCGCCGGAGCTGTACTGGTATGATCGGCAGATGGCGAAGGCTTACGCCATCGCCCGCAAGACGGGGAAAGACGGCCTGATCGAGAGTCAACGCGCCTTTCTGAAAGAGCGTGATGCCTGCGCGCCCGGAAAGAACGCCTATGACTGCATTGTGGGCGCCTATGAACGCCGCATCGAGGCCTTGGCACAGCAATCAGGCCTGCCTGATTTTTACGCCGGATCTTACGCCGGTGATTTTGGCGAGATGTCTGTCGTGCGTTATCCCGATGGCAAGGCAGCCTTCACCGTATCAACCGTGGGCGGCGGCGATCACACCTGCGGCTTTGATACCGAAGACGGGATCGCCAAGCAGTCAGGCGTCATCACCTGGTCGGCCAACCCTGATGCGGAAATATACAAGGAAGACTGCACACTGACGCTGACGCCTTCGCGCTCAAAAAACAGCAGCGGCATTACCCTTCAGTCACAGGGCGAAGCATGCCAGTATTATTGCGGCGTGCGCGCCTCGCTGAATGGCGAGTTCACGCGCGTCAAACATTGAAGACAACCAGCCTTAAGGACATCATGCGCATTACATCATTCATCGTGACGCTTGGCCTTGGGCTGGCGTCTGCTGCCCTTCCCGCTTCTGCCGAGGAGGCCGCCCCCGCAGTGACCGCCCAGGACGCCCAGAAAGCGCCTGCCACGATTTCAGTGCGCTCAGACGATCTGACCAAGCTGCTGGCTGATGCGGGCTGGGTGAGCGACGGCAAGGGACGCTTCCCGGTATACATGGTTGGTTTTCGCACGTGCCCGGGCTGCAATGCACAGAAGAAGGAAGCCGGGGCCGCGATGCAGGAGGCGGGCGCGGAACTGCGCATCATCGTCTATGCCCGCAAGGACAAAGACGGCAAGCAGCGCTCCAAGCCCGAAGAACGCGCGCTGGTTGCTGAGCTTTGGAAGAACCGCAGCTATGACCTCTACAAGGCATGGTATGCCGTAGAGCCGGACGAGTATTACGAAGCGGGCATTCTGCCGCCCGCCGCCGATGGCGATGCAGAGCGCACGGCGCTGGTCGACAAGGCGCGCACCATGACCGAGCAGTTGAAGGATATTCTGGCTGCCAACGGGATTGAAATGTTCGTGCCGCTTCTGCTGTGGCAGGAGAATGGCACATGGAAGGTCTTCATCGGCTATGAGACCGAGACGTTCGGCGCCACCATCATCGACCGCTTCAAGACCCTATAAGGTTGCCTGTCATGAAGTCTGCGTTCTTCTTCACGCTTGCTCTGTCTCTTTCAGGCATGGCCTATGCCGAGCCGCCTGCCCTGCCACCTGCTGCCGACACCAACCCGCAGGAGGCAGGCATCGCGCCCGTGCCCATCACCATGCAGGCGATGGAACTGGGCACGCTGCTGGAAGGGGCTGGCTGGGTGCACAAGGGTGCAGGCCGCGTGCCGGTTTATGTGATCGGGTTCCGGTCGTGCCCTGACTGCATTTCGCAGAAAATGGTGGCGGGCGATGCCATGGAAAATGCAGGCGCTGATCTGCGCCATATCCTTTATGCGCGCCCCGATGGCGAAAACGGCAAACAGCGTTCGAAGCCGGGCGAGCGGGCCATGGTCGCGGAGCTGTGGAAGAACCGCGACTATAATCTTTACAAGTCCTGGTACGATACCGACCCGGATACGTTCTATGCCACTGGCGATCTGCCCCCGCCTGCCGATGGCGACCCGCAGCGCATGGCCTATGTCGAGACGTCACGCGCCTTCGTGACCAGCCTGAACGACATTCTGAAGGCCAATAACATCCAGATGTATGTGCCCATCATCTTCTGGCGGGAAAACGGTCAGTGGATGGCCTATGTGGGTTTCAACCGCGACACCTTCAGCGATCTGGTGATCTCGCGCTTCTCGCACCTGTAGCGCTGGAGACGTCCCGTCGCTAAGAACCCTGCGATGGGATCTCTGACTGATTTGCTGCGCGCCCGGCAAGCGGCGGGCGAATTGAAGGTGGATGCCGCGCAGGACGCTGTGCTGGCGCGGTTGGATGATCTTGCCGGAAACCTTGCCGACTATGCGTCGGGCCGGTCACGCGGCTTTCTTGGATTTTCCAGACGCAGAAGCACACCGCGCGGGCTTTATGTCTGGGGGCCGGTCGGCCGGGGCAAGTCCATGCTCATGGATGCCTTCTTTGAAAGCGCCGCCATCACCCCGAAACGGCGTGTGCATTTTCATGCCTTCATGGCCGAGACCCATGCGGCAATCCGCGAGATGCGGGCGGCCGAACCGGGCGACCCCATTCCCAAGGTTGCCAAACTCATCGCCCGTGAGGCCTCGCTGCTGTGCTTTGACGAGTTTCAGGTAACCGATATCGCGGATGCGATGCTGCTGGGGCGTTTGTTCGAGACACTGTTCGCCGAGCATGTGGTGATTGTGGCCACCTCCAACCGCCCGCCGCATGATCTCTATAAGGATGGCATCAACCGCCAGCTGTTCCTGCCCTTCATCGACATACTGAACGAGCGGCTGGAGATTGTGCATCTGGCCGGGGCAACCGACTATCGGCTGGGCCGCCTGAAAGGTCTGCCCGTTTATCTGACGCCGTTGGGCGACACCGCAACAAAGGCGCTGGATCGCATCTGGGACGAGCTGACGGATGCAGGTGTGGGCGCACCGCTGGAGATCAGCGTTGTGGGGCGTACGCTGACCTTGCCCCGCTTCGTGCATGGCGTGGGCCGCGCCACGTTTGAACAGCTCTGTGCGGCGGCGCTGGGGCCTCAGGATTTTCTGGCCATCGCGGAGGCCTGCTCCACGCTGATCCTTGATGAGATCCCGGTGCTGACGCCTGCCAGACGCAATGAAGCCAAGCGCTTCGTGACACTGATCGATGCGCTTTATGAGGCGCGGCGGCGCTTCGTATGCTCTGCCGCTGCTGATCCGCAGCATCTTTATGCGGAAGGCGATGGCGCGTTTGAGTTCGAGCGCACCGTTTCGCGCCTGATGGAAATGCAGTCTGCCGCGTGGATGGAGCAGACGGCATGATGCTCACTTTGCTTCTGGCGGCTGAGATGAGCTCGGCCATGCCCGATGGCTTCGTCCATCTAAGGGATGTTGCCCCAACCATCGTTCAGGACATGCGCTATGCCGGTGCACACAACTTCACGGGCGCGCCGGTTGATGGCTATGAGGCGGCCACATGCATTCTCACACGTCAGGCCGCTGAAGCACTGTCAAAGGCGCAGAGCCGGGTCGAGGCGGAGGGCTTCACACTGATCGTGTGGGATTGCTATCGGCCCGCACGGGCGGTGGCAGCGTTCATGACATGGGTTGCAGACAGCGATGAAACAACGCGGCCAGAGTTCTATCCGCGCGTGCCCAAGGCAGACCTGGTGGCGCGCGGCTATATCGCGGCACGGTCAGCTCACAGCGCGGGCAGCACTCTGGATTTGGGTCTTGCACCCAAAGGCACCACGGTCGCGCCGCAATGGTCGGCAGCGCAAGGATATGCCGATTGCACGGCGCCCAAAGGCACGCGGTTTGAAGACGGCGGCGTTGATATGGGCACCGGCTTTGACTGTTTTGATGAGCGCGCTCATGGCGATGCCGCAGGACTGCCGGGTGAAGCCATACGCAACCGCGCTATCCTGCGCACGGCGATGACGGCGGAAGGGTTCAAGCCCTATGCAGGCGAATGGTGGCACTTCACGCTGACGGCCCAGCCCTTTGCCGGGCAGACTTTTGATTTTCCTGTCCGCTGAAAACGTTCAGGCGACTTTGGAAAAGCGTTTCTCGGCCATGGCGGCGGCATAGGCATCGAACGCCAGAGCGATGGAACGCACCAACATACGCAACGGCGTGGTAACCCGCACCACGCGGCCTTCAACCGTACAGATCCCCGCGTCCACAAAGGGGGTCAGCGTCATAAGCTCGTGATCGAGATGGGCCGCATCATAGCCAAAACGCTTCAGGATCGCGCCAATGTCAGCCTCAAAGTAACACATCAGTTCTGAAATGACGGCGCGGCGCATCCGGTCGTCCGGGCGATTGGCCCAGCCGCGCGTTGTGGAGAGCTGGCCTGCCATCACGGCGTGACGATACTGCCCGTTCGGCACCGCGTTCTGTGCGATGCCGCCTTGATATTCGCTGATCGCCGAGGCCCCGACGCCAATAAGGAAATCATTGGGTAGCGTCGTATAACCCTGAAAATTGCGCCGTAGCGTGCGGGTGGCAAGACAGCGTGCGAGATCATCACGCGGGCGCGCGAAGTGGTCCATACCCACCGCGCCATAGCCCAGTGCGGCGAGGCCATCGGCGATCTGCAGATAGGCGGCGGCCTTCGCCACACCATCAGGCAGAGCCGAAGCGTCGATCAGGCGCTGATGTTTCTTCAGCGACGGCAGGTGCGCATAGGAAAAGCAGGCGATGCGATCTGGTGCCAGCCTGTCCACATCTTTCAGCGTGGCTGCAATGGTGGCCGGCGTCTGGTGCGGCAGACCATACATGATGTCGATGCCGATGGCCGCGATGCCCGATGCGCGCAGCATATTCACCGCGCCGGACACGACATCAAAGGGTTGCACGCGATTGATCGCCGCCATCACGACAGGGTCGGTGTCCTGTACGCCAAGGCTGGCGCGGTTGAAACCAAGCGCACCATAAAGCGCCGCCTTTTCAGGCGTGAGACGGCGCGGATCAATCTCGATGGAAACTTCCGTCGTGGCATCGCGCATGAAGGCACTGTCAATCGCCGCCATGATCTGCGTCATCTCAGATTCGCTGAGCATGGTGGGCGAGCCGCCACCAAAATGGATGGAGTGCAGCTTCAACCCGCGCGGGGCCAGTGCCGCCTTGTTGCGGATGTCGGCAATCAGCGCACCTACATAGCCTTCAACCGGTGCACGGCGATGCGTCGCCTTGGTGTTGCAACCGCAGAACCAGCACATTTCCTCGCAGAACGGAACGTGCAGATACAGCCCAACACGCTCACCCACAGGCAAGGTGTGCAACCAGCCCGATTCCTGATCGGGCGTGATGGTGGTGAAATGATGCGCAGACGGATAGGAGGTGTAGCGCGGCGCTTCACGCTCCAGCAGCGGCATCAGCCGCGTCACGGTTTCTTCAATGTGCCTTCCCATGAGGGCCATGGACGGCAAAACCACCCCGCCCCGCCATGATCTGAGTCAAGCCAGCTGGCTCTATCGCCGGAACCAGGTCTTCTTCAGATGGAGTGCCACACTGACCAAAGCGATCAGAACCGGCACTTCCACCAGCGGACCGATCACCGTCGCGAAAGCGGCGTCTGAAGAAAGGCCGAAAGTGGTAATCGCAACCGCAATCGCCAGCTCAAAATTGTTCGAAGCCGCCGTGAAGGCAAGCGCCGTGGTGCGCGGATAGTCCGCCTCGATGAGGCGGCCAAGCACAAAACTGACGATGAACATAATGAGGAAATAGATCGCCAGCGGCAGAGCAATACGCGCCGCGCTGAGCGGCAGAGCCACAACGTCTCCGCCTTTCAGCGTGAACATCGCTGCAATAGTGAACAGCAAGGCCGCCAGCGTGAGCGGGCCGGTTCTCGGCACGAAGACATTGTCATACCAATCCGCGCCCTTCAGTGGCCGGAGAACCCGGCGGGTGAGAAACCCAGCCGTGAAGGGAATGCCGAGATATATGAGAACGGCCAGTGCGATGGTTGAGAAGCCAACATTCACAACGCTGCCCTGAAGCCCGAAAACGGGCGGGAGTACAGCGAGGAACAGCCAGGCATAGACACTGAAAAACAGAAGCTGAAAGACCGAATTGAAGGCCACAAGCGCGGCGGCGTATTCATTGTCGCCGCTGGCGAGATGGTTCCACACGATCACCATGGCGATACAGCGCGCCAGCCCGATAAGGATCACACCTGTCATGTAACCGGGCTGATCGTGCAGAAAGACCGCCGCGAGAACAAACATCAGAACCGGGCCGATGACCCAGTTCTGCACCAGTGACAGAATCAGAACGCGGCGGTCTGAAAACACTTCGCCCACGCGCTCGTAACGCACGCGCGCGAGCGGTGGGTACATCATCAACACAAGGCCAACCGCAATTGGGATGTTGGTACCGCCAATGCTCATGCGCGCCAGCATTTCAGGGAGGCTGGGGAAAAGAGAACCAAGCGCGATACCCAGCGCCATTGCCGCAAAAATCCAGAAGGTCAGATAGCGGTCGAGAAATGAAAGCCGCGAGAGCATGGACATGGCGCGGTAATCAGGCCGGTGTTTCAAGCAAGGCGCCAATCTCTCCGACCTTCTTGCGTAGCGCCATGCGGTCCAGCGAAGCAAAGGGAAGCGCGCTGAACAATTCAACCCGCCGCTTCAGGATGCGGAAAGCCTCGCGGAAGGCACGCATGCGCTGCTCTTCGCTGCCCGCTACGGCGGCCGGGTCTCCCACACCCCAATGGGCACTCATCGGTTGGCCCGGCCAGATGGGGCAGACTTCGTGAGCCGCATTGTCACAGACGGTGAACACGAAATCCATGTGTGGTGCGTCGCTTTGGGCAAACACGCTCCAGTTCTTGGAGTTGAGTCCTGCCGTTGGCAGCTTGAGGCTTTCCAGCAGCTTCAAAGTCAATGGATTGACCTGCCCTGCCGGATGACTGCCGGCCGAAAAGCCGCGCAGCTTTCCGCCGCTGAAATGATTGGCAATCACTTCGCCCATGATGCTGCGCGCCGAGTTGCCGGTGCATAGAAAAAGCACATTGTAGGTCTGCATGGTTTAACTGCAGCAGGAGGGTGTTGTGTGTTGAGGCACCGGAGCAGTACAGCACGCCGCGGCAGCCTTGGCTGGTACTTCTAATTCATCAGGACCGCGGCCATAGGTGGTGACCTGTCCGTGCGTCTGGAAGCTTTCCCAGCGAATGCCCTGTGGATCAGCGGCCCAGGTTTTGTCAGAGCGGGCATAGCAGCAGGTCGTGTTCTCTTCCTGCATGATGGCCTGCTCAGCCGCCGCAAGGCGGTTCGTGATGTCGGCCAGTTCGTCCGCGCTTTCCACCTGAATGCCAAGATGGTCGAGCCCTGCCGCTTGCCCACGCTTTGAGATGGCGAAATTCACACGCGGATCATCCAGCATCCATTTGGCGTAGTCGTCATGGCGGATGGTTGGTTCAGCACCAAACAGGGCGCTGTAAAAGCCAATCGACTGGCCGAGGTCATCAACGGCGACGTGAACGTGCAGGCGCTTCATTGGGCTTTCCCTGTTGGGGTGAACAGATGGCAGGCGCGCAGGCAGACCCCGCGCAGCAGTTCTCAGTGAGATATGAAATCAGGCCGTTCATCGCGGCATAGTCGGCGGCATAGAACAGCGCCCGGCCTGTGCGACGCGCGCTGACAAGACCAGCATTCTTCAATTGCGCCAGATGAAACGACAGGGTCGGAGCAGGAATGGAGAGCCGGTCGCTGAGTGTGCTGGGCATCGTGCCTTCTGGCCCGGCCTCAACCAATGCGCGGAAGACAGCCAGTCGCGCCTCATGGGCAAGGGCAGACAGGCGTCTGGTGGCGGTTTCTGATTCCATAGTTTCATAATTATGGAATCATTGAACAATAGTCAACCCCGCTTTGCGACTGACAAAGCGGGGTGAACGTGGCTTACGGAATCAGCAACACGCGGCCGACGGCCTTGCGGCTTTCGATGTACGCATGGGCGGCTGCCGCATCCTTCAACGGGAAGGTGCTGTCGATGACAGCGGTCAATCGCCCCGCCGCGACATCGTCGATGTGACGCTGGATCATGTCATGCGCGCGATCCGTCATGATCTCTGCACCCAGAAACACACCGGTCAGCGAGCGGTTGCCGACCATCAGGCTGGAGACGTCAATCTTCATATCGCCGCGCCCTGCCCGTCCCATCATCGAGACACGCCCGCGATGGCCAAGCGAAAGCAGGCTCGACTGCAATGTTTCGCCGCCGACCGGATCAACCACCAAATCAACGCCCTTCTTGTTGGTCAGACGCATGACTTCTTCGACGACGTTCCTGCGCACATAGTCGATGCCATGATCGAGACCGAAGGCTTTGAGTTTTTCCAGACGCGCCTCGCTTGAAGCCGTCGCGATGACTGTCGCACCCGCCCGTTTCGCCAACTGGATAGCAGCCAATCCCACCGCGCTGGCCCCAGCCTGCACCAGAACGGTCTGGCCCGCCTGCAGATGTCCGAACTCAAACAGGCAGTCATCGGCCGTACCGAACGGGACAGGAATGGTTGAGGCCGTCTTGATGTCCATGCCATCAGGAACAGGCCATGCGTTGCGCGCAGGCACGCCGCGCAGTTCGGCATGACTGCCCCAGCCATTGACGGTGACCACGCGCTGGCCGGGCTTGAGGTGTGTGACCTCAGCGCCCACCTCAATGATCGTGCCCGCCGCCTGGTACCCAACGACATGAGGTGTCGTCATCAATGGGCCGGCCAAACGATTCAGCGTGTCACCACCTTCGATACTGACCGCTTCGACGCGAATGACGACGCCTCGGGCGTGGCACTCCGGATCAGGCAGATCCTCGTATTTGAACACGCCCGGGGGGCCATTTTCGTAATAGACAGCGGCTTTCATCATTCACTCCATTCCTGAAAGAAATCGGTCTGCAAACGTGGCCGCGCAAAATCATTCAACCAGTTCGAACATCATGATGAGCGTGCGCTGAAGCGGACGCTGAAAGTTGTCGTCAGAGACGATGTAGACGAAGGTCTTGCCATCGGCCGCCTTGCGCGCCGCGATGCCTTCCATATTGTCGACCGTGACGCCGCCAGACAGCGTAGCGATCACCTCGCCGCTCACCATGGCGCCATCCTTGAAGTCAGCTGGATTGAAGATGCGCATTTCCGCGCCCGGACCGGACAGCACATCAAAAGAACGCTCCAGCGTGATGACCCGCCCGTCAGGCAGGAGGGTCGCATCGGTCATCGCAAAGGGCAGGTTGCGCTTCACGGTGAAGCTGATGCTTTCACCCGTCTGCGGGTTGACGACCCAGCCAACCGAGTCGGCATCGTCATTCGCCACGCCATATTCTGAAATAGCCAGAAGGCGGCCATCGGCGAGCGTTGCCAGAGCTTCCAGACCTTCATTGTTGCGCAGGGTCTTGACCGCGGCAGGCATGGGAACCAGTTGGCCATGCGCCACCATGCCATCTTTCGCGAAATCAAAACGCAGCACGCGGTGATCGCGTTCCAGCGACACGAAGGCATCGCCCTTCAGATCATGCGGGTCGGCAAAGGCAAGACCTTCGCTGTCGCCTTCTGTCTTGCCTTCAAGAGCCTCGCCCGTTGCACCCAGCATGCGCGCGATCTTCACGTCGCCCGCGCCCGTCAGATCGCCTGCCGCATCATAAGTCAGTGCGCCGGTGACCCATACGCCCATGTCCTCAACACTTGCGAAGCGCGTGCCATCCGCGCTGACCTTGAAGGCTGATAGCCCGCCAAGGCGGCTGTCATCAGGGCTGATGGAAATGCCGCCGCGATAGACCAGCTTGCCCAAAGTGCGGTCTGTTTCATCCGCTGACCGCAGTGCCACGGGCGAAACGGTCACCGCCACAGCCTCTCCGCCGGGCGCAAACGGCTTCGTGCCCATATCAGCACCCGCGCAGCCCGCAAGCAGGAATGCCAGCAAAAGACGAACGCGCATGGTCATGTCACCCTGGCCCTGACAGCCTGAAGCGAAGTCTTGGCAAGACCGGGCCGTGTCGCGCCACGCGGCGCTGACACACTGTCATTGGCCGGCACGGGCTGCGAACGGCGGGCACCTTCTTCCTCAAACAGTTCCGCCAGCTTGTCGGTCATCGCGCCACCAAGCTGTTCAGCATCCACAATGGTGACAGCGCGGCGATAATAGCGCGTCACATCATGGCCGATGCCGATCGCCAGCAATTCGACCGGTGAGCGGGTTTCGATATCCTCGATGACCGCGCGCAGGTGACGTTCAAGATAGTTGCCTGCATTGACCGACAGGGTTGAGTCATCCACCGGCGCGCCGTCTGAAATAACCATCAGGATGCGGCGCTGTTCGCTGCGCGCCAGCAGACGGTTGTGCGCCCAGATGAGTGCTTCGCCGTCGATGTTTTCTTTCAGCAGACCCTCGCGCATCATCAGACCAAGATTGCGCCGCACGCGCCGCCAGGGCGAATCCGCACCCTTGTAGATGATATGCCTGAGATCGTTCAGGCGTCCGGGCTGGCCCGGCTTGCCATCCTGAATCCATTTCTCGCGCGCCTGCCCGCCCTTCCACGCCTTGGTGGTGAAGCCGAGAATCTCGACCTTCACATTGCAGCGTTCCAGCGTGCGGGCGAGAATGTCGGCACACATGGCGGCCACCGTGATGGGCCGACCGCGCATCGAACCTGAATTGTCGAGCAGCAGCGTCACCACCGTGTCGCGGAACTTGGTGTCTTTCTCGATCTTGTAGGACAGTGGATTGGTGGGGTCGATGATGACCCGTGTGAGGCGCGCCGCATCCAGCATGCCTTCTTCCAGATCAAACTCCCATGTGCGCATCTGCTTGGCCATCAGACGGCGCTGAAGCCGGTTGGCAAGGCGCGTGACCACGCCCTGCATGGCCGAAAGCTGCTGGTCGAGATAGGCGCGCAGACGGGTCAACTCGTCCGCATCGCACAGATCATCCGCGGCAATCACTTCATCATGCGCGGTGGAGAAAATCTTGTAGGCCGGTTCGTTGGGACGATCAGGCTGAGGCGGCGGCGGACGCACCGGCTGGTCACCGTCTTCGGCCTCCTCGCTGTCTTCGTCCGACTGCATGTCGTCGCTGTCGATTTCGACGGCCTGCTGATCATCGTCCTGCGGCGCACCTTCCTGAAGCTCGGCTTCCTCCTCGGAGGCGCCCTGCGGCTCCTGACTGTCGCTGCCTTCCTGCTGCTGGTCCTGGCTGTCTTCGGTCTGCTCGGTATCGCTATCCTCGTCGGACTCATCATCCGCATTGTCGCCCAGCTCGTCGCCCATATCGAGATCGCGCAACACCGTGCGCACGATCTTCGAGAAGGCGTGCTGGTCGTGTTCCTGTTCATTGAGACGGGCGAGATCAGCCCCCGCGCGCGTTTCAATGAACTCGCGCCACAGTTCGACAATCTTTTCCGCTGACTTCGGCGGCGGCGCGCCGGTGATCTTCTCGCGCACCACAAGCGCGACCGCATCGGCCAGCGGGGCATCAGCGCGCGTCTTGATGCGGGCATAGCCTTTGCCCGCATACTTGGCTTCCAACACCGCCGTGAGGTTAGACGCAACGCCTTTCATGGCATTGGCACCGATCGCGTCAATGCGGGCGTCTTCGACTGCATCAAACACCGCCCGCGCATTCGGCCCGGTGGGCGCAAAGTGCGCATGCGTCTTTTCATCGTGGAAAGCGAGCTTCAGCCCGAACTGATCGGCCTGACCGCGCACCAGCGCCACATCAGCAGGCGGCAGATCGCGTGCGGGCACCGGCAGACGTGCGCGGATGCCCTTCAGCGCCGGCGGCTCGGTGCCGTAGGTGACAGTCAGTTCCGGTTCGGCAGCGATGGAGCGCGTGGTCTGCGCCACGGCGCGCTTGAACCGCTCGATCTGGCTTTCAGCTTTCATGTCTCTAGTCTTAGCCGGGCTTCAACGCGCTGTCATGAGCCAGCACGTGCCGGGGCGGCAACTTCAATCATCTTCCCAGAAGCTGAGGCGATTCCCTGCCGGGTCGGTGACACTGAGCATGGTGCCACCCCATTCGGGCCTTTCAAGACCGGGACGCGCGAAGCCGTAATTCTTTGCTGACAGTTCGGCATGAAACGCCTGCACGCCTTCAATCTGAAGCGTCACATGGGTGCCAGGAGTCCCGTCGCCATGATGTTCGCTGACATACAGCATGATGCCGTCACGACTGAGCCCCAGAAACAGCGGCAGATGCGGCTCGAACCTGTGCTCGAAGTCTACGGTGAACCCCAGAAAGTCCACATAGAACTCTCTGGCTTTCTTCTCATCAAAGCTGCGCAAGACAGGAATGGTGCGGATATGACGCATGTCTTTTTCTTAACTGGAGCGGACCGCGCCGCTTAGGTGGGATTGGCGATGTTGCCGCCCACGCCGTCGGGCGCCTGGGCGGGCAACAGCCGGTAAAGCAACGTGCCCGCGCCGCTGTCGAGCATGGCAGGCGCATCCACCGGCTTTGGCTCGCTCCAGGCGAGGGTGTCGAATGCACCGCATTTGGGACAGGTCGGCTGCCAGATGGCATGGTCGTGGCTACACGACTGACAGCGCCACACGCCGTCGCGCGGCGCGCCGAGCGAGCGATCTCGCCATAGCCTTGCCGCTGCTGTATCGCCCCGCGCCTCGGCAATGTCAGCCATCAACTGGGCTGCGCGGCCACCGGGGAATGGCGTCAGCAAAGGCTGAAGACCCTTTTCCGCTTCATCGAAGGCGCGCCGGGCGAAATCCTGTGCCGCCGAAAGAAGACGGCTCTCAGCATGTGTCCTGTTAGCCGCAATCAGCCGGTCGAAGCGGCGATAGGATGTCGAGGGCTGAAGCTCTGCATAGGCCGCCGCAATATCGGGATGCGGAGCGATGCCCCATGCGCGCTCCAGTACGGCGAGCGCCCGCTTGATACGGCTTTGCGAACCCCAGGCCTTCGCCGCAGTCAACGCCGCGACGGTAAGCCCCGGCGCGATGTGCAGCGCCTCGCGCGCTTTCTTCAGGGCGGCATCAACATGGCCGGACGCCATGAGATCTCGCGCTTCGGCTGCCGCCAACACGGCTCGCCTGCGGCGTGTGACATCTGCTGTGAGAAGTTTTGCCCGCGCCTGACCTTCCAGCGCCTTGCCAGCCGCCATCCAGTCGCCAGCCCTGGCCTCCAGATCAAACAGCGCATTTGCCACCCAAGGGGTTTGCGGGCGCAGCCTGAAGGCGCGCGCGGCATGCCGACGGGCAGCTGCATCATCACCGCACCGCATCGCCTGAACAAAGAGGCCGCGCAGACCAAGAAACTCGGTTTCCGGGCGACCCAGCATGTCGGCATAGGCGCGGCTTGATGCCTCGTCATTGCCTTCCAGCTGCGCCACCTGTGCGGCCAGAAGCTGCGACAGAAGCGGCTCGTCGCCCGCCTGCTTCGCGCGCGCCTGATGACGTCGCGCTTCGAGTGCATCGCCTGCTGCGACCGCCACCATGCCGCGCGCCAGTGACAGATACCCTGCCCTGCGGCGTTTCTCGCGCCGCCAATGGCTCATTGCGCCCGGCCAGTCGAAGACAAAGCCGATCAGCCGCCAGCTGGCGAGCAGCAGCGCCATGACGGCGATCACCAATCCGGCTGCCACCACCGGCGACATGGTGATGAGGTGCGTGCCCCATTCGATGTTCACCTGACCTTTTTGGTCGGCCAGAAACACCGCAGCGGCAGCTATTGCCACCACGACCACAAACAACCAGACCAGACGGATCATGGTGCTGCCATCTGCTGCAGAAGACTGGCGCTGAGCTGCGCCAGTGCTGCATCAACCGCGAGACGGGTTTTGGCGATGGCGATCCAGCCTGCAGCTGCACTGCGCGCCGAGCCCCACAGCCAGTCGAGTTCGCCGGACGCTGCGGCAAGATCACCTTCCTCCATACGCAGCCGCGCGCGATTGAGACGGTCCACCGGTTCATTGCCCTGCGGCTCGCCCGTCTCGCGCACATTCACCAGCGAGGTAAGGCCGCGCAGGAAGCGGTCAAAGCTGTCGCCACCCTTATCCTCGTCGATCCCTGAACGGATGGCCGGGTCAATCTGCTCAAGCTGTCTGGCAAGGCGTTCAACAGGTGTGACGCCCGTAGCCGCTGAAGATTCCAGTGCCGATACATCCAACGAAGGCGCAGCCGCACGCAGCGCACCCAGTTCGCTGACATAGGAACGACCGGACGCCACGGCCTGAGAAAGCCGCGTAAGAGCCAGTGACGCCGCCGCCGCACGCGCTGCGCCCGCCGGGTTGAGATCTTCCATTTCGGCAATGCGCCGGTCGAGCGCTGTGATGACTTCAGGGCGCGGTGTTGATTGTTCCAGTGCTGCCAGACGCTGGCCCATGGCCGCGATGTCGGCTGTCAGCGTTGTGAGATCCGACTGCGCCTGCGCCAGTTCCTGCGGATCGGCACCGGGTGTCGGCGCGGGCGCGGGTGCCGGAGCGCTCAACTGGGTTGCGAGTTTGGTTTCCAGTGCATCGAGCCGCGCTTTGCTTTCGGCAATGGCCACATTCAGCGCAACGATGGCATCGTTCTGCGAGGTATCCTTAGCGTCGCTTTCGAGCGCCGCCACGCGCGCATCAAGCGCCCCCATTTGCTGCAACAGTTTTGCATCAGGTTGGATCGGAGCAGCGGGCGTTGATGCCAAAGCCACAAGCTTTTGTTCAAGTGCCGCAATGCGCGGGTCAGCCCCATCTGGTTGGGACATGGGCTTGCCGCCGATCAGCAACGGCAGATACGAGACCGCGGCACCGCCCAGCAACGCGGCCACCAAGGCCACCGCGCCGATGGCTGCGAGCGACGTGCGCGACTCTCGCCGCTCCCGCCGGACAGGCATGGGTGTGCCTGAAGGGGTGAGGCCTGCGCGAATATTATCGAGCGCCGCTGTGATATCTTCCGGCGTCGCTCCCTGTTTTGAACTGTCTTGGGTCACAGGGTGACTCTATCCGGGTGGTGTGACCGTCTCAAGGCAATCCAGAAGCGCGCTCACCGATGGCTGATGGGCGGAAAACGAATGGACAAAGCCAAGGTTGTGCGCCTCATTGGCAATATTCTGTGACAGACATATGGCGCGCAGGGTCTTTTGCGCTGATGGCGGCGCGAGTGCAGCGAAAACCCTGATCGACCGCGCCGACATGAAAAGGCCAGCCGCGAGCGCGTCCCGTTCCAGAAGCTGCACGACATCACGGGGCAGGGCATCGGCCACTTGCATCCGATAGACAACAACACGGCGCACCGCATGGTCCGGCAACAGGGCGCTGAAATCGACGGCGGCATCCTCGCCGCTGGCATGAAACAGTGCGCCACTTGCAGGTGGCCAGGTTTTGGCGATCAACTGGGCCAGCGCTGAACCATCACCCATGCCGGTGCGCACGTTTCTGAAGCCAGCCCAGCGCGCCGTCTCGGCTGTCGTTTCGCCGACCGCAAAAACCGGCAGGTCACGCAACGCCCAATGCGATTCCAAGGCAGCAACCGCATTGGCTGAGGTCACGATCAGGGCGCGCGCATCCCTGAATAAGGTGTGGTCATATGCGAGCGGCTCAAACTGAAGAACCGGCGCGGCAACAGGGTGATACCCACGCGCTGCGAGCTGCGTCATCAGCGCATCATTCTGACCTTCAGGTCGTGTGACAAGGATGAGCGGCGCAGTCATCAGCCGATCAACGCGCCGGCGCGGCGCCTGATCTCTTCGCCGAGTGCGCGGCCCAACGCTGCTGCCTGATCCATAGAAGGCACATGATCGCGTGTTGCCATGCCCTCCTCGCGACGCGATCCATCGGGCGCAAAGACCGCAGCGCGCAGATCAAACCCGCCTGACGTCTCATGCGCGTGGATGGCGATGGCACTTCGGCACGATCCATCCAGCACGGCAAGGCAGGTGCGCTCTGCCGTCAGCGCCACAGCCGCCGCATTGTCATTCACGCATTGCGCCAGAGCGATGGCATCCAGATCATCCGCCCGCGCTTCCAGACCCACCACGCCTTGCCCGGCAGCGGGAATGAAACCATCGACTGCCAGTGGCGTCAGGTCAGGCTTCAGGCCCAGCCTGTTGAGCCCGGCCATGGCCAGCATGGTTGCATCAGCCTCGCCTTCGGCCAGTTTGCGTAGGCGCGTATCCACATTGCCGCGAAAGGTCACGATCTTGAGGTCGGGCCTGAGACTGAGCGCCTGTGCAGCACGTCGCGGACTGGTCGTGCCAAGGCGCGCACCATGCGGCAGTGATTGAAGCGAGGCCGCGCCCAGCAGCGCGTCGCGGGCATCCTCACGTGGCAGGGCGGCTGCGATCACAAACCCTTCCGGCAACAGGCCAGGCACATCCTTCATGGAATGCACGGCAAGGTCGATGCTGCCCGCAGCCAGAGCTTCTTCCAGTTCCTTGATGAAAAGACCCTTGCCGCCCACATCGGCCAGACGGCCTTCGGAAATGCGGTCGCCGCTGGTCTTGACGATAACCAGCTCCAGTCGCGCTTCGGCTTCGTCGTCATGCCAGCGCTTCTGAACCGCAAGGCGCTTCATGACATCGCGTGTCTGGGTGAGGGCCAGCAGTGAACCGCGCGTGCCGATTCTGAAACGTCTCATTGCCACAACTCTCATCGCCGCTTGGCGTCAGCCACGATCTGCCGCAAAAGACGCCCATGGCGCAACAGCCCCTGACCCTTCTTGGCCTTGAATCGAGCTGTGATGAGACCGCAGCGGCCGTCGTGCGCGGCCTGCCGCCGGGACCGGGCGAGATTCTGGCATCGGTTGTCGCATCACAGAATGAGGACCATGCGCCCTATGGCGGCGTGGTGCCGGAAATCGCCGCCCGCGCCCATGTTGAGCGCATGGATGTGATCGTCAGGCAGGCACTTGATGCCGCACACCTGAGGCTGACAGACATGGATGCCATTGCCGTTACCGCCGGGCCGGGCCTGATCGGCGGCGTGCTGGTCGGCCTGATGACCGCCAAGGCGCTGGCGCTGGCGGCTGGCAAACCGCTTGTCGCCATCAATCATCTGGCCGGACATGCGCTCACGGCGCGCCTGACACATGGGATCGAAACGCCTTATTTACTGCTGCTGGTCTCAGGCGGGCACTGCCAATGGCTGGTCGTCGATGGGCCGGAACAGTTTCACCTGCTGGGGGCCACCATCGACGATGCGGTGGGTGAAGCCTTCGACAAGACTGCCAAACTGCTGGGCCTTGGTTTCCCCGGCGGCCCGGCGGTAGAACGCACCGCGCGCGATGGCAACCCACGCCGTTTTGATTTTCCAAGGCCGCTGCTCGACCGCCCCGGCTTTGACATGTCGTTTGCCGGGCTCAAAACCGCCGTGCGCTATGCGGTGCAGCGCGCCGACGTCAGCGAACAGGAAACATCACAATTCAAAGCCGACATTGCGGCCAGTTTTCAGGCCGCTGTGACAGACATTCTGGCCCGCCGCGCGCGCGATGCGATGCGCTGGTTCAAGGGTCACCGCAATGCGCCGGTACAGCGCCTTGTGGTGGCGGGCGGAGTGGCGGCCAACACAGCCCTGCGGACCACGCTGGAAAAGAGTGCCAGAGCCGAAGATTTCGAACTCGTCGCCCCGCCGCTGGCGCTGTGTACCGACAATGCCGCAATGATCGCATGGGCCGGATTGGAACGTTTCCATCTGGGTCTGCACGATGGCCTTGATGTAGCAGCGCGCGCCCGCTGGCCGCTTGCTGCGCCATGACGTCTTTCACAAGCCGCCAATCCTCACTATGAGCAGTGCGTGATGACTAAGGGGCCGTTTCAACAGATCCGTTCGATTGCTGTCGCCGGGGCCGGGGCCTGGGGCACGGCGCTTGCGCTGACCGCACATCGCGCTGGACGCAAGGTTTCGCTGTGGGCCCGCGAGGCAGATGTGCAGGCTGCCATCAGAACGAAGAACGAGAACACACCCTTTCTGCCCGGCATTGCGATCCCGCCCGACATCGCGCTGGCCGACCACATCGCCCAGACCGCCAGCGCCGATGCCATTCTGCTGACTGTGCCTGCGCAATATCTGCGCGCCACATTGCACGAGATGGCCCCCGCGCTGAAACCCGGTCAGCCGGTCATCATCTGCGCCAAGGGACTGGAACGCGGCACCGACCTGCTGATGACTGAAGTGGTACAGCAGGCCGCGCCACAGGTGGCCTGCGCCATTCTGTCTGGCCCCAGCTTTGCTGATGATGTGGCCAAGGGCCTGCCCACGGCCATCACGCTGGCGGCGGATGACATTGCCCTTGCCGAAAGATTGAGCGCGGCACTCGCCACCCTCACCTTCCGTCCCTATGCCAGCAGCGACCCGAAGGGCGCAGCCATCGGGGGGGCGGTCAAGAACGTCCTCGCGATTGCCTGCGGGGTGGCCGAGGGCAAGAACTTTGGCGCCAGCGCCCGCGCCGCACTGATCGCGCGCGGCTTTGCCGAAATGCGCCGTTTCGCCATGGCGCTGGGCGCACAGCTTGAGACCCTGACCGGCCTTTCCGGCCTGGGTGATCTGGTGCTGACCTGTTCCAGCACCCAGTCGCGCAATTTCTCGTTCGGCCTGGCACTGGGGCGTGGCGAAAGCGTGATGGACGCCACTGGTCATGCGCGCGGCGTCGTTGAAGGTGCCGCCACAGCCCGCCCGGTCGTCGAGCGAGCCGAACAACTCGGCGTCGCCATGCCACTCTCGTCTGCCATAGCCGATCTGGTGGACGGCAGAACCAGCGTCGATGAGGCCATCACCGCATTACTGTCCCGTCCATTGAAACCCGAAACACACTGAAGGAGCTGTCATGCTGTTCGCCATCATCAATCTCGACAAGCCCGCCTCGCTTGATCTGCGCATGGCGACACGCGAGGCGCATCTGGCCTATGTCGGCGCGGCAGGGGCAGCGGTGCGGATTGCCGGGCCACTCTTTGCAGATGATGGCACGACCATGGCCGGTTCGCTGCTGGTGCTGGAGTTTTCCTCGCTGCAGGAAGCCAGGGAGTGGGCGGCGAATGATCCTTATGCAAAGGCCGGGCTGTTCGCATCATCCACCGTGCGGCCATGGAAATGGACCATGGCCGACGGCGCGCCGATCAAGGGCTGAGCCATGGCCTTCTGGCTCATCAAATCGGAACCCGATGCCTGGAGCTGGGATCAACAGGTGGCGCGCGGCAAGGCCGGTGAGCCATGGAGTGGTGTGCGCAACCACACCGCAAAGCTGAACCTGATGAAGATGAAAAAAGGTGACCGCGCCTTCTTCTATCATTCCAATATCGGCAAGGAGATTGTCGGCATCTGCGAGGTGGCGAAGGAGTCCTATCCTGACCCCACCGCCGAGGCCGGATCGCCTTGGGTGGTGTGTGACTTCGTGGCGGTACAGCCCATGCCCAGACCCGTGACACTTGAGGCGGTAAAGACTGAACCACGTCTTTCAGAGATGGCACTGCTGAAATATTCGCGCCTGTCGGTGCAGCCCGTGACAGCCGCCGAATGGAAGATCGTCTGTGCGATGGGTGGCATGAAGGCATGAAACATGCCGGGGCAGATGCGCTGAACCGTTTGCAGCCTCTGCTCGCTGGGCTGCGAGCGATCCCCGCTTTGAAGGAAAAAACGCCGGGTGCATTTTATCTTGCAGGGCGCGCGGCGCTTCACTTTCACGAACATGATGATGATCTGTTCGCTGATCTGCGTCTTGCCACAGACGCGAGCGATTTTGAGCGGCTGCGCGTGACGACAAAGACCGGGCAGTCCATGCTGCTGTCGCGTGTCCGCAAGGTGCTGGCATGACGGCGCTGCTTTGCCGTGTGGGCGATCTTGAAGCGACGGGCGCCAAAGGCATCACACTGCCGGGCCGGCGTGAACTGGTCGTGGTGAAAACCGGGAACGGCCCGCGTTGTTATGTGAACGCCTGCCCGCACACCGGCGCAACGCTGGAGACATTTCCAGACCGCTTTCTCAGCAGAGACGGCGCAACACTGATCTGCACGGTGCACGGCGCACAGTTTCTCGCGGATGACGGGTTATGCATCGCAGGGCCTTGCGTGCGCCGGTCACTGCAAGCTGTCGCCATTCGTGTCGATGGCGAGGACATATGGCTGGCTGAATGATGTTTGATTCAAGCGAGCGCCCGGAGGGCACGAAAACTGAGATCTATGAGGAGCTGGCGCGTCAACTGACCGGCCTGATGCACGGGGAACGCGACGCCATCGCCAACGCCGCAAACATGGCTGCCCTGCTGGCGTGGGGGCTGGCTGATCTCAACTGGGCCGGGTTCTATATCATGCGGGGCGAGGAACTCGTGCTTGGCCCGTTTATGGGCAGGCCCGCCTGCGTGCGGATCGCCATCGGCAAAGGTGTGTGCGGCACGGCCGTCGTGCAGCGGGCCAGTGTGCGGGTTGACGACGTGCACGCCTTTCCCGGTCACATTGCCTGCGATGCCGCATCGCGCAGCGAGCTGGTCGTGCCGCTGATCCGAGATGGCCTCGTGATCGGCGTGCTGGACCTCGACAGCCCGCAGCCCGCCCGGTTCGATGATGATGACCGAAAGGGCTGCGAGCGACTGGTGCAGATCTATCTCAGCGGCAGTGAGCCGTTCTGAAGATCAGGCAGGGCCAACGCGGAAGGCGCAGAGCTTGTTGCCATCAAGATCTCGGAAATAACCGGCATAAAACGCCATCGGACCTTCCTCGCCGCGCAGACCGGGCGCCCCTTCGCAGGTTCCACCCAGTTCCAAAGCCTTGGCGTGCAGCGCATCGACCTTGGCGCGGGTGTCAACGACCAGCGCAATCATGTGACCATTGCCGCAATGCTGCGGCTCGCCATTATAAGGCTTGGTGACGGCGATGGAGGGTGACGTCATGCCCGTTCCATACATGGTGAAGCCATGATCCATCCGCATCAGCTCTTTCGCACCGACAAGACTGAGCAACTGCGAATAGAAGGCGCGCGCCTTTTCAAGGTCATTTGTACCGACGGTGACATAGCCGATCATGGTGCTCTCCTTGTGGTGATCGCGCCGATTTAAGACGCCTTCATGAACTTTTGATAGTCCTCGATCAGTGCCTTGGCTGATGCAGCAATCAATTTTTCGCCAGCTTCGATGGTGGCCTGTGAAGGATCGGAGCCAATGCGGCCATCAGGGAAACGGCGGCGATAGTCATCGGCGTCCAGAATGGGGCCGACCGGCGCGATCTTCGGCGACATCTCCACGCGCTTCACGGCATCAGGATGGGCCGCATAGGTGACGGACACTTCCGAGGCGGTTGCATGGCTGCCTTCGCCCACCGGGAACAGCTGGCGGCAAAGCTCGCCTATGCCGGGCAGTTCCCACCAGTTGCGCAGATTGCAGCGCACCGGAGAGGTGTTCGCGCCGGTCTTGCGCAAACTCACATCGGAATAGATTTCGCTGAAGGCCGCCGTGATCGTGGCGATATTGCCGCCGTGACCGTTGAACCAGTAGATGCGCTCGAACCCATGCCGCGTCAGGCTTGCGGTCCAGTCATAGATCGCTGCGATCATGGTGGATGGGCGCAGCGTGATGGTGCCAGCAAAAGCCAGGTGATGCTGCGCCTGACCGACATTGAAGGTCGGCCCAACCAGAATGCCGCTGGCATCGCCCGCGCGTTTGGCGATCACTTCGGGGCAGATGGCATCCGTGCCAAGCAGGCCGTTGGGGCCGTGCTGTTCAGTCGAACCAATCGGCACGATGATGCCTTTCGATGTCGCCAGATAGGCTTCCACTTCCATCCAAGATGATTGATGCAACTGCATGATGTGCGCGTGCTTTCCTTATTGTCCTGACAGATTGACGCGATAGACGTCGAACCCGGCTTCGTTGGTCTCCACTTTAGTCAGGCGCTTGTCTGCCGCGACGATATCTGCACCCTTTGGTCCGATCTCAATGCGGATATCCGGCGTGCCTGATACGGGCTTGAAACGCCAGACCGGTGTATTGTCGGGCGTGATTTCTTTTTCCTCGCGGATGTAGTTGATCAGAATCTCGCGATTGCTTTCAGGGCCGACCAGCGCGATGGCCGAACCGTCCATACGCGGAAACTCGCCGCCGCCATTGGCGCGATAATTGTTGGTGACGATGAGATAATCCTGATCGTCTTTGAGCGGCTCGCCATTGAGGCGGATATCCGAAACGCGCCAGGCATTGGGATCTTCCACTGCGGCGCTGCGGCCATAACGCAGAGGCTGCGTGACATCAATCTCGTAGGTGAGGCCAAACAGGATGTCGAAGTTATAGGCGGGGAAATTGCCAACCAGCGGCTGCGGGCCTTCCTTGGCCGGGTCGATGCGGTTGAACAGCCGCGCCGACTTTTCCAGATACTCACGCACCTCGCTGCCCTTCAGCTTCACGACGGCGAGCATGTTGGGATAGATATAGAGATCAGCCGCATCCTTCACCGCGACCGGCCCCGGCTTCACATCGGTGTAATAATCCGGCCCCGGACGACCACCGACCCGAAACGGCGCAGCGGCGGAAAGAATGGGCAGGCCTTCATAAGGCGTACCCTTCACCAGCTTCTCGGCATAGGCACGTTGAGCATCTGCCACCAGTCGCAGTGCAGCGGTGTCACCCATCAGCGCCAGATAGGTGTTGAACGCGCCCTTGGCCTCGCCAATCGGCGCACGCACATAAGCGAGCGTCGCATCGGTCCAGTCTTTTACAGCCTCAGTGACCTTGGGATCAGCAGGCAGGCGCGCCAGTGTCTTGCCGTCTTCGCCTTTGGCGGCGACGGGCCGCGCTTCGGCGTGACTGTCCTTGATCGCCCATTTGCCCGCCGCATCATCGAGCACGATATCGATCACGCCGAGATGACTACCGAATGACCCGGCCATCACATAGGGCTTGCCTTCAATCGTGCCGCGCTTGAGGTCAACACCGGTGAGGGATTCATAATCCTTGCCGGGGAACACACGGTGTGAGTGGCCTGTGACGACGGCATCAACGCCAGCCACCTGCCCAAGATAATAGGCGAAGTTTTCATCGCCACCGATGCGAGGTGCGGCAGAAATGCCTGCATGAGCGACGACGATGATAACATCAGCGCCTTCGCTTTTCAGCTTGGGCACTTCGCGCTCGACGGCCTCGACGGCATCGCCAGTTATCAGCTTGCCGTCCAGCTTGTCCTTGTCCCAGTTCATGATCTGCGGTGGCAGCACACCGATGACACCGATCTTCACCTCGCGCTCGGTGCCTGCTTCATCCTTGAAGCTGCGTTTGAGCAGCACTGAGCCCGGCATCAGCGGCTCGCCCTGCGACCCGTCCGGGTTCTGCCGCCAGACATTGGCGGCCAGCATCGGAAACGCGCGACCCTGCTGGGCGCGCAGAACGAAATCGAGCCCGTAATTGAATTCGTGATTGCCGAGCGCTGCCGCATCGTATTTGAGCATGTTCATGACGGCATAGGCTGGATGAACCTCGCCCTCTTTCAGCGGGCGCACACGGGCCACAACATCGCCCATCGGCGAGCCCTGCAACAGATCACCCGCATCGACCAGAATGGCATTCGGATTTTCCTGACGCGCCTCGGCGATCAGCGCCGCCGTGCGATTGAGACCGGTGGATTCATCGGCCTGATCACGCACGAAATCATAGTCGGCAAGATTCATGTGAATGTCGGTCGTGGAAAGAATACGCAACTTCAGTTCGGCAGCTGTGGCTGCCCCTGCCAGAGCAACGGCTGAGGCGAGAAGCATGGGAAGAAGGCGCATGAGGTGTCCTCAATGAAGGCTTGCTTGCCGCTCAGCGCGGCGACATGCTGGCTTTTACACCGCAATCACATGACAACGCCATGACCGACACGCCTTCTGCTGGGCCGCTTTCCGGCCTCCGCGTCATCGACCTGACGCAGTACGTCCTTGGTCCATTCGCAACCCAGACCCTTGGCGATCTGGGGGCCGACATCATCAAGATCGAGGAACCGGGTGGCGACCGCCAGCGCAAGGGCACTGGCAAGACACAGCCCGTGCCCGACATGTCGGCGCTGTTCGTGCAGATCAACCGCAACAAGCGCTCGGTGGTTCTGGACCTGAAAACGGAAGCGGACCGGGCCCGCCTGCGCGATCTGGTGAAAACGGCGGACCTGTTCATCCACAATATGCGCCCCGCCTCGATCGCAAAGCTGGGCTTCGACTATGAGGCCGTGCGCGCCGTGAAGCCTGATATTGTTTATGTCGCCGCGATGGGATTTGCGCCGGATGGCCCGTACGGGAAATTACAGGCCTTTGATGATCTCATTCAGGGCGCATCGGGCGTCTGCGATCTGTTGCCACTCTATGACGGGAACCCTGATCTGCGCCCTTTGCCGGCCCTGATCGCCGACAAGACCTGCGGGCTTTACGCGGCCATCGCAGCACAGGCGGCGCTGCTGCACCGGGCGCGCACCGGCGAAGGCCAGTATGTGGAAGTGCCGATGCTGGAAACCTTCACGGCCTTCATGCTGGCTGAGCATCTGAACGGCCATGCCTTCTCGCCAGCCCGCGGGAAAATGGGACACCCGACAACGGTCACGCCGCATCGGCGTCCGCTGGCGACCAAAGACGGCCACATCGTCATCATGCCGGCCAGTCAGGAAACGGCGCAGCGTTTCCTTGAACTGGGCGGCATCCAGAACCCGTATCAGTCCGACCGCTATCTGGCGGCAGAAAGCGGTAAGGCGAAAGTCGCCGTCTATTATCAGATGCTGGCTGATGCAGCCCTGACCCGCACAACACAGGAATGGCTCGACATCTGTGCTGAAGCTCACATTCCGGCGATGCGTGCCAACACGCTGGAGGAAGTATTCGACGACCCGCACTTCAAGGCGACAGGCTTCTTCGAGACGCGCTCGCTCGCAGGCGACGCGGGCGACTATATCGCGATGAAACCGGGCCTCAGATTTTCCAAAACACCCTCCACCATCCGCCGCGACCCACCAAGACTGGGACAGGATACCGAAGGCGTCCTAGGCCCGACGGCGTGACTGGCGGCGAGCGGCGGCGGCAACCATCAGCAGTGCCCTGCCCGTGACTGCGTCAGCCGGTATCTCGGTGCGCCGGGTCAGCATCTCAGCGTCAGCCAGTTGTCTAATGGCCTCCATCGCCATGACCGGCGTCCACGCCGCAAGCTGACGCTGGATCGCCGCCTTGCGTTTCCAGATGAGGCGCGGGAACGACTTGTCCACGGCTTTGTCTGAGTCCAGCCCTTCAGCGATCAGCGATGCACCCAGATGGACGCGCTGCATGTGCATCAGCACCATGCGCAGAATACCCGCCGATGTCTCGCCCCCGGCCAGAGCGCGGGCAAAGGCGGAATCGAGCATCGCCACATCACCGCCTGCGCAGGCATCGGTGATTTCGTTGATGTCTGCTTCGGCCTCAACACCCAGCACCGCATCGACATGGTCGCGTGTCACCTGCCCTGCGCGTGCGTCATCCGGCCCCACATAAAGAGCAAGCTTTTCAAGCTCCATACGGGTCATGCGGCGGTCATCACCCAGCCGCGCCATGAGATCGGCAAGGGCATCTGAGGCGATGCTCAGGCCGCGCGCCTTCAATGTTGAGACGATCACGGTGCGCAGATCATCGCCTTCATCGGGATAGCAGGCGATCAGCGCGGTTGTCTGTCCTGCGCCTTCAAAAGCGCGGGTGAGCGCACCCTTGCCGATATCGCCCGCCTCCACAACGATCAGTGCATCGCCCGGCATATCTTCAAGGAAGGCTTCCATCACCTTGGCGGTGGCGTGGTCGGCGTCACGCACGCGCACGACGCGGCGTCCGCCCATCATCGAGATGGCGGCGGCTTCATCGGCCAAGCGGGCCGGATCGGCTTTAATATCAGAGGCACTGAGATCACAGACTCGAAACGGGTCGCGCAGGTCATCGACGATCTTGCGTGCCAGCAGGCTGGCGCGCTCGCGCACCAGCCCTGAATCGGGCCCATAGAAAACAGCAACCCGCAGCGCGGCCGGTGGCGTGGCGAGGAAGCCGTCAATGCCGCGCCCCTTGATCTCCATATGCGCAGCTATTTCTGCGACAGGGCGACAGCGAGGCGCAGCTTGATCTGCTCGGCGATCTCACGCGCCGCGCGCTCCTCAGCATCACGGCGCGCCACCAGTGTCGCATACTGGGAATCAACAACGTTATATGAAGCTGTGGTTTCAGAGCGCCCGGTTGCGGCGGGCTTTTCGCCGCCAATCGCCTTGAGCGTCCATTCAGCGGTCAGGCGGTAATTATAACGGGTGACGGACGCATCGTTCTGAATGGCAAGACCGCGCCGTTCGTCTGACAACAGCACGGTCAGAACAAAGACATCCGCCTCGGTATGGCCGGGTGTGTGGAGCACATGATCGAGCGCATCCGACACCAGATGGCCGATCGCATCACTGTCATTGGTCGGGGCGACCGGCTCGATGCGAATGGTCGCAAAAGCAGACTCGGCCCCCTGCGGAATGGACGCCGTACCATAAAGCGGCCGGAAGCCGCAGCCGCTCAGCGCCAGTGCCGCCCAAAGAGCCAGGATCGTCCGCCGGTTCATCATGCCACCAGATTGACGATCCTGTTCGGCACGACAATCACTTTTTTCGGTCGGCCACCATTCAGGGCACGCTGCACAGAGTCGAGCGCCAGCACCGCCGCCTCGACTTCAGCGGCGGGCAGGTCTTTCTTCACGGTGATCTCGTCGCGCCGCTTGCCATTGATCTGGATGGCGAGCGTCACCGTATCCTGAACCACCAGAGCCGGATCAGCCTTGGGCCAAGGCGCATGCACGATCATATCGTCGTGCCCCAGCAGCGCCCACATTTCTTCCGCCAGATGCGGCATCATCGGTGCCAGCAGCAAAGCCAGCACCTCGTGAGCTTCACGCAGGACAGGTCCTGCGCCCGGTGTTTTGACGTCAAACCCGGCAATCGCATTCACCAATTCATAAAGGCGCGCAACACCGCGATTGAACCGGAACTGATCGAGATCCTGCGTCAGTTCATGAACGGCACGATGGACGGCGCGACGAAGTTCAAGCGCCGCGCCTTCATGAGCGCCCGGCCTCGCGCCAACAGGCGCAAGATGTGGCTGCGCTTCGTTGATGAGGCGCCAGATGCGCTGAACAAGACGGGCCGCGCCATCAACACCGGACTGTGTCCATTCACTGTCGCGCTCAGGCGGTGAGTCCGACATCAGGAACCAGCGCGCGCAGTCAACGCCATAGGTGCCTGCGATCTCCTCCGGCGGCACCACATTCTTTTTCGACTTCGACATCTTCTCAGGTGCGCCAACCGTGACGGCTTGATTGGACTCACGCCGCATCACAATGCCGTCACGACGCTCGACTTCATCAGGTGACAGCCATTTGCCATCCTGATCCTTGTACGTTTCATGTGTGATCATGCCCTGCGTGAACAGGCCAGCGAACGGCTCCTTCAGGCCGATATGACCTGCCGCCTTCATGGCGCGCACGAAGAAGCGGGCATAGAGCAGATGCAAAATCGCATGTTCGATGCCGCCGATATACTGATCGACCGGCAACCAGTAATCCGTCGCCTGCGGGTTGGTGGGGGCATCAGCGGGCGAGGCATCGCAGAAGCGCGCGAAATACCATGACGAGTCGACGAAGGTGTCCATCGTGTCGGTTTCGCGCCGTGCATCACGTCCGCATGACGGGCACTTCACATGCTTCCATGAGGGATGACGGTCGAGCGGATTGCCCGGCAGGTCGAAGCTGACATCTTCGGGCAGCGTGACGGGCAGATCCTTCTCCGGCACAGGCACCGGCCCACAATCATCGCAATGGATGATGGGGATCGGGCAACCCCAATAACGCTGGCGCGAAACACCCCAATCGCGCAGACGCCAGTTCACCTGACCCTTGCCCACATCTAATTTCTCAAGCTCGGCAATGGCACGCGCCTTTGCTGACGCCGCATCCAGACCGTTCAGGAAGCCCGAATGGGCCAGTATGCCCTCGCCGGTATAGGCCTCGCTGCCGATCTGAAATGTAGCCGCATCAGCGTCCGCCGGAATAACGACGGGCTTCACCGGCAGGCCATATTTGCGGGCAAACTCGAGGTCGCGCGCATCATGAGCCGGGCACCCGAAGACCGCGCCGGTGCCGTAATCCATCAGCACAAAATTGGCGACATAAACCGGCAGCGTCCAGTTTGCATCAAAGGGATGGACAGCCCGCAGCCCTGTATCGAAACCGAGTTTCTCGGCGGTCTCGATGGCCGCCTCATTCGTTGCCATGCGGCGGCATTCATCGGTGAAGGCGGCGAGTGCCGGATCGGTTTTCGACGCCTCTTTCGCCAACGGATGATCGGCAGCGATAGCGATGAAGCTTGCCCCGAACAGCGTGTCGGGACGGGTGGAGTAAACCTCTACACTGTCCATATCGCCCGGCTCGGTGGTGAGCCTGAAGCGAAAGGTCGCGCCCTCGCTGCGGCCAATCCAGTTGGCCTGCATGGCACGGACTTTATCGGGCCAGCGTTCCAGCGTTCTGAGATCATCCAGAAGCTCGTCGGCGAACGCCGTGATCTTCAGGAACCACTGGGTGAGCATCTTCTTCTCAACCACAGCGCCCGAACGCCAGCCGCGCCCGTCGATCACCTGTTCGTTGGCCAGCACGGTCATGTCGACCGGATCCCAGTTGACGGCGCTTTCTTTGCGGTAAGCGAGACCGATCTTCAGGAAGTCGAGGAACATGCGCTGCTGATGTTTGTAGTAAGCAGGGTCGCAGGTCGCGAACTCACGGCTCCAGTCGAGTGACAGGCCCAGCACGTCGAGCTGTTCCTTCATCGCGGCGATATTGTCGTACGTCCAGCCCTTGGGATGGATGCCGCGTTCCGCAGCTGCATTTTCCGCCGGAAGGCCGAATGCGTCCCAACCGAACGGATGCAGCACGTTGAAACCCGCCATGCGCTTGTAGCGCGCGACGACATCACCCATCACATAGTTGCGGCCATGGCCGATATGGATTTTCCCTGATGGATAGGGAAACATTTCCAGCACATAATATTTGGGCTTGGTTGGATCGATGCGGGCGCGGAACACATCACCCGCTTTCCAGCGTGCGCGCCAATGTGCCTCGGTCGCGGCGGCATCATAGCGCACGGGCTGCTTAGGGTCGTTTGCTTCAGACATGGGTCAACAGGCTCTTATGGCCACACTGCGCGGCCCAAGGCGTTGGCCCGCGCGCGCAGCGTTCAGTAGTTTTCAAGATTGGCGCGCAGCTGGCGCGCACGCAGGAGGATAGCCTCAGAAACGGCAGGTGGCGTGTAAGGATCAACCCCAGCAGCGGCACCGTTCACCTGACGCTCGACACTGACTTCTACCGAAGCGGCGTTCACCGGACCGGGATAGATCTGCACCGTGACACGCACCAGCTCGCCTGCATTGCCCGAAGCACTGCCCCAGCCAGTCACGATGCGGCCGCGTGCCGGATCCTGCGTGCCGGGTGGCAGGAAGGACAGAGTTTCGATCGCGCCCTGCCACAGGAATGGATCGACCGTGAGACCATCAGGCACATTCGCCAGTGTGGTCGATGTGGACGAGCACCCGGCGAGTGTCATGCCGGATAGAACGGCCAGCCCCAGCGCGGCTGCACGGGTCGCGGCAAGAAACGGGTGACTGTTCGGCATAGGTTTCGCGCCTTCCAGCGGCTCAATCAGTTTGCCAATGCCTCTTAACGGCACTCAGCGCGCCGGGCAAGGCAAGGTCTTGCTGCCTTTTTATAGTAAACAGCTGTTAAGACTTTCTGGTAGAAGGGATGGGGTCTCATATGATTGGAAAAACAATGCTGCGCCTCAGCACCGCATCTGCCGCTGCCCTGATCGGGGCCTCAACCGTTCTGGCGGGCGAGGTCACATTCAAGGTCACGGGTTTCCTTGATGGCGCACTGTTCAGCACACGCCAGAGCACAACCGGTTTTGCCAATCCCGACCAGGAAGGTCTGGATGGCGGCTATTTTGGCAAACTCAACCTGCGCGGTTCGATGATCACAGAAGGGGGCACAGAGTTTGGTGCCCATGTGCAGCTGCGCCTGAAGGACACCAGCCCCGATGCGCTGGGTGTAGAGAAAGCCTATATCTGGGCCGAGAATGGCCTTGGCCGTCTGGAGATCGGTGCGGAAGACGGGGCGGCCAAGCTCGCTTATGCAGCGCCACCCAGCCTGACGCGTTCTGTCCGTCTGGACGACCAGAAAATTGCAACCGTCCACAATGGCGCAGGCAAAGCCTATCTGCCGGGGCGGCTGGTGCTGCGGTCCGACTCCAATGCGTCGGACCAGAGTCTGAAGATCGTCTATCGGTCGCCGCGTCTGGTCGGATTTCAGCTCAATCTCAGCTATACGCCTGAGTTCTCCGCCAATATGGGGAGTTACGTCAAAACCGCGGCTACGGATTTCGATCAGCAGTCGCGCATTTTTGAGGCCGGACTCAACTATGAGTCGACGTTCGACAATCTGAAGCTGAAGGCGAGCCTGACCTATCTGATGGCCGAGAACGAGGCTGAGCGCGACACAACCATCACCGCCATCTCACCGTGGAAGTCGGGCAATCTGACCGAATGGAGCGCAGCCGCCGGGATCAGCGTCGATGGCTTCAGCATCGGGGCGGCCTATCGCCATTCCAACGCGCAGGGCGGCAGCGTCGACCACGCCCCTGTGGTGCTGACCGGCGGGGCGAGCGATACCTCCATCTGGTCACTTGGTGCGCTGTATGAAGTGGGCGACTGGCGCTTTGGCGCAAATTACATCCACGGCAAAACCAATGTGGCGATTGAGGCCCTGCCCGCCGGCCGCATCGAGACCCAGAGCGGCAACGCCTTTCAGATCGCGGCTGGTTATGCCTTCACCAAGGAACTTCAGCTGAGCGCAGGTTTCCAGCGTTACAGTTTCGATGCCTCAAGCGGCATCAACCCGCTGGCCCGCGCCGATGCACGCCCACTGGGCATGATCCGCTCCACCTATGTGGGTGACCTCAGCGCCGATGTGATCTTCACCGAGCTTTCCTACGAGTTCTGAAAGGCGCCGATCGCACCATAGCCACGCGCGCCACTGGGCCGAACCCGCTGAAACCGGCGCGCGTTCATACCGCCCAGCGCATAGACGGGACACGGACTGGCCAGTGCGAGCGCCGCAAATCGCACCGGACCAAGCAGTGCGGCGCCTTCATGACTGGCCGTTGCAAAAACCGGCGAGATGAAGATGCCATCCGCGCCAGCCTGCCGGGCAGCGATGAGGCCCGCAGGCCCATGCGCCGCTGCGGTGAAAAGACCAGGCGGTAAAACCCTGCGCGCGGCGGTGATCCGATGGATCAGCCGTTCTGGTGCATGAAAGCCATCGGCCTTCACACGCGCCGCCAGACGCACATCCCCGGCCACCAGAAAAACAAGATGCCGCTGACGTGCCAATGCCCGCAAGGAGGCGGCCAGAGCTTCACGGTCCACTGCATCATAATGACGGAAGATCACGCCCGTGCCGCGCGGCAGGCGGCGCATGATGGCGGCCGCATCGCTGCGCGCCGCGTCCGTCATATAGAAGCGCTGAGGCAGGAGCTTCTTGCCCATGCCCTCATGTCGCGCCTTGCGCTGTTGCATGCAAGGCAGATATTCGGCGCGCATGAGCGATGCCGTCACCCGTCTTGAAGCGATCCACGCCCGCATGGCGCAGGCAAGTCAGAAGGCTGCACGTCAGGCCGATGAGGTGCATCTCGTCGCTGTCTCAAAGACCTTTCCCGCCGAGGCCATCTTGCCGGTTCTGGACGCCGGGCAACGCGTATTCGGTGAAAACCGCGTGCAGGAAGCGATGGCCAAGTGGACGGCGCTTCGCGTGGATTACCCTGATGTGGACCTGCATCTCATCGGACATCTGCAATCGAACAAAGCGCGTGAGGCGGTGGCGCTGTTCGATGCCATCCATTCACTCGACCGCCCAAGCCTTGCCAAGGCACTGGCCGCAGAAATGACACGGCAGAACCGCACGCCGCGTTTGTTCGTCCAGGTGAATACAGGTGACGAGCCGCAGAAGGGCGGCGTCTCGCCGACGCATGTTCAGAGTTTTCTTGATGAATGCCGTGCGCTTGGCCTGCGCCCTGAAGGTCTGATGTGCATTCCGCCGGAGACGGACAATCCATCTCTGCACTTCGCACTGCTGGCAGAACTTGCGCGGCGCAATAAGCTGAGCCTGTTGTCGATGGGCATGAGCAGCGATTTTGAAACGGCCATTGCGCTGGGTGCGACACATATCCGCATCGGTAGTGCGATTTTTGGTGAACGCGCGCCACACCATGAAGATTCCAAAGCATAGTGTCTTGCGCGATGCGCGCGTTCGCGGCACTGATTGCGACTTGAGCGGGGTAGGCATGGCGCAAAAACAATATGATCTGAAATCTTCGCCGATTCATCTGCTGCGCCGGAGCAGCCAGTATGCCAGCGATCTGTTCGATGCGGAAACACGCGGATCTGATCTGACAGCACGCCAGCTGACCGTGCTGATCGCGGTGGATGACAATGAAGGTGCGAGCCAGACCGCGCTGGTCGCATCGACCGGCATTGACCGTTCCACACTTGCCGACATGGTGGCGCGGATGATCCAGCGTGACCTGCTGATCCGCAAGCGCACCGAAAATGACGCGCGCGCCAATGCCGTGCGCCTGACGCCGAAGGGCAGGCGCGCTTTGTCGTCCACACTGGCCGCACTGAGAAAAACGGAAACCAAACTGCTGAGCGCCCTGCCCACCTCGCGCCGGGCCGATTTTCTGAAATCCCTGCTGCTCATCGCCGCCCAGGCTGATCAGGATTAACCAGTCCACCCCGACTGCTTCCAAGCTTGCACCTTTGGGCCTGATCAGCTATGTCCGCCCGCTCCAAATGGGGCCGCCCGGCGCACAGGACATGCCGTGGCAGCCCTCAATGCACGGATTTTCGCAGTTTTCTGCATATCCGCGCTCTCAACTGAGAGGTGCAAAATGTCCAAACTGAAGACCAAGTCGGGCGCCAAAAAGCGCTTCAAGTTCACGGCTGCTGGTAAGGTGAAGGCTGGTGTTGCCGGCAAACGCCACCGCCTGTCGAGCCATTCGGGCGATTACATCCGCACCAATCGCGGCACCAAGGTGCTCTCGGAGTCCGAGACCCGCCGCGTTGAGCTGTGGATGCCCTACGACCGGTGATCCGGTTTTTCCCCGAACACATTTGAAGACTTTGAAGGACTAACCCATGTCACGTGTGAAAAGAGGCGTCACCAGCCACGCCAAGCACAAGAAAATCCTGAAAGCCGCCAAGGGCTTTTACGGCCGCCGCAAGAATACGATCCGCACCGCTAAGGCTGCCGTCGATCGCGCCGGCACCAATGCCTATATCGGCCGCAAGCTGCGCAAGCGTAACTTCCGCGCCCTGTGGATCCAGCGCATCAATGCCGCCGTGCGCGCCTATGGCCTGACCTATGGCCGATTTATCGACGGCCTCGCGAAAGCGGGCGTCGAGGTGGACCGGAAGATCCTGTCCGATCTGGCGATCACGCAGCCCGAGGCCTTCAAGGCATTCGTGGATCAGGCCAACGGCGCGCTGAAAGCCGCCTGAGCAACTGAAAGTTTGGTCTGGTCCGACCGGCCGCCCGTCTGTAAAGCCGGGCGGCGCTGATCTTCATCTGCAGGACCACCATGACTGACATCACCGCGCTGGAGAGCGATCTCGTAAAGCGCATTTCCGAAAGTGCCGACGACACCGCACTCGAAATCGTGCGCGTCGAAGCGCTGGGCAAGAAGGGCAGTGTTTCAGAACTTCTGAAGACGCTGGGTTCCCTTTCCCCCGACGAGCGCAAGGTGCAGGGCCCGGCCTTCAATGCGCTGCGCGACCGCATCACCGACGCCATCACCGCCAAGAAACAGGGCCTTGCCGCCGCTGCGCTTCAGCACCGGCTGGAAACCGAGCGCGTCGATGTGACGCTGCCCGCCGCGTCCTTCGCGCTCGACCCCAATGCGGGGCGGATTCACCCGGTGAGCCAGGTGACGGACGAGCTGATCGCCATCTTCGCCGATATGGGATTCGCGCTGGCCGAAGGGCCGGAAGTGGAGCGCGACGATTACAACTTCACCATGCTGAATATTCCGCCCGAACACCCGGCGCGGCAGATGCACGACACGTTCTATCTGAACGCCCGCCCCGATGGCGCGCGCCCGGTTCTGCGCACCCATACCAGCCCGGTGCAGATCCGCACCATGCTGACCCAGAAGCCGCCCATCCGCATCATCGCGCCGGGCCGCACCTACAGAAGCGACAGCGACCAGACCCACACCCCGATGTTCCACCAGATCGAGGGCCTGGTGATCGACGAGGCCACCCATATGGGCCATCTGAAATGGGTGCTTGAAGAATTCTGCAAGGCCTTCTTCGAAGTGCCGAACGTCACCATGCGGTTCCGCGCTTCACACTTCCCGTTCACCGAGCCTTCCGCCGAGGTCGACATCCAGTGCGACCGTTCAGGCGACACGGTGAAGTTCGGCGAAGGCCATGACTGGCTGGAGATTCTGGGCTGCGGCATGGTGCACCCGAAGGTCATCGCCAATTGCGGGCTGGACCCGGACAAATATCAGGGCTTCGCCTTTGGCTGCGGCATCGACCGCCTGGCCATGCTGAAATACGGCCTGCCTGACCTGCGCGCCTTCTTCGACAGCGATCTGCGCTGGCTGAAGCATTACGGTTTCAGCGTGCTGGAACAGCCGACGCTCGCCGGAGGGCTGACACGATGAAATTCACCCTCTCATGGCTGAAAGAGCATCTGGAAACGGATGCGACGCTGGACGAGATTCTGGCCGCGCTCACCCGCATCGGGCTTGAGGTTGAAGGCGTCGAGGACAAGGCGGCGGAGCTTGCCGCCTTCCGCGTCGCCCATGTGACGAACGCCGTGCAGCACCCTAACGCCGATCGTCTGCGCGTGTGTCAGGTGATGACTGCGGACGGTAACGTCGAGGTCGTGTGCGGGGCACCCAATGCACGCACTGGCATCAAGGTGGCCTTTGCGCCGGTGGGCAGCATCATTCCGGCGAGCGGCCTTGAGCTGAAGGCCGGGGCCATTCGCGGCGTCACCTCGAACGGCATGTTGTGTTCTTCGCGGGAGCTGAAACTCGGAGAGGACCATGACGGCATCATGGAACTGCCCGAAAAAGCTGCGATCGGCACACCTATCGCAGATGTGCTGGGGCTGAACGATCCGGTGATCGAGATCGCCATCACACCCAATCGCGGTGACTGCAATGGCGTGATGGGCATCGCGCGCGACCTTGCCGCCGCAGGGCTTGGCGCGGTCATCACCAAAGAGGTTGAGCCGGTCGCAGGTACGTTCCCCTCGCCCATCACGACGCATGTAGCGGCAGAAAGTGGCGCACCACTGTTTGAAGGCCGCCTTGTGCGCGGCGTGAAGAACGGGCCATCGCCCGCCTGGTTGCAGAACCGTCTGCGCGCCGTGGGCCTGCGCCCGATTTCGGCGCTGGTCGATATCACCAATCTCATCAGCCTGGACCGCGCGCGGCCTCTGCATGTGTTCGATGCCGGTAAGCTGAGCGGTGATCTGACCGCGCGCCGCGCGAAGGACGGAGAGCAGATCGCGGCGCTGGACGGCAAGACCTATACGCTGTCGTCCGAGATGATCGTCATCGCGGATGAGAAGGCGGCGCGCGCCATCGCCGGCGTGATGGGCGGCGAAGATACCGGCTGCACGGAAACCACCACTGATGTTTTCATTGAGGCCGCCTTGTTTGAGCCGGTGCGCATCGCACTGGCGGGCCGGGCGCTCGGCATCAATTCCGACGCGCGCTATCGGTTTGAGCGCGGCGTGGATGTTGCGGACAATCGCGACGGGCTGGAGCTGGCGACGCGCTTCATCATGGAAATATGCGGTGGGACGGCCTCCGAAGTTGTCAGTGCAGGTGCGGTGCCCGCATGGCGGCGCGCCATCGCTTTTGATCCGGGACTGGTGAAGAAACTCACGGGCCTTGCCATTCCAGCGACGGAGATCCTGCGCATACTGGGTGACATTGGCTGCATGATCGGTGGCGGCTTCCCGTTCCAGGTGACTCCCCCCTCGTGGCGGCCAGACATTCACGGCGCTGCCGATCTGGTGGAAGAAGTCACCCGCATTCATGGGCTGGACAACATCCCCTCAACGCCGCTGCCGCGCCTTTCCGCTGTGACGACGGCCGGGCTGTCGCCCAGCCAGCGCCGCTCGCGCGAAGCACGGCGCGCTTTGGCCATGCGCGGGCTGACCGAAGCGGTGACCTATTCCTTCATTCCCCGCGCGCATGCGAGACTGTTCGGCGGCGGTGATGATGCGATGGCGCTGGCCAATCCGATCTCCGCTGATCTCGACATGATGCGCCCGGCAGTGCTGCCTTCGCTGATTGCGGCGGCGGCACGCAATGCAGCACGCTCGATCACACCGTCGCATCTGTTTGAAGTTGGCCCGGCATTTCTCGGCACCGGCGATACCGATCAGCCAACCATCGCCACAGGTCTGCGCGCCGGTGAGCCGCCGCGCCATTGGGCGAAGACCGGCGTGATACCCGACGCCTTCACCGCCAAGGCCGATGCGCTGGCACTGATCGAGGCACTGGGCGGGCCGGTGGCGAGCCTTCAGATCGTGACCGATGCGCCCAGCTGGTATCATCCAGGTCGTTCGGCGCAGCTGAAGCTCGGCCCTAAAACGGTGATCGCCCACTTCGGCGAACTGCATCCCGCCGTGCTGGAAGCAATGGACCTGAAAGGGCCGGCCTCAGCCTTTGAAGTTTTCATCGATGCCATTCCCCTGCCCAAAGCGCGGCAGGTGAAAACCAAAGCAGCGCTGATGATTTCCGATTTCCAGGCCGTGGAGCGCGACTTCGCCTTCCTGATCGCCACGCGTGTCGCGGCTGGTGATGTGGTGAAAGCCGCGATGGGCGCGGACAAGGCGCTGATCGCCTCGGTTGACGTGTTCGATGTCTATGAAGGCAAGGGCGTGCCCGATGGCATGAAGTCACTCGCTATTGCGGTGAAGATGCAGCCCAAGGACCGGACGCTGACCGAGGCCGAGATCGACGCGGTATCGCAGAAGATCATCGCAGCCGTCATCAAGGCAACGGGCGGCACCCTGCGCGGTTGACCCTCATGTTGCGATACCGCAGCGAAATGTGTTCCGCACAGGGTTCGGTGCGGTTCTTGTCAATGTCGCAATGGGCGGCTACTCAACCGCCGCTATAGGCACCGGCCTTTCTGTTTCAGGCCTGCCTCCAATATGGAAAGATCATTGATGTCATCTCAGGCACGTTCACCCATCGCTTTCATCGACCTTCAGGCGCAACGCGCTCATGGCGGTGGCCGTATCGAGCAGGCCGCCATGAAAGCGATTGAGGCGGGCGCCTATATTATGGGCCCTGAAGTGAAAGAGTTTGAGCGTCAGCTGGCGGCTTTTTCAGGCGCCTCCCACTGCCTTTCGTGTGCGAACGGCACCGATGCGCTGGTGCTGCCGCTGATGGCCTGGGACGTGAAAGCGGGCGATGCGGTTTTCTGCCCCAGCTTTACCTTTGCTGCCACCGCCGAGATCATTCCATGGGTCGGGGCGACGCCCGTTTTTGTCGACATTGATCCGCACACCTACAATATCGACCCGACCCATCTTGAGGCCGCGATCATGGCCACGAAAGCCGAGGGCAAACTGACGCCCAAGGTCATCATCGCCGTCGATCTGTTTGGTCAACCTGCGAACTATCGTGCCATCAGCGCCATCGCCAAACAGCACGGGATGAAGCTGATCGCCGACAGCGCGCAGGGCTTTGGCTGCACGCTGGACGGCAAGCATCCTTCTGACTGGGCCGACTGCGTCACAACCAGCTTTTTCCCAGCCAAACCGCTGGGCTGCTATGGCGATGGCGGCGCGGTGCTGACCAATGACGCCGGTCTTTTCGAGATCATGGATTCGCTGCGTGTGCATGGCAAAGCCGTTGCGCGTGACCTTCAGGGTCGCACCTTCGATCATGACCCCAAATATCTGAATATGCGGATCGGCATGAACAGCCGCCTGGACACCGTGCAAGCGGCGATCCTGATTGAAAAGCTGAAAATGTTCCCCGATGAGATCAAGGCCCGCAACCGCATCGCCGCGCGATACAACGAGTATCTGTCACGTGGCGCAGTGGTGCCGCAGGTCATCGAAGGCGGCGTTTCGACCTGGGCGCAGTACACGATCGAGATCAGCAATCGCGATGGGCTGGTTCAACACTGCAAGAAGGACCAGGTTCCCACAGCCGTCTATTATCCGGTGCCGATCCACAAGCAGGCACCCTATGCGGGCTTCCCTCTGGGGCCAGGTGGACTGCCGGTCAGCGAGGCAAAGGCCGGACAGGTCATCAGCCTGCCAATGCATCCTTATCTGGATGAAGAAACGCAGGATCGCATCATTGCGAGCGTGCTGTCCTTCGCGCAGGCGAATGCCTAACTGACAGCACGCGGATAAAGGATCATCTGCGTGCAGCGGAAGGCGGCGAGCAGCTTGCCGCTTTCCTCGTTCTTCATGGTGGCATCCCACACCTGTGTGGTGCGCCCGCCATGCAGCAGTACGGCCTCGCCCGTGACAGCACCGCTGTTCAGCGTACCCATGAAATTGCACTTCAACTCAACCGTGGTGAAGCCGCTGGCCCCTTCCGGCCAGATGGTCGAGACACCATAGGCGGCGAGCGTGTCGGCCAGCGCCACCAGCGCCGGTGCCCATAACGCGCCATTGCCCGCGATGAGTTCCGGCTTCACCGGCAGACGCCCGGCCACACGCCCCGGTGCGCAATCCGTGACTGAAATGCCGAGCAGATGCGGCAGCCCGCCTTTGTTCCAGCCATTCATGATCTCGGGCGTAAGGGCTTCGGTCATGACAGGAGAGATGAGCCTGTTGGCCTCACCCCGCTTTGACGAGGTTGCGCAGGACGTAAGGCAGGATGCCGCCGTTCTTGAAGTAATCGACTTCCTCGACCGTATCGACACGGCACTTCACCGGCACGTCGCGGGTGCTGCCATTCGCATAGGTGATGGTGACGGTCATCGTCATGCCCTGCTTCAACTCGGTCACACCCGAGATCGCGATGGTTTCATCGCCTTTGAGGCCAAGCTGTGTGCGGTCCATGCCATCCATGAACTGGAGCGGCAGAATGCCCATGCCGACAAGGTTTGAACGGTGGATACGTTCAAAGCTTTCAGCGACCACCGCCTTTACGCCCAGCAGCAGCGTGCCTTTCGCCGCCCAGTCGCGCGATGAGCCCGTGCCATATTCCTTGCCCGCGAACACCACCAGCGGCACGCCATCGGCGGCGTATTTCATCGCGGCATCATAAATGGGCATTTCCGTCCCATCGGGGAAGTGCTTCGTCAGTCCGCCTTCCTTGCCGCCCAGCATCTCGTTCTTGATGCGGATATTGGCGAAGGTGCCGCGCATCATCACTTCGTGATTGCCGCGCCGCGCGCCATAGGAGTTGAAATCCTGCTGACGCACCTGCCGCTCGGTGAGATAGACCCCGGCAGGCGAGGACGCCTTGATCGAACCGGCGGGCGAGATGTGATCGGTGGTGATGGAATCGCCGAACAGCGCCAGCACGCGCGCGCCGGAAATGTTGGCGACGGCTTTCGGCTCCATGGTCATGCCCTGGAAGTAAGGCGGGTTCTGCACATAGGTCGAGGTCATGTCCCATGTGTAGGTGAGACCGCCTGCGAACTTCACCTTGCGCCAGCCCACATCGCCCTTGAACACGTCGGCATAGCGCGTCTTGAACATGGCCGAGGTGACGCATTTGCGCACGGTGGCAACGACTTCCTTCGTGCTCGGCCAGATGTCCTTCAGGAAGACCGGCTTGCCCTTCTTGTCGTGACCGATCGGGTCGGTCGCGAGGTTGACATGGGTCGAACCGGCCAGTGCATAGGCAACCACCAGCGGCGGCGAGGCCAGATAATTGGCGCGTGTCAGCGGATTGACGCGGCCTTCGAAATTGCGATTGCCCGACAGCACCGCTGCCACGGCGAGATCACCGCCCGTCACGGCTTCGGTGACATCATCAGGCAGCGGACCTGAATTGCCGATGCAGGTGGTGCAGCCATAACCGGTGAGATTGAAGCCCAGCTCGTCCAGCGATTTCTGAAGGCCCGCTTTGGCAAGATAATCGGTGACGACCTGCGATCCGGGGGCCAGCGAGGTTTTCACCCACGGCTTGGCCTTGAGACCGAACTTGCGTGCGTTGCGGGCGAGAAGACCCGCCGCCATCATCACATAGGGGTTCGAGGTGTTGGTGCATGAGGTGATCGCGGCAATCACCACGGCGCCGTGACCGATGGAGTAATCCTTGCCCGGCACCTGAACCTGTTTGCCCTCGTCGCCAGCCTTGCCGTAATCCTTGACGAGTGTGGCGTTGAAATTGGCAGCCACCTCGCCCAGCGGCACGCGGTCCTGTGGGCGCTTGGGACCGGCAAGGCTAGGCTCGACCGAATCGAGGTCCAGCTCCAGCGTGTCGGTGAAGACGGGATCCGGCGATTTCGCCGTGCGGAACAGGCCCTGCGCCTTGGCGTATTTCTCAACCAGATCGATGCGCGCCTTGGGGCGGCCCGAAGCCTTGAGGAAGCGGATCGCTTCGTCGTCCAGCGGGAAGAAGCCGCAGGTCGCGCCATATTCGGGTGCCATGTTGGCGATGGTGGCGCGGTCTTCCAGCGGCAGTTCGTCAATACCTTCGCCGAAGAACTCGACGAACTTGCCGACCACGCCCTTCTTGCGGAGCATCTGCGTGACGGTCAGCACGAGATCGGTCGCGGTGACACCTTCGCGCAGTTTGCCGTGCAGGCGGAAGCCAACAACATCGGGGATGACCATCGACAGCGCCTGACCCAGCATGGCGGCTTCTGCCTCAATGCCGCCAACGCCCCAGCCGAGCACGGCAAGACCGTTGATCATCACCGTGTGGCTGTCGGTGCCAACCAGCGTGTCGGGATAGGCCAGCTCCACCGTGCCTTTGGGTGTTTTCACCTTGTGGGTCCACACCGCCTGCGCGAGATATTCGAGGTTCACCTGATGGCAGATGCCGGTGCCGGGCGGCACGACGCGGAAATTGTTGAAGGCGCTCTGGCCCCAGCGCAGGAAGGAATAGCGTTCGCCATTGCGTTCGTATTCCAGTGCCACATTCTTCTTGAAGGCGTCCTTGCCGCCGAAATGGTCAATCATCACCGAATGGTCGATGACCAGATCAACCGGGATCAGCGGGTTGATCTTCGCGGCGTTGCCGCCGAGGTTTTTCATCGCATCACGCATGGCAGCAAGGTCGACCACCGCCGGAACACCGGTGAAGTCCTGCATCAGCACGCGGGCGGGCTTGAAGCCGATTTCAGCCTGTGAGGTTTTCTTCTTCGCCCAGGCGTTCAGCGCCGCGATGTCGGCCTTTTTCACCGCGCGGCCATCTTCATTGCGCAGCAGGTTTTCAACCAGCACTTTCAGCGAATATGGCAGGCGCGAGATATTGCCGAGCCCGGCCTTTTCGGCCCTTTTCAGGCTGTAATAGGTGTAGGCCTTTGCGCCGACCTTGAGGGTCGCTTTGGTCTTGTAGCTGTCGAGGCTGAGGCTGGGTGCGGTCACGTTGGTGTCCTGTCAGTCAAGGGCGCGCACCGCGGTGCGGCACGCAATGCGGTGCGATGGGATTTAAGAGGATTCGCATGAAGAAAATAGCGGCCTGCATGAATCACAGGCCGCATATTCGCCGGGCACAGACTAAGAATTCGTAAGGGTGCGCGTTTGCGAGCCGGTTGCAACGCGCCCTATTTTTCGACCCGAAGGAAGCGGGTCAGGTTGGTGCGGGTGTTGTTCGGCTCAAAGCCTTTGACCCAGGGCTGCACCAGATCGCGATAGGCCCCGAAAAAAAGCGGCAGAAGCCCCGCTTCCTTCATGGCGATGATGTCAGCCTGCTGGAACAGGCTCTTGCGCTTTTCGAGGTCCATCTCGCGCACCGCCTCGTCGGTCAGGCGGTCGAACTCGGCATTTGAATAGTGCCCGAAATTGGTTTCAGAGCCAGTCCTGAGCAGGTTTTTGAAAAACTCAGGCTCAGGATTGCCAGCCCAGCCCAGCATGGCCGTATCACTGCCACCGGCGCGTACCGTGGCGATCTGACTTTTCAGCTCGTTCGCCTGAAGCTCGGCTTTGATGCCGATCACCGCCCACATCGACTGGATGGCCACGACAATCCGCTTGGAGGTGTCGCTGCCGACATAATCGAAGCGGAAGGTCAGCGGATTGGCCGGGCCATAGCCAGCCTCGGCCAGCAGGGCTCTGGCTTCCTCAAGACGTTCCGCCAGCGGGCGCGCGCTGAAATCGGCTTCGGCGGGCGCGGACCAGTTGGCGGCGATTTTTGGCACAAAATCGTAAGCGGGCGTCTGACCAACCGCCAGTACACGGTCAGTGATGGTTTCGCGGTCAAGCGCCAGCGAGAGAGCGCGGCGCACCCGCGCATCGTTGAAGGGCGGCTTTGTCTGGTTCAGCAGGATATAGGTGAGCGTCGAGGCCGGATGCAGGAAATACTGCCCGGCCATATTGGTTTTCATCCAGGGATACTGCGATGGCGGGAAGCCCGGGTTGACGTCCAGTTCGCCATTGCGGAAACGCTTGAGCGCCGCGCCTTCATCGGAAGTCGGCGAGTAGGTCACTTCATCAATGGCGACCTTGTCGGCCTCGCGGTAGTGCGGATTCTTCACCAGCCTGACCCGATCCTGCGGGATCCATTCCGCCAGCATATAGGCCCCGTTGGACACCATCGTGCCGGGCTTCACCCAGTCATTGCCCGCTTTGTCGAACACATGGCGCGGCAGGGGCGCAAACATCGGGAAGCCCGCAATGCGGTCAATGAAAATAGGGCTGGGCGTTTCCAGCTCGATCTCGATTTCATTGGGGCCTTTCAGCCGCACACCCAGCTGATCGAGCGGCAGCTTGCCTTCGGCCACGGCCTGCGCGTTTTTCACAGTGAAGGTCAGATCGACCAGCGGGCCGGCGGTTTTCGGGTCAACACCGCGACGGATGCCCGCAATGACATCTTCAGCGGTCAGCGGTGCACCATCCGACCATTTCAGACCCTCGCGCAGCTTGAAGGTGTAGGTTTTCCCATCTGGCGAAACCGTCCAGCTTTCGGCGATGCCGGGCACGGTATTTCCCTTGGCATCAAGGCTGACCAGCGTTTCGAACAGATCTGCATGGATGGTCGCTTCAGCGATGAGGCCATATTTGTGTGGGTCGAGCGTGTCGGGTTCGGCATCATTGCCACGGTTGAGGGTCACCGCGCTGGCGTGCCCCGCCAGCAGAACCGAAATAGAAAGCACCAACGCAGCAACGAATGACCGGATCATGAAACCCTCATAAGAACGGCCTGATCCTAGCGCAAAGTTTTGGCCCGCACGAGCCGCCTCGCATGGCCGTGATGCGCTCTTGGTTGCACGGCGCGCGCCCATGCGCTTAATGACACCCAAGGGGCCGTTCCAACCACAAAAACCCAAAGTCCAAAGATGAAACGCCAGACCATCATGCTGCTGACCACGTCCGCTCTCGCTTTTTTCTCGCCCTCTCTGGCTGATGTGCCGCCTGCGCCATCTGGTGGGCCGACGCCCGCAACGATGGAAACGCCACTGCCTTCGCAGGCCGTGTGGAACCTCGCCGATCTCTACGCGACACCCGAAGACTGGACGAAGGAATATGACCGGCTGCGCGGCGAGATGCCCAAGCTCGGTATGTGGAAAGACAAGGCGGTGAGCGACGCCACCGCACTGCTCGCCTGTCTGGAACAGATGTCCGAGGTGCAGAAGCAGACGCTGCGCCTTTACACCTATGCCATGCTGCTCTCGGATGAAAATCGCGGCGTTGCCGAAAACATGGAGCGCAAGATCAAGGCGCAGTCTCTGTTCGTGGCGATGGGCGAGCAGACCTCGTGGTTGAACCCCGCTTTGCTGGAAGCGGGCAAGGAAAAGATCAGCGCCTTCCGCAAGGAACAGCCCAGGCTGAACGAGGTGTTCGGCTTCATGCTGGATAATGTGCTGCGCGCCGCGCCGCACACACTTTCGCCGGACAGTGAGACTCTGATGGCGATGGCGGGTGATGTCACATCGAAGGCCGGAGATGTGTATGACATTCTGGCCTCTGCCGAACTGCCTTTCCCCACCATCCGCCTTTCGACGGGTGAAGAAGTAAAAGTCGATCAGGCGGGTTATTCGAAATACCGCCAGCTTGCCAATCGCGATGACCGCAAGGCCGTGTTCGATGCGTTCTGGGGCAAGTGGAAGGAATATGAAGGCACCTTTGGCGCCAACCTGGCGGCTCATGTCGCGGGGCATGTTTTCAACGCCAAGGCGCGGCACTTCCGCAATGCCCTGGAAGCCGCCACCTTCCCCGATGCGATGCCCGAAGCGGTCTATCGCACGCTGGTCAAGCAGGTGAATGAGAACCTGCCCGCGCTGCACCGTTATTTCAAACTGCGCAAGCGGATGCTGGGTATCACTGGCGACATGGAATATTTCGACATCTACCCACCACTGGTGGCGCTCGATAAAAAGTTCGATGTCGGCACGTCAGAGACATTGACGCTCGCCGCCCTTGCGCCTCTGGGCCAGGAATATCTGGACGATCTGAAGAAGGTGTGGACGTCAGGCTGGACGCATGTCTATCCGCAGCCCGGCAAGGCACCCGGCGCCTATATGATGGGCTCGGCCTATGATGTGCATCCTTATCTGCTGCTGAACCACAACGACGATTATGAGTCGATGTCGACCATGGCCCATGAAACGGGCCATGCCGTCCACACCATGCTGGCCAACAAGGTTCAGCCTTTCGAGAAGTCGGACTATTCCACCTTCACCGCTGAAACGGCCTCGATCATGAATGAGATGCTGCTTCAGGACTACATGGTGAAGAACGCCCAGACGAAAGAGGAAAAGCTGTATTATCTGGGCATGGCGCTGGAGGCGGTGCGCGGGACGTTCTTCCGCCAGACCCTGTTCGCTGAATTCGAGCTGGCGATCCATGACCTGGCTGAGTCTGGCAAGCCGCTTTCGGGCGCAGGCATGAGCGAGCTCTATTGCGGGTTGCTGAAAAAATATCACGGCGAGGCGGAAGGGGTGATGAAGATCAGCCCGACCTATTGCAGCGAGTGGGCCTTCATTCCGCATTTCTATTCCAACTTTTATGTCTATCAGTATGCGACCTCGATCACCGGCGCGGCGCTGCTGGCTGAGCGGATCGAAACCGGCGGCGAGAAGGAACGCGATGTGTTCCTGAACATGCTGCGGGCGGGTGGTTCGGATCACCCGTTCGATCTCTACAAACAGGCCGGCATCGACATGACATCGCCGCAGCCCTATCAGGCGCTGATCAAGCGCATGAATCGCATCATGGATGAGATGGAAGCGCTGCTCGCCCAGCCCTGATGAGGAGAGGCCCATGTTTGTCACGGTGAATGGCGCGCGCATTTTCTTCGACACCGCAGGCGCGGCGCTCGCCATCACCGAAGACGGGCCGAGGCAGAAGCCCACGCTCCTTTGCCTGCATGGTGGACCGGGCTTCGACCATTGGGCGATGCGGCATTATTTTGACCGCTTCGCTGATGTGGCTCAGGTCATCTATCTCGACCATCGCGGCAATGGCCGCAGTCGTGGTGGGAACGGCACCGACAAAAGTCTGTGGACGCTCGCACAATGGGGCGATGACATTCGCGGCTTCTGCGATGCGCTGGGCATCGAAAAGCCCATCGTGTTCGGCCAGTCCTTTGGCGGCTTCGTGGCGCAGTCCTATGCAGCGCGCCATCCAGATCATGCAGCGGGTATCATCTTCTCATCGACCGCTGCCACCATGTCGCTGGACGTGATCCTCGACAATTTTGGCGCGATGGGCGGACCAGCTGCGCGCGAGGCGGCCTCCCGTTTCTGGACGCGCGCCAGTGATGGCGACATCGCCGACTATTTCAAGGTGTGCAACCCGGTCTACAACACGCGGCCCCGCGATGCGATCAGCGCCAAGGGGGCCATCTATCAATGGGACGTGTTCCGGCATTTCAGCCTTCCAGACGGCGAAATCTACGCTATGGACCTGAGGCCGGGGCTGGATCGCGTTTCATGCCCGGTGCTGGTGCTGACTGGCGACACCGACCCGGTGACACCGGCGTCGTCATCGCGGGCGATTTATGCTGCGCTCAATCCGGCCCGTGCGCGCTATATCGAGTTCGCCGGTTGCGGCCACGGGGCCTATCGCGATGCACCCGGCCCGGCGGAAGGTGTGCTGCGCGCCTTCATCGCTGAGGCCATCAGGCCCTGACGTCCACCTGCGAGCCGCGCGACGCGCCTTCGGCCTTGATGAGCCCATTGACCGGCCTGACCCGCTGGGCCGCAACAAAGCTGGCTGACTCTGCTGCTGCCTTGCGCGCGGCGGCCAGCGCCTGCGCCTCGAACTCACGATCACGCTGTTTGCGTTTGATGGCGGCGCGTTCGCTCAGCGCCAGCATTTCTGCATAGCGGTCTTTCATCGTCACAGTGCCGTTCGCGCCGATCTCCATAATGGTGATCATGCGCCCTGGCCAAACACTGGGTCCAATCGCTTTGGTCTTAAATTTCTCTAAAAATTGACAGGTCCTGCATGAAAACTTTGCTGCGCTGTTTACATCAATGACCCTACGAAACCTTGGGCAAATAAGGTAAAGCTCATGGCAAATCATATGTTCGCAGGCAGGCTGATCCTTCACTCTGCCTTGCTGCAAGGAGCGTCATGAGCGATTTTTTTTCTCTCCGCGATGATGCCGTGCGTGCCGCCGACGCGCTGGGCGGGCCTGAAGCCACCATCTTCACCCGCGCTTTTCTGGCAACCGCTGCGCCAGAAGACGTATTGGCGTTTCCGGCCAACACACTGGCGCGGCTGGCCGAGCGGGCACGCGCGCTGGCCCTGCGCCGTGCACCGGGTGAAACGCATGTCGATATTTTCGCAGCCGAAGCGGCAAAGGATGGCTTTGCCTATGACGGCGCCATCCTGACTGCCATCAATGATGACAAGCCGTTCCTCTACGATTCCATCCTCGGCGAGCTGGCCCAGCAGGGGCTGATCGTCGAGGCCGCCTTCCATCCGATACTGGACCCGCTGCATGTTGGGGGTGGTCGCCAGTCCGTTATCGTTGTGGCCATCGCCCGCGAACGCGACCCTGCGCGGCTCGCCACCATCGCAGACGGCGCGCGCAAGGTCTTTGCCGATGTCAACGCGGCGGTCGCCGATTGGCGCGCCATGCTGGAAAAGCTGACCGAGTCCACTGATGAACTGAAGCGCAACCCGCCGCCCATTCCCCCCGCTGAACAGGGAGAAGCGATCGCCTTCCTGAAATGGCTGGCCGACAATCATTTCACACTGCTCGGCTGCCGTGACTACAGCTATGACGAAACAACGCGCGAACATCGCCCGCTGGATGAGACCGGCCTTGGCGTGCTGCGTGATGCCAGCGCGCGCATCATTCGCCGCCCGGATCAGGCCGCCGCCATGACACCAGAAGTCGCGGGCTTTCTGACCGACCCGCAACCTGTGATCGTGACGAAATCCAACAGCCGCAGCCGTGTGCATCGCGCTGCGCCGCAGGATTACATCGGCGTGAAGCGTTTTGACGCAGCGGGGCGATTGATCGGTGAGCGCCGCTTCGTCGGCCTTTTCACTTCATCAGCCTATCACCAGCTGCCTTCTGAAATTCCCATGCTGCGGCGCAAGGAGGCGCGCGTGGTGGAGCGCGCCGGTTTTGATCCGCGCAGCCATGACGGCAAGGCGCTGGCGCATGTGATCGAAACCTTCCCGCGCGATGACCTGTTCCAGATTTCCGAAGACGATCTGCTGAAGCAGTCGCTCGGGATCATGCATGTGCTGGAACGGCCGCGCGTCAAAACCTTTTTCGGCTTCGACCGCTTCGACCGTTTCGTTTCTGTGCTGACCTTCATGCCGCGCGACCGTTTTTCAGGTGCGGTGCGTCTGAAGATCAACGACATCCTCAGCGCGGCCTTTGGCGGCGAGATCACGCATTCCAGCCCCACTTTCGATGAATCGCCGGTGGCCCGCATCCACACCATTGTTCTGCGCGCGCCCGGCGCGTCGCTGCCCGATACGGAAAAACTTGAGGCCGATATTCTGGCCGCTACGGTCAACTGGAGCGACGGGCTGAGCGAAGCCCTGAACGGCTGCGGCGATGCCGCCATGGCACAGCTTGCCTCGCGCTATGCCGACGCCTTTCCGCTCAGCTACCGCGAGCAGAATGCACCGGCCTCGGCGCTTGATGACATTCGCCGTCTTGAAAGCCTGAATGCGGGCGGACTCAGGTCAGGCCGCGCCTCGTTCCATGCCTGGCGCGAGACGGGCGATGAGCCTTCCGCGCTACGCCTGAAAATGCTGCATGCGGGCGGTTCGGCCGAGCTGTCGAGCGTGCTGCCCATTCTTGAGAATATGGGCCTCGTGGTTGCGGAAGAAACCAATTACCGAGTCAGCCCGCGCGGCTTTGAGGCACCGGTGTCGCTGCACGCCTTCACCATGCGCCGCAAGACAGGCGGCATGGCCGACCTTGCCGACGCCGGCCCGAAGCTGGAACAGGCACTCGATATGGCCTGGGGCGGCGTCACCGAAAACGACGGCTTCAATGCGCTGACGCTAGCGGCGGGATTGGACTATCGCGCGGTTGTCATCATCCGCGCCATTGCCAGATTCCTGCGTCAGGCTGGCATCGCTTTCAGCCAGCCTTACATGGAAGAAGCGCTGGTGAAGAATGCGCCCATCGCCGCGCTCATCATCGCTTATTTCCGTGCGCGGTTTGAACCGGGCCAGGCAGATGAAGCCAAGGCAAAAGACATCCACCAGCAGATTGAAGCTGCGCTGGGGGCGGTGACCAGCCTTGATGAAGATCGCATCCTGCGCCGCTTCCGCAACGTGGTCAGCGCCATGCTGCGCACCAATGCCTGGCAGCTGGGCGCGGCAGGGCCAGACCGTGAAGCGCTGGCCTTCAAGCTGGACAGCGCACGGCTTGATGAGCTGCCCGCGCCGCGCCCGTGGGTCGAGATTTTCGTCTATGCACCGCGCGTGGAAGGCACACATCTGCGCTTTGGCCGTGTGGCGCGCGGCGGCATTCGCTGGTCGGACCGGCGCGAAGATTTCCGCACCGAGGTGCTGGGCCTTGTAAAAGCACAGCAGGTGAAGAACGCGGTCATCGTGCCGGTTGGCTCCAAAGGCGGCTTCTATCCCAAGCAGTTGCCTGCGGGTGGTTCACGCGATGCTGTGCAGGCCGAAGGTATCGCGGCCTATAAGGTGTTCATCAACGCGCTGCTGGATGTGACGGATTCGATCGCCGCCGATGGTGCCATCACCCATCCGCTGCTGACCGTTCGTCAGGATGGTGATGACCCGTATCTGGTGGTCGCCGCCGACAAGGGCACGGCGACCTTTTCAGATATCGCCAATGGCATATCCGAAACGCGGGGCTTCTGGCTGGAAGACGCGTTCGCCTCTGGCGGGTCGGCCGGTTACGACCACAAGAAAATGGGCATCACCGCACGCGGCGCGTGGGAAGCTGTGAAGCGCCACTTCCGCGAGATGGGCAAGGATATTCAGTCCGAACCTTTCACCGTGATCGGCGTTGGCGACATGTCGGGCGACGTGTTCGGCAATGGCATGCTGCTGTCGAAAGCCATAAGGCTGGTCGCCGCCTTCGATCACCGCGACATCTTCATCGACCCCGATCCTGATACGGCACGTTCATGGGCCGAGCGCGAGCGCATGTTCAATCTGCCGCGCTCGTCGTGGGCCGACTATGACAAATCGCTCATCTCGAAGGGCGGCGGTGTTTTCTCGCGCAGCCTGAAATCCATTCCGCTGTCAGCGGAAATGAAGGCGATGACCGGCCTGACGCCTGATGCCGTGACGCCGTTTGAACTCATGCACGCTTTGCTGAAAGCCGAGACTGACCTTTTGTGGTTCGGCGGCATCGGCAGCTATATCAAGGCCTCGTCGCAGACCAACGCACAGGCTGGTGACCGTGCCAATGACGCGATCCGCATTGATGGGCGCGATGTGCGCGCCAAGGTCATCGGCGAAGGTGCCAATCTGGGTGTTACACAGACTGGGCGCATCGAGGCAGCGCGCGCTGGCGTGCGGCTCAATACCGACGCCATCGATAATTCTGCGGGCGTCGATACATCGGACCATGAGGTAAACCTGAAAATCCTGTTCGCGGCAGCAGCCGGGCGCGGTGCAATCACCCGCGAAGCACGCGATGCACTGCTCGCTGAAATGACCGATGACGTCGCGGCGCATGTGCTTCAGGACAATTACCGCCAGACGCTGGCGCTGTCGGTTTCTGAGTCCGATGCGACGGGCGAACTGGAAGGGCTTGCCCGGCTGATGCGGGCACTGGAAGCCAAGGGCAAACTCGACCGCGCAGTGGAGATGCTGCCGGATGAAACGGCCATCAGGGCGCTGCGCGGTCAGGGTCTTGGCCTCACGCGGCCTGAGACAGCAGTGCTGCTTGCTTATGCCAAAATCGATCTCAACGAGGCGCTTCTGGAAAGCACCCTGCCCGACGATCCGGCCTATGTGGATGATCTGCAGTCTTATTTCCCACCACAGGTCCATGAGCGTTTTGCGCCTGACATCACCAGACACCGTCTGCGGCGCGAGATCGTGGCGACACTTCTGTGCAACGACATCGTGAATCGTGCCGGCCCTTCCTTCGTGCAGGGCATTGCAGAAGCAACCGGCGCGTCCATTGTCTCAGTCACGCGCGCCGCCTCGATGGCGACGGGGGCCTTCCGCCTGAACGAACTCTATGACCGCATCAACGCGCTGGACGGCAAGGTGCCAGCGGGCGTGCAGATTTCCATGCATAAAGATGCTGTGGAACTGCTGCGCCGTCAGACGCAATGGATGCTGCGCAATGTCGCCGCCGATGCGCCGATCGATCAGACCATCGCCACCTATCGTGCAGGCATCGACGCCTTGAAGGGCACCTTCTCCAGCCTTGTCTCACCGCTGGAGCGCGAGGCCGTCACAGCACGCATCAACGCGCTGGCTGGTGCCGGCGTGCCGATGGAACTGGCCGATGAAACCGGCGCACTGCCGCTGTTCGCCACAGTCGCCGACATGGTGAGCCTCACCCGCGAAAACGGCCTGCCGCTGGATGCAGTGGCGGGTGCTTACTTCGCGGCCGCTGCAACGCTTGGTATTGACCGGCTGCGCGAACAGGCCGCGCGGGTGAAACCACAGGGCCATTGGGATGCACTCTCACTCACCCGTATCGAGGATGATCTGTTCGCCGTGCAGCGGCTGGTCGCCGCCAAGGCGCTGAAAAGCGTGAAGGGCGATGACACGCTGAACCGACATGATGGCGCGTCCTTCGTAGCGGAATGGGCGCAGGGCGCCGATGCCGGCATCCAGCGGGCGCGGGCACTGATCGCTGACCTCGAACGCGACGGCGCATTCACGGCAGCAAAGCTGGCGCTGGCGACGGCGCAGCTGCGCGATCTGGCGAACTGAGTGGTTCAGATTCCCGCAGCGATGTCAGCGCCATCCAGCGCCTCGCTGCGGATCCAGTCGATGAACGCCTTGAGGCCCGGCGAGAGTGAGCGCCCGCGCCGCCAGACCAGCCAATAGGCAAAGCTGAGTGGTGTTTCCGCGTTCTGAAACGGCGTCACCAGACGCCCTGCTGCGATGTCAGCTGCCGCAAGCTGCGCCTTGGCAAGCGCGATCCCCTTGCCAGCAATCGCCGCTTCAATGACGAGGCTGGACTGGTTGAAACGCAGACCCTTGCGGGCCTCGCCAGCATCAAGGCCCCGCGCCGTCAGCCACATCGGCCAGGTGGGGCATGCTGGATCGGGCACCGGACTGTCGTCATGCAACAAGGCAAAGCGGGTGATGTCAGCGGGCGCGGCCAGTGGCTGTGGCCCTTCCAGCAAAGCGGGAGAGCAGATCGGCACGACAGCCTCGCCCAGCAGCAGTTCGGACTGCGCGTCATGATAGCCGCCCGGACCGTAGCGAATAGCAAGGTCAACATCGGCGATGGCGAAATCGACCAGACCCATATCGGCGGAAACCCACACCTCGACATCGGGGTGTAGCTCCTTGAAGCGTTCCAGACGCGGCACCAGCCATTTGATCGCAAACGATGGCGCGACGGAGACCGAGACGCGCTGCCCACGCAGGGCCATGCGCATCACCCGCGCCGCTTCACCAAGGCTCGCCATGCCCGTGCTGACATGGGCAAGCGCCGCCGCGCCGGCATCGGTCAGCTCCACCCGGCGGCCAAGACGGCGGAATAGCGGTTGACCGGCAAAGGCCTCGATCTGCTGAATATGCTGGCTGATTGCGGCCGGGCTGACGCCCAGTTCATCAGCCGCCCTCGCAAAGCTGAGATGTCGCCCCGCCGCTTCAAAGGCGCGCAGTGCGTGAAACGCCGGCAGGCGCGATGAGGCAGAATGGTCGTCGTGGGCGGCCATGGCCATGTGTCTATGCGCCCGTGCGTCCATTGACAATCACACAGCACCGCGCCCTGCTGTGACCATCGCCATTCAGAGACATCCCACATGACCGATCCGCTTTTCGACCTTTCGGGGAAAATCGCCCTCATCACCGGCGGCAGTCGGGGCCTTGGCCTTCAGATGGCCCGCGCGTTTGCTGCGCGCGGCGCCGACATCATCATCGCCAGCCGCAAGCTCGATGCCTGCGAAGCGGCTGCCAACGAGGTGCGCGCAATAGGCCGCAAAGCGATGGCGGTCGCTGCCAATCTCAGCCGCTGGGATGAAGCCGAGCGGCTGGCCGATACGGCCTATGCCGCCTTTGGCCGTGTCGACATTCTGGTGAACAATGCCGGGATGGGGCCGCGCATTCCCAGCCACGAAGTGAGCGAGGACTGGTTCGACAAGGTCGTGGCGCTGAACTTCAAGGGACCGTTCCGCCTTGGCGCACTGATTGCCGAACGGATGCGGGCGGGCGATGGCGGCGTCATCATCAACATATCGTCATCGGGCGCGCTGCATCCGCTACCTGCCGTCGTGCCCTATTCCGGGGCCAAGGCGGCGCTGAACGCGATGACCGTTTCCTTCGCTGCAGAATACGGCCCGAAGGTGCGGGTCAACGCAATCTCGGCCGGACCATTCCTGACCGACATTTCAAAAGCGTGGACGCCGGAAGCGCGCGAGAAATCTGACAACGCGCTGGGCCGCCCCGGGCGGCCTGAGGAAATCGTGACGGCGGCGCTGTTCCTTGCCAGCCCCGCCTCCAGCTTCACCACCGGCGCGATCATCCGCGTCGATGGTGGGATGTAGCCTTATCCTTCCAGCGCGGCGCGGAGCATTTCCAGTTCCAGCCAGCGTGTTTCGCTTTCATCATGCGCGGCCCTTGCATCTGCAAGGCGCTGCGTGGCGGCATCAAAGCCCTTGGGATCGCGCACGTAGAAACTGCCATCGGCCAGTTTTGCTTCCAGCGCCGCGATCTCAGCACTCAGCTTTTCGATCTGGCCGGGCAGTGTCTCAAGCGCGTGCTTATCCTTGAAGGAGAGTTTGCGTGATGCGGTGCGTGGTGCGGTCTCAGGCTTTGGCAGCTTCGCGCTCGCAGACTTATTTACGGCCTTTGCCGCAACCCCGCCGCCGCGCTGCGTTACCATGTCGGAATAGCCGCCGGCATATTCCACAAAGCGGCCATCGCCTTCCGCCATGATGACCGATGTGGCGACGCGGTCCAGGAAGTCACGGTCGTGGCTGACCATCAGCACCGTGCCCGCATAGTCGCTGAGGACATCCTGAAGCACTTCCAGCGTTTCAAGATCGAGATCATTGGTGGGCTCGTCCAGCACCAGAAGATTGCTGGGCTGGGCAAAGGCGCGCGCGAGCAGAAGCCGCCCGCGCTCACCGCCCGAAAGCGCCCGCACGTTCTGGCGCACCTGTTCCGGCGCAAACAGAAACTCTTTCAGATAGCCGACAACATGACGCGGCTGGCCATTGATGGTCACGGTATCGCTGCCGCCGCCTGTCAGCGTGTCAGCCACCGAAACACTATCATTCAGCGCAGCACGCTGCTGATCGAGCCAGGCGACCTGAAGATTGGTGCCGAGTATCACCTCGCCACTGTCGGGTGCGAGCTGACCTGTCAGGAGGCGGATCAGTGTCGTCTTGCCTGCACCATTGGGGCCGACCACGCCGATGCGGTCGCCGCGCAGGACGCGCGCGGAAAAGCCATCGACGATCACCCGCGCGCCATAGGATTTGCTGATCTTGTCGGCCTCGATCACCCGCGTGCCGGAAGATGCGCCTTCGGTTGCCTGCATGGTGACGGTGCCCGTCGCCCTGCGCTGGTCACGGCGCTGCTGACGCAACGAGTGCAGCCCCGCCAACCGCTTCACATTGCGCTTGCGGCGCGCCGTCACACCATAACGCAGCCAGTCTTCCTCGCGCACGATCTGACGATCGAGCTTGTGGCGTTCCAGTTCTTCCTGTTCCAGCACGCTGTCGCGCCATTCTTCGAAATGCGCAAAGCCGCGTTCCATGCGGCGCGCCGTGCCACGGTCCAGCCACACCACGGCGCGCGACAGTTTTTCCAGAAAGCGGCGGTCATGGCTGATAAGGATCAGCGCGGTATTCATCGTGGCCAGTTCATTTTCCAGCCATTCGATCACCGGCAGATCGAGATGATTGGTCGGCTCATCGAGCAGCAGCACATCAGGATGGGGGGCCAGCGTACGGGCGAGCGCGGCGCGGCGCATCTCGCCGCCCGACAGGCTGGCCGGATCTTCAGCGCCTGAAAGGCCGAGTTCGTTCAGCAGATAGACCGCACGATGCGGGTCATCGCCCGGCATCAACCCGGCTTCGGCATAGGCAAGCACGGTGCTGAAGCCCGACAGGTCAGGCTCCTGCGGCAGATAGCGCACGGTTGCGCCAGGATCGAGAAAACGCGAGCCGCTATCGGCTTCCACCAAACCAGCCGCGATTTTCAGCAGCGTTGATTTGCCAGAGCCATTGCGCCCAACCAGCGCCAAGCGGTCGCCCGCGCTCACAGACAGTTCGGCCCCCTGCAGCAGAGGGGCACCGCCAAAGGTCAGATGAATATCACGCAGTTGCAGAAGGGGCGGCGCCATGGCGGGGCGCTTATGCCCTGCCCGTGCCATGCGCGCCAGCGTCAGAGTTCGAGGGCGGCCTCGGTTTTCGCCTTCACGTCATCCGCACTCACGCCGGGTGCCAGCTCCACCAGCTTCAGCCCACCACCCTTCCTGACATCCATCACGCACAGATCGGTGATGATGCGGTTGACGACGCCCTTGCCGGTCAGCGGCAGTGTGCAGGCCTTGAGCACCTTGGATTCGCCCGCCTTGTTGGCGTGGTCCATCACCACGACCACACGGCGCACGCCCGCCACGAGATCCATCGCGCCGCCCATCCCCTTCACCATCTTGCCGGGGATCATCCAGTTGGCGATGTCACCGTTCTCGGCCACTTCCATCGCGCCCAGAATGGACAGGTCGATATGGCCGCCACGGATCATCGCAAAGCTGTCGGCGGATGAGAAATAGGATGTCTTGGGCAACTCAGTGATGGTCTGCTTGCCCGCATTGATAAGGTCAGGATCGACCTCGTCCTCATAGGGAAACGGCCCCATGCCCAACATGCCGTTTTCGGATTGCAGGGTCACTTCGATCCCGGCGGGGATGTAGTTTGCCACCAGCGTCGGGATGCCGATGCCCAGATTGACATAGAAACCGTCCTGCAATTCCAGAGCGGCGCGGGCCGCCATCTGATCGCGTGTCCAGGGCATGATTACGCCTCCCTTTTGCGCGTGGTGCGCTGTTCGACACGTTTTTCGAACGCACCCTTGACGATGCGCTGCACGAAAATGCCGGGCGTGTGGATGGTGTCGGGGTCAAGCGTGCCGGTTTCCACCAACTCCTCAACCTCAGCGACCGTCACCTTGCCGGCCGTCGCCATCATCGGGTTGAAGTTGCGCGCCGTCTTGCGGAACACCAGATTGCCTTCCGCATCGCCCTTCCACGCTTTCACGATGGCAAGGTCCGCTTTCAGCGCCGTTTCCATCACATAGATACGACCGCCGAAATCGCGCGTCTCTTTCCCTTCAGCCACCAGCGTACCGACACCGGTGGCGGTGAAGAAAGCCGGGATGCCCGCCCCGCCTGCCCGGATGCGTTCCGCCAGCGTACCCTGTGGGTTGAACTCCAGCTGCAGCTCGCCCGACAGATATTGCCGTTCGAACTCTTTATTCTCGCCGACATAGGACGAGATCATCTTGGCGATCTGCCTTGTCTTGAGCAGCAGGCCGAGGCCGAAATCATCGACGCCGGCATTGTTGGAAATGGCTGTGATGTTCTTCACGCCACTTTCGCGCAGCGCGAGGATCAGGTTTTCGGGGATGCCACACAGGCCAAAGCCGCCCGCCATGACGGTCATGCCGTCAAAGGTCAGGCCCTCAAGCGCCGCCTTGGCGCTGGCATAGATTTTCTTGCTCATGTCCGTTCCATGAAAGTGGCGCGGCTCTAGCACGGCATCTTCCGCAACGGAACGGGGATTTGCGACCGTCAGTGATGCGCTTCTGGCTTCTGCATCAGCTCGACCAGCACGCCGCCCATGTTCTTGGGGTGCAGGAAAATGATCGGCGTACCGTGTGCGCCAATGCGCGGTTCGCCAGTGCCCAGAACCGTCGCACCCTTGGCGCGCATTTCATCGCGTGCAGCAATAATGTCATCCACCTCAAAACAGATGTGATGCTGTCCGCCGAGTGGATTCTTTGCCAGAAAGTTCTTGATGGGCGAGGTGTCATCATACGGCTCGATCAGCTCGATCTGTGAATTGGGCAGATCGACAAAGCATACCCACACGCCCTGTTCTGGCATGGCAAACTTGTCGTGGATTTTGATGGCGCCCAGCACGTCGCGATACAGCTTCACCGAGTCCTCGATCGAGGGGGTTGCGACGCCCACATGGTTAAGACGGCCGATCATAATATGCTCCTGCTGGCTGAGGTGCTGATCGCTATCGCGCCTTAGCCATCGGGTCCAGCCTGACGAGGTGCAAAGCGCTTCCGCAGCGGCAGATATATTGGCGCGAATAGTGCCAATACACCAATCCTGTCTTCCCATGCCCGCTGCACCTCCATAAAGTCGCAGCCGTCATGCGCGGCCAGAACCTGCGCGGTCTGACCTCTTTGAGATATGCATGAGCGTGAAGGATAAAACTGCAAGCCCCGCGAAAGCGGCTGCGCATGATGGCCGTCATGCCCGCAGTGCTGACAGCCGCGCGCGCATCGCCAAGGCGTTCATGGAGCTCATTCGGGAAGGCGCGGTCGCGCCTACCGCCGAAAGTGTCGCGCAACTGGCCAATGTCGGGCTGCGCACGGTGTTCCGCCATTTCCGTGATATGGAAAGCTTGGTGCATGAGATTGCCACCACGATCGAGGCGGAGCTTTTGCCATTCGCCGCGATGCCGTTCACGGCAGAGACATGGCGCGGACAGATCGATGAAATCATCGACCGACGCAGCCGCCTTTATGAACGCATCATGCCGTTTCGCATTGCGCTTGAACATCAGCGCTATCTCTCAACGTCGATCAACGCCCGGCGCCGTCAGTTTTCGAAAATGCAGCGCGCTTTTCTCATACGCGTACTGCCAGCGCATGTGCAGGACGATGCTGACCTGACCGAAGGCCTCGATGCGATGCTTGGCTTTGAATCATGGCAGCGGATGCGCCAGGAGCAGAAACTTTCACCAGCCGCCTGTGCGCGCGTTATGCGCCGCATCGCAGCTGCGCTGTTGCGTGATGTCCCTGAAAGTGAGGTCAGTCCATGACCCGATCATTCCCCGGCACCATTGCCACCACCTACAAGGACTCCAAACCGCACTGGCCCGAGGCCCCGCGCCCGCCCGAAGGTGCGCCGAACATTCTGGTCGTATTGTTTGACGATGTCGGTTTTTCCGATTTCGGTTGCTATGGTTCAGCCATCGCCACGCCCACCATCGACGCGATTGCGGCGCGAGGCCTGCGCTATAGCGGCTTTCACACCACGGCGATGTGCTCCACCACCCGGGCCGCGCTGCTGACCGGGCGCAACCATCATTCGGTTGGTGTGGGCTGCCTTGCCAATTTCGACAGCGGTTATCCCGGGTATCGCGGCAAGATCGCGCGCGAGGCTGGCACACTGGCCGAGATGCTGCGCCCGCATGGCTATCGCAATTACATGATCGGCAAATGGCATGTGACGCCGCTGACCGAGACCGGACCGACCGGGCCATTCGACGGCTGGCCGCTAGGGCGCGGCTTTGATCGCTTCTATGGCTTCATGGATGCAGAGACCGATCAGTTCGCGCCGGAAGTGGTGCGCGATAATTCGCCGGTCGATCCGCCCGGCACATTCGGTACTGGCTATCACCTGACCGAAGACCTGATCGATCAGGCGATCCGCATGATCGCCGATCACAAGGTCGGGGCGCCTGACAAGCCATGGCTGACCTGGGTGGCGCTGGGGGCCTGCCACGCGCCACATCAGGCGCCGCAGGATCTCATCCTGAAATACGACGCCGTGTTCCAGAACGGATGGGATGATGAACGCGCCGCGCGGCTTAAGCGTCAGATTGCTATGGGGCTGGTGCCGTCAGACACCGCCATGCCAGCGCGCAATGATGGCGTCAGCGCGTGGGCCGATCATTCCGATGACGAGCGCAAGGTCTTCACCCGGTTGCAGGCAGCGTTTGCCGCGATGCTCGATCATGCCGACCAGCATCTGGCACGACTGATCAGCTTCCTTGAAACAGCGGGCCAGCTCGACAACACGCTGATCCTGGTTCTGTCTGATAACGGCGCCAGTCAGGAAGGCGGCGTGCACGGTTTCATCAATGCAATGGGGCCGTATAATTTCAGGCCGGAATCCATCACCGAGAAACTCGCGCGGCTTGACGATATTGGCGGCCCGGACAGCCATTCCAATTTCCCGCATGGCTGGGCGATGGCATCGAACACGCCGCTGCGCCGTTACAAGCAGAACACCCATGGCGGTGGTATCCGCGACCCGCTGGTCGTCTCGTGGCCACGGCGCATTCGTGCACGTGGCGAGGTGCGTCACCAGTTCTGTCACGCCAGCGACATGACGCCGACCATTCTTGATCTGGTGGGTGTAGCTGCCCCTGAAACGATCAATGGCATCGCTCAGATGAAGCTGGAAGGCGAAAGCTTCGCGGCCTCATTGTTCGACACGAAAGCGCCCGCCCGCAAAAGCCCGCAATATTTTGAAATGTTCGGCCATCGCGGCCTGTGGCAGGACGGCTGGAAGGCGGTTGCCTTTCACCCCGTCAACACACCGTTCGAGAATGACCAGTGGGAACTCTACCATCTCGATACCGACTTCGCCGAAACGCGCGACCTTGCCACCATTGAACCTGATCGGCTGAATGCGATGAAGGAGGTGTGGTGGCAGATGGCGAAAGCGCACAACGTGCTGCCGCTTGATGACCGCTTCGGACTTCGGTTCCTCGACAGTGCGGCGCGCAATGCAGCACGCCGCCAGTTCGTGTTCCATCGCGGGGTCGGCCATGTGCCGACCGATGCGGCGCCGGATGTGCGGGGCCGCTCCTATCTCATCGAGGCCGATGTGCACGTAAAGGACGGCGATCAGGGGGTGCTGATCGCCCATGGCGATGCGACCTCAGGCTATGCGCTTTATCTGCGCGATGGTCGTCTGACCTATGATCTCAATATCGGCAACGAGCACCAGATGATCGTATCGGATCGGCGTGTGCCGCCGGGCGATCATGTGCTGGCCATGAAGATGCGTCAGGAAGGAGCGGTGAAAACCGCCACGCTGATGATCGACGGTGAACCGTGCGGCACCTTCCAGCCGCAACATTCCTTTTTCGCGCTGATTTCATGGTCAGGTCTCGACATCGGGCGCGATCGCGGCAGCCCGGTGTCCACCTATGAAGCACCGTTCGCCTTCACCGGACTGCTGCGCAAAGTGACACTGACCATGAACCCCGATCAGGCGCTGGACGGCGATGCCGCTGGCAACGCCGAAATGGCCCGGCAATAAGGACGAACACTGATGAGCGATCTTGTTCTGTACGACCTCAAAGACGGCATTGCGGTCATCACCATGAACCGGCCTCAGGCGATGAACGCGCTGTCGCTGGCACTGCGTGCCGAGTTAGCCGCCGCCATGCGCGCAGCCGATGCCGACCCGGCAGTCAAGGTCATCGTGCTGACCGGCGCGGGCGATCGCGCCTTCACGGCCGGGCTCGACCTGAAAGAACTGGGCTCCACGCCCGGCGCACTGGGTGCGGCAAACCCCAAAAGCGCCGAGAATGATCCGGTGCTGTCGATGGAAGCCTGCAACAAGCCGATCATCGGTGCGGTGAACGGTGTCGCCATCACCGGCGGCTTTGAAGTGGCGCTCGCCTGCGATGTGTTGATCGCTTCAACACAGGCCCGTTTTGCCGACACTCATGCGCGCGTCGGCATCCTGCCCGGTTGGGGACTTTCGGTGAAGCTCGCCCGCACCATCGGCGTGATGCGCGCCAAGGAACTTTCGCTGACTGGCAATTTTCTGGATGCGCAAACCGCCTGCGCCTGGGGCCTCGTCAACCGTGTGGTGGCACCTGATGAGCTGATGCCAGCGGCCCTGAAGCTGGCCGCTGACATGGCGAGCGTGCCAAATGACAAGCTCACGGCGTACAAGGCGCTCATCAATGAAGGCTTTGCGCTGAATGGCAGCGAGGCACGCAAGCAGGAAACAGACTGGACCTCGCTTCTGAATGCGGGGATGACCCCGGCGCAGGTGGAAGCCAATCGCGCCACCGTTCAGGCCAGAGGCCGCACACAGGGCTGAGTCCAGATCAGCCGCCCTGCGTGGTGAACAGGCCGCGCAACAATTTCCCCGCATAGAACTTCGCATCCGGGATCACGGCGATACGTGAAGCCCAGTTCCGCAGATCAGCGGCGGCATTGACCGTTGCCGTCGTCACCTGTGCGGCAATGAAGGGATCGAGCGCCGGCACAGAGCCATCACGTTGGCCATCAGAAACGAGCCCCGCCACATGCATGGCATGACGCTCGGCCCGTTCATACATGCGCGGACGAATATCCAGGGGCAGAGACTGGAAGGCCGAAACGCGCAATAGCGGGCTTGAGGCCGAGAACTGATGGGCCAGCAGGGTCGCCACAAGCCGACAGAGGCGCTGTCCGGGTGCGCCCCCCTCGCTTGCCGCTATGGCCTGCGCCCGGTCCATCAGCGAAAAACTGCGCTCACAGCACGCGGCGACCAGATCATCCTTGTTGTCGAGATGATGATAGAAAGCCCCGATGGTGACCCCGAGATGGGCCGCGATCTTCTCGACATGCGCCCCGCGATAGCCCTGTTCGTTGATGAGATTCGTCGCGGCGTGGAGAAAGCGGGCAGGTGTGTCGTCCTCAGCCACCGCGTCTTCGAGGGACGCGACATCGGCTGGCCAGATCCCGCCATCGGGACACAGACCTTTTTCGAACACCTCGCAGAACCGCTCAAAGGCGCGCTCCAGATCGTCATCGAGAAAGCGGTCGGCCCAGGCATAGATCCAGAGCGCATTGGCAATAACGATGTGCGCAGCGACACCTGATTCCATCGCGGCATTGGGTCCGCTGCCCGATGTGAAATAGGCCGAGACCTTGCCCAGAATGCGCAGGAACTGGTCATCAAGCGGGGCGCGGATGTCGTCATCAAGCGCGCGCACATCAGACAACACGGCCAGCCGATGGGCGCCGGGCACACGCTGCGCCTTGAAGAGATCGAAATTGACCCGGAAATAGGCGCGCACACGGCTTTCGGGCGTGGGCTCGCTGGCGCAGGCATCGACCGCCGCCTCCATCCCGTCCAGCGCCTTGGCATAACAGCTCGCAGCCAGAAGTTCCTTGCGCTTGAAATAGTAGGTGACGCTGGAGGTATCGAGGTTCAGGGCGCGGGCCACATCCGTCAGGGACAGGCCCCGCGCGCCGCGCTCGTTGATCAGATCAGCCGCGATCGCGAGGACTTCCTCGCGGCGGCGTTCAAACTTTCGTGTCGGGCTGCGGGGTTTCAGGCTCATGGCGATGCCCCGATCAATGCCATGTCCTGTGACGCATTTCCATGACCCATGTTAAATCCATCGCCAGCACAAAGCCCTGAAAATCAGGATATTCATTATTAGATATATGATATTTAAGGCATTTTATGATGTCTTGTCTCATTTTTCAAAAGAGACTACGTTTTCAGAATGGCTGGTCCATAACAGCCCCCAGCTGGGGAAACGGGAGAGATTTCATGAAGACTCGGATATTGATGGGTGCCTCAGTCTTGGCGCTGACCTGCGGAGTTGCTGGGGCACAAACACCCGCACCAACACCCACGCCAGCCCCTGAACCGACAGCCAAGGCTGCTCAGGGCAGCGAAGAGGTGATCGTTACCTCCCGCAGGCGTGATGAAAACGTGCGCAAAGTGCCTTCCGCAATTACCGTTTTCAGCCCTAAAGACCGTGATCGGCTCGGCATCCGCACGATGCAGGACTTCACGAATTTCACGCCGGGCCTGTCCTTCAATTCCTCCAACGACCGCGCGGCGATACGCGGCGTAGGCCGCCTGACCAACCTTGTCGGATCCGACCCAGGCGTTGCGACGTACAATGACGGGTTCTACACCGCCGACACGGCGGAGGCTTCAAAGACGCCTATGTTCGTTGGACGGATCGAGGTACTGCGCGGGCCGCAGGGCACCCTTTACGGCCGCAACTCTATTGGTGGTGCGCTGAATGTCATTTCAGCGCGTCCAACCGATGAGTTTCAGGGCGAAGTGCGCTCTACCATCGAACAGGGTTTTGGCGGCGCCATTGCCGAGGGCTACATCTCAGGCCCGATCGTCGGCAACCTCAAGGGCCGCCTCTCGATTCAGGGGGGGCCATGGCAGCTTGAGGCGCCCTATAAGAATACGGCCGTGCCGAACAATCCCGAAGGCTATCGTGATCGCTTCTTTGTTGAAGCGCAGCTGCAATATGACTTTTCGGAAAAGACCCAGCTGTGGGTCAAATACTCCCACGCCGAATGGGATGACCACATGCGCTCGGGCAATGTTGTGACGCCCTATTTCACTTCGGTGCCAGCGCCGAACACGAAGCTCGGTGTATTCCCGCCCGGCGCCCTCGTGCCCAATGCCACCTTTGGTTATACCGGCGTCAATCCCGGCATTACTGACCGGCACAAGTTCGCCACCAATACCTGGGCCAGCCAGAAGGTGGACAAGAACCATGTGTTCGTCGTGAACTTCAAAACCGATCTCGGCGGCACCACGCTGAAATATGTCGGCGGTTATTCCACCTATCTTTACACGAGCATCTCAGACCTCGACGACAGCCCGGTCAACCTTGTGACGACCAATGTCGGCACGTTCTTCGGCAACTACACCTACAATCCGACCTATGTTCAGGAATACATCCAGGACAAGACCCACTGGTCGAACGAGATAACGCTGTCCAATACCACGCCCGGCGCCTTCAACTGGGTGGTTGGCCTCTACCAGTATCGTGAACACTACTACCAGCCGATCAGCTGGTATGTGGATGGTGCTGCAACCGACGACCTTTCGAAGGCACTCGCCGCCCCCATCAACATCATTGGCGGAGGACTCGCTGCCCCCAATCCGCGCCGGTCGTTCTACGAAGGAACAGGTGATCTCAGGGTCAATTCCTATGCGGCATTCGGGCAGTTCGATTATGAATTCGCGCCGGGCTGGAAGCTGACGGCGGGCCTTCGCTATTCGTCTGACGAAAAGAATGGACGCGAAACCTATCGCATCATCAACTGGGATCCGACAGCGGCTCTGGCCGGTTGTTTCGGTGCGGGCTGCGGCAAGTTCACGCCTGCCATGGATGTCACCACCTTCGTCACCGGTGCGGGCAATGGATCTGGCGGCGCGGCCCGCAACCTTGAAGGCAAGTGGGATGGCTGGTCATGGCATCTGGGGCTTAACTGGAAGCCCGACGAAGACACCATGGTTTACGCCAGCTACTCACGCGGCCTGAAGTCCGGTGGCTTCTCCATGAACTCGTGGGCGGATCAGCCCTATGTGCGCATGGAAACCGCCGATGCCTACGAAATCGGCATCAAGACCAAACCGGCGGATGGCTTCTTTCTGAACGCCGCAGCCTTTTATTATAGCTACAAGGACATGCAGGTTCCCATCAATGTCCGCGTCAAGAGCGGGCTCAGCCCCGCCGGATTCGACCGTGACCGCTTCTTCAACATCCCCGGAGTGAGCTCCAGGGGCTTTGAGGTTGAAGCCAAATGGCTGCCGAACACCTGGCTGGAAATGCGCCTGGCCTATGGCTACCTCGACACTGAGGTCACTGACGGCTCGGGTGTGTTCGACGGCTTTGGAAATGCCGTGAACACGAAAGGGAACGAGCTGCCACAGGCTTCGCGTCACAAGGTCGCTGTGTCGGCGCTCTTCGACATTCCGATCGAGTCTGGCAACCTGTTCCTGGCGACCAGCTATGTCTACCGCTCGTCGGCCTATTATTCACTTCTCAACACCCCACAATACCGGGCGCCATCATGGGATCAGGTCGATATGCGTTTGACCTATATCGACCCCAGCGAGCGGGTGACGCTGATCGCCTATTGCCGCAACCTGTTCGACTCTGTGGGCTATGTCGGCGCGGGTGGTGGTGCAACGGGCAGCACCTTGTTCCAGGGCTACAGCTACACCGAGGGCCGTTCCCTCGGCTTCGAGATGCAGTTCAAGTTCTGAACCCTTTCCTTCAACTCCGGGCGGCCCCCAACGGGCCGCCCTTTTCTTTTCAGGACACTCTCATGAAACATTTGACACTATGCGGACTGCTGGCCCTTGCCGCCTGCGCCGCACCCACAGCCGTATCAACCACCCTGCCCAGCCCCGAGGCGCTGGCCGCGCAAATGAAGGCGGCGCATATCGACCCGGCGATTTTCTCAGCGCCGCCTGCAGCCTCGCGCATCACCGATGCCAAGGACAGCAACATGCTGTTCTGGGACCAGGCCGTGATGGACGAACGCTTCCGCACTATGGAGGCGCGCTATAACGGCACCATCGTCAAAGCGGGCGGCACAGTACACGCGCTGGACGCGGGCAAACCCCTGGCCATCAGCGACGATGAGATCGCAGCCTTCATGGAAGACCAGCGCATGGCGGGGCTGGTTCTCATCCGCGACGGCAAGGTGCGGCTGGAAAAATATGCGCGCGGCAACAGCGCCGAAAGCCGCTACACATCGTTCTCGATGGCCAAGTCGTTCACTGGCCTGCTGGTCGGCGCCGCAATCAAGGATGGGCTCATCGGCTCACTCGATGACCAGCTGACCAAGTACCTGCCCGAACTGAAGGGCAGCGCCTATGATGGCGTCACACTCGGCCAGGCGATGACGATGACATCGGGCGTCAAATGGAACGAGAACTATGGCGACCCCGACGCTGATGTCTCCGCGATGTTCCGCAATCCGCCGCCAGCTGGTGAAGACAGCACGATTGCCTATATGCGCCGCCTGCCGCGCGCCCATCCGCCCGGCACCAAGTACAACTACTCCACGGGGGAGTCAGCGCTGGTCGGCGTTCTGGTGAAGCGCGCGACGGGCAAGCCGCTGGCGCAGTATCTGTCAGAGAAAGTCTGGGCACCCTATGGCATGGAAAGCGATGCCTTCTGGATGGTCGACTGGTCGCTGAACGAGATGGGCGGCTGCTGCATCTCGGCCCGCCTGCGCGACTATGCCCGTTTCGGCATGTTCGTGATGGATGGCGCGAAGGGTGCGCTGATCGAAGATTATGCAAAACTGATGGTCAGCCCCATCGTGCCGCTTGGTGAGGAAGCGAGCTATGGCCTCAAATGGTGGGTGTGGCCAAAGGGGCGCTATGGCGCGATGGGCAATTTCGGTCAGTTCATCATCGTTGATCCGGCTACCAAGACGGTCATCGCTGTGAACAGCGCGCTCGGCCCGGCGGAACGCAGCAAGGAACGCGGCGCGCGCTTCGTGGCCTTTCTGGAAAAACTGATGGCACTCGGCGCAAAGTAAAACGCGCCACCATAACCCTGCCACCCGTTCCGCTGACGCGGAGCGGGTGAGCGGCAGGTAGCCTGTCTCAGGCCACCATCACCTTGGCGGCGGATTCAGGCAGCTCTTCGCCGAAGCAGCGCTGATAGAACTCAGCCACAGTGGCACGCTCAAGCTCATCGCACTTGTTCAGGAACGTGGTGCGGAAAGCGAAGCCAACATCACCGAAAATCTGTGCGTTCTCGGCCCAGGTGATCACCGTGCGCGGGCTCATCACCGTTGAGATGTCGCCATTGATGAAGGCCGAACGGGTGAGATCGGCAACGCGCACCATGGCAGCGATTTTCTTTTTGCCGTCCGCGCCCTGATAGGCGGGCGACTTGGCCTGAACGATCTCAACTTCCTTGTCGTGCGGCAGATAGTTCAGCGTGGTGACGATCGACCAGCGGTCCATCTGGCCCTGATTGATCTGCTGCGTGCCGTGATAGAGCCCGGTCGTGTCGCCCAGACCAATTGTGTTGGTGGTCGAGAACAGGCGGAAGGAATCGTGCGGGCGGATGACGCGGTTCTGGTCGAGCAGTGTCAACTTGCCGGAGATTTCCAGCACACGCTGGATAACGAACATCACATCAGGGCGGCCAGCATCGTATTCATCGAACACCAGCGCCACGGGGCGCTGCAAGGCCCAAGGCAGAATGCCCTCGCGAAACTCGGTAACCTGCTTGCCATCCTTCAGCACGATGGCATCCTTGCCGACAAGATCGATACGGCTGATGTGGCTGTCGAGATTGACGCGGATGCACGGCCAGTTCAGCCGCGCCGCCACCTGTTCGATATGGGTGGATTTGCCGGTGCCGTGATAGCCCTGCACCATCACGCGGCGATTGAAGGCGAACCCGGCAAGGATGGCCAGCGTGGTTTCGCGGTCAAAGCGATAGGACGTGTCGAGATCAGGCACATAGGCATTGGGCGCCGAGAAGGCGGGCACGGTCATCTTCGTGTCGATGCCGAACACTGACTTCACATCGACGCTGGTGTCGGGGGCGGCCTCGGGGCTCAGCCCTTCGCTCATCTCGGCCATGATCTCGTCCTGCTTCCTGCTTGACGCGGCATCCGTCCGTTCAGCGAAGCGGAGGCAGGCACGCCTAGCTGAAGTTGGTTTTCTTCAGCGTGTTATAGGCGCGGATAACCTGCGCCAGACGTTCCTCGGCCGACCGGTCCCCGCCATTAACGTCAGGATGGTAGCGTTTGACCATGTCCTTATAGGCACGTTTGACATCGTTCAAGGATGCCTCTGCGGTAAGGCCAAGAATGGTCAGCGACTCGACCTGCAATTTGCCGAGGATTTTCACCGGCCTTCCGGCCACGTCACTGCGGGCGGTGCGCGCCTCGCCATCTTCAAAGATGGCATAGGTGTCGTTCGTGCGGCCTGAGAATGTGCCTTTTTCGGCGCGCACCTTCCACGTGGTGGACTGACGGTCCTTCAGCTTCCAGGTGGGGCGGTGGCCGGTATGCGCATCGCGCTGGAACTGCGCCACCTCAGCGTCACTCATCCCGGCAAAGAAGTTCCAGCTTTCGTTCACCTCGCGCACATGAGGAACGCACAACCAGCGTTTCTCGCGGGTGTTCTCGCGGCTTTTGGGGGCCTGATGGGTGCCCGGCTTGTCGCAGCCCGGCATCTCGCACATCTGCACCTTGGGCTTTGGCGCTTCACGCGTCTTGCCACCGATACGGAAGTCGAACGGATTTTTCTTCGGCTCGCTCATTATCGCTGCGCATACCGGAAAGGGCCGCCCCCTGGCAAGAAACAGGTTTTCTTGACTTCGCCCGCAAATAGCGTTCCGAAGCGACATGACCATCGAAGACACCATCCGCGCCAAGTTGATTGCTGCGTTCACGCCAGACGTTCTGGTGGTTGAAAACGACAGCGCCCGCCATGCCGGACATGCGCATCTGACACATCACCTAAAAACACAGGGGCGCGGACCGGAGGAAGCAACAGGCCAGACCCATTTCAACGTGTCCATGGTGTCAGCAGCCTTTGCCGGGCTTGGCCGTGTGGCGCGTCAGCGGCTGGTATATGAGGCGCTGAAAGACGAACTCGCCGGGCCGGTGCACGCACTGGCACTGAAACTCAACGCGCCGGAAGGTTGAGATGATCTTCCCCAAATGACCAGATTTGAGCGCTGCTCATGCTTTCCGGCAAAAGCAGGCCGCCATTTCATCATACCAGTCGGCAGTGCCTGAAGGGCTGGCTCAGTCTTCGCATGAGCGCCTCAAGGTGCGTTCTCCTGAAGACCTGGGATATACTGAGCCCCTTCAATAATTTTGAAGTTGGCACCCTTGAAGTCTAAACCGATTGGCTCAACGCGCCCGCCAAGACACTGGCCGTAGAATGCTTCGGCCATTGCAAAAAATGAAATGCGGTTTTCAGGTCTCAGCAATAGATGGCCCTCATCTGCGTAAACGGCATAAGTCACTGGAATGCCGTTCGCTTTCAGCGCCGCAACCATCTGATCTGGTTCTGACTGTTTGACCCTTGGATCATTTGCGCCCTGGCCGATAAGCAGAGGTTTGCTGACTCTGCTGGCAAAGGTCAGCGGCGATCGGGAGGTCAGGAGTGTACGGCCTTCCTCAGTTTCAACATCGCCCACGCGGCGCTTGAGTTGCTCACGGAACGCCACCCAGTAGGGGGGCGTCGTCTGAAAAGTTGTGACTAGGTTGACTGGGCCGGACATGTCAGCGGCGCAGGCAAAAACATCAGGTGTAAATGTCAGTCCCACCAGCGCCGAGTAACCGCCATATGACAGTCCGTAGATCGCCAGCTTTGACGGATCAGCAATGTTCTGCGCGACACCCCAGCTTGCTGCATCGACCAGATCGTCATGCATTCTGCCGGCCCATTCGCCATTGCCGGCATTGAGGAATGCCTTGCCAAGACCGGTTGAACCGCGAAAATTGACCGAAAGGACGGCATAGCCACGATTGGCCAACCACTGGTTCTCAGGAACGTAGACGAGGCTGTCGCGCCACCAGGGCCCGCCATGCACATTCAGAACCAATGGCAATCTCTGATCGGGTATGCCATCGCCATTCTTGTCGGAGCCATCTGGCAGTGTCAGGTAAGCTGTGAGTGTCAGACCATCGCGCGCAGGAATCGTAACAGCCTTAACCGACGCCAGCGGCGCGCTTTCGAGAGACGGGTAAGTTGAGAACAGCTTTGTAAGCGCATTACTTGTCCGGTCCCATATCATGTAGGTGTCGGGTCGGCTGCCATCAGCAACGCGCAGGATAAACAAGGTGTTGTCTCGGGAATGGCTGACGACATCAAAGGGATGGCCAACCTTGGCCCGGATCTCCTGAAATGCCTGATCGATGGCTGGATCGAGGCCAGTCCAGTGCAATTCCAGATACTCTTCAGCCACGGCTATGGGCTCACCTGTCTTTTCATCAACGACAAGGTTATGAATATCCGCCTCAACACCTGAGGCAATCGCGCTCACGCTGCCCGTCTTGAGATCAAGCGCGAGAAGCTGCGCCTTGTCGGCATCCCCGCTGTCAATGATCAGGGCGTCGTCTTTCGATCCGCGATACCCGGCCATCACAGCACTGAATGAATTGTCCAGAGAACGGTGGAGAATGGGTTTCCATTTCGTCCCATCATAAGCGTGATAGGTGTAGCCACCATCCGCATCGGCCGTTTTGGCGAGGCGCGGCTTTAGGTCGTCGTCAGCCATGATTTCAGCAAAGCCGTCACCCTTCAGAACAAGTTCGCGCTCTGCGGTCTGAATGTTGATGCGGTAGAGATCATTGAATTTCGGGTCTCGGTCATTGAGCGCTGCCAGAACATAGTCGGGGTGGCGCTGGCTGATTTTGATGACCGATGCGCGCGCCGCCGGATTGTGCGTGAGGTCCAGCGTTTCACCGTTTTCTATAGTGACACGCGCAAGCTGATAGTTCTCGTCACCATTGGTGTCTGACAGGAACAGCAGAGCGCCTGAATTGGCCGACCAGTAAAAGTCGATAACTCTCTGGTTCGTAAGTCTGGTAATGGATTTTGCATCACTTGGTGATGTGACAGGCGCAACCCAAAGGTTCATCACAGTTCCCAAAGGGCGCATGAATGCAATCATCTTGCCATCAGGGCTGACTTTCACATTGGCGTTGTAAGCATTGCCCATCAACTGAGAGCGCGGAATGAGGGGGGCTTCTTCAAAGGCCAAAACCGAGGGCACGGCAGCAAGAGAGATAAGCGCCATGAATGAGGCGAAGGCGAGAGAGCGTTTCATCGAGGTGTCCATATCAATGCCTGAATAGATGGAGCTGTAATAGGCGCGGCCGTCAAGGCATCTGCCTTGACGAACCCGTGAGGTTGCGTTGTGCGGCATCTGCGATGCACTTGCGCAACCACATATGTCGTGGTGACGCATGCGTGCGCCGGTGCCAGAACTGAAAGACCGTCAATGCGGGCATGACAAAAGGCGGGGCACAGCACGCAAACCGTGACAGCATGTTATTTTTGAGACGTGCGGGCGCCGTTGCGACCAGACCCGTACCTGCCAGGACGTCGGGCAGTTCGTGAAGGCTCGGCGCGTCGATGGCGACATTGCGGCGGTGGCCAAGCGCTTCAAGCGCCTGATCGACAAAGCTCACATCAGCGGCTGAAAAAATCACCCGGACGTGACGCGCAGATAGATAAGATTGGATATCTGAAGGCGGTTTGCAGCTCGTCTCGTCGAAATAGCAAAGGAAGCGGTCTTCAAAGAGGGGCTGGCGGTGCAGACCGTCCTCCTCACGTCCAAGAGACGGCGCGAGCGCAACATCCACTTCACTGCGACGCAGAGCAGCCCCTCCATCATGCTGGTCCCATACGAAGCCGATCCTTACACTTGGCGCATCGAGAAGCATCGCCCGCGCTGCGTCAGCGAGAAAAAGGCTTCGCTCATAGTCAGTTGCGGAGATGGAAAACCGGTCCGTCATGTCGCCCGGCCTGAACTGACCCTGACGTGCGATGGCTTCCAGATTCTCAAGAGCTTTGCGCACAAGCGGAATCAGCTCCTCGCAGCGCACCGTCGGAACAATGCCCCGCCCTGCCTTCACGAAAAGGTTATCGCCGATAACTGCCCGCACACGCTCAATCCTGTGACTGACAGTGGACTGGTTGGTTTCGAGGCGTGCGGCTGCTTTGCCTACCGACATTTCGTCAAATACGGTCAGAAGTGTCTCGAGAACACGACCGTCCAATTGCAATAGATCAATTTTTTGCATGTATTCGATCTAACTCAGGCGATTGACGTAATCTATCCGTCTTTTTAGCGTCCACAATTGGGGATTTTTGTAATTTTGTGTCGACGCGATGTGTTGAGACAGCTCTTGGAAAAAGATCGAGAGCCTGTCTGCACACCGCACCAAAGCAACAAATGTTCCTGATACGGGCTTCTGGAGAAACGAAAGCTCTGAGCGGCGCGAAAGTTGAACAGCTCTATGGAATGGAGATTCGTCCATGAACACTAAGCCTTCAGGCAGCCTTTTGTCCGTAAAACGGACCCTTTTCAGCGGCATATCGCTCGTGGGGTTTGCACTGTGTGCGCTGCCAGCTGCAGCCCAGCAGCCGGCCCCAAAAACATCTCCTGTAGCCGGTGAGGCCACGCCTGCGGCATCAAAAGCTCCCGAAGGTCAGGAAGAAGTGGTTGTCACTGGGTCGCGCATTACCCGACGCGCCGTGGACTCGCCCACGCCACTCACTGTGGTTTCAGCAAAAGACATGAAGGCGCGCGGTGAAACAAACATCACGTCAATCGTAAGCAGGATACCTGCACTGACCGGTTCACGCGGAAGCGCTGATTCCACATTTGGCAATCAGGTGGGTGTCAACGAACTCAACCTGCGCAATCTTGGCGCTGCACGCACGCTTCTGCTTATCAATGGCCAGCGCCATGTGGGTGCCGACCCGCTGGGCACCAGCGCGGTTGATACCAATGTAATCCCCCTTGCATTGGTTGAGCGCGTTGAAGTCACCACAGGAGGCGCGTCGGCAATCTATGGCGCCGACGGCGTATCTGGTGTTGTCAACTTCATCCTGAAGAAAGACTTCGAAGGGCTGCGTGTGAGCGCTCAGACCGGCCTCTCATCGCAAAACGACGCAGCCAGCTATTACCTCTCGCTTGTGGGCGGCAAAAACTTTGCTGATGGCAAAGGGAACGTCACACTGTCTGCCGAATTTGATCGCCAGAACCCACTCATCGCAAAAGACCGCGAACAGTTCTCGACGGGCTCGCGCTGGCTGATGAACAACCCGGCATCACCTCGGCCAGCGGGCGCACCGGCAGCCGTATTGCTTGGCAATATCCGTGATTCATTCGTGGCCGCTGACAGCATCATAGATCCGTTCGGTATTTTTGGCGGGCCGTGGCGCGGCGGAGTCCGACTGGATGCTGGCAATCCGGTTGGATCGCCGGGTGCCGGCGTGCCTTCCGCAACCATTGGCGGTAATGGCACGGAACTCTGGCGCATCATGTATTGGGGCCTCATCCCAAAAACCGAGCACCTCAATCTGTCTCTGATGGCGCATTATGAGATCGCGCCGAGCACCAAGTTGTTTGCCAACCTGTCATTTTCAAATGTACGGGCGCGCTCAGTTCAACAGTCAACCTTCACAATCATCAGCCGGACTTTCAACGACAACCCCTTCCTGCCGACCGTTGTACGCAATGCAGCGATTGCAGCCGGGGCCGGCAACCCCGTGGGGCCTGGCGCGCCACTTATGTATGACCGCTTTGATATCGATTCCGGCGGCAAGCGGGTCAGCCGCAACTCTGATACATGGCGCTTTGTCACGGGTGTGGACGGCGATATCAATGATCACCTTTCCTACAATGTGACGTTTAACTACGGCCGCACGGACACGACATCATATCGTAGCCTGCGCCTGGATGACCGTTACTTTGCTGCTTCTGATGTGACCACAGATGCGCAGGGTCGACCGGTATGCCGGTCAACAATCAACCCCGGCGCATTTGCAAACACGCCCGTCGACGTGCTGAGCAAATTCAACCCTGCGGGCGGCGCAATCACATTCACCCCAGGCGCAAACAGCGGCTGTGTGCCATTCAATGCCTTTATTGATGATCCTGTGGCCAATGCTGCGGCATATAACTGGATTTACACAACAGCGCCGATCACTGGCACCCTGACGCAGACCGTTCTGAGTGGCTACCTGAAGGGCGACTCGACTCTCTTGGGATTCGAACTGCCCGGCGGGCCGGCCAGTTTCGTTCTCGGTGCGGAGTATCGCCGCGAAAGCTCAAAGATCAATTTTCCTGCAATGATCGAAACGGGGCCAGTCTTCGTGTTTGACCGGGGGGCTAAAGACCAATCGGGCAAATTTGATGTCTGGGAAGTGTTCACGGAGGTCTCGCTCCCCCTGGTAAAGGACGGCGGCCTTCTGATGCGCGAACTCACCGTGGATGGCGCTTATCGCTATTCCAACTACTCCACAATCGGTTCAACCAACGCATGGGCAGCACGGCTCATCTGGTCGCCGATTGAGGACGTGAAGATGCGCGCCACACTCTCAAGCGCAATTCGTGCGCCGAACATCAATGAGCTGTTCGGAGCGACGCAGCCGCAGAATTTCCTGCCCGTCGACCCCTGTTCGGTGGGCAATCTCAATCTTGGTTCATCGTCGCGCCGCGCGAACTGCACGGCAGCCCTGAATGCTCTGGGCCTGCCCCCCACCCTCACATTACCGTCGACTGCAGTGAACTTCATTGGCAGCTCAGGCGGCAACCCGAACCTGCAGGCGGAGTCAGCACGCACGTTTACAGTCGGCCTTGTGCTTGAACCCTCGTTTGCGCCGGGCCTTCAGGTGACGCTTGATTATTGGCGCATCAAGATGAGCAACGGCATCGTCACGCCGACGGGTCAGGATATCGTCAATGCGTGCTATGATGCACCCACACTCAGCAATCCGTTCTGCCCACTGCTCAGCCGTGCCCCCAACGGCGACCTTAATGGCTTGAGTGTCAGGCAGCTGAACGTGGCGGCCTTCATCACGTCCGGCATTGATTTTGGTGTGCGCTATGGAACCGATATCGGTGCCGGCCGCTTGACTGTTGATGTGAACGGAACATGGTTGGAGCGGCTGGACCTTCAAGGCACGCTTGATGGCAAGCTCGACAACGAACGCGGCGAGGAAAATACCTTGCTGGGCGGAACATCACCCGAATGGACAATCAATCTGGGGCTGAACTGGGAAGATGGGCCACTGTCACTGCGCTACGACCTGAACTATCGCACCAGCGTCCTCCTGGTTGAAAACGACACGGTGCTGCCCCCGGCTCAGTTGCAGATCCCGTATCGCAGCAACGCGGTCGCCGCTCATTCGGTGCGGGCCGCCTACCGCCTCAATGATCATCTGGAGGTCTATGGTGGGGTGCGTAACATCACCGATGAAATGCCAACACCGGGATCGTTCCGCACGTCAACGCCGGTGGATGCGATAGGGCGGTATTTCTTCGCCGGTATCACATTCGATTTGTGATCAGAATTGTGTCATCTGGCAGTGGCGGGCCTGTCACTGCCAGATGAACACAGAACGATAGAAGTGCTGCTCATGAATGGCGGCCAGGGAACTGTCAGCACCATTCCATCATTTCAGAGAGACCAGCCGATCCGCACACCAAGGGCGCGCGGCGGTAACGGGGCTACCTCAGTGTCGGTCGCCAGGCTGAAGGGATTGCCAAAGACATAGGTGTTCGCCTGCTCATTTGAGAGATTGCCGATATTCGCGCGCATGCGGGAATGCATGTGGTCACGACATTGCTGCTGCAAGTGCCAAAGCAGAATTGGCGCGTTTATTCTGTTCCCCCTACGCACCATCATGAAACAGCACGATCAGGTTAGATTGGCGCAGAACCCTTTTCGTTGAAAAAAAGCGCCTGGCTGATGACCGCTTTCACCAACTCTGGCTGGAATGGCTTGGTGATGAGATAGGTCGGTTCAGCCCGTTCGCCGGTCAGGAGCCGCTCAGGGTACGCTGTGATGAATATGACCGGCACATTTATGATTTTGAGAATGTCATTCACGGCATCGATGCCTGAACTGTTATCGGCAAGCTGAATGTCGGAGAGAATGATCTCTGGCTTTTTCTCTGCAGCGAGAGCCACGGCTTCAGTGCGTGTTGCGGCAACCCCTACAACACTGTGACCGATATCGGTCACAAGAGTTTCAATATCGAGAGCAATCATCGGCTCGTCTTCGATGATCATGACTTTCGCAGCAATCTGCTCTGAAATCTCGCGCCCCGCCCTGCTGATGAGTTCTGAAACATGTGTCTCGGGCAATCCTAGGATGCTGGCCACATCTTTCTGGGAAAACTCCTCCATAGCGGTCAACAGGAACGCCTGACGTGGCAAAGGGGTGAGCGTTTCAATGCGTCGGTCTGCAGCCGTTGCAATGCCAGACGAGGCAGAAACAGTTTCCCGATTCATGGGGAGAGCCGACCACATCGTTACAAAGGCTTTGTACAAGGCAACTCGTGGCGACAGAGATGTGTCAAACATGCTGCGGTCAGCAACCAGTGCCTCCAGCGTGGCGGCGACATGATTGTCGCCACTATCCTGAGAACCGCAGAGAGCACGGGCAAAACGGCGCAGGTATGGAATTTGAGGCGCGATAACGTTCGCGATCGGTTCAGACATAGGCAAACTCCCCAGCATGTTTCCGTTACTTATATAAAATCCTGTCAGGCCGCAGCCGGGTGGAAACTCGTATACGGACCATCAGGCGCACCAAACTCACTGGCACCGCTCACCCCCATCAGGTCAGCAAGTTTCGCGCGCGCCCGACTGACACGGCTTTTTATGGTTCCCACTGCGGTGGCGCACATCAGCGCGGCGTCTTCATAAGAAAAGCCTTCAAGACCGACAAGCACCAACGCCTCCTGCTGGTCGACAGGGAGTTTGTGAAAAACCCTCTGGAAGTCCAATGCATCCATGTGACCAGCCTGACCACCAGACGCTGTAAGCTGCTCGGCCATGGCCCCATCACGGTCTTCGACTTCGTTCTTACGTTTGCGCCGCTCAGACAGGAATGTGTTCCGCAGGATTGTGAAGAGCCATGCCTTCATATTGGAACCTTCTGCAAAGCGATCCCGATTCTTCCACGCCTTCACAAGCGTTTCCTGCACAAGGTCATCCGCGCGATCGAGTGTTCCGGCAAGCGATCTCGCAAAAGCGCGCAGATTGGGCACATGAGCCATCATCTCATGTTGCAGAGCGTCGTTGTTTGCCATGGCTCAGTCACGCTCTGTCTTGGCCAGATCGGCAAGCAGGAGCGCAAAACGATCAGGTAATGGCTCCGACAGAATCTCGTCATAAACCTTGCGCATTTTCTGACCGATGCGTGCCTGTGCCTCAGGCTCTAATTGATTTGCGCCTGACTCCGCTCCGGAATTGACTGCGTCGTCAGGATGTTGCGGTGGTTCGGATGGCGACATCGGCATAAGCGTTAAATCTCAATTCATGGCGCGTAGCAAGGAAGGGCGCTTCATCCAACAAGTATTCTGAAAGACGGTCCGATCAAGCGGGTGTGGATCTTTATCTGTTATCTCTGCCCAGATTGGTCAGCATATGCCGAAGCTGCCCAAGCAGCTCCACCCACGATGGTCACGAGCAACGCGTTTCTTACCAGCTTTCGTGCGATCAATGGCAAAAGCACAGGGGCACCCGCCTTAATGGCTGATGCAGCAAGGGGGTTGGCCTCGCTCCACTCATGCGCTTTGGTGACAATATTGAGAATGTCGGCTTTTGCACGGCTTGAAAACTTCACGTTGGCATTGTCACGGTGGATAGCCCGCCGCACTGAGGCTTCCCTTTTCTGAATCTGATGGATGGTAACGCCGACAAGTACAAATATGGCTGCAATAGTCAGACACCCCAGCTCTGGGCCCAAGTATCGCACAGCTAAAGCAGCCCCAGCTGCAATCGCAAATCCACCGGCAATGGCGAATGGCACATAAATGGCCGAGTTGCGTGCAACCGAGGCAATAATCTCGTCGACCATGCCACGCGCCGAACTTTGGACACGAGATATAAGAGATTGAAACATCATGGTTATACGCCCTTCGCGTCTTAAGGCTATATGAGTGACTGGCTGTTCAGTCGCATCGGAGGTGAAGTCAGGAACTAAACGCTTCATCGGCTCATTGGTTCCCACCTCGATCAATACGTTTTTGCGGGGGAAGGAATCTCGGTTTTCAGGGGAAAATTGAGATCGCAGGCCAAACCATCGGACCCATAAATTATCTGGAACCGCCCGCGCAGCCCACGCTCTATGGCGAATTTCATTACATTTGAGCCAAAGCCCTGGTTCCCCGTATAGGTCACGGTAGGTCCATCATTTTCGCGCCAGGCGACACGAACTTCGGATCCTGTATCCAGGGAATTGAGTTCCCATTTCACATCTACACGGCCATTGTCATTGGCCCACGCTCCATATTTGGTGGCATTGGTGCCGAGCTCGTTAAAAACGAGACTCAACATCACTGCATCGCCTTGGGGTATGTTGATCTTGGGACCGCTCAGTGAAAGACGTCCGGCACGGGTTTCGCGGTAGGGGGCCAGCACTTCCTCCAGCAATCCCCCCAAATCAGCAGGTATGGATGGGTTGGGCTTGAGCAGGTCGTGCACTCGGCCAAGAGCTGAAAGTCGTTGGCGGAACGCCTGATTGAATTTCTGCGGATCGGGCGTGTAGCGCGCTGTTTGCGACGCGATGGAAGCGATGATCGCCATCATATTCTTGACGCGATGGATCAGTTCACGATTAGCGATCTGCTCCTGTTCCTGCGCGCGGACACGCTCGTGCACCTCATGTTCCAACGACAGGCGCGATGACAAGGCGCTTGCGCGCGAAACTGTCAGCAGGCCCATGAAGGCGGCGATAAGAACCGTCAGCAACCCACCCATCACTGCAATCGCCAGTGGCTCCGCATGAGAATGCTGCTGTTCAAAAGCCTCCAGCGATGAGATCGCCAGCGTCCATTTTTGCCCGCCGATCTCAAGCACCTGTTCGGTCACAAAATCGGGGTGGGAGGGTGGAGAGGAATCAAAGAGCAGAAAGCTTTCTTCTGAGTTTTCAAAGACCTGCACCCGAACCAGATCAAAAATCTCGGGCTTGCTCGCGCGCAGAGTCCGGCTGAGCAGGTCGTGCAGACGGAAGGCTGCGTAGGCATAACCGCGCAAAACGGGCCGTCCGTCAGCGGTGCTCGCGTAAACGGGCATGTAAAGCAGCGCGCCGGGCTGCGGATTCTGCCCTGTTTCCTGCACAAGCTTCACATGGGTGGTGAGCGCCGCTTCGCCAGTGTCGCGCGCCCGGGTCATTGCCGCGCGCCGTATGGGCTCGGAGAACATGTCAAAGCCGATGGCCACGAGATTACGCTCGTCTTCCGGCTCAAGACCGACAATCGCGGTATAGACGTCACGCAGGCCCTGTGGCCGCATCGTGTAATCCGGGCGCCCGCCAGCGCGCTGACGGGCGACATGCGCTTCAAGCTGATCCGGCGGCACGACTGCAGCATAACCGATGCCCTGCACACCGGGCAGAGACTGGGCAATGTCGAGTCTTGAAATGAAGGTCTTCCAGTTCATGCGATCGACCACGGCCTGCGTTTCGGCAAACCCGGCGGCCAGTTTCAGCAGATTTATGTATTCCTGCATGCTCCGGTTGAGCGCCGCGCGCGTATGCACGGCCTGTACGTTGAACTGTTCTGTCGCCGCCTGACGCGCAAAACGCCATGACGACCAACTGAGCGCTGCCGTGCCCGTCAGTCCGAGCAGCAGGACAACCCAGACCGGGCCCAGGTAATAGCGCCCCATCCATTCGAGCAGCGCATCTGCCAGTTTGGCGACGACATCACCGGCCAGCCGAAGACGCTTGATGGGCACCGTGCAGGATCTCCGGGTTCGATGCGGTCACGGCACATGGATCAGCCATGACCAGTCCCGACAAGGCAACGCAGCAACTCGTGGCAAACGCAGCAAGGCCCCGCAAGCTCAAAATCATGAAGACCCATGAATCCTGCGCTGTCATGCAACCAAATGACTGGGCATGCGTTATCACACACAGTCTGAGGGGACCGGAATCAGGACAATGCGCACGGCCATTCGCAAAACATGGTTGAGGCCGGCCATTCTCCTGGCGGTTCTGAGCACCGTGTCCCTTGCCCTGTCGATCATTTTCATCCTGCGCGATCAGGCCCATCAGACACGCCAGCAGCATTTTTCTGCCAAGCTCGAAGAGATGCTGTCGGTGGTGAAGGATATCGAGACCGGCTATCGCGGTTATGTCATCGCCGGGTCTGAGGGCTTTCTGCAGCCTTACGAAGATGCCCTGTCGGTGTTTGACCGCACCGTGTCGGAGCTGAAGGCGCTGGGTGCCAATGCGGGCGCACCGGCGGGTGATGTGGACCGCGTTGTAGCACAGGCCAACAGCAAGATCGCCTTCGGCCAGAAGATCGTCGAGGCCCGCCGCGCGCAGTCATTCGAGGCAGCCCAGGTGCTTGTCATGACCGGCATCGGCAAGGCCGAGATGGATGCCTTGCGCGCGCTGATCAACGAGATGCAGGCCCGCGCCCGCAATCTTGCGGAAGCCGACGAGGCCAGCATCACGCGCCTGTGGAGCCCCCTCGCCGCAGCAGGTCTTGCGGGCTTTCTGCTTTCGGCTGGTATGCTGGCGATGATCGTGCTGCGTGGGGCGCGCAGCAACACCCAATTCCGCCAGCTTCTGAACCAGATCTTCGAGAACATCCCGGCAGGCATCGCGCTGACCGACAGGACGGGCCGTATCGCCATGGCCAATAATGCGTTTGCGACCATGACAGGTGTGGATGCAGCGACGTTGAACGGCACGCTGCTGCGTCATGTCTCCAAGGATCTTGCAGAAGCGAGCGCCCATGACCGCCGGTCGAGCGTTTCAGCGCTGACGGCCGATTCAGAAGATACCGCCATCGTGACGTCGGATCAGGCTGTGCAGTTGACGACGCAAGGGGGCCAGAGCCGTTTTGTGACCTCACGCGCCTTTCCGGTGACTCTGACCGACCGCCCTTCCGATGAAGCGTCCGGCGCTGGTCTCATGATTGTCGATGTCACGCGCCAGAAGGAATGGGATCAGGCACTCCAGCAGGCGCGCGATGAGGCCAACGCTGCCAATCAGGCCAAATCCACCTTCATCGCCAATATGAGCCATGAGCTGCGCACACCGTTGACCGCCGTGATCGGCTATTGCGAGCTTCTGGAAGAAGACATGGCGGATAGCGGGCATCAGGGATTCCTTCCCGACCTTGGCAAAATCAACACCAATGCCCGGCACTTGTTGGGCCTGATTAACGACGTTCTGGACCTGTCCAAGATCGAGGCCCAGCGCATGGATGTGGCACCGGTGGACTTCACGCTGAGTGCGCTTCTGTCGGATGTGGAAAACGCTGTCGGTTCCCTGATCGCCAAGAACAACAACAAGCTGTCGATCGTGAACACATGCGGGCCGATGCGTCTGCACACCGATGACCTGAAACTGCGTCAAGTCCTTCTGAACCTGATTGGCAATGCCGCGAAGTTTACAAAGGACGGGCAGATCACCATCACGGCCGCCCGTCATGACGCGGTCGGGCTGCGCCTCAGCGTCGCCGACACGGGCATCGGCATGACGACGGAACAGGTTGAAAACCTGTTTCAGCGGTTTCGGCAGGCCGATGATACGACAACGCGCAAATATGGCGGCACAGGGCTTGGGCTTGCGCTGTCACGGGCGCTGGTCACCCTGCTGGGGGGCTCCATCGAGGTGGAAAGCGCACCGGGCAAGGGCTCTTCATTTCACGTCACTGTTCCTGTGATCTACCAGCCGCCTGAAGCAGATCCAGCCCATGCCATAACAGATGTGCCCTCGGATTCAGCTGCGAGCGAACGCCCATCAGGCTATGTGCTGGTGGTCGATGACGATCCAGACGCCCGCGAGCTTCTGAACCGTCTGCTGGTGAAAGAAGGCTTCAGTGTCGCTGTTGCGGCCAGCGGGCATGAGGCGCTGGCGATGGTGCGGGCACGCGCGCCCGCTGCCATCCTTCTCGATGTCCTGATGCCGGGCCTTGATGGCTGGCAGGTTCTCCAGACATTGCGCGGCAGCGCGGCCACACGCGACATTCCGGTCATCATTCAAACCGTTCTCGACGAGCAGCGCTTCGCTTATGCGATGGGGGCCAATGGCTATCTGAAGAAGCCCGTCAGCCGCGAAGCATTGGGCCAGTCGCTTACCATTGCCGCAGGCATGGCAGAGCGCGGCACCGCGCTGGTGGTGGATGATGACCCCGACACGCGCGCAGGCCTTGCCGCCTCGCTGGTCAAGGATGGCTGGAGCGTTGTGGAGGCGCAGGATGGCCAATCAGCGCTTGATGCGCTTGAGCGCCACAACCCCGCGCTGGTGCTGGTCGATCTCGTAATGCCCGACATGGATGGCTATGCCTTCATCCGCGCCATGCGCGCAGAATCGGCATGGGACGGCGTGCCTATCGTGGCGCTGACGTCGGAAGATCTCAGCGACCAGAAAATGCGCAGCCTGCAGGAATCCTCGGCCCATGTTGTCAGGGATGGGGCAAAACCTCTGGATGCACTCGTGACTGACTTGAGACGGTTTGTTCCCGCAAGCGTGAACAGCAGGGAGAAGAACACCAATGGCTAAGATCCTTCTGGTTGAAGACAGCGAACAGATCTGGGATTTCCTTTCGCGCAGGCTCCAGCGGCGCGGGCATGAGGTACTGCTGGCCCATGATGGCGAGGCGGGCATTGAAACCGCACGCTCGGCGCAACCCGATGTGATTCTGCTCGACATGAATCTGCCCGTCATTGACGGCTGGACCGTCGCACGCACGCTGAAGGCCGACAGCCTCACCAACGCCGTTCCCATCATCGCCATTACGGCACATGCGATGGCCGGTGACCGCGAACGCGTGATTCAGGCCGGTTGCAATGACTATCACCCCAAGCCGATCGATCTGCCCAGACTGATGGAACAGATTGCCGCCGTGCTGCCCGGTGAGGCCATGACCACCGCCACAGTGGCCCTGCAGACCTGATTGTGTGAATGATGCGGCGGTCCGTTGATGACGGGCGGCGCAGGAGAGAGCCACCGATGGACGTTATTGCCAACCGCCTGCTGCGCTCAACCGCCCCCGCCGTGAAGGTCATGGCGGCGCTGGTGATCGTGATTGCCCTGACGGTGATCCTGAAGGAAGGTCAGGACATCTTCATCCCGTTGGTGCTGGGGATCCTTCTTGCCTTCGCGCTGGCCCCGATTTCCAACTTCGTGGAACGCCGGTTGCGCCTTGGCCGTCCCGTCGCAGTGCTGGTGTGTATCCTGCTGGCACTTGGTGTGATCGCTGGCACCGGCATCGTCGTCTACCGGCAGATGTCTGAACTGGCTGCTGACCTTCCCAACTACAGGAAGACCATCCGCGAGAAGGTGAAGGTCATCGCCGATGAAGCATCGGCTGACGGGCCCTTCACGCGCGCAACGGAAGTTCTGTCTGACATTCTGATCGAAGTCGCGCCGGATTCGGTTGAAACGAACGGCACCGAGGTCAAGACGAAAACCCAGACCGTGGTGCTGGCCGAGCGCAAAAGCGCCATGACGAAGTTTTCCGAATTCATCGGGCCAATGGTGCATCCGGTCGCGATGGCGGTCGCCATGCTGCTGCTATCGGCTTTTCTGCTGGCCGGGCGCGAGGACATTCGCAACCGTTTCATCCGCATGGCCGGTGAGGGCGACATCCAGCGCACCACGGCCGCGCTGGATGAATCGGCGCGGCGCGTGGGCCGCCAGCTTCTGGAACAGGTGGCGCTGAATGGCGGCTTTGGCCTGGTGGTCGGTGCGGGATTGTGGGCCATTGGCCTGCCCAGCCCGTTTCTGTGGGGCATTCTCGCTGGCATCATGCGCTTCGTGCCGTTTGTCGGGCCGCTGCTGGGCATCTTGCCGCCACTACTCATTGCCTTTGCCTATGATCCCACATGGAACAGTTTCTGGTGGACGCTGGGCCTGTTCCTGGCAGTAGAGCCGGTGACGGGGAATGTTCTGGAGCCGATGCTTTATGGCAAAAGCTCTGGCCTTTCGCCCGTCGCGCTCGTGCTGGCGGCGCTCGTCTGGGCCTATATCTGGGGGCCGATCGGGTTGGTGCTGTCGGCGCCGCTGACCATCTTCATCGTGGTGATGTCACGTCATATCCCGGCACTGGGCTTCATCGACACAGCGCTGGGCGACAGGCCTGTGCTGAAACCACACGAGATGTTCTATCAACGCATTCTGGCCGGTGATCCCGGCGAGGCGCGCGATCAGGCAACGCAGTTCCTGAAACAGCGCAGTCTGCCGACCTTTTATGACCGCATTGCGCTCGAAGCGCTGCGCCGGGCGCATCACGACATCGTGCGTGGCACGGTCAGCGGCGATCGCCTGAAGAAGATGACCAGTGCCGCCACCGATTTCGTGCGCCTGATGGAAAACGTGCCGATGAACAAGCGCGTGCGGATGAGCGTGGAAGCCGAAGCCGCCGCAGCCGAGATCGGCCCTGATCTGCAGATCACCCGCGAACGTCTGAACGAAAACGATCTCGCGGCCGAATGGAACGGCAAGGGCGCCGTCGCGGTGATCCACGGCGATCATCCACTGGATGAGGCAGCCGGACGCATGCTGGCGCAGGTCGTCTCCCATCATGGGATTTCAGCGCGTGCCATGGACGGAAAGACCGCCGCAGCAGCTGGTGACGCCGAAATCGCCGCCGCTCAGATGGTGTGCCTGTCTTTTGTAGAACCGCTCAGCACGCTTCATCTGCGCGCTGCGATACGTCAGATCCATCGCCGCAAGCCCGGCGCACAGGTGATGCTGTGCATCTGGCAGGAGGGTGATCGGACGCTCATCGACGGACTGCGTCGCAGCCTGCACGTCCGCGACATCGCCACCACCACCACCGATGCGCTGAAGATCATCTCACGCAAGGCACGCAGGAAAGGCGTCTAGGCTTGCATCTGGTGCGCTCAGAATGAGTCTACGTCCTGATCGCCTGAGAAATGACTATCTGATTGGAAAAGAAAGGCAGCCGGTCAACCGGTCAATTTGTGCGGCAATCGGCGGTGTGTGGCGGACAGAGAGGGATTCGAACCCTCGAGACGGTTGCCCGTCTACACGCGTTCCAGGCGTGCGCCTTCAACCGCTCGGCCACCTGTCCGTTGAGGAATGGGGCTGTAAGGGTTCAGACGGAAAATGACAAGCCTGAGACGGTGCGGGCGCGGTAAGCCGGCGCCCCTTAAATCAGGATGGCGCCGTGCCGTTCCGCCTCGGCCTGAAAGGCTGTGCGCAGCGTATGGCCGGGATCATCCAGCCGCGCGGTGAGGAAAGTCGAAAGCGGCACCAGCGGCACGCTGCGCAGGGCCTGTTTCACCGGGCCGATCCCGTGTGGCTGCATGGAGAATTGCCGCACACCCAGCGCCGCCAGCGCCAGTGCCTCAAGCGGACGTCCCGCCATCTCGCCGCAAACAGTCAGAGGCTTGCCCGCCTCGGCGCAGGCATCGACGATCTGCCTGACAAAACGCAGGAAAGCCGGACTCAGCGTGTCGTAGCGGTCTCCCAGTTTCGGATTGCCCCGGTCTGCCGCGAAGAAAAACTGCATCAGATCGTTGGTGCCCAGCGAAAGGAAGTCCGCGACTTTCAACAAGGGCGTGAGGCTCCAGCCAAGCGATGGCACTTCAAGCATGGTGCCGGCCAGAACCTCAGCTGGCAGTGTCTGGCCCTTGTCTCTGGCGCGGGCCAGTTCCTTGTCCAGCACCGCGCGGGCCGCCACAAACTCGGCAACTTCCGCAATCATCGGAAACATGACGCGCAGCGTGCGCCCCGCCGCGGCGGCGATGAGTGCGCGCAGCTGGTAGCGGAGCAGGCCGGGGCGGTCGAGGCTGATGCGGATGGCGCGCCAGCCCATGGCCGGATTTTCTTCCGCCGCCATCGGCAGATAGGGCAGCACCTTGTCCCCGCCCAGATCGAGTGTGCGGAACGTGACGGGCCGATCGCCGGCTGCCGTCAGCACACGGGCATAAAGATCGGTCTGCTGCGCCAGACGCGGCAGGCGCGGGGTAATCATGAAGGGCAGCTCGGTGCGGAAGAGCCCGATACCGCCGGCCCCGGTTTCATCGATATGAGGCAGGTCGACTGCAAGACCCGCATTCAGCAGGAGGGTCAGCTGGACGCCGTCTTTTGTTTCGGCTGGCGTATCGCGCAGAGCCGCAAACTCAAGCTCGCGCTGGGCCATCACCGCCAGCTTGGCGCGATAGGCCGAAACAACGTCACCGGCTGGTCGCAGATGCACTTCGCCGCGTTCGCCATCCACGATGATGGCATTACCGTTGTCGGCCTGATCGACCAGATCCTCGATGCGCCCGACCAGCGGGACACCCAGCGCCCGCGCGACAATCGCCACATGGCTGGTGGGCGAGCCTTCCTCAAGCACCACAGCCTTCAGTTTGGCGCGGTCATAGTCGAGCAGTTCGGCCGGCCCCATGGCGCGGGCGACCAGCACCACATTGTCGGGCAGCATGGCACCGGCTGCCGTATCCGCCAGACCGGCCAGATGGCGCAGCAGTCGGTTGGCGAGATCATCCAGATCATGCGCCCGCTCACGCAGATAAGGGTCGGTATGCCGCATGAGCCGCGCGCGGGTTTCCGACTGCACACGTTCAACCGCGGCCTCGGCGGTGAGGCCCGTACTGATCGCTTCGCGCAACCTGTTCAACCAGCCGGAATCATTGGCGAACATGCGATAGGCTTCCAGCACCTCGCGTGTGTCACCCAGCAGGTCCATGTCTTCATGGTCGACCATCTCGTCGACGGATGAGCGCAGCTCGGCAACAGCCTGTTCCAGGCGTTCGCGTTCAAGATCGGGATTTTCGGCGATCAGCCGCTCGACCTTGACGCGCGGCTGGTGCAGCACGACCTGACCGATGGCGACACCCGGCGCGATGGCCGCGCCCTTGGCGCGCCATGGGCGGTCGCGCCTTATACCCGCCGTTTCCAGATCATTGGGCGATACCAGTTCGCCCGATGCGACCATTTCGGCCAGCACCATCGCGATGGTCTGCGCGGCCTCGACTTCTTCTTCGTCGTATAGGCGACGTGTCTTGTTCTGAACGACGATGACGCCAAGGCATTGGCCGTCGCGCAGAATGGGCACGCCCATGAAAGACTGGAACGGCGCTTCGCCGGTTTCCGGCAGGAACAGGAAGTGGGGATGACTTTGCGCGTCAGGCAGGTTCAGCGGACGGGCATGCTGGGCAATGTCACCCACCAGACCTTCGCCCTTTTTCAGGCGGGTGCGATGCACCGCATCCTTGTTCAGACCTTCTGTTGCGAACAGTTCAAGCCAGCCGCCCGCGCGCACCAGATAGATCGAACAGACCTCGGCCACCATATTGGAGGCAATGAGCATCACGATGCGGTCGAGCCGATCCTGCGCGCTCGTGCGCTCCTGCATGATGTCACGCAGGCGGCGCAGCAGCAGACGGGGATTGCCTGCCGCAGTGACCATGTTACGGGCCGTCCAATCCGTAGGCCGTGTGCAGCGCGCGCACCGCAAGCTCGGTATATTCCGCCGCGATCAGCACACTGACTTTGATCTCCGATGTCGAGATCACCTGAATGTTGATGCCTTTTTCGGCGAGCGTCTGGAACATGGTCTGGGCGACACCTGCATGTGTGCGCATACCGACGCCGATCACTGACACCTTCACCACATTTGTGTCAGTCGAGATGCGCTCAAAACCGATTGTGACGCGATTATCGTCCAGTACCTTGATGGCGCGGTCGAAATCGGCCTTGCCGGTGGTGAACGTCATGTCAGTTGTTTTGTGATCGTCCGATACGTTCTGGACGATCATGTCGACATTGATGCCTGCATCTGCGAGCGGCGAGAAAATGGCTGCCGCCACGCCCGGACGATCGGGCACACGCACCAGCGTGATCTTGGCTTCGTCGCGGCTATAGGCGACGCCGGTGACAAGTCGTTTCTCCATGATCTCATCCTCATCGCAGACGAGCGTGCCGGGCAGGCTCTCGCCATCGGATTCATCGAAACTCGACAGAACCTGCGTTCTGACCTTGTGGATCATCGCGGCTTCCACCGAGCGCGTTTGCAGCACCTTGGCCCCCAGCGAGGCCATCTCAAGCATTTCTTCGTAGGAAACCTTGTCGAGCTTTCGCGCCTTTTCCACAATGCGCGGATCGGTTGTGTAGACGCCATCGACATCGGTGTAGATGTCGCAGCGTTCGGCTCCCAGCGCCGCGGCCAGCGCCACTGCGCTGGTGTCAGAGCCACCGCGCCCGAGCGTGGTGACGCGCCCTTCCGGGCTGATGCCCTGAAACCCGGCAACAACGGCGACGAACCCCTGCGCGAAGCGCTCGGCGATGCCATCTGTGCCGATGTCGAGAATGCTGGCCGCGCCATGGACGCCATCGGTCTTGATCGGCACCTGCCAGCCCGCCCACGACCGTGCGGGCACGCCAATGGCGTCGAGCGCGATGGCGGTGAGCCCGGCAGTGACATTCTCGCCGGTCGAGGCGATGGCGTCATACTCGCGCGCATCATGCAGCGCCGAGGCCTCGCGGGTGAGCGCCACCAGCTTGTTGGTCTCGCCAGACATTGCCGAAACCACCACCGCAACGTCATAGCCGCGCTCGACCTGACGCTTCACCAGTTTGGCAACCGTGCGGATACGCTCGATGCCGGCAACAGATGTGCCGCCGAACTTCATCACCAGACGTGGTTTTGAGGAGCCAGACATGAAAACGGCGCGATTTGCCAAGGTTTACGGATGGCTTGCCGATACAGGCCGTGTCACAAACTGGCAACCTTAAAAACCTTGCAGTTGGCGGCTGGCTCAACCCGCTTTACATTGTCCCCATGAGCGCCCTGCCCCTTGCGGAACCCGCACCTGCCTCAAGTGTCGATGCTGAAGACGTGGCGCGTTTTTCCGCTATGGCGGCAGAGTGGTGGGACGAAACCGGCAAGTTCAGGCCCCTGCACAGGCTGAACCCTGTGCGGCTCGGCTATATCCGCGAAAAGGCGCTGGCGCATTTTGGGCGTGATGGCGAAAAACGCCGTCCGTTTGAGGGCCTGCGTCTCCTGGATATTGGCTGTGGCGGCGGGCTTCTGTCTGAACCCATGGCGCGGTTGGGCTTTGCCGTCACCGGGGCTGACGCTTCGGAAAAGAATATCGGAACGGCCAGTGCCCATGCAGCGGAGCAAGGCCTGACCATCGACTATCGCGCCACCACCGCCGAAGCGCTGGCCTCAGCCGGCGAGCAGTTCGACGTGATCCTGAACATGGAGATCATTGAACATGTTGCGGACGTGCCATTATTTGTGAACGCTTGCGCGGCGATGATGAAGCCAGGTGCGATGATGATCGTCGCGACACTGAACCGCACCTTCAAGGCATGGGCGCTGGCGATCGCGGGCGCGGAATATGTGCTCGGCTGGTTGCCGCGCGGCACGCATGACTGGAAGAAGTTTCTGACCCCTGCCGAAGTGAAGGCGGCGCTGACCGTCAACGGGCTTGAGGTGCGTGATCTGTCGGGCGTCGTCTATCGTCCGCTGGCGGATCAATGGAAACGTTCGGCCGATACGGATGTGAACTACATGGTGATGGCGGTGAAGCCGGTATGAAATACGACATCGTCGATCGTGAGGCGCTGAAGCCTGCGCATCCGCCCGAACCGAGCCTCGGCCAACGGCTGCGTGCCAGCGCCAGATTCTATGGACTGATCGCGCTCATTATCGTCGTGTGGGCCGGGTCGAGCCTGTTCATCGCACCGGTCGTGCGCTGGGGGCTCGACCAAGTGGGTGGCTTGATCGAGCGTCATGTGGCACGGGCACATGACGCCTGGCTGCTGGACCTGCATCTCCATATTCCATGTGAGACTTTGGAAACCCTCACGCCGGGCTGCGACGGTTCTGGCGATGATGGTGAGGTGCGTTATGGCCCGGCCAGCATTCTCTATTTCTGGGGCGAGTTGCCGAAGCTCGATGGCCTCTCGTATGACCGCCGCCGCAAGGACGACAAGCCGACCATGGAATGGAACGGCGCCTTCTATACGTTGCAGAAAAGCTTCGGGAACCTGCCTGTTGACGATGCTGCGCTGACGCTGGCCCGCAGTGAAATGGCAGCCTATGGCGCTTTCACCGAGCGCACGCTGGAAAGCGGTGTGCTGTTGATCGAATCCGCTGAAGGCAGCGCGGCAAAAAGCGGCAATTTCTACGCAATCTATCAGCGCAACGATGGGCGGCGCATCGCGGTGGGCTGTTTCGGCGGCATCTGCAAGCTGCCTCAGGCGCCCTGGCGTGAAGGCTTCGCCTATGGCTACACGGTCAATGCCAGCCATGCCGCTGATCTCGCGGCGATTGATACGGCGGTACGCGCCCGGCTGGATGGGTTTGTGGTCAACTGATCAGTCGACGCGTTCAAGCCGGCCTTCTGGCGTGCGCACGGCCCGATAAAAACAGGAATGCGTGCCGGTATGACAGGCCGGGCCGGTCTGTTTGACCTTCAACCACACGGCATCCTGATCGCAGTCGATCCTGATGTCCTGAACCTTTTGTGTGTGACCTGAGGTCTCGCCCTTGCGCCACAGGCTGGCGCGCGACCGCGACCAGTACCACGCATCACCTGTTTCGATTGTGCGGCGTAACGCTTCTTCGTTCATATGGGCGACCATCAAAAGATCGCCGCTGAGATGGTCGGTCACCACAGCGGTAATCAGTCCCGCCACGTCAAATCGCGGCATGAGAATGAGGGATGTTTCACGCTGTTCGCTGGATGGTTCTGTCGACATGAGGGGCAGATGAGCGATGGTGGCGGGAATTGGCAATATAAAAATACGGGTAAGCCGCCTTCACTGCCGCATATGGCTCAATGGAGTGCCGGATCGCGCGGGCTGTTGTTGGTGCTGACGCGCTGTGCTTCCATGAAGCGCGTTCTTTGAGCATTACGAACAGATAACGAGGATGACGTCATGCAAATCTTCCGCCTTATCCTGATCGCCTTTCTGGTGACTGTGGCGATTTACACCGCAATCACCATTTCCAATCATGGCTGGGATCTTCTGCCAGTTTTCTTTGGCGATATCGCGCGCATGAATTGGCCTGGGCAGTTCAACATGGACTTCATGTGTTTCCTGCTTCTGTCAGGCATGTGGGTCGCCTGGCGGCATGAGTTCAATGCCGTCGGTCTGGCGCTGGGTATCGTCGCCGTCTTCGGTGGTATGCCGTTTCTCGCAACCTACTTGTTGATCCACAGCACACGCACCGGCGGCGACATGGCCGCCCTGTTGCTGGGCACAAACCGGGCGCGCAGAATCATCGGACGGTAAGCGACAGCGAATGTCAGTGCTTCACGCATCCTCAACGGGCACCCAGGGGATGCGCGTGACATTGATGCCTTCGTCTTTCAGCGCCTCGCCTTCTTCCGCGCTGGTTTCGCCATAGATAGGCCGGTCTTCAGAATCACCATAGTGAATGGCCCGCGCCTCGTCAGCGAAACGCTCGCCCACATGTTCGGCGGTGCTCTCTACATGACGGCGCAGTTTCACCAGCGCCTCGCGCATCGTGGCCGGATTGAGGTCCATCGCCTCAGCGGAACGTGTCGTGACCGACGGCGCCATGGGCGCTTTGGTGATTTTCTTCGAACTGCACAATGGGCACACGACCTGCCCTTTTTCTGCCTGCGCATCGTAAGCGGACGATGAGGCGAACCAGCCTTCGAACCTGTGTTCTTTCCGACAGACGAGCTCATAGCGGATCATGGCGGCTACAAGCCTTCAGGCGTAAGGGCGGTCATGCGTGAGAGCCGGAATCCGTCCGCGCACGGCGGCAACTTCTGACGGGTCGATATCAGCCACAATGACGCAAGGGTCCGTTCCGGCTTCGGCCAGCACATCGCCCCACGGCCCGATGATGAGTGAGTGGCCATAGGTCTCACGGCCATTGGCGTGCCGACCGCCTTGCGCTGCTGAAATCACGAAGCAGCCATTCTCGATGGCGCGGGCACGCTGAAGCACATGCCAGTGCGCCATGCCGGTCGTGTTTGTGAAGGCCGCCGGAATGGCGATGAAACTGCATCCCGCTTTACCGAAGGCGCGGTAAAGGTGCGGAAAGCGCAGATCATAGCAGATCGAAAGGCCAAGCCGCCCCCAGGGCAGATCGGCCATGACCATTGATGCGCCCGGTGCGACCGTGGCGCTTTCCTTATAGGCCTCACCGTTTGCCAGCTGCACATCGAACAGGTGGATCTTGTCGTAACGCGCCGTGATCTCGCCCTTCGGCGAGATGAGATAAGCGCGGTTGGCAACCTTGTCTGCCGCAACCTTGATGGCCAGCGAGCCGATATGCAGCCAGATGCCCAGTTCTGCGGCGAGTGCGCAGAATGCAGGCAGCGCCGGATCATCAGCCTCGGCAAAGGTCAGCTCAAACTTGGCTCCGCCATCGGGTGCCATCAGGCAGGTGTTCTCGGGTGTCTGCACATAGTGCGCGCCTTTGCCCGCCGCCTCGCGGATCAGTGCGGAGGCGGTGCGGATGTTCTCGCCCATATCGTCGGACGAACGGAGCTGCACGCAGGCAGCGCGAAAGGCATTGGTCATGCGTCAGTTGTCCAGCAGGGTATTCAGTTGGCCTGCACGTTCTAATGCATGAAGGTCGTCACAGCCACCCACGTGGGTATCGCCGATCCAGATTTGCGGGACCGTGTGGCGACCGGACTTTTGTTCCATCTCATCGCGGCGCCTGGCATCCATTGAGACGTCTATCTCATCAAACGCCACGCCCTTGTTGTTCAGGAGTGCTTTGGCGCGATGACAATAGGGGCACCAGGCTGTCGTATAGATCGTGACGGGCTTCATGGACGGCGCATTCATGATTCTGACACTATAGGCAGTTCTTCGGGGCGGACAACGCGCGCCAGAGTCAGGGCCATGACCTCAAGCGCTCCTGCCCGCAGGAGGGCGCGGGAAGCCGCCTCCAGCGTTGCGCCGGTGGTCATGACGTCATCAATCAGCAGCACCCGCATGCCCGTTATTTTCAGCCTCAGATCTGAACGAATGCTGAAGGCCCCGAGCACATTGCGCCGCCGCGCGCGGGCTGAAACCATGGTGCCCTGACTGGGTGTGGCACGCGATCGCGTCAGGGCATGGGAAAGAACCTGCTTGCCGCTGAGCCTGCCAATGGCCTGAGCCAGCAGGGACGCCTGATTATAGCGACGTTTCAGCAATCGCCAGCGATGCAGGGGTATGGGCACCAGCACGTCACAGGCGGCAATCAGTTCGGCCCCGGCACGCGCCATCCAGACGGCAAGGGCCGGGGCGTAATCGGTGCGATCATTGTGCTTGAAACGCAGCACCAGATCGCGGGCGGTGTCATAACGATAGACCGAACGGGCGCGCGCAAAGGCAGGCGGCCGCGCGAGACAGGCCGGGCACTCAATGTCTGGCAAAAGACCATCTTCCATCGGCAGACCGCAGCGGCGGCAGGCGGAGGCATCGATGAAATGAATGCCCGTCCAGCAGGCGGGGCAGAGCGCATTGGCGGCACCCGTTTCCATTCCGCAGGAAAGGCATTGCGGTGGATAAAGTGCGTCGAGCACCTGCGCACCCACCCACTTCAACCTCGCCAACCATGCCGGGTGTGGTCTATCCAGAACAGGCATGTCCGCAACCATAGCTCATCCATGACCGCTGGCGAGGCCCCGCCGCAGATTTTCGATCGTGCCCTGCGCCGTCAGCGCGCCGCGCGGTGGGCGCATCTTTTTGCTCAGCATGACGTCCTGCATCGCCATGCGGCGATGCTGGCATGCGAAGCGCTACTGGATGTAACGCGGCGCTTTGAACGTGCGCTCATATGGGGTGATCGCGGCCAGCATATCGCGGCCCTTCTGCCGCCTGGAAAGGTGGGACAGGTGTTTCATGCCCGCCCGCAGGACGAGAGCGAAGCCAGCCCTTATGCAAATGGCGCTTTTGATCTGGTCATCAGCCTGCTTGACCTGCATGCCTGCAATGACCCGGTCGGGGCGCTGGTCCAGATGCGGGCGGCACTTGAGCCGGACGGGCTGATGCTGGCCGTGATGTTCGGCGGCCCCACTTTGCACGAACTGCGTGATGTGATGGCGGGGGCCGAGATTGAGCAGGGGGGGCTGTCGCCGCGCGTCTTTCCATTTGCGGATGTGCGTGACTGCGGCGGGCTTTTGCAACGCGCCGGGTTTGCCCTGCCGGTTGCCGATGCGGATACACTGACCATCCGCTATGCTGATCCGCTCAAATTGCTTGGTGATCTGCGTGGCAGCGGAGAAAGCAATGTCCTCGCCGCGCGTCGGCGTATGCCGTTGCGCCGGCGCGTATTGATGCGGGCGCTGGAGCTGTATGCCGAAAGACATATCGATGGTGATGGGAAATACCGGGCGACGTTTCAGTTCATCACCCTGACCGGATGGGCGCCGCATGCCAGCCAGCAGCAGCCGCTGAAACCCGGAACCGCCACTAAAAAATTGTCAGAGGCGCTGGATGCCATCGCGGCGGATCGCAGCAAGGGGTGATCCCGTTGCCAGCAGCGCGGCGATCAACGGGCCATCAGCGGGCGGCACCGGCAAGCTATCTAGTTCCGTAGGGCGGAACCACCTGATGCGCTGGCCTTCGCGCGATGTTGGCGCGCCCTCCCAGACCCGGCAGATAAAGAGCGGCATCAGGAGATGCCGCGCGCCTGCAGGCTGACTTGCGAAGCTGAATGGCGTGAAGCTGGCAGGATGGGCGGTGATGCCGAGTTCTTCGTGAAGCTCGCGCGCCAGCGCATCTTCCGGGCGCTCTCCGGCCTCTACCTTGCCGCCGGGAAACTCCCAAAGCCCGCCATGCTCTTTTCCGGCTGGCCGCTCCGTCATCATGACCCGGCCATCAGGATCAATCAGAGCGCAGGCGACGACCAGCAGGAGTGGCACCGAGTGGGTCATGTGGCTGTCATAGCGGTATGATGGATGAATGGCATCAGTCATGATTGACGCGCGGCGCGGGCGCTCTAACCTCATGCACACATGATATAGGCGGGACTTTGCCCATGACACTCACAACACATGCACCGCGCCCATTCACAGTGGCGGTACCCGACGCGAAGCTACAGGCCATCGCAGGCAGGGTTGCGGCCTTCACCATGCCTGACGTCCCTGAGGGTGGTCCGGGCGGGCCATGGGCTTACGGAGCCAGCGCCGACTACATGCGCGCATTGATCGCCTATTGGCGCGATGGTTTTGACTGGCGCAAGGCCGAGGCGGGCCTCAACCGTTTTCCACAATTCAAAATGCAGGTGGGCGATCTCGATATTCATTTTGTGCACGAGAAAAGTTCAAACACAAAGACGCGTGCCCTGATCCTCAGTCATGGCTGGCCCGGTTCGTATTTCGAGTTTGTGCACATCATTGAAAAACTCGCGCACCCCGAACGCTTTGGCGGAAAGGCCGAAGATGGGTTTGACGTGATCGTCCCTTCGCTGCCCGGCTATGGCTTTTCCGGCAAGCCAGCAAAACCCATCAGCCCGCGCACCATAGCTGCGCATTTTGACGCGCTGATGCAGAGGCTCGGCTATTCAGGCTATCTCGCGCAGGGCGGCGACTGGGGCAGTTCAGTTTCGGGCTGGCTGGCCTATGACCACGCCGCCTGTGCCGGCGCACATCTCAACATGCTTGGCTGGCGCGCACCGGGCGTTCATCCTGAAACGGATGAAGAGCGCGCCTTTGCCATGAAAGCCGCAGCCCTGTTTGAAGCGGAAGGCGCTTATTTCCGCGAACAGTCCACCAAGCCGCTGACGCTTTCCTATGCGCTGATGGATTCGCCGGTCGGCATCGCTGCCTGGATCATCGAGAAGTTCCATGGCTGGTCCGACCTGAAGGATGGCCGCCTCGACAGCGTCTATTCGATGGATCAGATGCTGACCAATGTGATGATCTATCTGGTCACCGATACATTCGGCACATCGACCTGGCTTTATCGCGGCCTGTTTGAAGATCAGACGGGCCAGCCTGTTCCGGCCAATGCCCGGATCGAAAAGCCGGTGGGCATTGCCAATTTTCCGGTCGATCTCATCCCCTTTCCGCCGCGCTCAATGGTGGAACGTCACATGAATGTGGCACACTGGACAGACATGGGCGAAGGCGGCCACTTCGCAGCGATGGAAAAACCTGACAGGTTGGTTGGGGATATCCGCTCATTTGCCCGCACGATTGGATTTTGAGCCATGCGCCGCCTGATCCCGGTTTTTATTCTTGCATCTGCGCTGATGGCCTGTGGCAGTGAGAAAACGGCGCGTATCGACGGCACATCGAAACTGGCCGCCGAGAAAAGCATTGCGGACCTGAAAGGCGCGCTACCACCAGAAGATCAGGTCCAGTTTCAGGCGGCCATTGATATGGGATGGCCCTTGAGCGCCATTGCCGGGAAGACGCCTGACGAGGTGATCGTCATGGCGCGCGGCCGGAAAATCGACGAAGCCAAGGCGAGCCTGCCGGTGTTGCAGGAAAAGGCGGCGTCTGCTGCAAAGTCCGTTGAGGTTGCGCACAAAAACGAAGCAACAGCCAAGCGGTTTCTTTCAGCGTTGGAGCTTCACAATCCGCAGCTGGTCTGGCGGCCCGATACGCAGGGCAATCCGCAGCCGCTCTTTTCCTTCAATCTGAAGAACGGCACATCCGAAGCGATCAAGACCATCATATTTCGCGCCTCGGTTGGCGCACCCGGCATTGCAACCCCGTGGATTGATGAGCGCTTCACGTTCCAGTTTCCTGACCCGGTCACGACGGGCGAGATGAAGTTCGTCTTCGTGACGCCTGATCTGTCCGCGCCGGGCAATATCAATGCCCAGGAGTCGCGCGTTATTCCTGACCGGGGCTACGCATATCAGGTCGATTTTGTCCGTGTTGAGGACGTCAACAAGCGCGCCATCATGGATGATGAAGGGGTGGCCCGCGCTGAAGCTGACCTTCAGGCGGCAAAAGACGCGCTCGCGGCAGCAGAAGCTGAGATCAAGCGGTTGGAAGCGGGTGGCGCTCTGGTGCCTTAACCGTCGCCAACTCCTTCTCATGGCGTGCGTCAAGAGAATTATTGCACCGCAGCATGATAGACTTTTGGAAATCAAGGCGTAATTTCCGCCCCCTTAAAGGGCGGGGGCCGCATCGCGGCAGTGCATCTTGACTGATAGCCATATGACCGCCAACGGCGCGTCGCACGACCATTCGCAATCTCATCATAAGGCGTCCTTCTGGACCTTGCTGCTTGGCAGCATCGGTGTCGTTTATGGCGATATCGGCACCAGCCCGCTTTATGCCTTCAAGGAAGCGCTGGCTTCGGCCAGTGGCGACGGTCTGAGCCAGAACGAGGTGATCGGCATCGTCTCGCTGATGTTCTGGTCGCTGACGCTGATCGTCACGCTGAAATATGTCGTCTTCCTGTTGCGCACCGACAATAACGGCGAAGGCGGTACATTATCGCTGATGGCGCTGGCGCAGAAAGCCTATGGCCGCCGCACGACCTTTATTTTCGTGCTGGGCATCACCGGTGCGTCGCTGTTCTCCGGCGAGGCGATCATCACGCCAGCGGTTTCGGTTCTTTCCGCGCTGGAGGGTCTCACGCTGGTGGCTGATGGCATTCAGCCCTATATCGTGCCGCTGACGCTTATCATTCTCACGCTGCTCTTTTCGGTTCAGCGCCACGGCACAGGGCGTGTGGCATTCGCCTTCGGCCCGATCTGCGTCCTGTGGTTTCTGACCATTGGCAGCCTGGGGCTGATGCACATCCTCGATGATATGCGCGTGCTTTATGCGCTGAGCCCAACCTATGCGATCGGTTTTCTGTTCGATCACGGCCTGACGGGTTTTGTCGTGCTCGGCTCGGTCTTCCTGACCGTAACGGGCTGCGAAGCGCTTTATGCAGACATGGGCCATTTCGGACGCAAGCCGATCACTGCGGCCTGGCTGTGGTTTGTGTTCCCGGCTTTGGGTCTCAACTATTTTGGTCAGGGCGCACTGGTGTTGAGCGATCCGACCGCTGCCTCCAATCCATTTTATCTGATGGCACCGAAAGAACTGTTGCTGCCGTTGATCATTCTGGCGGCGATGGCGACTGTCATCGCCAGCCAGGCGGTGATCACTGGCGCGTTTTCGCTGACCCAGCAGGCGGTGCAACTTGGTCTGCTGCCGCGCATGGAAATCCGCCGCACCAGCGAAACGGCATCAGGACAGATCTATCTGCCTGCGGTGAACATGATGCTGTTCATCGGCGTCGTCATTCTGGTGCTGGCTTTCCAGACCTCCTCAGCCCTCAGCCATGCCTATGGCATCGCGGTGACCGGCACGATGGTCGTCACCTCGATCCTCGCCTTCATCATCGTGCGCAAGGTGTGGGGCTTCTCGAAATGGGCGACCGCTGCGATCATCACGCCGATCCTGATGATCGAGCTGACTTTCCTGTCAGCCAATCTGATGAAGCTGCTGCACGGTGCTTATGTGCCGTTGCTGCTTGCAGCCTGCCTCATGCTCATCATGTGGACATGGCGGCGCGGCAACAAGATCGTGCAGGATAAAACGCGCCGTGAATCCATGAAGCTGGAAGATCTGCTCGACATGCTGCGCAAGAGCCCGCCCACACGGGTGCGTGGCACGGCGATCTTCCTGACCAACGACCCGGACGTGGCACCGCCCGCGCTGTTCCATAACCTCAAGCACAACAAGGTTCTGCACGATCATCTGGTCATGCTCACCGTGTTCACCTCGTCTTATCCGCGTCTCAATGAAGACCAGCGCGCCAAGATCGAAAAGGTCAGCGAGGATGTCACGCGCATCATCCTGAACTTCGGCTACATGGAATCGCCCAATGTGCCGCGCGCTTTGGCTCGCCTGAAAAAACAGGGTCTGAAGTTCGACATCATGACGACCTCATTCTTCCTTGGTCGCCGGGTGATCGTCGCCGACCGCCGTTCGGGCATGCCGCCCTGGCAGGACAAGCTGTTCATCGGCCTCAGCCGCAACTCGACCAATGCAACGGACTTCTTCCAGATCCCCACGGGGCGCGTGGTGGAACTGGGTACACAGGTGACAGTGTAGCCCTGTTCAGGCCGCCAGTGTGCGGCCCATGGCGAGGAACTTCTCGCGGCGCTGACGTTTCAGCGCCTCGCGGTCCATGCCGGTCAGGTGATTGAGCTCAACAGCCATCGCATCGCCCACGCTGGCGATCATCGCCGCCCCATCACGATGCGCGCCGCCGACGGGTTCAGCGATGATCCTGTCGATGATCTTCAGCGACATCAGATCCTGCGCTGTGATCTTCATCGCATTTGCAGCATCGGGGCCTTTTTCGCCCGTGCGCCATAGAATGGCGGCGCAGGCCTCCGGCCCGATCACCGCATAGACCGCATGTTCCAGCATCAGCACGCTATTGGCCGAACCAATGCCTATGGCACCGCCCGACATGCCTTCGCCCGTGATGACGGCGACCATCGGCACGGTCAGTGACAGGCTGCGGTCGATCGAGCGCGCGATGGCCTCGGCCACGCCGCGCTCTTCTGAAACCAGACCGGGATAGGCGCCGGGGGTGTCGATCAGCGAAATAACCGGCAGGCCGAAGCGATCGGCGAGGTCCATCACCCGCACCGCCTTGCGATAGCCTTCGGGCGTCGCCATGCCGAAATTATGTTTGAGGCGCGACTTGGTGTCGTTGCCCTTCTCGTGGCCCAGAACTGCGACAGGACGGCCACGAAAGCGGCCAAGGCCTGCCACCAGAGCGGCATCGTCACCAAAGCCCCGATCACCGGCCAGCGGGGTGAAGTCTTCGATCAGGCCGCGCACATAGTCATAGAAATGCGGACGCTCCCCGTGGCGGGCGACCTGCGTCTTCTGCCAGGGCGTCAGCTTGGCATAGGTATCTTTCAGCAATTGCCCGGCGCGCGCTTCCAGCTTGGCGGTCTCATCCGACACGTTCATGCCGGGGGTCGCCTCGGCGAGCTTTCTCAGCTCGGCGACCTTGGTCTCCAGCTCGGCGATGGGCTTCTCGAAGTCGAGATAGGTGCTCATGGCCGCTCATGTCGGCGAAGGGCGCGCGCAAGTCAATCGGGTGAAAGGCCGGAGCATCATGAGATGCCCCGGCCCCCTGAAAAATCAGGATTTTTCAACCGGCAGCCAATCCTGTGGCCGGGTAGGTCCGGCGTCAGGCAGAGCGGGTGGCTTGTCCTTCTTTTTCAACGGTTGCGGGACGGGTTGGTGGCCCTTTCCCGAAAACCGGTTATCGGTCCGGCGAACCGGCGCTGGGCGCTGGAAAATCTGCTTCGGCATGAAGCACTCCTTATTATGCAGAAAGACGGCCAGGTGGCGCTGTCCCGCGCGACCGTCAGGAATCTGAAAGAATGGGGAAAATCGCGGCTGGACCGCACGCGGTGCTGCCGGTTCAGAAATACCGGCAACAGACGATCATGGAGCAAGCGGACAGCGCAGCACGCCGCATGAACCTGCCAAGAGGGCAGTCACGGCAACCGCGTTTTTGTCGCGCTCAGTTCTCCATGTTCGTCGAGACCTCGTCACAAATGTTAAGGCGATCAGAATAACGAGACGTCGCGCACCCTGTCAAATAACTGACGTCTCATAGACGGCAGGGTCAGCCTGCCGTCCGTTTTGCAATGATCTCGGCCTGCTTGACGATCACCTCGGCCTGACGGATCGAAGCGGCATCAATCAGCACGCCTTTGTAAGTCGCAGCGCCTGCCCCTGAGGCCTGCGCCTCGGCCATCGCCGCCAGAATGGCGCGAGCCTTTTCAACTTCGGCCACCGGCGGCGTGTAAACCTCATTGGCCAGCGGCACCTGATTGGGATGAATGGCCCATTTGCCCTCGCAGCCCAGAATGGCCGTGCGATTGGCCTGAACGCGGAAGCCATCGGGGTCGTTATAGTCACCGAACGGGCCGTCGATGGGTGTGATGCCATGAGCACGGGCCGCCGCCACCATGCGGATCAGCGGATAGTGCCACAGATCGTTCCAGTGGCGCACCCGTGCGCCTGCCTCGTCCTTGTCGGTCAGCATCACATAGTCGGCATTGCCGCCGCCGATATTCGTGGTGCGCATGCCCGCTGAGGCTGCGTAATCAGCAGAGCCGAAATGCACGCTCTGCAGGCGCTTAGAGGCACCGCAGATCGCATCAATGTTCGTCATGCCCAGCGCCGTCTCAAGGATCACTTCCAGCATGATGCGCTTCTTGCGGCCCACGGCCTTCGAGGCCTGCGTGACCAGCATGTCGATGGCATAGACGTCAGCCGCCACGCCGACTTTCGGAATCATGATGGCATCGAGCCGCTCACCGCCCAGTTCCACAAGGTCGATCACATCACGATAGGCGAGCGGCGTGTCGAGTCCGTTGATGCGCACGGTGACAAGCTTGTCGCCAAAGTCCACCTCGTTCAGAGCCTGAACGATGTTCTTGCGCGCCTGCACCTTGTCGGCGGGGGCAACTGCGTCCTCAAGATCAAGACACACCACGTCAGCCGGGCCCTTCGCTGCTTTCTCAAAGAACTTTACCTGGCTGCCGGGCAGGAACAGCTTGGAGCGGTAAAGCGGCGCTTCAGCGCGTTCGACAGTGGTGAAGGACATGAACCGGCTCCGCAAAAGTGGTGCAGTGCAGCACTAAACGCAGCCTGAGCGGCGAAGCAAGGTTCCCTATGCGTCACATAGACGCGGAAAGCGCAAACCAGCTAGCCTGACGCGGCTGTTATTTTGAATCGGGGATTATGATGGAGTTTGCAGGACGGATTGCGGTCGTCACAGGCGGCGGCACGGGCATGGGCCGCGAGATGGTAAAACAGCTCACCGCAGAAGGCTGCACGGTCGCGATGTGCGACGTGAACGCCGCCAACATGGCCGAGACCAAACGTCAGGCCGAAGCGACAGGCCTGCCACAGGGCACGCGCATTCTGGCACATGTCGCCGATGTCGGCAGCGAACAGGCGCTGGAAGGCTTCCGCAAGGCGATCGAAGATGAACTGAAAACGGATCGCATCCATTTCCTGTTCAACAATGCCGGTGTCGGCGGTGGCGGCAGCTTTGTCGCTGGCCCGCGCGAGGAATGGGACCGCACCTTCGATATATGCTGGAACGGCGTCTATTTCGGCTGCCGTGTGTTTCTGCCGATGCTGATGAAAGCCGACCGCGCCCACATCACCAACACAAGCAGCGTCAACGGCTTCTGGGCCAGCGTCGGCCCCGGCATCGCGCACACCGCCTATCCGGCTGCGAAGTTTGCCGTGAAAGGCTTTACAGAAGCGCTGATCGGCGATCTGCGCCTCAACGCGCCGCATATCACCTGTTCCGTTGTGATGCCCGGCCATGTCGGCACAGCGATCATCCGCAACACGCGCGAAGTTCTGCAGGGTGAGGATGATGCCGTCGCCCTTGAGGGTGCCCGCAAGCGCATGAAGGCCATGGGGGCCGATCCTGCAACGCTGAGTGATAATGCCATCCGCGCCATAATGGCGGAAATGGCGCGTGGCTTTGAGGAGAACGCGCCCACCACTGCGGCGCAGGCCGTCACGATCATCCTTGATGGTGTGCGCGCAAACCGCTGGCGCATTCTGGTGGGCGAAGATGCCCGCCTGCTGGACGAGGCTGTCCGGCGTGATCCGGAACACGCTTATGACGCCGATTGGCATAACCCGATGGGCACGATCGCTCAGGCAATAAAAAAAGACGATTGATGACCTATGACTACGATCTGATCCGCATCGAGCGTCAGGGTCGCGCCCTGTTCGCAACCATTGATGCACCGCCGATCAATGTCATCACGTTGAAGCTGTTTTCTGAACTGGTGCGGCTGTCGAAAGACGCGGAAGCAGATGACGGGGTCTCGGTGCTGGTGGTGCGAAGCGCTGACCCTGACTTTTTCATCGCGCATTTCGATGTCGAGGCGTTACTCGCCATACCGGTGGATAAACCTGCTGAACGCGCGGAAGCATTGGGTGAGTATCACGCGATGACGGAACGCTTCCGCACCATGCCGAAGGTGACCATCGCCGACATACGTGGGCGCGTGGGCGGTGGTGGCAGCGAACTCGTCTCGGCCTTCGACATCCGCTATGGCGTGCGCGGCAAAACGCGCATCAACCAGATGGAGGTTGCGGTCGGCATCCTGCCCGGCGGTGGCGGCACGCAGCGCCTGCCGCGCCTCATCGGGCGTGGCCGGGCCATCGAGCTGATGTTTGGCTGTGGCGATCTTGATGCCGAAACCGCTGAGCGTTGGGGCTATCTCGACCGCATATTCGATGAAAACGAAATCGGTCCGTTCATTGACCAGCTGACCACTCGCATCGGCTCGTTTTCACCTGAGGCCATCCGGGCCACCAAGCGATCGGTGAATGCAGCGGATGGTCCTCTGAGCGAAGGTCTGATCGAGGAGGCTTATCTCTTCCAGACTCTGCTACGCACCGAGGCGGCGCAGACAGCCATGCGCCGCTTCATGGCCGAAGGTGGCCAGACGCGCGAAGGCGAGCTGGCCATGGGCGAGCTGACCGCTCAGTTGAACCAGAAGGCATAGGCGAGCAGGTTGCCGCTGAAGATCGCGTTGGTGCCCGCAAACGCATTGGCGATATCAACTGGGCCGTCTTCCAGCCATGGCAAGGCGGCCTGACCCGTGATCCAGAGAACCAGATCAAAGCGCCAATGCCCGGCCAGGGCCTTCCATCAGTCACCTGCCGTCAAGCACCAGCCTCACCTTGTCGAATATGACTTTATCAGGTTCGTGGAAGTCGAAACTAGAGCGCAGGCGCAACTGCCGGTCGAATAGAAAGACGCTGGCCGTGTGGTCCATCGTGTAGTTGCCGTCTTTCAGCGGCACTTTTTTCGCATAGATATGATAGTCGGCGATCACCGTGTTGATCTCGTCCGGCGTCCCGGACAGCATGATGATGCGATTATCAAACGAAGCCCGGAAAGCCTTGAGGGCTTCGGGTGTGTCGCGCTCCGGATCGACCGTAATGAAAACGGGCACAACTTCGCCCGCCTCTGCACCCAGTTTGCTGAGAATGTCTGACATCAGCGCCATGGTGGTGGGGCAGACATCCGGACAATGGGTGAAGCCGAAAAAGATCAGCACCACCTTGCCCTTCAACGAGGCTGAGTTGAAGGGCGCGCCATCACTGGCGGTTAGGATGAATGACGGCGCAGGTTCAAGCGGCTGCATCATCGATGGACGATCACCCTGACCCGACCGCCACATGGCAAAGCCACCAATCGTCGCAGCCAACGCCAACACGACAAAGGCAAACAGTTTGACAGCAGGACTGACATTCATGATTCAATGATGACCTTCTTTTGTCAGCACTGGCAGCGTCACCTTCATTTCGCCAGCTTTGGTAAAGGTAAAAGTCAGATCGACATTCGCGCCTTCTGTCAGAGGCCCCTTCAGTCCCATCAGCATGATGTGAGCGCCACCGGGCTTTAGCTCAACCGCCCCACCAGCCGGCACCTCGATGGATTCAACGGGCCGCATCTGCATGACGCCATCGGTCATTTCCATCGTGTGAACTTCAGCTGTGGTCGAAATCGAACCGCTGACGCCGGTCAACTGATCAGCCTCAGCTCCTCCATTGACAATGGTGACATAGGCAGCGCTGACATCGCCGGTCGAGACGCGCACCCAACCGTCCTTCAGAGTGATGGATGGATCTGCGGCAAAAGCCGTGAACGCAAATGCCCCGGCTGCGAATGCACCGCAGAAAGATGCAAAACGAAACATGGTGATCTCCTTCTTCTTCAGATGATAGCAAACAAAAAGAAACTAGGCAGGCTTTGCGTCGATGCGGCGCACCAGTGCGAAGAGTGTTTCACCAGCCAGCACAAGCAGCATTGATGCCCCGGCGAGCGGAAAGACCAGCCCCATCGCGGCAGCCAACGTCACAACGCCCCAGCCAGGGCGGAACCCATGCGGAATGAGCGGGGCGCCCAGTTGACCCTTTGGCCGACGCGACCACCACATGACGACGCCCATGACGATGGTAAAGACAAGGCCGAAACAGGCGAGCAGCATCAACAGACGGTTCGCTTCGCCGAACTGACGGCCCACATGCGTTTCCACGCCGAACTCCACCACCCGTGCAAGCGGGCTATACTCATTCCATCCGACATTGCGAATGATCGCGCCATTTGTTGGATCAAGGTCGATGGTGCGCTGACCCTGTGCCGTATCTGGCACATAGCTGAGCATCACCGTGCCATTCGGCCTGTGTGGGAAGATGACCCTGAGGCCGGGGCGATCAATGTCATACGCGCGCGCCACTGCCATGATGCCATCAAGACCGATCGCGCCGTTCCCATGATGGCCTGCAAGCGCTTCCGGCGCATTGCGCATACTCCAAGTCAGGTCTGGATTATCGACCTGTTGATGACCTTCATGCAGGACCGGACCTTCGGTAAAATTGGGCGATGGCGCCGTGATCGTCGACAGCGTACCGAAGCTGGCGAGCTGCACGCCCCAGAACGCTGACCATGGCAGACCCGAGAGGATGAGGAAGGCGATCAGCGCCGCATTCCAGAATGCAGGCACAGCGTGCAGGTCACGTAACAGTGTGCGCCTGCCAGCACCCAAGCGCGGCCAGAACACGCCGCCTTTCCCGCCACGCGGCCACCAGAGGAAAAGCCCTGTCACCAGCAGGATGAAAGCCCAGCAGGCGGCCAGCTCAACGAGATAATTGGCTGCCACGCCAAACAGTGAACCACTGTGCAGATCACGCACGATACTCATCAGTCGTGATCCGGTGTTGAGCGCACCCGTCACCTGGGCCGAAGATGGATCGACAAAAATGCTCAGCGCCTTCCCATTCGTCGTTTCGATGAGAAACTCGGACACGCTGCCTTCATCGCGTGGAAGAATATAGCGCAGAACGCGCGCGCCAGGATACGCGGTCAGCACGGCAGCCTGCTGCTCGGAAGCAGGCTGCGCCATGCCGACACGCGCGGTCATGATGTCACCATACCAGTAGCGTTCTATCTCATCCTTGTAGAGGTAGAGCGCTCCGGTAATCGCGAGCGTCAGTAAAACGGGAGCCACAAGGAGCCCAGCATAGAAATGCCAGCGCCAGATGGTGCGATAGAGCCCTGCGCGGGCGACGAATGCGTCGGTCATTGCCCTGCCCTCAAAAACTGCGAGAGATGGACAGTGAGAACTGGCGCGGCTCACCGGGATACACAGCAAACGCATTGCCGCTGGCCGTATAATAATGCCGGTCGAAAAGATTGCTGAGCGTGAAGCGCAGCTTTACATTATCAAAATCCCACGAGACGCCAAAATCCACCACCGCATAAGCGGGTAGACGAATGGTACTGCCATTCACCAGGGCGCGCGACGACACATAATTGGTGCTCAACCGCAACGCCAAGGGCATGTCGGTCAGCTTCCAATTGGCAGACAGATTGACGCTGTGGCGCGGCAGGTCACCAATCAATCCACCCTGATCGCCATTGTTGGAGCGCGTGATCCGGCCCTCCATCAACGCATAACCGCCATCGAGAGAAAGCTCGTCGCTGACCTGCCACCTGCCCTGCATCTCAAGGCCGCGCACGCGCACTTCACCTGTCTGGACACTGTAATTGGCATCCAGCGGATCGGTTGTCAGCACATTGCGGCGGCGTATCTGGAAAAGACTGGCGGTTAAACTGAGTCTGTCAGAGGCATAGCGAACGCCGCCCTCATACTGATCCGAGGTTTCAGGCTGGAACGGCTTGCCTGTGCGCGCGCGTGACCCGGCTGAATTTTCAATGTCAAAGCCGGTGTTGTAACCGCCGAAGACAGACCAACCATTGCCCAGCACATAGGACGTGCCAAGCTGCCAGGTCCACGCCTCCACGCGCGAGGAGCCCCAGATACCGCCATCACGATTGAAGGTGCGCATATTGGAATAGCGCGCACCGGCAATGACATTCCAGTTGGAAGTGACGTCGACGATGTCCTGCGCATAGGCTGCAACGCCATCGATGTTGTAGCGATTGTCGAAAGCGAACACGAACACCGGCGGCATGGCAGGCGTAAATGCATAAGACGCTTTCAGCACGTTGATGCTGGGCACCGCCGCGATGTTGCGTTGCAGGAACGTGCTGCGTTCGCGGTCATACTCAAGACCGACCAGTAATTTATGTACGACACTGCCCGTCTCAAAACTGCCGGAGAGATCGATTTGGGCGATCGCGTAAGTGTCTGCTTCCTTGCCAGAACGACCGTTACGCGAAACGGTGACTTTATCCGCTGCCATGGCACGCAGACGGATCTGGTCGAAATTGCTGTTGAACCCTGAAAACGAAAAGCGCGGGGTTAGCGTCCAACCCTCACCCAGGCTGATATCGGCCCATGCCTGAACCAGCGGCGCAAACGATTTGAGGTGGGAGAAATCCGGCTCGCCAAGAAATGCCGGGCGCGGCACCTCGCCCACACCGTTGGAAACAATGGTTCCGATGACCGGCAGTCCGGGATTGCGCAATGTCCGGCGTTCCTGCCACTCGGCGACAAGGCGAGCCGAAAACGCTGCGCTGGGCCGCCAGTCCAGTGCCAGACCGAAATTTTCTCGGTCAAGACGCTGATAATCTACGAAGGTCTCGGACCGTTCAATTTCGCCGGTCAGGCGCCCCGTCAGCGTGCCATCGGTGCTGAATGGGCCTGTAACATCGAAGGACGCAACATAGCGCTCATGAGACCCGATGGTCATGCTACCGCCCCAGCCAAATGTATCATGTGGGCGCTTGGTGATGATCGAGATGATGCCGCCTTGTGCTGACTCGCCATAAAGCGCGGCAGACGGGCCCTTCAGCACCTCAATGCGTTCAATATTGCTCATCGAGGATGCGTCGACATCCTCATAATATCGCTGTCGCACGCCATTGCGCATCTGATCGGCCAGAAAACCCCGCACTTTTAGAGAAAAGCTCTGATAGGGCGAGGTGCGTGGCATCCCGACATTGGCCGATGGGACGGCCCGCAGGGCATCGCCCATGGAGACGACACCACGAGTGCCAAGATCATCAGATGTCAGCACCTGTACACCCTGCGGCATTTTGGCGAGCGGGATGCCCGATTTTACGCCGAACTGTGCAGCTGACTTCGAGCCGGTGACGATGATCGTTTCATCGCCCTTTTCAGGTTCACCGGCGATGACGGACGAGCAGAGAAGAAGAGCTGTGGAACTCAAAACAACGCGCGCGACAGCGCGAACAGAATGGATCATGATAGATTTCCTCAAAGGCATTGATCGTGGGACGATGCGAGCGCAGGCGCTCACATCGTTCCGCATACGGACAGATCAGCTTTGGGAAACAGGTGGAGCGCGCGGTGACTGCGGCCCAATAAAAATCGGTGGCGCGGTGCGATAGGTATCATCGACCTCGAAGCGGCCTTCGGAAACAGCCAGCGCAACACTGACAATCGGCGCAGCCGGCGGTGGAGCATCGGTCGCGGTGCCCGAGAAGGCGCATGGACCATGCGCTTTGGTCCAGAGCCGGGATGTCTCGCGCGTTTGAGAGTCTTCGCCCGGAATGACTGGGCCATCAGAGGAACACACCGAAAGGCCAATGCCGTCTGCGTTCGCTGAGGGCATGAAACCAGCAGGCACCAACGCCCGCAACATGGTGGCATAAAGCAGCACGGCCAGCAGTGCGAACTGCCGCCAGCCGGCCATTCTCATGTTGATGCGCAAAGCCCCCATGGCGGGCGCACAATACGCACCGAGGGGCGCTTGTCGAATCGAAACGGCTGCCCCTTCGTCAGGGTTCCAGCTCGCTGTCCCAGTAAAGATAATCGTGCCACGACCCATGCAGATAATTGGGCGGAAAGGCCCGACCATTGCGCTGGAGGTCCTGCACCGTGGGCCGTTCGGGCTTATGCGCCGGATACATGCCGCACTGATGCATCAGCCGCCCACCCTTCAGCAGGTTGCATGGAGAACAGGCGGTGACGATGTTTTCCCACGTCGTTTTTCCGCCACGCGAACGCGGCACGACGTGATCGAAGGTGAGGTCGTGCTTCTCTCCGCAATACTGGCACTGGAAACGGTCGCGCAGGAATACGTTGAACCGCGTGAAGGCAGGCGTGCGCGCAGGCTTCACATAATCCTTGAGGCACACGACCGAGGGTAGCTGCATCTCGAAGCCAGGCGAGCGCACCACACGATCATACTGGCTGACGATGGTCACGCGTTCCAGAAACACGGCCTTGACGGCGTCCTGCCAGGACCACAGCGATAAGGGGAAATACGAGAGCGGCCGGTAGTCGGCGTTCAAAACGAGTGCTGGGCACGAGTCGGGCGCGCGCTCAGCGGCGTACACGACACGCTTCCTTTAAGGTGAGCTTTGTGTGGCTCGTTCTGATGAAGGCCAAGCTTCCTTGCGATTCGGGTTTCGATGCGAGGATACTATATGAATCGCGACGCCTGTGTGAAGGCTATCCCAGCAGCGACAGGATGACCGCCATCAGCACACACTGCAGCGCCGGATAAAGGGTATGAATCATGATGAGCACCGGGCTGTTCTGACCAAACAGACCATTCATCTTGATGGCTGGGGCGACGCACAGAAAGCCCACAACCGCGCCGGTCAGCACCGCATCTTTAAGGCTGGGGGAATGGCCCATCAGCAGCGACAGACCTATGGCACCCAGAATGGAAAGGGCGACAGCCCCCACCATCGGCAGCCAGACCGGGTAGCGCATCGGGCCTTTTGGATCGATGCCGGTCTCGCGTAACCAGATCTTCTGAAACAGCAGCGGCGAATACCACAGCCCGCCGAATACAAATCCAACAACACCAGCGGCAACTGCACCAAGCCAATTGATCTCTGGCATGTCATCCTCCATCCATTCGATGAAGTCTGTCCGCAAATCCGATGTCTGTCACCCGCTTCGCCCCATCACCCACGGGATTGTTACATCTGGGCCATGCCTTCTCGGCGCTCACAGCCTTTGCGGCGGCGCGGGCGGAGGGCGGGCGTTTCCTGCTGCGCATCGAGAATATCGACGCCACGCGCTGTCGCCCCGCGTTTGAAGAAGCGATCCATGATGATCTCGCCTGGCTTGGCCTTTCGTGGGAAACGCCGGTGCGGCGTCAATCAGAGCATTTCGCAGACTACGCGGCGGCGCTGACACGGCTCGACGCCATGGGCCTCACCTATCCCTGCTTCTGCACACGAAAGGACATCGCCAACGAAATCACGATGAGCGCCAGCGCGCCACAGGGCCCTGATGGGCCGCTTTATCCCGGCACCTGCCGACATCGCAGTACGGGCGAACGTGCTGAGCGCATGGCATCAGGCGTGCCTTATGCCGTGCGGCTGAACATGACGCGCGCTGCGGCCATGGCCGACGCGCTGACCATGATCGAAAAGAGAGCGCGCATTGCTGCCGACCCTTCCATCTTTGGCGACATCGTGCTGGCGCGCAAGGATACGCCCGCGAGCTATCATCTCGCGGTGACCGTGGATGATGCGCTACAGGGCGTCACACTGGTGACGCGCGGTGAAGATCTGTTTCCATCGAGCTTCGTGCACCGCCTGTTGCAGAAGCTGCTGGGATTGCCCGAACCTCACTACCACCATCATGCCTTGCACCTGGGGCCCGATGGAAAGCGTCTGGCCAAGCGCGACGGTGCGCGCTCTCTCAAAGATGTGAAGGCGAGCGGCGTTTCAGCCGCTGACATCCGCCGTGATCTGGGCTTCGCTGCCCTCATCTGATGGATGGAGAGACCTATGCGCCGCTTACTCACCTCATTTGCGTTTGCATCCCTTATGGCTCTGCCCGCGGTTGCCGGGCCCAACGAAGACGCACTCATCGCTGCCGATAAGGCCTTTAACGAGATGGCCCAGAAGGACGGCATCGCCAAAGCCTTTGAAGCCTATGCCGCACCCGACGCACGCCAGTTCAACGGCGACGAGAAACCTATGACCGGCCCGTCGGCGATCAAATCTCTGATGGAGGCGTCATATCCGCCAGGCAGTACGTTGAGCTGGGCACCGGTGGAAGCGGTTTCATCCGTAGACGGAACAATGGGCTTCACCCATGGTCGCTGGACCTTTGTCACTCCCAAGGATGAAAAAGGGCAAACGCATAGCCTGACCGGAAGCTATGCCACGGTGTGGCAGAAACAGCCGGATGGCGCTTACAAATTCACTGTGGATATCGGCAACCCCGACAAACCCAAAAAATGACCCGCCTTGCCTGTGGCACGCTGGCATCCCACGCACGACTGAAGGCCCTTCAGTCGAGGCGTTGATATTTTTGATGGCCCAATATGGTGGCTGGACGGATCTTATGCGGGGAGAGAGTTCGAGCCGGTGATCTTCCTCAATCAAAGCTTACCTTGCCCCGTTGTGCCTTCACCCCGGCGCGGCGGGTTTTGCTTTCAAGGCGGCGCTGCTTTGAGCCGAAAGTCGGCTTGGTGGCGATGCGGCGTTTGGGGCGCTCGCTGGCCCTGGCAATCAGCTCAATCAGACGCTGCAGGGCGGTCGCGCGATTGAGCGACTGATCGCGGCTGTCCTGGACCTTCAAAACCAGCACGCCGTCCTTGGTGATTTTGGTGCCCGCCAGCCGCATCAGCCGTGTTTTGGTCCAGCCGTCCAGCGAGGGGGATGATTCGACATCGAAACGAAGCGCCACGGCGCTGGAAACCTTGTTGACGTTCTGACCGCCGGGGCCGGAGGCGCGCACAAAGCTTTCCTCGATCTCGGACGGATCAAGGCTGATGGTCTCGTTCACGATGATGCGCCGGGCTTCGGACATGACTGGGGCATGGGATAAACTTGACTTTCGGGCTGGGGAAGGGCTTATGCGCGGCTCCCTCGGGACAATTCCGCCCCGACGGCCTTAAAGGACGGCCTTTAAGGACGAACCTCCGGCAGCGCGTCGCGCCCCCGGAGGCGTTCCTGCTTGGGCCATGCGCTTGATGTTCGACACGCTGACGAACAGACTTGGACAGGTTTTCGACCGCTTGCGCGGCCGTGGCGCACTGTCTGAGGCCGACGTCAACGAGGCGCTGCGCGAAGTGCGCGTGGCGCTGCTGGAAGCCGACGTCGCGCTGGGCGTCGTCAAGGACTTCATCGAAAAGGTCCGCGTCAAGGCCGTGGGTCAGGACGTGCTGCGCTCGGTGACGCCGGGCCAGATGGTCGTCAAGATCGTCCATGACGAACTCACCGCCGTTCTGGGTTCGGAAGCCAGCACGATTGATCTGAACGCGCCCGCCCCGGTCGTCATCATGATGGTCGGTCTGCAGGGTTCGGGCAAAACCACCTCGACCGCCAAGATCGCCCGCCGCCTGACCACGCGCGACCGCAAGAAAGTGCTGATGGCCTCGCTCGACGTGCAGCGCCCGGCCGCGCAGGATCAGTTGCGCATTCTGGGCGAGCAGGCAGGCGTCGCCACCCTGCCGATCATGGCCGGTCAGATGCCGGTTGATATCGCCAAGCGCGCTGTCACCGCCGGGCGACTGTCGGGCTATGACGTGATCCTGCTCGATACGGCGGGCCGTCTGCATATCGACGAACAGCTGATGGCCGAGATCGCCGCCGTGCGCGATATCGCCAAACCACACGAAACCCTGCTGGTCGCTGACGCGCTGACCGGTCAGGATGCCGTCAATATCGCCAGCACCTTCAAGGAACGTGTTGGTATCACCGGCCTTGTGCTGACCCGCATGGACGGCGATGGCCGTGGCGGCGCGGCGCTTTCGATGCGCGCGGTCACCGGCGCACCGATCAAGCTGATCGGTATGGGCGAAAAGCTCGATGCGCTGGAAGACTTCCACCCTGGCCGCGTGGCCGGTCGCATCCTGGGCATGGGCGACGTCGTGTCGCTGGTGGAAAAAGCCGCTGAAACCATCGACGCCGAAAAAGCCGCCGCCATCGCCAAGCGCATGGAAAAGGGCGAGTTCACGCTCGACGACCTTTCCGAGCAGCTCAAGCAGATGCAGAAGATCGGCGGCATGAAGGGTGTGCTCGGCATGCTGCCCGGCGTCGGCAAGATCAAGAACGCCATCGATCAGGCAGGGCTTGATGATTCCATCTTCAAACGTCAGCAGGCGATGATCTCGTCGATGACGAAGAAGGAACGCGCCAAGCCAGACATCATCAACGGCGCGCGCCGCAAGCGCATCGCCAAAGGTTCGGGCGTTGATGTCTCCGAACTCAACAAGCTTCTGAAAATGCACCGCCAGATGGCGGACATGATGAAGGATCTGAAGAAGGGCAAGAAAGGCGGCCTCGGCGCGCTTTTCGGTATGGGCGGCGGCGGTATGCCGCAGCTTCCCCCCGGCTTCCCGCAAATGCCGCCCGGTCTCGGGCGGAAATGAATACGAACGATGTGAAAGGACGAACAGTATGGCTTTGAAGATCAGGCTCTCGCGCGGCGGCACCAAGAAGCGCCCCATCTATGCGATCGTTGTTGCGGACTCCAAGAGCCCGCGTGATGGCCGCTTCATCGAGAAGCTCGGCTATTACAACCCGATGCTGCCCCGTGAACATGCCGACCGGCTGAAGTTCGATGCCGACAAGGCGAAGGTGTGGGTTTCCAAGGGTGCACTGCCGACCGAGCGCGTGCACCGCTTCCTCGCCGATGCCGGTGTGATGGCCGCCCCCGTGCGCCGCGAAACACCTCAGCAGTCGGCCCCCAAGGCCAAGGCCCAGGAACGCGCCAAAGCCGCCGCCGCTGCAGCCGCAGCGCCGGAAGCGGCCTGATCGTCGCTTTCTGAACGCACGTGTCCGGCGGCATGGTCCTTCTTGGCGAAATCGTCAGACCCCACGGGGTCCGGGGCGAAGTGAAGCTGCGCAGCTTCACGGCGGACCCGTGCGCGATTGCCGCCTATGGCGCGCTCATCACCGAGCGCGGCGAGACTCTTGTGCTGAAGGATGTGCGCGCCGCGCATGATCATGTCATCGCCCGCATCGAAGGTGTGGCCGACCGTGACGCAGCTGAACGTCTGAAAGGGCGCAAGCTGCAGATCGACCGCGATGCCCTGCCCGACACCGATGATGAGGACGAGATCTATGCGGCTGATCTCATCGGTCTCGCCGTGGTGGATGAAGCGGGTGCCGCGTTGGGCGAAGTCGTCGCCGTGCAGGATTATGGCGCGGGTGATCTGATCGAGGTGAAGCTCAACGGCAAACGCGGCACACTGCTTCTGCCGTTCAGCGATGATGTCGTTATCGAGATCACCGACACGCAGCTTGTCATCGATGCTGCTGAGGGTTCAGTCGCCCACCAGTTCATTGTGCCCGGCCCCGTGTCGCCCGATGGCGTTCCTGCCAACGACAATGCGGATGGGGGTGCGGCATGACCATGCCCTGGACCGCCACCGCGCTGACCTTGTTTCCGGAAATGTTTCCCGGCCCGCTGGGTACATCGCTCGCCGGCAAGGCGCTGGCCAATGGCACCTGGGCGCTCAAGACCATCGACATCCGTGCGCACGCCGAAGGCAAACACCGTCAGGTGGATGATACCCCGGCTGGCGGCGGTGCCGGCATGGTGATGCGCGTGGATGTGCTGGCGCGTGCCATTGATGCAGCGTTGGCTGATGAGCCGAAAAATCGCCCGGTGCTTTATCTCAGCCCGCGCGGTCCCCGCATGGCGCAGGCTTTCGCGCGTGAGCTGGCGGCTGGCCCCGGCGCCATCTTCGTATGCGGACGATTTGAAGGCGTGGATGAACGGATTTTCGCCACGCGCGATGTGCGCGAACTCAGTCTTGGCGATTTCGTGCTTTCGGGTGGTGAGCTCGCGGCGCTGGCGGTGATGGATGCCTGTGTGCGTCTGCTGCCCGGTGTGATGGGCCACAGCGAAAGCGAGCGGGAAGAAAGCTTCGAGAACGGCCTTCTGGAATACCCGCATTATACCCGGCCCCAGAGCTTTGAGGGCCATGACATTCCGGCAGTGCTGGCCAGCGGCCATCACGCCGAGATCGGCGCGTGGCGCAAGGCTGCCGCCGAAACGATTACCCGAAACCGGCGACCGGATCTGTGGGCGGCTTATGCTGCGCATAACCGCAAGCCCAACTGATGTGAGATGAAAGGATACCCCATGAGCAACATCATCGCTGCGCTGGAAAAGGAAGAGCTGGGCAAGCTCGCCCGCAAATCCGGCACCACTGACTTCGCCCCCGGCGACACGCTGAAGGTCAATGTGAAGGTCGTCGAAATCTCGGTGGAAGAAAAATCCGGCAAGGTGAAAACGCGCGAACGCATTCAGGCGTTTGAAGGCGTCTGCATCGCCCGGGCAGGCGCTGGCCTGAACGAGAACTTCACGGTCCGCAAGCTGAGCTATGGCGAAGGCGTGGAACGTGTTTTCCCGGTCCACTCGCCTCTGGTCGACTCGATCGAGGTGACCCGCCGTGGCCGTGTGCGCCGCGCCAAGCTGTACTACCTTAAGGGCCGTCAGGGCAAAGCCGCGCGCATCGCCGAGCGTCAGGATCATCGCAAGGGCGACGGCGAAGCGGCCTGAACGCCGCTTCATCGCGCTTTCACCGCACCGTGACTGGCATGGTGCCGCCAAGCAGGGCAGGATCACGCGCATGAGAAGGCTTGCCGCCACTTTTGCCGTTTCGCTGCTTCTTGGCGTGCCTGTTCCGGCTGCGGCCCGGCCTGTTCTGGTGGAACTGTTCACCAGTCAGGGCTGCTCATCCTGTCCTGAGGCGGACGGGATGATGCAGGAACTGGCGCAGCGCGGCGATGTGGTCGCGCTGACTCTGCCCGTCGATATCTGGGATTATCTCGGCTGGACCGATACCTTCGCCCAGCACACCTTCACCGAACGCCAGCAGGCCTATGCGCTTGGGCTGCCCTCGCGCAGCGTCTATACGCCGCAGATCGTGGTGGGTGGCATCGGTGATGTTGTCGGCAGCCGCCATGATGATGTGCGCGCGATGATCGCCGCGCACCTGGCCAAGGAAATGCCGGGCGCTGACATCCGCCTGACGCGCACGCCATCATCGATCATCATCGAAATCGCTGAGAGCCCTCAACTGAAAGGTGTTGAGGCGATGGTCATGGCTGCACGCCTGACTGCGTCGTCCGCAGTCAACATCACTGGTGGCGAGAACAGCGGCAAGACGGTGACCTATACCAATGTGGTGCGCGAGCTTGCAGCCATCGGTGCCTGGTCAGGCGATGCTGCAAAGATAGAACTGCCGCTGCAAGGTGCCAGCAGCGAAGGACAGGATCGCATCGCCGTCTTTGTCCAGCGTGAGGGGCAAGGCCCGGTGCTTGGCGCGGCCATTATCGCCGTCCAGCCCTGACTCAAGGCGTTGGCCTGGGGTCTGCTGCTTTGTCATGCATGAGCGAGGCGAGTGGCGGCGCAAGATTGGTGATGACGAAGGATGGAAAGCGGTAGGCCCATGCCTTCACCCGCGCATTGATCATTTCGGATTCTGTCTTCACCTCAGCGCTCGCCGTCTGCGTGGTTGAGGCACTGATCGTGCCGAAGCCGCCATCGTCGGATGCGGCGTTCAGCGTGAAGACCAGAACCAACCCGTCGAATGTGGTGACAGTCACTTCTGTCGTGTCTTTTGCCGCAAACGCGTTGGCAGGCATCACGTCCAGAAAGGTCAGACCTGAAACCGCTGAAGCCGGTGTTTTCAGTATGCCGTCAGCCTCGGCTTCTTTGCCTGTTGGCAAGCTGTCGAGCATGAAGCCGGCGGCAGGGGCCGCGCGTGTGAGCCTGTATGTCTCGCCGCCGTGACGTTTTGCCAGAATCGTGGCGATGCGGCCTTCCTCAAGCCTGAACAGGTTGTGATCCAGAAGATCACCAATGCTGGCAGGCAGGCTGAAATCGCCGCGCGCCAGATAGGTCTGATCCTCGCCGTTGCGGCGCACGAAGAACGTGCCTGGCATGGTGTCGGCGGCTGGAGACTGGGTCTTCCCCGCGACGAAGGATGCCAGAACGGCCCCGCCCGTGCGGCTTATCGTGATCAGGCGGCCTTTGCCCTGATCGCCGGTCGTCAATTCCATGGCGGCATGACGGCTGGGGTCTGCCGTACGCTGTTCCAGAAGATCAATGTGCGACACTGAAAGCATGAGCGTGCGCACGAACCCCGCGCTGACCGGATAATTGCCGCGCTCGGCGATGGTCCAGTTATTGTCAGCCCCTTTGTTCAGGGTGACGAAATAGGCAGGGCTTTCAATGCGGATCGACTGTGCCTCGGAAGATGCGGCCGCGAAGTCTGGATAGAGGGCCTGTTCGCTCATGCGTGCGACAAGATTGGGCCGCTCGCTGTTGATGGCAGCGAGGGCGAGGGCTGACGAGATGACAGCGCCGAGCGTCAGCAGGCCCAGCAGGCGCGCACGCTTTCTTTCGCCGGAGGCACGTGCCGTCATGATCTGACCCGTCCGATCATTTGTGCGGCACGCAGTCGGCGACGGCGCGTCCAGCCGAAAACCAGCGCCGCGATGGTCAGCAGAACTGGCATCAGCGTGATGTTGATGGCGGCCAGTCCGTTGCCCAAACGGTTGATCCCGGCGCGCAACTGGTGTTCGACGTCGCGAAGGCGGGCACGCGAGCGGGTGAGCTCGGCCTTGAACTTGCTGACCTCTGCCTCCTGTTCCGGGGTCACGGCTGCCGGGTCACCGCCTGCCGGCTGTGAGAGCTGTTTTAGCTTTTCCTCGGTTTCCAGAATCGCCGCCTGGAGATCTTGTTCTTCACGCAGGAAGCGCGCATCGGCCTGACGCTTCAGATTTTCGACGACCGTGAAGGGCCGTTCCGAGCTGGCGCGGGCGCGCAGGCGGATCAGATCGTTTGATCCAAGCATGTTTTCGGCAGCGCCTGCGACATAGGCAAGATTGTCGGCAACGGGTACGGCGACAATCTCGCCTCCCTGCCTTTGGGTCTGTGCCCAGAAGCGGTCGTCGAACAGATCGCTGTCGGCTGTGACAATGATGTTGGCGTTTTGCGTTTCGGGAATGTGCGGTGGCAGCGGCTGCACGGCGTCTTTCGCATCTGACTGCGGTGCGCCTTCGGTGAATGCCGACTTCATGGGCCCCGATATGCGCGCGGCGAGCGTGTAGCGTTCGCCTGTGGGTGAGAAAGCACGCATCAGTTCATCGGGATCTGACTGCATCTGTAGCATTTCACCGCTTGTCAGCATGGCATCTTCTGATGAGCGCAGCAGGGGTGTGAAGGACGTCGTGGCGCCTTCTGCCTGAGATAACCGTCCGACCGAGGCAAGGTTCAGTCGTGTCAGCGATGCGGTCACCAGATCGCCCGTGTCGAAATCGCCAGTTGTTCCAGCCTTGTCAGCCTTGAGTGCCAGCCAGACCGGATAGGCAATGGTAGGCCGCTGTGGGTCTGCGCCATACTGCACCGTCTGCGCGCGGCCACGATCCAGCACGACTTCGTCAGGGGTGTAGGTGACGCCCCACGATTTCAGCAGCCAGAGATCAGATTTGTAGGCGAGCCGGTCCTGCGATGTGCCGCCAAGCATCTGGGCCATTTCCGAAACCGGATCGACAAAGGCCAGCACCCGTCCGCCACGCATGACGAACTGATCAATGGCGTAGAGCGTCTTCTGGCTGAGCGCTTTGGGATGCACGATCATCAGCGCGTCAATGTCTGTGGGAACAGACCGGAAGTCCTGGCCGATCATGCGCGCATCGAAAATCTGCGCGAGCTGCGCATAGATCACATAAGGTTGCGCCCGGCCTTGGGCAGCAGCCATCTCGCCCCCCGGTCCGGCATCGAGCGGCAGGCTTGAGACAACTCCCAGGACCGGCTTTTTGACCGCCGCCAGTCGCGCGACCATCGAGGAAAGATCGTATTCTAGGAATTGCTCACGATCGAGGGTGAGGAGCGGGATGACCTCATGACCATCCGCCATGTTGGTGCCTGCAAGCCCCATATAGACCGGATCGCCGCCTTCCACCGGCGCGCCCTGGATACCATCGGCCACGGCCCGGTCTTCGCTCTCCGTGAAAGGCACCGGATCAATCTCATCGACGATGAGATTGCCGCCGGCGATCTGGCGGTATTCTTTCAGCATGTCGCGCACCCGCTCGCCATGCGCACGGATCGAGGGAAAAGCGGCGGCCTGCTTGGGCGAGTAGTAGAAACGCAGCGTGACTGGTTCCTTCAGCGCCCGAAGAATCGATCTGGTGCCATCGGAGAGCGTGTAGAGACCGTTTTCCGTGAGATCGAGCCGTGCGCCGCGCAGCCAGATATTGGCTGCAGTGTTCAGCGTCACGAACATGATCAGCGTGAGCGCGATGCTCAGAGCAACGGCGAGCCGGCGATTGCGGGCGAGGCGCTGGAACATCAGGTCAGCCCGCCTTTCTCATGTCGATGAGCATGGCCGTCACGAACAGGCACAGTGTGATGAGTGAGGCGAAATAGACGGCATCGCGCAGATCAATCACGCCGGACATGATCGCGCTGAAATGGGTGAGGAATGAGAAAGAGGAAATGGTGTTGACGATTTCGGCTGGCAGCAGCGCAGACGCCGTGTCCATGACAAGCGGCGCGCCCGCCACCGTAAAGAGGAAGCAGATGACCACGGACACTACAAACGCAATCACCTGATTGGATGTGGCTGCCGATACAGCGGAGCCAATGGCGAGATACCCCCCCGCCATCAACCACGATCCGATATAAGAGGCGAGGATCACGCCGTTGTCCGGGTCGCCCAGATAGTTGACCGTCATCCACATCGGAAAGGTCAATACCAGCGCCAGTCCGGCAAAAATCCAGGCCGCAAGAAACTTGCCGATGACAGCGGCTGACAGCGGAATGGGCAGGGTCAGCAACAATTCCAGCGTGCCTGACTTGCGCTCCTCTGCCCACAGCCGCATCGCCAGCGAAGGCATCAAAAACAGATAGAGCCAGGGATGATAGCTGAAGAAGATCTGGAGATTGGCCTGGCCGCTTTCAAAAAAGCCGCCCATGTAAAACGTGAACGCACCCATGGCGAACAGGAAGATGACCAGGAATACAGCCGCCAGAGGTGTTGCGAAATAGGCGGCCAGTTCGCGGATGAAGACGGCCCTGATGGCGTTCAGCATAGTGTCCTCACTCTGCCGTCAACTGTCGGAACACGCCCTCAAGATCGCGTGAATCAGCGGTGAGCGTTTCCGGCTTGCCTGCGCGCGTCACGTTGAAGGTCACGCATCCGTCGCTGATCGGGCCATCGGCGGCAATGCGCCCGCGATCAATGATGATGGCCCGCGTGCAGATGGCCCCGACTTCTTCAAGGATATGCGTTGACACGATGATGGCTTTTTCTGCTGCCATCGTCCGGATCAGTTCACGAACCGCGTGCTTCTGATTGGGGTCGAGTCCGTCAGTCGGCTCATCCAGGATCAGCGCTGGTGGGTCGTGCAGGATGGCCTGTGCCAGCCCGACCCTGCGCCTGAAGCCCTTGGACAGGGTCTCAATGGGCTGTTCAAGAACCTGCTGCAGATTGGTTTTTTCGATGGCCGCATCGATAGCGCTGAGCAACCGCTTTCCAGATAGGCCCCGCGCCGCTGCGCAGAATCCCAGAAATCCGCGCGGCGTCATGTCGCCCCATGCAGGTGCGCCTTCGGGCAGGTAGCCCAGCAGACTCTGGGCCGCGCGGGTATCGGTCTCGATGTCATGGCCGCCAATACGCGCGGTGCCTGATGTGGGACTTAGAAATCCCGCCGCCATCTTCATGGTGGTTGATTTGCCAGCACCGTTGGGCCCGAGAAATCCAAGCACTTCGCCTTTTGCGACACTGAGCGAAATGCCGCGCACCGCCTCGACCGGGCCGAAGCTCTTTCTCAGTGCGTCGAATTCAATAATGGCCATGCGTGAGATGAATGCCGTGCGCCGGGTCAGGCGGCGTCTTGTAGCCAAGACCCTGCTTCTGGCCAAATGAAATGCTGTTCAGCTGCGGCGCTCGTCCATCGCTTTTTCTTCTTCCATCTCGGCAATCAGCATTCTGCGCAAGACACCATAAACGACATATCCGGTGAGGGCCGCGAGCGCTCCGGTCAATGCCAGCGCTGCGATGAGCCCAGCGCTGAGACCCCAGCCGGCAGGGTTGCGAACGCCGTCAGTGCAGGTTGTCAGTTCCCAATAGGCTGGGTTGTTGGCGCATGACGCAATGAAAATGACAAATAACAGACCGGGAAACGATGCCGCAACAGCCCCCGCCAGCATGGCGCGCCACGCTGTGAGGCGGCGGTGTCGGGCCATACGGCCCAGTAGCGGCATGCCGACGACCAGACCTGTGCCAAAGGCATAAGCGAATGAGAACAGAAAGACAGGCCCGGCGCTTTCGTGGCCCCAGCCGCGCTGCGTATAGACCATGAGTGCTGCGGTGATCAGCGACGCGGCCAGAAGGCCTGCAAAGATCGCAAACCAGGAGACCTGCTCCTCAGGGGTGTGCGGAAGGGGAATCAGTTTCATACGCGCAGCATGAGCCCGCCATCTACGTTGAGGCCATGTCCGGTGATGAAGGACGCATCATCGGATGCAAGGAACAGCGCCGCGCGGGCGAGATCCTGAGGCTGGCCCAGACGGCGCAGAGGCGACTTCTTGGCCCAGATATCGGCAATGTCAGGGCGAATATCCCAGAGGGGTTTGGTCATGCCTGTCTCGACCGCACCGGGAAGCAGATAGTTTGCTGTCACGCCATAGCGGCCAAGTTCCAGTGCCAGCGTGCGGGTGAGGCCGGCCACGCCGGCCTTGGAGGCGCAATAGGCAGCAAGCCCCAGATCAGTGCCTTCCGCCATGACCGACGCGGTGTTGATGATCCGTGGCGCAGGGCTGACCTTCAGATGCGGGATGGCGGCGCGGCACAATTTCATCACCGCCGTCACATTCACGGCCATCGTTTTTTCCCAGCCGTCATCGGTCATTTCTTCCACAAAATGGCGGCCTGAAACGCCAGCATTGTTGAAAAGGATGTCCAGCCTGCCGAACCGGGCGATGGTTTCTCCGGTGATACGCTCTGGAGCGCCATCATCCGTGATGGAAAGGGCGAGCGGCACAATGTTCACCGCGCCGGCATGTGCCGTGGCGATGGCACTGGAAGGCAGGTCAACGGCCAGGACATGCGCGCCTTCCTCGGCGAAGAGGCGGGCGCTGGCGTGCCCGATTCCTGAAGCGGCCCCTGTGATGATGGCGACGCGATCTTTCAGTCTCATTTGGCCCCTCGCACGACTTCTTTGCAGTAGGGAGTGTTGCGCCGCTGGTGACTGGAATCCAGTCCGTTTGCGCAAAAGAAAGCGCCGGACGAGGGGGGATCGTCCGGCGCCTGATACTCATTCCAGAAGGTCAGTCACAAGACCCGGCCCCGGAGGGCCTTGGGGGGCTGGGGGGGGTAGGCCAGCACCGAAACCGGGTCTCTTGACGGGAATGATCATGCTGGGGCCGCGCGGCGAAGGAAGGGCCAAATCGTGTCGAAAGCGTGACTGTGGAAATATGTGACGAGTGTCACCATGCTTGCGCGGCAAAGCGACTCAGAGCACAGATTATGACGAGTGGATGACACGCCGAACATAGTCCGGTTGAATGGGCATACCAAACCCGCCGCATGGGTGTCACCACCGCCGGGGCCAGTGTCTGCTGCGCCCGCTCTGGTGTGTTTCGACCGCCGCGAGATGAGCCTTATTCTGAATGTTTATGGGCGCATGGTGGCGGCTGGCGAGTGGCGCGACTATGCGGTCACCTGGCTCAAGGACGTTGCCATCTTTTCCATCTATCGGCGCACGAGCGAGATGCCGCTATTCCGGGTGGAGAAAAGACCGCGCTTGCGCATGAAGCAGGGCGCTTATGCAATCCTTGGTCAGACCGGACAGGTGCTGCGCCGGGGGCACGATCTGGCGCAGGTTCTGCGGGTGCTGGAAAAGCAGCTCATTCGCGCTGTTGATCGTTGAATGGCGGACATAAAAAACCCCGGACGCAAATCCGGGGTTTTCTGTTGCGCGACGCTTTGCGCGGATCAGCGGCGGTCGCCAATAAGGCGCAGCAGCATCAGGAACAGGTTGATGAAGTCGAGATACAGCTCCAGCGCGCCCATCACCTGCTTCTTGGTGCTGATCGAGGCATCATCGCTGTCATGGTAGCTGTTCTTGATCTTCTGCGTGTCATAGGCGGCAAGGCCCGTGAAGATGACCACGCCGATCACCGAGATCGCGAAGGAAAGCGCGCCCGACGGCCAGAAGATGTTGACGAGCGAGGCGATGATGAGGCCGAACAGACCCATCATCAGGAACGAGCCCATCGAGGTCAGGTCGCGCTTTGTGGTGTAGCCCCACAGCGACATCGCGCCGAACATGCCGGCGGTGATCAGGAACACGCGGGCGATCGACTGGCCGGAATAGACGGCAAAGATGGTGGCGAGCGACGCGCCCATCACGGCGGCGAATGCCCAGAAGAGAACCTGCGCCGTTCCGGCCGAAAGGCGATTGATGCCGAATGACAGAACCAGAACGAAGGCCATCGGGGCCAGCATCAGCACCCATTTGAGGGGCGAGAAGAACAGCGTCTTGCCCAGCGGGGTCAGGCCCACGACCTCACCACCAAGGGTCTGAAACGAAGCGAGGAACAAGCCATAGGCGACAGCGGCGGTCAGCAGCAGACCGAGACCCATGTAATTGTAGACGCCCAGCATGTAGCTGCGCAGGCCAGCATCAATGGCTGCGTTATCGTTGCGGACGGTGGTGGCATAGCCAGATTGGCGATAGTCGGCCATCAAGGTCTCCCTATATGATGCCGGACGGGATAGTCAGGCACTTGCCGGAAATATCGCCATCAATGGGGGCAATTTCAAGGAAAACCGGACATCCATTCTTTCCGCCATCCTGCGTGTGTATAAAAAGGTATGATTTCCCTGTTTTCCGCCATTGAGATTCCCCAGCTGGTCGCAAGTCAGTTGACGGCGCTGCAGCAGTCCGGTGCCCGTGCCTGGGATGCGGGCTGGGTGGCGCCGGAAAACTTCCATGTCACGCTCGCCTATTTCGGGCCGGTCGAAGAGCCCATGGCTGAGGATATTGATGGTGAATTGCGCCGGATCCACGCCAATGGATTTGACATGGAACTCTCAGGGGTCGGCGCTTTCGGGACAAAGCAGCCGCACGCTCTTTTTGCCGCAGTGGGGAAAAACCCCGCCCTCATGGCTTTGGCGGCAAAACATCTTTCAGTCGTCCGCCGCTTTGGGTTGCCGGTTGGCAAGGGTGGATATGTGCCCCACGTCACACTGGCCAGACCGAGGCATTCGCTGCCTGAGCAGGTGCAGGGCTGGATCGCCGCGAACAATCTCTATGCCAGCGGTCCCGTTCCGGTTGAGCGGACGGTGCTTTTTTCAAGCCACAAGACCGGCGAGGGGCGTCACTATGAGGCCGAGCGCTTCTATCCGCTGGGGCCGGCCCTCATTCCAGCACAGGGTATGACATCATGATCGTCAGACTGAGCGACAGCGAACGCAGCGCGGCGCTTTCGAGGCTGACAGGCTGGCGCCACGAGCCGAGGCGCGATGCGATCGTCAAAGCCTTTCACTTCACTGACTTTGCAGCAGCCTTCGGGTTCATGAGCGAAATCGCCGTGATCGCTGAAGCCATGAATCACCACCCGGAATGGTTCAACGTCTATAACCGGGTTGAGGTAACGCTGACGACGCATGACGTGAACGGGCTTTCCGCCCGTGACATCAAGCTGGCCGAGGCGATGGACGCGCGTGCTGCAGCGCGTGGCTGAGGTGCCTTCACACTGAACGGGCGGCCAGGCGCGCATTCATAAGCGCATCCTGATGGGCAACGAGTGCAAGATCGCTTTGCCCGGCACTCGCCGTGATGAGCGCATGAACAGCTCCGCTCGACCGCGAAAGCGCTTCCGGTGTCGGCGCACCTTTCAGCTGCCAGCTGAGGAAGGCCGCTGCCAGCACATCGCCAGTGCCTGATGGTGCGGGCGATATGCGCGGCGCTGAGGTGAGCCAGGCCTCATGCGCGGTAACAGCCATTGTTCCGATCTGACCATCCGCGCATGGACATGAAGTGGCCAGCACAAGCGGCCGCATGAGCAGGCGCGCCGCTGCCATCATGCTTTCAATATCGGTGATGTCATGTCCGGTCAGATGCGCGAGCTCAAAGCGATTGGGTGTTACAATGTCGGCGAGTGGCAGAAGTGTGTGCTGAATGGCCTCCGCCACGCCGGGGCGGGCATAGACGCCGCCTTCATCACCGAACACAGGATCACACAGATAGACAGTGCCGGGGTTATGCGCTTTCACCAGCGTAACGGCAGTCTTCACGACATCTGCCTGTTGTGCCGACCCAAGATAGCCTGAGACAACCGCGTCAATTCCGTTCAGCAGATTGCGTCTTTCGAGGCCCTGCAACAGGACATCCATCTCGTCGGCACGGAACGCTTTGCCATCAAAACCCTGAGGGCCGGGCACGTTTGAGAAAAGCACGGTGGGCAGCGGCAGAACCTCGACGCCCAGCCGCTGCATGACGAAGCGCGCAGCGGTGTTGCCGACGCGCCCATGCACAACTTCAGACTGGATCGACAGGACGCGCGGCGGTGACGTAACGGACATGGCGCAGATTTGCATGAAGCCGCATGCTTTTGTAGGGTCCGCCGCTTTTATTCGACCAATGGGCAGACGTGCATGACGGCTTCGATCAAACCCCGCAGATCCGTTCTCTATATGCCCGGCTCGAATGCGCGCGCATTGGAAAAAGCCCGCGCCATCGACACGGACGGGCTGATCCTTGATCTGGAGGATGCCGTCGCCCCGGATGCAAAGGAAATGGCGCGCCAACAGGTGTGCGATGCCGTTGCGGCCAAAGGGTTTGGTCATCGTGAGGTTGTGGTGCGCATCAACGCACTCACCACACCATGGGGCCGCGATGATCTGCACGCTGTCGCATCCGCCCCGCCGGACGCCATTCTGGTGCCGAAGGTGAATAGCGGCGCTGAGGTCCGGGCGCTCAACATGGCGATGGATCAGGCGGGCATTCCGGCAAGCGTTGCCCTGTGGATCATGTTTGAAACACCGCAGGCTGTTCTGAATGCTGCGAGCATCGGGGCAAAAGGCGGGCGTCTGGCCTGTATCGTCGCGGGCACCAATGATCTGGTCAAAGAATTTGGCGGGCAGCACACGCCGGGCCGTGAAGGGTTGCTGCCACATCTGACGCTGCTGCTTGCCGCTGCCCGCGCCAATGGCCTTGCAGCGCTTGATGGCGTGTACAACGACATTCAGAACGAAGCCGGGTTTGCCGCTGCCTGCACGCAGGGCCGTGTTCTTGGCTTTGATGGCAAGACGCTGATCCATCCTTCGCAGGTTGCGCCCTGCAACACGGCCTTTGCCCCATCACCGTCGGAAGTGGCCGACGCGCGCAAGGTGATCGCGGCCTTCGACCTGCCGGAAAATCAGGGCAAGGGCGCTCTCTCGCTCGATGGGCGTATGGTCGAGCGGTTACATGCCGACATCGCCCGCAAGGTCGTGGCGATGGCCGATGCGATTGCGGGCCGCTCTTGAGTTGAGTCAAGTCATTGTTCAGTGACGGTTCAGCCGGTTACATTCAGTCTCAACGTCAATTGTCAGTATGGCCTTGGGCCGTAAAAAGGGGATGAGGATGCTTAAGTGGATGTCAGCTCTGGCGCTTGCGGGCGCACTTGCGGTTCCGGCCTTTGCGTTGAGCGAGGAAGCCGCCGTCAAGAAAATGAATACGGCTATCGATGCCCTGCAGAAGGGGGATGCGACAACCGCCGTGCCTCTGCTGACTGAGGTGATCGATTCCGGCAAAGTGAAGGGTAAGAACCTGCAGATCGCCTATTTCGCGCGCGGTTCAGGCTACGCCATGCTGGATCAGTGCCCCAACGCCATTCCAGATTTCACCAAGTCGCTTGAGATGAAGCCCGATGATCCGCAGGTTCTGGCCCAGCGCGGTAACTGCTATTCCAAGACCAGCCAGCCGCAACTGGCCGTTGCTGACATGAAGGCCGCTGTGGCTGTGGAGCCGACCAACAAGGACTATGCAGAGTTCTATTGCGCGGTCGCGTTCAATGCCAAGGCCCATGCTGACGCAGGCGCGGCGTGCGAAGCAGCGGTCACCAAGTTCCCGCTCGCCGCTGGTGCGACCGCGGACCAGACCACGGCGCGCAACCAGATGACCCAGGCTTCGGCGCAGTCCTATGAGGAGGCTGGTGACAAGCCTTCGTCCCTGCGTATGTGGACGATGCTGCTTTCGTTTGATCCGACTTCTGAGGCGGCCAAGCAGGGCATCGAGCGCACGGGCGGCGGCAAGCCCAAGAGGAAGTAATCAAACGGGCGGCGCGTTGACTCCCAAAATATTGGACGTAAAGCTGCGCGCCGCATTCCTGCCACGATCAGAAACGACCTTCCCCAGAGGAAGCCGGAGGATTTGTTGACCATGCGTTTAGTTCTTATCGCCGCAGCCCTTGCCGCAGTGACCGGATTGTCTGCACCTGCCTTTGCACAGTCAGCCACCGAAGCTGCCGCCATTGAGGAGTTCAAGCGCGGCCAGGCTTCGGCCAATGCCAAAACCAATGACGAAACCATTCGCATCATGACGGGTGTGATCGACGCTGCGAAATTGCCCAAGGAATGGCAGCCCTACCCCTATTTCTATCGCGGTCAGGCCTATCGTCGCACCAAGAAGTATGTTGAGGCGCTGGCGGATTTCGACAAGGCACTGGCGATCAAGCCCGACCTTGGCCCGGCCCATTTCGAAACCGGCATGGCCTATCAGGAGCAGGAAAAATACAAGCAGGCCATCAAGGCCTATGACGAAGCGATCAAGATTTCGCCCGACAATTTCGAATACATCTATTCGCGTTGTGTTTCGAAGTCATGGGCCGGCGACAATGCCGGTGCGCGCGAAGACTGCCGCAAGGCCGTCACCATCAACGACAAGAGCGTGGATGCATGGCTGACGCTGGGCCGCGCCCACGAGGATCTGGGCCAGCTCGACAAGGCCGAGGAATGCTACAAGAAAGTCCTGACCATGGACGCCGCCAACAAAAGCGCCAAGGAAGGTCTCGACTTCATTGCCGAGAAGCGCAAAGCCATCAAGGCGGGTGGCGGCTAATCGACCTTTACGTCATCTATGACAGGGCGGCGCGGGCTGGTAAGGCTCGCGCCGTTTTCTTTTGGGGATCGGCGCCATGACAAAATCGTTCACTGGCAATTTCTTTGAAGATTTCAGCATCGGTCAGATCCTGCGTCACGCCACCCCGCGCACCCTGACTGGGGGCGACGTGGCCCTTTACAACGCTATTTATGGTGGCCGGTTTGCCGTCGCCTCATCTGACGAATTCGCGCGGCGTCTGGGCTATCAGCGCTCGCCGGTGGATGAGCTGCTCGCCTTCCACATGGTGTTCGGCAAGACCGTGCCGGACATCTCGCTGAATGCGGTGGCCAATCTGGGTTATGCCGATTGCCGTTTCCTGAAACCTGTTTTCCCGCGCGATACGCTGAGCGCTGTCAGTGAAGTCATTGGCCTGAAGGAAAACTCGAACCGTCAGACCGGCGTTGTCTATGTGCGCACCACGGGGCTCAATCAGGCGGGCGATACGGTGCTGTCCTATGTGCGCTGGGTCATGGTCAGGAAGCGCAGTCCTGAAGCTGATGTCGCTGGGCAGTCGGTGCCTGATCTGCCGCAAAAGGTTTCAGCCGATGCGCTGATGTTGCCCGCCGGGGTCGCGTTTGACGACTATGATGCAGCCATCGCCGGGGCGCCCCATCTTTGGGATGACTATGCCGTCGGCGAGAAGATCAATCATGTGGACGGCGTAACGGTCGAAGAAAGCGACCACATGCTGGCGACCCGGCTGTATCAGAATACGGCAAAAGTGCATTTCAATCAGCACACCGAGGGCCAGGGCCGCTTTGGCCGCCGCCTCATCTATGGCGGACACGTCATCAGCCTGGCGCGCGCGCTTTCATTCAACGGCCTTGCCAATGCAGCGCATATTCTGGCGATCAATGCCGGCCGTCATGTGAATCCGCTGTTTGCAGGCGGCACGGTCTATGCGTGGTCGGAAGTGGTTGAGAAAGCAGAGCTGAAAGCGCGCAAGGATGCGGGCGCGTTGCGGTTGCGGCTGGTGGCCACGAAAGACCGTCCGTGCACGGATTTTCCTGACAAAAACGAGAAGGGCGAGTACCCCGCCGAGGTGATTCTGGATCTGGACTATTGGGCGGCGATGCCGCGCCGGGCATAATCAGGCACCACACCGATACACGCAGAATTGAACCGCTCGTCTCTCGTTGTCGACATTTGATGCGCGTAAGCTGACCGAAGCCATCAGCAGGTCCAGTCATGCCGCTTCCATTGCGCAGGCGCTTCGTTCTTCCGCTTGTTTTTGTTCCGCTTCTGCTGACCGGATGCGCCACGCCTCTGGAACCAGCACATGGCACCGCTGACCCACCGCTGTTCCAGCCTGTCGAACTTTCACCACATGTCACGGTCCTGACGCAGGGCGACGTCTTCCATGTGCAGCCACGCGGCAATGTCGAAATTATCGAACAGTCTGATGGCGTCGTGCTTGTCGACAGCGGTGGCTCGCCCGCCGGCGCCGACGAGGTCATCGCCTATGTGAAGGCGCGCACCCGTCTTCCGGTGAAGGCCGTCGTTCTCACGCACTGGCATGGCGACCATACGCTTGGTGTTTCGCGCCTGCTGGAGGTGTGGCCGCAGGCGCGGATCATTTCCACCCCCGCGACGCGCGACATGCTGGCGAGCCCGGCCTCTGACCGTTTCATGCCGGGTGATGATCCGACCGCCAATGCGCGTTATCAGCAGAACATTGCAGATGGGATGGCGTTTCTGTCCGGCAGCGCCGTCAAGCCTGATTATGATCCGGCGATCCGCGCCGGCTATGCAACGGCGGCGGCCGAGTACGAACGCTATGGCCGCGAGATGAAGCCTGCGCACCGCGTCGTGCCCGGTGAAACCTTTATCCGAAAATTGAGCCTGCCTGATCCGCGCACGCCGGTCGACATCCTGTTTCTGGGGCGTGCCAATACCACTGGAGACGCCGTCGTGTGGCTGCCTGGCGAGCGTATCGTCATCACTGGCGACACGGTGGTGCGGCCTGTGCCTTACGGGTTCAACTCCTATCCGGCTGACTGGACCACCGTCCTAAATGAGATCCATGCGCTGAACGCCATAAAGGTCGTGCCGGGCCACGGTGCGCCGATGTCGTCTTATGCCTATGTCGAACAACTCATCGACATGCTGGCCGATGTTCGGCGCCAGGTCGCGCCGCTGGCCAAACACAAAAAGATCGACAGTGCAGCCGCGATGGCGCGTGTCGATATGTCGGTCGCGGAACAGTCCATGACGCATGGCGACCCATGGCTTGCCTTGTGGTTCGCGCGCTACTGGAAAGAGCCGATCATCGCCAGTGCTTTGAAAGAGGCGCGTGGTGAGCCGATCATCCAGGGTGGCGACTAGTGGGGGGCTGTGTTACCGCCCCGCCATCCACTCATCGCGGGTGATGCGCCAGATCTGTTGCAGGCCGTCTTCGTCGTCGAAGTCTTTCCAGTAGGTCTCGCCCAGTTTCTGCGCGACATTGATTGAGGCGGTGTTGGCGGGCTGGATCATCGAGAGAATGCAGTCGGCCTCTAAAACCTCAAAGCCCCAGTCGAGCGCCGCCTTGCCGGCCTCGCTCGCATAGCCCTTGCCCCAGGTGTCGGGCAGCAGGGTCCAGCCGAGTTCCAGTCCCGGCCATTGATAAGGGTAATCCAGAAGGCCAACGCGGCCGATGCAGCGCCCGGTTGTCTTCTCCTCAACTGCCCATTTGCCGAAACCGCGAAAATGCCACAGCGCCGTGTGGTTCAGCATCTTCGCATAGGCGCCCTTCAGTGTGGCGTCGATATGTCCGCCCATGTGGCGTTGCACGTCTTCATTGCCCTGAAGCGCGGCCACGGCGGGTGCGTCTTCGGGCCTGTAACCGCGCAGGATCAGCCGCTCTGTTTCCAGAACTGGAATGTCCATGGGCGCACAGGCACGCCGCAGGTGAGCATTCATGCTTTGAGTTCATCCATCGCCACATCATGTGACAGGACGATCTTATCGGCGCCGTTCAGAATGCGAAAGCCGATCCAGCGCCATGACCTGTCAGATATCACAGGGCCTACACGGTCCGCTGGACTGTCAAACCGATATACCCGGGGCCGGCCTCATCACAGACCTCGCCATTTTCTCACACGCTCACTACCCATCCGTGGCAGCTATTGTGACAGGTCCATCACAACGATAAGCCTTGCGGGTCATACTCATACCGAATACGTCAAAAACGCCTTCTACCCAGTCTCAGATAGCCTTTATGCCTTGCCGTGCTGACCATGAGCGCAAAGCGACGCGGTTGAAATGAAGAAACCGTTTTGGAGCAATGTGGTCTCCGTCCTCTCGGGGACTGCGGTGGCGCAGTTGATCCCCATCGTCAGCGCTTTGGCGCTCGCCCGGCTTTATGGACCAGACGCATTCGGCATTTATTCCGTCTGGATAGGCATCATCCTCATTCTCGCGGTTATCAGCACATTGCGGCTTGAAATCGCGCTTACGGTCATCCCGGACGGCAACCCGCGGGAAAATGCCGTGTCGCTGTTGATTCCCACAATCATCATGGTTGGTACTGTTGCGAGTTGCCTGAGTTTCGTGCCGTGGGTCTTGGGTTACATGACCATGCCGTTGTCAGGTCCATTCTATGTGAGTTCAGTCATCATAGGTACAATGGCATGCGCCGCCTGCGATTCCTGGCAGGCCCTGGCAGCCGCTGATGGCGACTATCGCACCCTTATACGGTTGCGCATCTCGCAGGCCGTGTCCGTGGCGCTTGCACAGTTATTGATGGCTTTTCTGATCCGCGACGCGCTCGGCCTCATCTGCGGACACCTCGGCGGCCTCATACTGAACCTTGTGGTTGCCACCAGGGTCCGGCCCATCAGATGGGTGCATTGGTCTGGACAGGGCGGAAGATTGTGGGCTTTTTGGCGCGCTCATGCGCGATTTCCGCTCTTTGCCCTGCCCGCCGATGCCTGCAGTGCGTTTGCCGCGCAACTGCCCATGCTGGTTGTCGCAGAACGTTTTGGCGCAGCCAACGCTGGTATCCTGGCGCTGACATTTCGTGTTCTCGGCGTTCCGATTTCCCTCCTCGGGCGCGCCGTGTTAGACGTATTTCGCCGTCATGCCGCTGAAGCCTACCGCGAAAGAGGCGAGTGTCGGCAGGAATATCTTTCAACATTCCGGACCCTGAGCATTGGCTCCTTGCTGTTGGTAATTTGCGTGACCCTACTCGCAGATCGTGCGTTTGTTATGGGCTTTGGCGAGGCTTGGCGGCCAGCGGGCGCCATCGCAATCATCATGATTCCGATGTTTGCGCTGCGCTTTGTCGCCAGCCCGCTCAGCTATCTGTTCTATATAACCGGCCGCCAGCACATTGATTTACTATGGCAGGCGTGCCTCCTGACCGTCACCGCAGCTGCGCTTCTGCTGTCGTCCGGGTTCCATGACACATTGCGCGCTTACACATACGGCTATTGCGTCATGTATCTGATCTACCTTTTCCTGACCTACCGCAGCAGCAGGGGTGTTGTCCGGTGATTGCCATCATTGATTACAATATCGGCAATATCGGAGCTGTAGCCAATATGCTGGCGAGGCTTGGCCACAAAGCGTGCATGACAAGCCAGGCGACTGACGTTGCTGCAGCCAGTGGCATTATTTTGCCTGGGAATGGCTCATTCGACGCCTGTATGCAGAATCTCAGGGCAACGGGTCTTGTTCCGTTGCTCGAGGAAAGGGTGTTCGTACATCAGGTTCCCCTGCTGGGTATTTGTGTTGGCGCTCAAATGCTGGGTAAAGGCAGTGAGGAAGGCGACGAACCCGGCTTGGGCTGGATTGATGCCATTGCACGCCGGTTTCCCGATCAGCCGGATCTGCGCGTTCCGAATATGGGCTGGAACAGTGTCGACGTAAGCAATCCATCTGATATGCTCGGCGCGGCCCTTGAACCTAATTCTCGCTTCTACTTCGTTCACAGCTACTACCTTCAGGCCGCCGATGAACGCAACGTCATCCTGAAAGCCCACTACGGGATAGAATATGCCGCAGCTATTGGCCTGGGATGTATAAGGGGTGTTCAATTTCATCCCGAGAAGAGCCATCGCTTCGGCAAGCGCCTTCTTGGTGCGTTTGCAGGACTGTGCTGATGCTGCCGCGTGTCATCCCGTGCCTGCTGCTGAGAGACCGCGGCCTGGTCAAAACAAAACAGTTCAAGTCCGACGTTTATATCGGCGATCCTGTCAACGCCGTCAGGATCTTCAATGAAAAAGAGGTCGACGAGCTTATTCTTCTTGATATTGATGCAACGCGTGAAGGCCGGGGACCAGATTGGGAGGTCATCACCGAAATCGCGGGCGAGTGCTTTATGCCGGTTGCCTATGGCGGTGGCATCCGCACTTTCGCAGAAGTCCAGCAGGTTATACGATGCGGGATCGAGAAAGTGGTGATCAACTCTTCAGCTTTTCGCTCCATTGACGTCATTCGTGAAGCATCTGCTGTATTTGGATCTCAGGCGATTGTTGGCGCGATTGACGTCCGCAAACCACTCATCGGGCCTCACAGGGTGTATTCGTGTTCGGGTGGACGGGAAGAATCTGTAAAGCTTCAGGATCATATCACGAACCTGGTCGCGGCGGGGGCGGGAGAGATTTTCATCAACAGCATCGACCGCGACGGAACTATGAAGGGGTATGATATCGAGTTGATCCAGAAAGTGTGTGCTGCTACCCGTACACCGGTGATCGCGAGCGGTGGTGCCGGATCAGTTGAGCACCTTGTGGAAGCTGTTGAACGCGGTGGTGCTTCAGCTGTCGCTGCGGGAAGCATTTTCGTGTTTCACGGCAAACATAAGGCTGTGTTGATCAACTACCCCAAGGATACGTTCGTCAATGCCAAGTAGGAAATATTCCTGGGTCCAGTTTCAGTGGATTCTGTCTTTAATAGTAATCGCCGTGACTACGCTCATCGTATATGAGATGCAGCTACAGTATTCAAATGCATATATTGGATTTTTACCCCTTAGCTATGCCAATTCTTTTGGGTTGGTAGTGCCCGCACTCATTATAGTTCTCGGCATGAGTATGCCAAAATCAATCACAAAACCATCTCACCTATTCTATGTTGTGTACGGAACTTTTGTTATTCTGTCATATATATTGTTTGCGCGCGCAGCGAAAGATATAAATATTCTGTCATTTTCCATATCGCTGATTTTGTTAATAATTCCAAATATCATAATATATTTGATCACATCGTTTAAGTGGCGCGCGCCAATAAACATAAACATGAATCCGGATGTGGTCATGATGATTGTCTTCGGTATTGCTGCCACAGGGGCTTATATTACATTTTTCAATGCGGGCAGCTCAAGCGGACTTTCCGTTGAGGACATGTATGTGCGGCGTCTGGAGGCTCGGGATATTTTTCAGTCTGGATCACTGTTGGCATATTTCAATGTGATTACAATGAACGGCATCAATCCCTTTCTGGCTTTTCTGGGAGGACTCACCAGACGTCATTGGGTGGCGGCGTGTTCGTTGATTTTTGGATTTGTGTCTTTCTATAGCATCGGCGCCAAGCAGCCACTTGTATTTATTATGCTATCTTATGCCGTCGGCGTTGGTTTGAGATCAGGAAAAACAGCGTCATTTTTCAAGGTCATATTTCTCCTTACAATCATATTTTTTGCTGTATTCTTGATTGAATACTGGGAGAGCGGATTTTCCACAGTTGCGGAATATTTTTTCAGACGCATATATGCAATACCTGGATTTGAGGTTCAGCTTTATATGGAGCTTCTGTTTGAAGACGGGGGCAATCTGTGGTCGCCTATGTCAGGAATCAAAAGCGACCTAGGGGCTACCTTTCTGATTGGTCTTCTCTTTGAAGGTAATATGAATGCCAATGTAAACACCAACGCCTTCACCATTGCGCTCGCTAATGGCGGGTACCCTCTCTATTTTGCGACCACAGTACTTGTTGGCAGCTTCATGAAGCTTCTGGATGCACTCTACGAAGCGAACGGCAATGCCGGCTATATGTATTTGAGTTTCATTTATTCATTTCTGCTCGTTGAGCAATCAGCCACGACGGCCCTTGTCTCATCAGGCGTGGCATTACTGCTTGTGCTTGTCATGCTGTCCGGCAAGGGGTGGCAAACACAGAGAAGTCTGGCCTATGCACCCAGACCTATTTCAGCTCACCGCTGATACGCCCTACCCGCCAGGAAGCAAAATGCCCGAAGTTAAAATCCCATATCGGATCTGCTCACACTGCGTGATGGACACAAGCGATCCTGAAATCACATTTGATGCTGATGGGGTCTGTAATCATTGCCGGTCTTTTGAGCGCGACACCTCGCGTTCGTGGTTCCCCAATGATGAGGGAAAGAAACTATGGGAGGCTGAGGTCAGCCGCATAAAGCGTGACGGCGCTGGCAAGCCCTACGATTCAATCCTTGGCTTAAGCGGAGGTGTCGATAGCTCTTACCTGGCCCTTAAAATAGCCGACGCAGGCTTGCGCCCACTCGTTGTTCACGTCGACGCTGGCTGGAACAGCGAACTTGCCGTCTCGAATATCGAAGCCATCGTCAAATATTGCGGTTTTGACCTGCATACCCACGTCGTCAACTGGGAAGACATGCGAGATCTGCAGTTGGCATTTCTGCGCTCCGGTATTCCAAATCAGGACGTGCCCCAGGATCACATCTTCTTTTCGACGTTGTATCATATCGCGATCAAGAACCGGATTTCAGTCGTGTTTTCCGGCGGCAATATCGCGACCGAGGGCATCTTCCCGAAAGCGTGGCACGGCTCTGCCATGGATGCGATCAACCTGCGCGCCATTCATCGGAAGTTTGGGACCAGAAAGCTCAAATCCTATCAGATGATCAGCTTCCTGCAGTACTATCTCGAGTTTCCTCTGATACGGAAAATGCGCACGGTCAGGCCGTTGAACTTCATGCCCTACAACAAGGACATTGCCGTTACCGAGCTTCAGAAACGGTGCGGCTGGCGAAGTTATGGCCGCAAACATGGCGAGTCTCTGTTCACCAAGCTCTTCCAGAACCATATTCTTCCCGTCCGGTTTGGATATGACAAACGCCGCCCGCACCTATCCAGCCTGATCGTGTCAGGGCAGATTTCGCGTGCTGACGCGGTAGCTGAACTTGACCACCCGCTCTATGATCCTGTCGAGCTGGAAACAGACATCAGTTATTTCTGCAAAAAGCTCCGAATATCCCGTCAGGAATTCGACGATATGCTCGCGACCCCACTACGCCATCATACCGATTTCCCAAATTGGCGATGGCGCCAGGAGCTGGCCAAGCGTGTGCAACGCGTGGCCGAATATGTGACGGGGCGCCGGATCAATGTCTATTCCTGATACGCGTGAGCCACGCCACATCGTGCACATGACATCGGCGCATAGCCGGTTTGATATCCGCATTTATCACAAGCAATGCGTAAGCCTCGCCAAGGCTGGTTATCGGGTGACTCTGATTGTCGCAGATGGCAAAGGAAATGAGACAACATCCCAGGGTATAGAGATTATTGACTGCGGCAAGCCAACTGGCAGGCTGAACAGGATTGTCTTTTCTGCCCGGCGTGTTGGAGCGGCCGCGCGCAAGATTAACGCCGACCTATACCAGTTTCACGACCCCGAACTCATGTTTGTCGGCCTTTCGCTCAAGCGCCGCGGAAAACGGGTGGTTTTTGATTCGCATGAGGACGTTCCCAAGCAGATGCTGGGCAAGCCTTATCTCACTCCTTTCCTTCGGCGCGTAATGGCGGGACTGATTGCTTCACTAGAAAAGTATGCCTGCCGTCGCTTCGATGGCGTGATTGGCGCTACGCCCTACATTACCAACAAGTTTAGGCTTTTTGCCCGGCGCAGCGAAAATATCAATAATTTTCCGATGCTTGGCGAGCTGGACACCAACCTACCATGGTCGTCCAAACAGAGTGAGATCTGTTACGTCGGTCAAATCGCCCTGATTCGTGGCATCGTGCCGCTCGTGCAATCTCTGGAGTACACCTCGGTTCCTGCGAGACTCAACTTGGTCGGATCGTTCGCCGAGTCAGAAACTGAAGCAGCCGTTCGTAAGCAGGCCGGATGGGGTCGTGTAAACGCGTTGGGACATCTCGATAGGCCGGGCGTCCGTGATATTATGAGCCGATCAATGGGGGGGATAGTTACTTTTCTTCCATTGCCCAATCATGTTGATGCGCAGCCTAACAAAATGTTCGAATATATGGCTGCCGGCATCCCGGTGATCGCCTCTGATTTTCCGCTTTGGCGCGAAATTATTATTGGCAATGATTGCGGGATATGTGTGGACCCATCAGATCCCCATGCCACAGCCGAAGCGGTTGATGCACTCGTTTCGAATCCAGCACGCGCAAAAGAAATGGGAGAAAATGGCAAGCGGGCTGTTTCTCAAAAATACAATTGGGGCATTGAGGAAAGCAGGCTTATTTCATTCTACCAGGAATTGATTGCATGAAACTGCCGAAGATCGCCACAGTAATTGGCGCGCGCCCCCAGTTCATAAAAGCCAGCGCGATTTCTGCCGAAATTGCGAAGTCGAAATCTTTAAACGAAATTCTGATCCACACGGGTCAGCATTTTGATTTGAGTATGTCTGATGTGTTTTTTGAAGAACTAAAAATCCCCGCCCCTCAACACAATCTTGGCATTCATGGTGGGTCTCATGGCCAGATGACTGGCCGAATGCTCGAAGCGATCGAAACAGTCCTCGTTACTACACGCCCAGACTACGTGCTTGTTTATGGTGATACGAATTCTACGCTCGCAGGCGCGCTTGCGGCGGTAAAGCTGCACATACCCGTCGCCCATGTTGAAGCTGGCTTGCGTAGTTTCAACATGAGCATGCCGGAAGAAGTCAACCGTGTCCTGACTGACCATATCTCAAATATTCTCTTTTCTCCAACGGAGGAGGCTGAGGCTAATCTGTTGCGTGAGGGCGTAAGGCCCGCCAAGATTGCTGTTACGGGCGACGTGATGTACGATGTGGCGAGACTGCATAGTAAAAACCTCAATTCGACTGATCCATTATTTGAAAAAACAGGAATTGTGCCGCGTAACTACATTCTTGCGACAGTGCACCGCGCGGAAAATACCGACACACCCGAAAAGTTGCGGCACATCGTGGCGGCGCTCTCCGCCGTGTCGTCCGACTTAATGACTGTGGTGTGGCCGGTTCACCCCCGCACCAGGGGATTGGTGAACGCAAGTGAGGAGCTGACGTCGCTTGCCAGATCGATCAGAATGATAGGGCCGGTTGGTTATCTTGACATGCTGCGTCTGGAGCGTTTTGCCGCTGTAATTGCGACAGACTCCGGAGGCGTTCAAAAGGAAGCCTTTTTTCAAGGAGTTCCGTGCGTCACGCTGCGTACTGAAACTGAATGGACTGAATTGGTGAGTGCGGGCTGGAACCGGTTGGCACCCCCAGACAACAGCGAAAAAATCATTGAAGCAATTAAACAGGCAATAGGCAGCAGGGGCCAGCAGATACAACCTTACGGCAGGGGCGACGCTGCAGAACGAATCGTCAGACGGTTATGTGCGGAGCTGGCATCAGATCCTATGGACTGAAAGCCTGTTTCGCAAGGAAAGCCAGGGGTTAACCGCTTGATCTGCCGGATATGGAATCGGTGCGGATTGCACCCGCGATGCTGAGGCTGGGCGGCGCAGCCGCCAGCACGACAGGTATTTGACCAGGCAATCAAACGCCCGGTTGCTGCGCTGGCCGCGCAAGAAGGCCTAGGGCGCAACCCCTGAAGTGTTTAATCGAGAAAGCCCTGAGAGTCCCAAACGGGAGCGCACCATAGACTCACAGTCTGGGCTCCCCGGCGCATGGCATTCATCAGATTTGCGCCTGAGAGATGACCGCGTCCCGGACATATAGTTTCTGCAACAAACCCACCAGATATCTTAGGTCAGAGGTATCGATGATGAGAGCCATACCTCTGAGCGCGGGTATTTTCTCCGCCGCTATGGAGTAGCCCCGCTTTGTACGCGTCGATTTTGCATATTAACCAAGGGTGTCATCCTTGGGCAACACAGCGCCATCCCACATATTGCCTCAAATAGCTCTTAATCACGCAAATCGTGCGTTAGCCCTTGAACTTAAATAAATATTTCAAAAAACTGGGTATGGACAACACACCCACAATCCCCAATAATCGCGTGAGTTGGCAGGTTCAAATCAGTGCTCTGATCGGTTTGAGGCTCCCGACGCAACCATTTGCTAAGGCTGGTCGTTGTTATTCAGCAAAATGCTGTTGCATGATGCGATCAAGTGTGGCAAAGAGACGCTGAAGTTTGAAAGGAACGAATTATGTTGAACCGGACAATGGCAGTTGTGGCAGCCCTGAGCTTGGCTGGCACTTCTCTCGCAAACGGCCGTGGCACCCCGATTGAGCCAGCTCCGGCTCCGGCTCCCGCTCCTGCCCCCGCTGCTGCTGAGCCTGTGGTTGTGAAGACCCAGACCCAGTCGACCTGGCTCTATCTCCTTGGCGCCGCTGCCCTGATCGGCATCATCATTGCGGTGTCCAACAAGGATAAGTCTCCGTAATTCTTTTCTCTGACTGGCTTGGTTCACCTCTTTCTTAGGTGGATTTTTAGGCCAGCCTAGAGTGATAGATCACTTTGAGTGCCCTGGATTTATCCAGGGCACTTTTTGTATTTGGTTCATCAGTGAGATTATTGATTTCTGAGATCGCCAACACGATGATGTCGAGACTGCCTCACGGCTCCGGCCCTGCGCCTTCTGGCCCTACGCCTTATCGCGATTCATAACTCAGCAAATCCGCCGGCAATTTTCACCCAGCAGCGAATCTGAAATAAAAAACTGCGATATCATCTGCTGCCAACACTGCATCCGAATTAGGCCTGAAAGCGAAAAGGTTGCCTTCACCCGATCTTTGCCGTCGCTATCGACGCCATGACAGAGAGCATCACGTCACGTGGATTTCTGCGTGGCATTGAGCCTATTGGGAGGCACATGAATTTTTGTGCCCCTCCGATGCACAGGGCTGACAGGACCACAGGAGCCCGAATCGCGGAAGCTGTGGTCAGCCTCACCTCTGAAGCTGCTGATTATAACTGATCTACTTTACGACACGGCCAGACCACGTGGCTGCCTGACCCAACAGCAGACCATGAGCCACCTGACAACAGACAGAACATCTTTAAGGCGGCGCATTATGGACGCCTTGCACCGATTCTCACGACATACCATGCCTGCCATCTGAAGCGCTGAACTGGTGATCGTCGCTGACGGCTGTAGGGCTAGCTGTCGATTTTCTTCACGCCATATCCGAAATGTTCTTCGGCTTCGGTGGCACCATAGCCATAACCATAGCCATAGCCGTAGCCATAGGCGCTCGTGCCTTTGGTGGCATCAAACTGGTTCAGAATCGCGCCAATGAGATGGGCATTCACCTGATCAAGACGATGTTTCGCGCCGGCCACTGCACGCGCCGGTGTAAATCCGGCTTTGACCACAAGGATGGTTGCATCCGCCTGACGCGCCAGAATCTGGGCGTCCGCGAGCCCAACCACGGGAGGTCCATCAAGGACTACGATATCGTAACGCGACTGAGCGTCAGCGAGAATAACGCCAAGCCGATCACCAACAAGCAATTCTGCAGGATTGGGGGGGAGCGGCCCTGATGTGATGATATTGATGTTCGTGCCGGGGATGGTCTGCAGTGCCTCATCAAGCGAAGCGCCTGTCAGCAGATTGGACAGACCAACCTTGTTGGGCAAATTGACGCGATCATGGAGCGCGGGTTTGCGCAGGTCACAATCGATCAGGAGCACACGCATACGCAGCATGGACAGATTGACGCTGAGCGCCAGAGACAAGGTTGATTTGCCTTCGCCCGGGCGCGCGCTGGTCAACAGCAGCTTATGAGGCAGGCCATCGCGTGTTGAAAACTGCAAAGCCGTACGGATGGATCGAACAGCTTCAGCGAAGGCCGTCCTGCTTTCAACCAGGAGTTTGTCTGCCGACAAAGCCCTGTCTGAGGCATCCGCCAGCGGCACGACGCCAAGGGGCACAAATCCGATGCGCTTCTCCAGCACTTCCACTGACTTGATGCTTTCATCCAGCTGCTCGCGTGCAAACACAGCAGCACAGGCAAGCGCGAAGCCAATCAGGAGCCCAAGAAGGATATTGATGATGTGAACGGGCGAAGAAGGTGAATCCGGCATTTCTGCGCGATCAACGATAGAGATGTTGTTCAGCTGAACACCGCCGGCCGCACCAATCTCTTTGAAGCGCTGCAGCAGGCCGTCGTAAAGAGAGCGATTGGTATCAACTTCACGCTGTAAAATTGTGAAGCGGATATTGCGCTCACGAAGGTCAAAGAGCTTTGCACTTTCTGCATCCAGCTCGGCAGCGAGGCTGTCTTCTACAGACTTTGCGGTTTCATAACGCAGACGCAGCGACTCGCGCACCGACTTGACCTCACCGGCTATCTGCGCAGCCATCTGGTCAATCTGGCTCTTCAGTTCGACCATCTCAGGATAAGCAGGCTTAAGAGATGCCAGTTTCTGTGAATACTCGGCATTCAGCTTGGCGTGCTCTTCGCGAAGCTTCGCCAACGCAGTGTTTTCAAGGGCCAGCGGCAAACTGAGACCACCGAAGTTCTTTGCCTCTTTCCAGGCCGCCTCGGCCGACAGCCTGTCATTCCGGGCCTTGATGAGCTTCTCATTGAGAGACTGAAGATTGGCCGTAATGATCGGCTGGCCTTTCTCTGTGTCTACGATCTTCTCTTGCTGTGCGTAGGCGACGAGGGCGTTCTCACTTTCTTCAAGCTTGGCTTTGACCTGAGCGAGCTGCTCCTCGAGATACCCCTTGGCATAAGTCGCATTCTCGAATCTTCTGTCGATATTGAAGCGCACAAAGGCATCCGCAAAAGCGTTCGCAACTTTTTGCGCGAATGCCGGATCCTCATGTGTAAACGAGAACATGACGAGCCGTGAGTTTCTTACGGGCGAGATCTGGATTCTCAGGGAGAGCTGATCAACAGCTTTTGTCGCACGATCAGATGCTGAGAGATCAGCATTCGGGGATCCCGTTTCCGAAAACAGGCCAAGAACGAGCGATAGCGCAGCCCGCCAGGGAGTCTTGGGCGGGGTGAGCTTTGCAAGCATTTCATCCGATGCGAGGCCCAGATTGGAAACAACCAGATACGAGAGGGCACGACTACGCAGGATTTCATATTGTGTCTGATAGAATTCGACATCGTTCTGGTTGGCGCCATTAAAGCCTTCGACGGCAATAACAGACTGCGCCTCGCGATCGATCTGTAAGGACACCGTGGCGACATAAAGCGGCACCTTTACGAAACTGACCAGGGCGGCCAATAGGACGCACGCACCGACGATGGCTGCAACCATCCAACGCCGCAACCACAGCATGGCCGCGAAATTGGCGATAATCATGAAAAGGCCGGGCCCGTCTTTTTCAACAGCCCGCTCGGCCAGATTATACTGGTCGTTGTTGTTCATGCCCATTCCCGCAGGAACGCGAGCCGAAGCCTCCGGGACAGGGTGTAGATTCTGGGGATAGGACATCAATTCTTACCTGGTTGGCAGCGCAGCGGACCGGTTATAATCTCGGCAAAATCGAAAGAACCGGAGCAATTGACATGAGGTCTTTCATGGTCTGCCGGTAACCGGATTTCTGAACGACCACGATATCTCCACCCACCACAAATGGGTCAGGCGCTGTGCCGGAAACGATATCGTCAATGTTATGGAATGTTCCCATCCGCGAACCATCGGCCGAATGAATCAGCGCCACGTCGGTTGTTGACGCAACCTCGCTAATTCCCTGCGCAAGAGAAACAGCTCCAAGAAGGGTGGTCGGCCCGTCCAGAACGAAAATGCCCGGCTTGAGCACTGCGCCGGTAACTGACACGCGCTGGCTGGTGAATTCCTTGACGAAAACCGACACGCGAGGATTTTGCAGATATGTGGTTGCATAATTGCGGGCAATGTCAGCCTCAAGCTCCGATACGGTCTTGCCGGCGGCCATGACGTTTCCGATGAGCGGCAGCGAGATCATGCCATTCTGGTCAACACGGGCTGCGCGATCGAGGTCGGGAATCTGGAATATTTTGACCTCGAGCAGATCAAGAGGGCCAATCCGGTAGTCGGCGGCAGGCAGCAAACCGCCCTGCCCCCCCGCCCCGGCAAGGGCGATGGCCTGAGGATTACTCATCGCTTCGGAATTGCCACGAGCAGGGCTTCCTGCGCATGCAGCAACCAGACCGCACATGAGCGGCAAAAGCAAAATCCTCATAGTGCCGAAAAACCCCATAAGAATGGCGCGTTTGCAAGCCCTGCAGACGCCACAACCGGATTGAGCCAGCCTAGCACATCGCTCGCAGCAATGTCTAACGCTGCCACCTCTGCAGAGGCTCGATATCTGGGTGGTAAGAACGCCATTGCTTCGGAAGCCTTCGGAAATTGCGGCAAGCTGCTTAATGCACAGCAGATATGTCCACAAAGCGAATTTTTTAGGGTCAATCCAAGGCAACTATTTTCATATCGGCAACATTCACCCGGCCACTGATTTTTGCATCCAGCGCCGCCTTAACATCTGGGCCCAAAGTCACCCTTTGGGCCTCGCAACCCTGAGGTGGCACCTCTATTGCGAAGGTCAGTTCCCCCCAGGCGGTACTGTTCAAGAAAGTCTTGCTGCGGCCAATCTCGCCCGCGCCCAAACATGTCACCGACCAGATGAGACCGCGATAGGCTGATACACTGTCTGTCTTGATCATGCCGGACACCTGCCAGCGGCCGGGTTTAAGCATAATGACCTGTTCAAGAAGAGGCTGTGGATGTTGCGTCTGCAGGATCTCAATAAAAGCCGTACGCCCCGGAATATTCGCAGCTTCGGTGAAAGATATCGCCACATCGGGAGATGTTGAGAGCTTCCATTCGAACGGACCGGCCAATGGTGCCATCTCGAAACGACCGTCAAATATATTGAGATTTTTCTTCCTGCGCTCTTCTGGCAGGGATTGTATCCATGCCGCATATGCTTCGCCCACGCGGCCTTTGGCGGTGAGCCTGTCCAGCAACTGACCGAGCTCTGCCGTCGTAACCTGACCAGGCGTACCGGCAAGCAGACCCAGGAAAGTCAACCCGATCTGCGGATCAGGCTCGATGACGGCCAGCCATGCCCACCAATCCGCCCGCCAGGACGGCATCGTTGCTGCATAGCCCGCCATATCCCGGAATAGCGCCGGCGACCATCCAGCCAAGCGGATGAACATCATAAGCTTGTCCAGAAGCTCCAGATGCGTCCGCAACAGGATATCGAAGTGTTTTGAGACCCCCACTGTGTCATTCAGGTTGAGGGCGCGTGAAAAAAGCCAAAGATGAGCGCGGGCCTCGTGCCCAGAAAGACCTGCTGCCAGCTTCATCAGGTTGACGGACCGGTCGTTATTGCCAAGCTGGAGCTCGGCATATGCCAGCGCTGTGACAAGCCTGGCATCAACAGGATGAGCAGAAACAGCAGCCTTGAGCGTCTCAGCCGGCACAGGAGCGGCAAGATCCTTTGAGGCCAGGACAGCAGGCGCCATGGGCGGCAGCCACATGACAACCTGCCGCGAGTCAAAAGAAACGGCAGCTGAAAGTGCCGCAACAAGCAAGGCCAGGACGGCCATAACCCACGACAGGACTGTGACGGACAGTCTGACAAGTGCGCCGCCCTTATGGCCGCCTAAAGCACCTGTGTTATTCCCGGCATCCATTGAACCGCCTTATGATGCCGCCGCCCCTTTGATTTCAGGGTGACGGTTTGCCCAGAAAGGGTGCAGCGTATAACACCATGCACATGAATAGAAGAACCCATACGGATCCAGACCGTGTATACGGGCTGTACGCAGCTGGCGCTTTGGCATTGGCGCTGATCTTCGGGGGCGGCACAGGTAAGTGGTATGCCAGCGATGCGGTCATCATTGTGGCGGCAGCGGTCCTGTGGATCTGGTCGGTTTCACGGCTTCACGGCACCCACCTGAGTCTGCTGGCAAAGACAGGCACAATCCTGTTTGCAGTGGCTGCCGGCCTGCAGGCCCTCCACATTCTGCCAGTGCCGTATGATCTTTGGGCTAGCTTGCCAGGACACATGAGAGCAGCAGACATTCTGGGCGCGGCTGACATCAAGAGTGCCTGGCCGACCCTGAGCATCGCGCCGTGGAATACTTTTTTCGGGCTCGCGGCGTTCATTGTGCCATTCGCGTTTTATTTGACGACCCTCTCATTGCCATCGAAGGGCTTAAACCGCCTCACCCTCATTATTCTGGTGGGCGCGATTTTCAGTTCTGTCCTGGGTATTCTCCAGATGATTCAGGGCATTCACTCCCCTTTGCGATTTTACAGCTTCACCAACCCTGAAAGACCTGTGGGAATCTTCGCGAACACAAACCACTTGGCCTGCTTGATGGCAATTGCAATCCCGCTGGCTTTTGAGCGCTTCATGCAGAGCACGCGCAAGCCCGTCATGCGCATTGGCTGGGGCGTGGCGATCATCGTGTTTTTGTACATACTGCTTGCCACATATTCGAAAGCCGGGCTGGCCCTTGCGGCAGTCGCGGTGGCCGCTTCGCTACTGCCGTTTGCGATCAATGCAACCCGCGGATCTAAAAAATCCTATCTGCTTTTGTTCGCCATCGTTCTTGGCGTCATTGCGTTTTTCATCCAGTTCGGGCTCAGCAAGTATATCCTGCGCTTTGGGAGCTTTAGCACTGACGATCGCACGATGATTCTGAAATCAGTCATGACTGCGGCGAAAGAATTTTTTCCTCTTGGGTCCGGGTTCGGCACGGCAGAGACCGCCATTGCCATGCATGAACCCCCGTCAAACATGTCGAATGCCATCGTAAACCAGGCCCACAACGATTGGGTGCAGATCTGGCTTGAGGGCGGCATACCCGCCACCATGATACTGGTGGCATTTCTCATATGGCTGGGATTTGCGATCAGGGCTCAATTGCGCTCGGAAAATCTCAATCTCACAAGGCTTAGCGTGATCGTCTCGGGTATTGTTGTGGTCCTGCTGCATTCCTTCGTCGATTATCCGATGCGAACGCTGGCCATTCAGGTCTGTTTTGCGGTGTTCATGGGAATGCTTGTGCGCCCCCTGGCGACCCAGAGGCGGCGGCGGCGGGGTTGACCGCGCAGAGCGGAGCACGCGAACAGGGCGCATTGCAAACGCTGCCTGCGGTTTGATGCGATGCTGGCGTGATCGGCTGTCGCAACGCTTATGGCCCTGGCGGATGTTATGGCTCTCCATCATCCGCCAAATCGGGGGGCCCAAAACCCTGCTGCGCCGACCCTCAATACTATTCAGCCGCCAGAAGTGAAGCGCCGAAGCCTGCCGCGCCGTTGATTTGCTGGAGAAAGGCAATGCCTTTTTCAGCGATATCGTCGCCGATCATGCGGTCGCCCTCGTTGTGCAGCTCGGCCATGTCGACATAGGCCGCATAGACATGGCGGGTGCGATCCGTGATGATGCCCGCCTTCAGCAGCGTCTTGATCAGCACACGGAAGATCGAGGTCGCATCCTGCAACCGCCTGCGGATGCGATCGGTGGTGAAGGCCTCAGCCACCGCACCCTGCACCCACTGCCAGTCGAGCCCGAACTCGGCATAGATGGACTTTTTCTGTTCGGGGCTGCCGAGGTTGAACAGAAGCCCCTGGAACACCTCAGCCGCCCAATCCTCGATGAGATTGCGTTCGGTTTCCGACAGATGCGGAATGGTGCGGTCGGCCCAGATCTTGCCGAACTTGTGGTGGAACGCCTCATCCGTCATCGTCAGCTGCATCAGCCGCACCAGCAGCGGATCGCGAGCATGGGTGTAGAAGGTGGCGAAGGTGCCCATGGCGAGGCCTTCCACAAGCATCTGCATGCCGACCAGCTTTTTCCACACGAAGGGTGACAGCACCATTTCGGTGAGAAGATTGCCGAGCGCCGGACCGACCGGCAGCGGTTTGCCCCAGCGGGCCTGCACATATTTGCTGAAGCCGGTGACGTGACGGGCTTCCTCGCGCGTCTGGTTGGCGGCGTATTCCTGGGCGCCGGGATCGCGCAGCACATGGCATAGCGACGCCGACAGCGACAGCGCGCCCTGTTCGCCATGCAGGATGGATGACAGTGACCAGCGCACCGACTGGTTCACCAGCCGCACCTTCTGCTTCTCGGTCAGGCGGTCGGCCACCGCCGTCTGCAGATCGAGATTCATGCTGGGCGGCATCAGATACTCGTTCTCCATGTCAAACGGACTGGAGAAGTCGATATATTTCGGGTCCAGCGGATCCCAGAAATGGTCATGCGTCGCGGAGATGATCTTGTCGAAGGCGGCGGAGCGTTTGCCGTAACGCTCGACTTCCATCATCGTGGCGAAATCGTCCGGGTCGGCCGCATCATAGGCCGGATCCTTGGTGATGTTGCTCAGTTCAGTGGCCATGTCGCTTATTCCGCCGCCAGAAGTTGCGGACCCAGAAGGCTGGAGCCGCCATTCAGTTTGATGAGATATCGGATGCCATCTTCCGCAATGTCGTCACCGATCATGCGGTCGCTTTCATTGTGCAGCTCAGCCATATCGAGGAAGGCTGCATAGTTGCCGCGCGTGCGGTCGGTGATGATGCCGCACTTCAGGAGTGTTTTCACCAGCACGCGGAAAATGTTGGACGCATCCTGCATGTCGCGGCGCATCGCTTCATCAGTCAGCGCCTCCATGAAGGCGGCCTGACACCATACCGGGTCGAGGCCCAGTTCCTCATAGATCCAGGTTTTCTGGTCGGGGCTGGCGAGATTGTAGATCAGCACATTAAAGACATTCCATGCCCAGTCCTCGATCTGTTCGTGCTCACTTTTCGACAGATGCGGAATGGTGCGGTCGGCCCAGATCTTGCCGAACTTGTGATGGAACGCCTCGTCCGTCATGACCAGCTGCATCAGCTTGACCAGAAGCGGATCACGCCCGTCCTTGAACATCATGGCGAAGGCCCCCATGGCGAGCCCTTCCACCAGCATCTGCATGCCGACGATTTTTTTCCACACCAGCGGCGAGGTGACGAGCTCGGTCAAGAGGTTGCCCAGCGCCGGGCCGACGGGGCGCGGCTTGCCCCAGCGCGCCTTCACATAGGCGCTGAAGGCGGTGACATGACGGGCTTCCTCGCGCGTCTGGTTGGCAGCGTATTCCTGCGCGCCCGGATCACGCAGGATGTGGCAGAGCGAGGCCGACAGCGCCAGAGCGCCCTGTTCGCCATGCAGGATGGACGACAGCGACCACAGCGTATTCATATTGACGAGGCGTACTTTGCCACGTTCGTCCAGCTTGCCGGCGATGGCCGTGTTCATGTCGGGCGAGGTGGCCGGGTCGACCAGATAGTCCTTGTCGAGATCCCATGGTGTGCTGAAGTCGATATACTTCTTGTCGAGCGGATCCCAGAAATGATCGTGCGTGGCCGAGATGATCTTGTCGAAGGCCGCCGAGCGCTGACCGTAGCGCTCCACATCCATCATGGAGGGGAAGTCGTCCGGATCGCAGGCATTATAGGCCGGATCCTTGGTGATGTTGCCCATGACCGCACCTTCCTCAGGCTGCGCTGCCCGCAGCAAATTATGCTATAGACAAAGGATGGGCGCAGATTCCATTTCCGGCAAGACGAAAATGACGCTTTCGTCATTTTGTGATGGACCCTCACACACGCCATGACTGATCGTCACGACCATAGCCAATGCGCTCACGAAGCAATGGCCACGGCACTGCGCCTGACCGAAAGCAGGGGAGGAAGACTGACGCCAACGCGCGCGCGGGTGCTTGAAATCATCGCCGAAAGCCACAGGCCTATCGGAGCCTACGACATCCTTCAGCGCCTGTCGGAAGAACGTGGACGTGCAGCGCCGCCGACCGTTTATCGTGCGCTCGATTTCCTGCTGGCACAGGGGTTAGTCCACCGCATCGACTCGCTCAATGCGTTCGTCGCCTGCTTCGATGCGGCCCATGCCCATCAAGCGGGCTTCTTCATCTGTCAGAGCTGCCGGTCTGTTACCGAGATTACAGATGCAGCTTTGGGCAAGCTGACCGACAGGCTGGCAAGGGATCAGGGCTTCACGCCCTCGCGCACGACGCTGGAAATATCAGGTCTCTGTTACGCCTGCGGCAAGTAAAGTCCGCTTTTCCGATCTTGCTCTGGTGCGCGTCTGCCCGCATGCTGCGGCGCAACAAGAACAGACTGACCTGAGACGCCCATGGCCGACAAACCCTGGATCTTCCGCACCTATGCCGGCCATTCGACGGCGGCTAAGTCCAATGCGCTCTATCGCGGCAATCTGGCAAAGGGCCAGACCGGCCTTTCCATCGCTTTCGATCTGCCGACACAGACCGGCTATGACAGCGATCATGTTCTGGCAAAGGGCGAAGTCGGCAAGGTCGGTGTGCCGGTCGCGCATCTGGGCGATATGCGGGCACTGTTCGATCAGATTCCCATCGCGCAGATGAACACCTCGATGACCATCAACGCCACTGCGCCCTGGCTGCTGGCGCTGTATGTTGCCGCTGCCGACGAACAGGGTGCGCCGCGCGCCGCCCTGCAGGGCACGACGCAGAACGATCTCATCAAGGAATACCTCTCGCGCGGCACCTACATCTTCCCACCGCGCCCATCGCTGCGCCTCATCACGGATATGATCGGCTGGACCACCGGCGCGCTGCCGAAGTGGAACCCGATGAATGTGTGTTCCTATCACCTGCAGGAAGCAGGTGCCGGGCCGGTCGAGGAAGCCGCCTTCGCGCTTGCCACGGCGACATCCGTGCTGAACGCGCTCCAGAACGATCCGGCGCTGGATGCCGCAACCTTCCAACAGGCGGTCGGGCGTATTTCATTCTTCGTGAATGCGGGCGTGAAGTTCATCACCGAGATCTGCAAGCTGCGCGCCATGGGTGAGCTGTGGCATGATCTGTGTACGGATCGTTATGGCGTCACCGACCCGAAGCTGAAACTGTTTCGTTATGGCGTGCAGGTGAACTCGCTGGGCCTGACCGAGCCGCAGCCCGAAAACAATGTCTATCGCATCCTGTTCGGCATGCTGGGCGTTACGCTGTCGAAGAAGGCGCGGGCGCGGGCCGTGCAGTTGCCCGCCTGGAACGAGGCGATGGGTCTTCCGCGACCGTGGGACCAGCAGTGGTCGCTGCGCCTGCAACAGATCGCCGCCTTTGAAACCGACATTCTTGAGTATGACGACATCTTCGACGGCAGCCATGTGATCGAGGCGAAGGTTGTGGCGATGAAAGCCGAAATCAAAGCCGTGCTGGAACGTATAGAGGCGATGGGTGGAGCCGCGACCCAGGAAGCCTTGGTCGTCATGAAGGAAACGCTGGTCGCCGCCAATGCGACACGGGTTGCGTCCATTGAAGCAGGTGACATCAAGGTGGTAGGCGTCAACTGCTATCGTGAGACCGCACCATCGCCTTTGGGTGAAGGCGTGGACGCGATCATGACGGTCGAGGCTGGTGTTGAGGCAGACCAGATCGCCCGGCTTGCCGCATGGCGCGCCGCACGTGATGGCGCCGCCGCCACGAAAGCGCTCAGCGAGCTGGAAACAGCAGCGCGGTCGGGCACCAACATCATGCCGCCCTCCATTGCCTGCGCGAAGGCTGGCGTCACCACCGGCGAATGGGCCGACGCGCTGCGCCGTGTATTCGGGCAATACCGTGCACCAACCGGTCTTGCGAAGGAGCCGCGCCTGTCGAACGATCCAGGTATCGTCGCGTTGCGTGAGGAGGTGAAGGCGCTGTCGGGCAAGTTGGGCCGAACGCTGACCTTCCTTGTCGCCAAACCGGGTCTTGATGGCCATTCCAATGGCGCTGAGCAGATTGCCACGCGGGCCCGCGAATGCGGCATGAACGCGATCTATGACGGCATCCGCTTCACGCCTGCTGAAATTGCCGATGCGGCGAAGTCGTCAGGCGCGCATGTGGTGGGCCTGTCGATTCTGTCAGGCAGTCACGTCGCATTGGCCGAAGCGGTGATGGCAGAGCTGAAAACGCGCGGGATCGATGTACCGGTGATCGCCGGCGGCATCATTCCGCCGGAAGACGCCGCACGGTTGAGGGCGACGGGCATTGCCGCCGTCTATACCCCCAAGGATTTTGAACTCACCGGCATCATGCGCGGTGTGGTGGGCGTGGTCGCATCAGCGACTGGCAACGAGGTCTGACCGACATTGATCCAAAGAAGGGCCGCGTGGTCGACACAGTGTTACCCTGACACTGTGTCGACCATGACCGAATGGTGGAGCCCCCCATGTCCAGGATAAGCTGGACTATGGCTGGGGGCGCATGCCTCTCGGCAGGATCAGTGCCCTTCGAGCTGCTTCACCAGATAGGTGTAGATCATTCCGATCTGGGCGGCGCGCACCAGCTGGTTGGTGGCGGCGCCATGTCCGCCTTCGGTTTCCTCGTAATACAGGAAAGGCTTGCCCTTGGCCTCCATCAGCGCCGCCATCTTGCGGGCATGGCCCGGATGCACGCGGTCATCCGCCGTCGAGGTCATGAACAGCACGCGCGGATAGGTCTTGTCGTCCTTCAGGTTCTGATAGGGCGAATAGGTCTCGATCACCGCGCGGTCTTCCGGGATTTCCGGGTCGCCATATTCGGCGATCCACGAAGCGCCCGGCGGCAGCTTGGTATAGCGGATCATGTCGAGCAGCGGCACCTGACAGACGACCGCGTTGAAAAGGTCCGGGCGCTGGGTGAACGAAACGCCCATCAGAAGGCCGCCATTAGAGCCACCCTGAATACCGAGCTGCTTGCTGGAAGTGACGCCGCGCTTGATGAGGTCTTCAGCCACAGCCTGGAAATCATCATAGACGCGCTGGCGGTTGTGCTTGAGGCCAGCCTCGTGCCAGCGCGGCCCGAACTCGCCGCCGCCGCGAATATTCGCCAGCACATAGACATTGCCCCGGCTGAACCACAGCTTGCCCGCGATCTGGGCATAGGTGGGGTTCATGGTCACTTCAAAACCGCCATAGCCGTAAAGCAGTGTCGGCAGGGGCTTTGACTGGCCCTTCGGCGCGACGACGAAATAGGGGATCATCGTGCCGTCTTTTGAAGCCGCCTCATACTGCTTGATCTCGTGCGTCGAGGCGTCGAAACGCGCAGGCAGGCTTTTCACAACATCCAGCGCCTGACCGTTATCAAACGACCAGTAGAGGCTGGGCGGCGTGAGGAAGTCCTCATAGTTGAACATCACCGTCTGCGAATACATGTCCGCATCGGCAATCGACAGCGTGCCGTTTTCCGGCAGCTTGATCTGCGCCGGTTCGCCCCACACGCCGTTTTCAAAACTGCGCGAGAAGATGCGGCCACGCACATTGTCGATGACCTCGACAAACAGACGGTCTTTGGTGGCTGCCACTGAATCCAGCGCCGTGCGCTCGCTTGGCTCGAACAGAACCGCAACCGCCGAGATAGTGCCTTTCTCGCGCCATTCGTTCAGCGGAAACGACAGCAGCGAGCCCTGCTTGTAGGTCTTGCCATCGGGCGCAGACCAGTCTTCGCGCAGCTTCACCAGCAGCTGGCCCTTGAACAGGCCCGACAGCTCGGCGGACAGCGGCAGCGGCAGCAGCTTGGTCGAGCCGTCTGCCATCACGATGTGATACTCGGAATTGAAGAAGTCGACGGCGCGATTGACCATCGTGACCGTTTCCTCAGGCGTGGTGATAACCACGGGCCAAGAGGCGGTGTCTTCCACCTTGCCTTCAAAAACCACCTTGGCATCGGTCACCGGCGTGCCGCGCTTCCAGATTTTGGCAATGCGCGGATAGCCTGACGTCGTGGTCGAGCCTGCGCCGAAATCAGTGCCGATAATCGCCGTGTCGGCATCAATCCACTGAAGTGTGGTCTTGCCGGTCGCCACTTTGTAGCCGCCTTCGACGAATGCCTTGGTGTTCACGTCGAACTCGCGCACCTCAACGGCATCGCCGCCATCAGGCGAGATCGACACGAAGCAGCGCACATATTCAGGCTGGAGGCATTCAGCGCCCTTGAACGACCATTTCTTGCCTTCGTCAGCCGACAGCTTGTCGAAGTCGATGACTGTTTCCCATTGCGGGGCAGCGGTCTTGTACGAGTCCGGCGTGGTACGCCGCCAGATGCCCAGAACGTGGGTGTCATCCTGCCAGAAATTGTAAAGATATCCGCCCTGATAGCTGACATAGGGGATGCGGTCCTGGGCGGTGAGAACCTTCAGCGCCTCGTCATGAAGCGACTGGAAAAGCGGGTCGGACTTCAGTTCGCCGGTGGACGTCGCATTATGCGCCTTCACCCATTCCAGCGCCTTTTCACCCTTGACCTCCTCCAGCCACTGGAAAGGATCGTTACCTTCAGCGGCCATTGCCCCACCCCATGACAGCGATACGGCGAACAGCGCCGCCGCAAGCCCTTTGTTTGCATTCATATCCGGCATTTCCTCAAAAGAAGCCCGGGCCTTGAGAACCCGGTTGCCGCTTGGATAGACTCGACCGGCCGGCCAGCGCAACCAGCCCGTGGTCACGAGACTGAGAGCTGCGCCTTTCGCAGGCGCGAAGGGGCGTCTATATGACGGTCATGGCGACAGGCTTCATCAAGATGCACGGGATCGGCAACGATTTCGTCGTGCTCGACGCGCGGAAGGCGGCTTCTGCCATTTCTGCTGAGGCGGCGCGCGCCATTGCCGACCGCCGCAGGGGCATCGGCTATGACCAGATGCTGGTGCTGGAGCGCCCGCAATCGGGGGGCGATGTCTTCATGCGCATCCTGAACCCCGACGGCAGCGTGTCCGGGGCCTGTGGCAATGGCACCCGCTGCATCGCCCGCCTGATGATGAACGAGAGCGGGCGGCCGAGCTGCATCATCGAAACCAGTGCCGGGCTTCTGCGCGCTGAAGAGGCGCCCGGCGGTCTCGTTTCGGTTGATATGGGCAGACCCGGCCTTGACTGGCAGCAGATCCCACTGGCCGAGCGCATGGACACCCGCCGCATCGACGTGAAGATCGGCCCCATGGATGCGCCCTATCTGCACAGCCCCGCCGCCGTGAATATGGGCAATCCCCATGCGGTGTTCTTCGTTGAGGATGCCGCCGCCATCCAGCTGGAGAAGGTTGGGCCGCTGGTGGAAAACCATCCGCTGTTCCCGGAACGCTGCAATGTCAGCTTCGCGCAGGTAATGGCACCCGATCATGCAATCCTGCGCGTATGGGAACGCAGCGCCGGTGCAACCCTTGCCTGCGGCACGGCGGCCTGCGCCACGCTGGTGGCAGGGGTCCGCCTTGGCAAACTCGCCCGCAAGGCAAACCTCGCTTTGCCCGGCGGCACGCTGACCATCGAGTGGCGCGAAAAGGACGATCACGTCATCATGACCGGCCCGGCTGAAACCAGTTTCAGTGGTCAGCTGGGCGCGCGTCTGGATGCCCTGCTCACAGGCGCGCCATGAGCAAGGTCGAGATCATCACCTTTGGTTGCCGCCTCAATGCCTATGAGAGCGAAGCCATGCGCGCCCGCGCGAGCGAAGGCGGGCTCAGTGATGCCGTCATCGTCAACACCTGCGCGGTGACGAACGAGGCTGTGCGTCAGGCCCGTCAGACCATCCGCAGGATGAAACGCGAGCGACCGGAATCCGAGATCATCGTGACGGGATGCGCCGCCCAGACCGACCCCGACGCTTTCGCTGCCATGCCGGAAGTCGCGCGCGTGCTGGGCAATGCGGAAAAACTGAACGCACAGTCCTATGCACCGCGCGACATCTTCATGGAAACGCACGAGCGCGTGGCGGTGAATGACATCATGAGCCTGCGCGAAACCGCCGCGCACATGATCGACGGCTTTGCCGACCGCACCCGTGCTTTCGTGCAGGTTCAAAATGGCTGCGACCATCGCTGCACCTTCTGCATCATCCCTTATGCGCGCGGAAACTCGCGCAGCGTGCCGATGGGCGATGTGGTGACGGAAGTGCGGCGTCTCAGTGAAAACGGGGTTGCAGAAATTGTCCTCACCGGCGTGGACATCACGTCCTATGGCACCGACCTGCCCGGCCAGCCGAAGCTCGGTGATCTGGCCGCCAAGATCCTGAAACTCGTGCCCGACCTGCGGCGACTGCGCCTGTCATCACTTGATGCAGTGGAGATGGACGACAGCCTTCTGCGCCTTCTGGCCAGCGAGGAACGGCTGATGCCGCATCTGCATCTCTCGCTTCAGGCGGGCGACGGCATGATCCTCAAGCGCATGAAGCGGCGGCACAACCGCGCTGATGCCGTGCGCTTCTGCGCGGAAGCGCGGCGGCTGCGGCCCGACATCGCCTTCGGTGCGGATCTGATCGCCGGGTTCCCGACCGAAAGCGATGCCATGTTTCAGAACACGCTGAACCTGATCGCCGATTGCGATCTGGCCTATGTGCATGTCTTTCCTTTCTCGCCGCGCAAGGGCACACCCGCCGCGCGGATGCCCCAGCTCGGCCCCGGCATTGGCAAGGAACGTGCGCGACAGCTGCGCGAGGCGGCTGATACCGCCCTCGCCCGGCATCTTAAAAAGCACCTAGGAAAAACGGCAGATGTGCTTGTCGAAACGCCGGGCTTCGGGCGGCTGGCCGATTTCTCTCCCGTTCGTTTTGAAGGTTCAGGCAAGGCGGGCGAGATCTGCCTGATGACCATCACCGGCGCGGACGCCAAAACATTATCCGCCCATCACGCACAACGGACCGCCGCATGAGCGAGGAACCCAAAAGCCTGTTCGCACGTCTGCGCGCGGGCCTTAAAAAATCGTCTGACCGGGTGAGCGAGTCTTTCACCTCGGTTTTCACCAAGAAGAAACTGGACGCTGAAACGCTGGACGAACTTGAGGACGCGCTGATCGGCGCGGATATGGGGCCAGCAGCGGCAGCGAAAATCACCAGGGCATTGCGCGGACAACGCCATGATCGCGACATCACGGGCGATGACATCCGCAAGATGCTGGCTGACGAAATCGAGCGCATTCTTGCCGGGCCGGACGTTCCGCCACCCTATTTCGCGCACAAGCCTTATGTCTCGCTGGTCATTGGTGTGAACGGCGCAGGCAAGACGACGACCATCGGCAAGATTGCCCGCGCGCTTCAGGCGCAGGACATGAAAGTGACGCTGGCTGCTGGTGACACGTTCCGCGCAGCAGCCATCGAGCAGCTCAAAATCTGGGGCGAGCGCACACAGGCCCATGTCATTGCCAGCGAACCGGGTGCCGATTCCGCCAGCCTTGCCTTTGATGCTTTGAAAACGGCCACGGCCAATGGCTCGGATGTGCTCATCATCGACACAGCGGGGCGTCTGCAGAACAAGCAGGGGTTGATGGATGAACTCGCCAAGATCGTGCGCGTGCTGAAGAAGATCGACCCGACCGCACCGCACGAAACCATGCTCATCATCGACGCCACCACCGGCCAGAACGCGCTGTCGCAGATCGACACCTTCAAACAGGTGGCGGGGGTGACATCGCTGACCGTCACCAAGCTCGATGGCACGGCGCGCGGCGGCGCCGTGGTGGCGGCAACCGAACGCTCCGGCCTGCCCATCCGCTATGTCGGTCTGGGTGAAGGCAAGGACGATCTGCAATATTTCGATCCGCGCGGTTTTGCCCGCGCTTTGGTGGGACTCGATCCATGACCGTGGATAAACCGCCGCGCCGGATGAGCATGGCCCTGAAACACGCGCTTGAGTTCGGGCCGCTTGTCATCTTCTTCGTGGTCATGCTCACCACCAATATCTACACCGCCACCGCCGTGCTGATGGGTGTTGCCGTGCTGGTGTCGCTCACGGCCTATATCATCGAAGGGCGCATCCCGACCCTGATCCTGTTTGGATCGGTGCTGGCGCTGGTGTTCGGATCACTCACCCTGTTTTTCCACGACGAAACCTTCATCAAGGTCCGCCCGACGATCACCTTTTCATTGCTGGGCTCCGTGCTGCTGGGCGGCCTGGCCTTTGGCCGCATTTTCCTGCGCTCGCTGTTTGAATATGCCTTTCAGATCGACGAGGCCGGATGGCGTAAGCTGACGACCCGCATTGCCGTTTGGTTTTTTGTGCTGGCCATCGCCAACCATCTCGTCTGGACCAATTTTTCAGCCGAGTTCTGGGCGGGATACAAACTCTTCGCTGTGCCCGCCATGATGCTTGCGTTCATGGCATTGCAGGCTCCCCTGCTTCTGCGGCATCAGCTGCCCGGCGCAAACGCGGAAAATCAAGGCTCAGAACAGGCCCCGGACTAGGACGTAAAGTCGCACCCCAACTCTGTTGCCTTTGGGGAGGTGGATATGCGTCACTGGCGGCGCAATGACCGACTCACCACCCGCCTTTGCCGCTTTCATTGACACATTGTGTGACGAGCTTGAGGCGCGCTCGGTTGATGGCCGCCCGCTGCATGTCATCTTCGATCCGCCCCGCACTGCGCCCAGCCAGATCCACGAGGTCTATGTCGGCATCGGCCCGTGGTTTGAACGCGACCAGCCTGTCGGACATCTGGGCGTCTGTCTCAACAACAAGTCGGCGGGCGCGCGCTTTGGCTGGCGGCGGGATCCCATCACGGTCGCCTCACTCGTTCGCGAACTGCCGGACGATGTTGTCACAGCATGGCGCGGCACGTTCGGCGAAAGCCCTGAAACCGTGTTGGACCGCGCCAGTTTCGTGGTGGAGGACGCAAGCCCTGACTCAATCCTTTCGGTGATTTTCTGGATGGCACGCCTTCATGGCGTTACACCAGACAATCTCCCGCAGCGCTGGATCACCGCGCTGACCGCATGGGAACGCGACGGCGTTGCGCCATCCGTCACCGAAAGCTGGACCGCGCTGATGTCGGCACTGGCGCACGCGCACATGAACGAAGCCGGCATGGCCGCCGCATGGATGGATGCGCTGCGCTTCACCACAGCGCTGATGCGGGCGGGCGCAGACCCTGACGCCGTTTCACCCGAAGCCAACCCGGCCATTCTGGCTGAAGCCGCCTATGGAAGGGCGATCGCCTTCGCCATGAACGAGCGGCAGGATTACCTGCAATCCCTGGCGCGGGCCGTGCGGCTTGAGCTGATGGTGCCGATGGCCGATGGCGGCGGGCGCATGCTGCTGGTCGATGCCTATTTCGCGGTTGAGGCCAACACCACATCGGGCGTCAAAAAAGTCTTCATCCGCACCGACCGCGACAACACCACGCTTGGCAATGGCTTTGCCCTGATGGGACTCTACCGTCCCGGCCTTGCCGGCACCGGCAATGACATGACCATTTCCGTTGATCCGCGCTCGGGCATTTCCCTGAAGGATCTCTGGCAGCGCCTTGAAGCGCTGGAGAATGAACGCTGGGGTTCCGCCCGACCCAACACAGCGCCCCGGCGTATCAACAGTTATGCACCGGGCACCGGCTATGACCAGCCATGGTGGGATGATCATGGTCGCTACACGCTGCTGGGCGCGCCCAAATCCATCCATGCTGAGCCTGGCTCGAAGCTGGACTGGGGCGATGTGCTGGAAGCCATCTGGCAGTCGTATAATCAGCTGCGCGACCTTGCGGTCTATGACCTCATGGGCAAGGGCATCGCGGGCGGCACGCTGCCGGTCGAAACCTGCACGGCGAAAAAGATCAGTGCCGGTGAAGGCTCTGCCAGCGTCGTCAAACATCTGATGGCCGTGAAATGGGACCGCAATCTGGGCCGCACCCAGACCTTGCAGTTCACCCCGACGGTGAAGCGCCACCTCGCTTCTTTCATCGCGCAGGCCGCCAAAGGACGCAGCGGCCCCGTGACGCTCACCGAACTCAGCGAGCCGGAAGATTTTGACTATCTCGACGTGCCCGGCGGCACGGCGCTTGTCACGCGTGATGGTGCGTTCCTGCTGGATGACTGGCGCGACAAGAATCTGGCGGTGGAAACGCTCAGCGCAGACTTCACCGCCGCTGTCAGCCTGCTGGCAGCCTGCAAGTCGTTCGATGCCGATGCTGACCGTCTGTATGCTGCCTCCAACGCGCAGGGCGGCCTGTTCAGCTCCAATACCGGACAGGTACTGCGCGAGATCACCCTGCTGCGCGGCAAGATCGCAGCGACCTTCCAGAAGGCAGACCTGACCGAAGCCGAACCTGAGCGCCGCGCCTTCCGGGCGGTTCTGGAGCGCCGCTGGGGCATCGAGGGCAAGGAACAGCATCTGACCGGTCGACTGAAAGACCTTCAGGAGATTCTGGAAACCAAGGCGACGCTCGACACACAGGACATGGCGACGCTGATCGGTTTTGTCAGCATCCCGTCTTTCATCGGCACGGTGCTTCAGCTTTATGGCTCAGTCGTTGCCGACCGCACCGATGGCGCAGGCATCAACTATGCCCTGGCCATAGGCGCATTGCTGATCATTCTGTCCGCCGCCGCAATCATTATCGCCTTCCTCATCACCAAGCGCAGGAACTGAGCCATGGCCGTGAAAAACTGGATCGCCCTCGCCACAGGCATGTGCCTGCCGCTGCTGGCCATCGCTATCGGGCAGGACACGACAGAATCGCCACAGGAACGCGAGCGTATCGCCAAAGTGTTCGACGCCAGCGCTGAGGCTCTGGATAAGATGCGGGCGCAACTGCATCTGGAAACATTCGACATCCCCTCACTGGCCAAATCTCTGCAAGGCCAGACGCCTGCCCAGATCCGCGACTGGATGACGGCCAATATCCGTCCGGCCATCTATCTGGGTGTGTTGAAGGGCGCTTCGGGCACGCTGGAGGATCAGCGCGGCAATGCGCTTGACCGCGCGCTGCTGCTGTCGGCGATCCTGAAGGAACAGGGGAGCAAAACCCGACTGGCCCACGCCACGCTTGATCCGGCGGCGGCTGAAAAACTTTTGGCGGCAGCCGATGGCGCGCCGCCCCCGCCCGCCCGTCCGGTTGCTGACGATCAGAAGATTCTGGAAGAAACCTACGCTGATCCGCGCATCAATGGCGAAAAGATGCGCGCCAGAATCGAGCGCGAGAACGCCGAAGCATCTGCACAGAAACAAGCGGCTGATGATCGCGTCAAAACCGCCAGCGAGAAACTGAAACAACAGACCGGCGAATTGCTGGCTGCTGCCACTGATGATGAGGCGGCCCGGCGCATGACAGCAGCAGCTGATCACTGGTGGGTTCAGGTGAACGAGAACGGCGTATGGACAGACCTTGACCCTGACACAGCCACCCTTGGCCTGATTGCCGCGAGCCAGACCTTTGAGTCAGCAGATAAGATCCCCTCAGACCTGCGTCGTTCGGTGACCATCCGGGTCGTTGGCGAGATGATCAAAGACGGCGCTTACGCACGCACCACCCTGCTGGAAAAAGACTTTGATCCCTCAACCATCTCAGGGCGCGTCCTGATCCTGCGTCATCGCGCGGTCGACATGAAGGCGCTGGCCGACGTCTTCGCGGAAGGCGGGGATTTCAATGCGAAAGTTGCACAGGCAGCTGCGGCATCCTCGGCATGGGTGCCGATGCTGGCGGCTGGCGAGGATACGATCAGTTCAAAACTGGTGGCCACCAATGGCGACATTGTGGACGCGACCGAGGAAGCGATCCGCGCGCACGGCGGCGTCAGTGACGGCATGGCCGGTGTTGGCGGCTCCCTAGGCGGGGCGATCGATGCACTGGGAGGAGACACGCCCGCACCTTCCTATGATGAAAATACGGGTCCGGCCAAATTCACCGCTGAATTCATCGAGGTGGAAACAAAAGCGCCGGGCGAAAAGCCGCGCCTTGAAAGGCGTGCGGTATTTGATCTGGCTGGTCCTGCCGCGCGTGCCCGCCGCAAGACGGACATCCAGATCAACGATACAGGCCGGGCCGCGCGCGGTTTTGCGCTGCTCGACAGCATCGAGATCATGGTCACGACGGGGCGTCTGGCGCCGGAGCGCGCTGCGCACCGCATTCAGGAATCTTATGCCTCAGCCTTTCGTGCCATGTCGGAATGGATCATGGCGAATGATGGCAAGGCCATGCCGCCCAAGCCTGAGGCTTTTCAGCATATCAATCTGCCACTCAGCGCGTTTGCGGCGGGCCGCATGTTTTACGGCCCGGATGGCGATGCCCGCGTTCAGGCAGACACGAACGCCGCGATGACCCGTCAGGGCATGCGCACTGGATCGGACGGCACCATCAAGGACATTCTGGTTTTCGACATCGTGCTGAACCACGTCTACGTAAAAGACAAGGCCGCGCGCGTTGCCGCAGGCGCAGCGGACACGGTAGCAGAGCATGTCGCCGTCGGCGCGCCGCCCACATCGCACAACACCGCGATACGTTACACAAGCGATGCCGCAGCTTCAAACTGGACCCTGATCCAGCCGAAGAATGTCGATGCCTTGAAATCCATGCGTTTCAACGAAGATGCCGAAGCCCTGATCGCTGAAGATCTGGATCGGGGCTATGCCGCCATCGTGCCGCAACAGATCGCGTCTCTTGACGATGCCGTCTGGTGGCGCGTTGACCCGGCCACCGGCGAAACGCTGGGCATGAACGCTCTGGGCGGTTCTGAGTTCACCGAATATGCAGTCAACCTCTCAATCTCGATCGCGACGATGGCCAGCTGCCTCTACAAAGCTGAAAAAGCCGGGCCCAATCCAGGTACCGCCAAACAGGTTGGTATTGGCCTGTGCATGTTGGGTGCCACCCTTTCGGCAGCTGCAGCGGCTGGTGGTGCGGCACTTTGGGTTGTGGGTTCTGTGTCAGGGGCAACCGGCGTCGCCGGTAACTTCATCGACCCATAACCTTTGGGGCGCTTGCATCCGGGCGGGTTGACCCGCCCGGATGGCAGGACTAAGCGACCCGCATGAAACAATAAAACCAGCGGGCCGGCCCATGATGCGCATCTTCGAAATCGCCGACGCCTGCCTCAAGCGCCGACAGCTTGATCTGACACCCCCCATCGCCATTCCTGAAACGGCGCTGTGGATTGACCTGCACAACCCGACCATCGAGGAATCCCGCGCGGCGGAAGCGTTCCTGAACATCGCTTTGCCCACGCGCGAGGAGATGGAGGAAATCGAGGCGTCATCGCGCGTCTATGCCGAGGATGACGGTCTCTTCATGACCACATCCATCGTCTCGAAAACAGAAACCGAATACCCGGAATCGGCCGCCGTCACCTTCGTGCTGGCCAAGGGCCGCCTGCTGACCATCCGTTTTTCTGAACCGATGCCGTTCAACACATTTCCGGCCCGCGCTGAACGTCAGGCGGGCATGTGGAGCACGGCGGACTATCTTCTGGTTGGCATTCTGGAAGCCATCGTGGACCGCACGGCCGATATTCTGGAGCGCGTCGGCGCTGACGTCGACAGCCTCAGCCGCGAGTCCTTCAACAAGCCGCGCCAGAACGAGGCGCTGACCCATGACGACTTCCAGATTCTGCTGGTGCGGCTCGGCCGTCAGAACGATCTGATCGGCAAGGTGCGCGAAAGCCTCATCGGCTTCAGCCGCATTCTCACCTTTCTGATGCAGACGTTTGAAGGCCGCCCGGGCGGCAAGGAACTGCGCAGCTACAACAAGACGCTCACGCGCGACGTCGCCTCGCTCGCTGATCACACCAATTTCCTTTCGAACAAGGTGACCTTCCTGCTGGATGCCATTCTGGGCATGATCAATCTGGAACAGAACCGCATCATCAAGATCCTGTCGGTCGCTGCCACCATCTTCCTGCCGCCAACCCTGTTCGCCAGCATATGGGGCATGAACTTCGTGCACATGCCTGAGCTGGGTCAGGTCTGGGCTTACCCTATGGCACTGGGCGTGATTATCGTTTCGGCGATCATCCCGGCGGCCTTCTTCAAGTGGCGTGGATGGCTGTAGCGCCAGAGCCTGAGCCAGCACCCTTGCCACGGCGTGACGCGCCACTGGCGGCCATCATCTATAAGATCTGCGCCACCATCGCCTTCGCCGCCATGGCTGCCGTCATCAAGCTCACGCACGGCAAATATCCGGTGGGCGAAGTCATCTTCTTCCGCGCCGCCTTTGCCCTGCCAGTGGTGGTGATCTGGGCGCTCGCCATGGGGCAGATGCGCGATGCGTGGACGACCAACAATGTCTGGTTCCATGTCTCGCGCTCAACCGTCGGCCTCGCCGCCATGTTCCTGTCCTTTGTGGCGCTCACCGAATTGCCGCTCACCGACTGGACGGTGATCGGCTTCGCCATGCCGATTTTTGCGACCATTCTGGCCGCCGCTTTACTGGGCGAACCGGTCGGCAGATGGCGCGGGTCAGCTGTGGTCATAGGTTTTCTCGGCGTGCTTATCGCCATCGGTCCCAAGCTGAACCTCGCGCATGGCGTGCCCGCCCTCATCATGCTGGCATCGACGCTCTGTTCAGGCCTCGTCATCGTCATCATCCGCAAGATCAGCGCCAGCGAGAACGGCAGCGCCATCGCCTTCTATTTCATGCTGGCCTGCACGGTGGTTTCGGCCTGCACTTTACCCTTCGCCTGGGTGACCCCTTCGATGGGAGATCTGCTTCTGCTTGTGGCGGCCGGCGTGTGCGGTGGGCTGGGACAGGTGTGCAACACCTTCTCCTATGCGCGCGGGCAGCCCTCGATGCTGGGGCCGTTCGACTATCTCGGCCTGATCTGGGCGGCGGGTTTCGACGTGGCACTGTTCAGCGTGTGGCCTGACCTCACCATCTGGCTCGGCGCGGCGATCATTGTCGCCTCCGGCCTCGTCATCGCCTGGCGCGAACATTATCGCGGCCAGCAAAAAGCGCGCATCCAGAGCGTCTAGCTGTCCCGGCCTTTCCTGACCTCATCGGCCCCTTGCGGGGTCGGATATAATTCCTATATTTGAACCCCCAACGACCGAACCTGTTTCGGGCGATGGACGTCGTGTGTCTGGTGAAAGAACGGACAGATGGACAAAAGAGGCCCATGGGCTGGGCGGGAGGGAGAACAGGCGGCCGATCAGAATATCGGAGAAATCACCCAGAATCGCGGTTCAACCTGTGGAAAGGCTTCCACGGCCCGAAACCGGATCGGTGGAAGGGGGCGCCCCCCCGATCCCAGTGACAAACGAACAAATATTATGTCGCGGCCGTGAAATAAAATATCTGAAGCGAAGCGTCAGGCCGCCTTGGTCTTCGCCAGTTCAGCGTCGCGGATGGCGTCCAGTTCGGCCACCAGCTCCGGTCCGAAGTAATGGAGGATCTCGCTGCGCTGCGCGTCATAACAGCTCGGCCCGTTGCCCATGCAGACCAGCGAGCCCTCATAAAGCTCCTCGCCCAGACACATCAGGCCGTCGCCGAAGGTGATGGGGAACAGGCTGGAGATCAGCGGTTTGATCTCGTGATAGTCGAAGCCCTTGTCGAGCGCGAAGGAATGCAGCTTGCAGGCCCCGTTCTGACGGTTCTGGAAGACGCAGGTACCGTTCACAACGCGGGTGCGGGTCGCCTTCCCGCCGGGATAGTCGGGTGTGTCTTCCCATTCATTGGTGAACCACTCGTCCCATTTGGTGCCGAGATAGGCCTCCAGTTCGTCCTTGCGGGCGCGGATGCGCTCCACATTGGTCACGTCAATATCGACGCCCCAGTTGCAGCACGAATGGCCGCAGAAGGTGCAGGAAAGACAGGCGCTGAAATAGCTCATGCGGAAAACATTGAGATCCACGCTGTCGATCGTCGGCGTGCCCTCACGCGAGGTATAGGCGCGGCTCAGCTTCACCGGTTCATATGCAAACTCAGACATTCAAACCCCGCTTCAGTGGCGCGCCATAAATCGCCTTGGCCTGCCCGTCGCGATAATAGTCGGGCACGGTGGCGATCAAGGGAAATCCGCACGATTCATAAAGATGATGCGCCGCGCCATAGGCCGCGCCCGTCTCGGTCTCGATGAAAAGATGACTGGCCCCCTCCGCCGCAGCCCGCCGGGCGCATTCTTTCAGCAGCATCCGCCCGGCGCCCTGTCCCTGAGCGCGCGGGTGAGTGGCGATCCAGTAGAGGTCATGGCGGTTGTCGGTCGCCGGGATTGGGCCATAAATGGCAAAGGCAGCCGGGCCTTCCGCGTCCTCGGCGACCAGCAGGCGATAGCCCGATCCAGCCTCTCCCTTCGACTCCAGCTCGGTCAGAATATCCGGCACGAAGGCGATCTCATCTTCCGAAAAATTGCCGCAGGCTTTGGCAATGGTGGCCAGACTATCCGCATCATCCTCAGCGAGGCGGTCACGCAGATGGAAGCTCATCCCCGCGCCCGCTTCTGGCCCGCCGTGATGATCCCGGCAATAAGGTCAGGATACGAAATGCCGGCTCGGGTCGCAGCCGCCGCAAGCCCTGCATCATCGGAAATATCCGGGTTCACATTCACGTCGATGACCAACGGCGCTCCATCCGCCGCGACACGAAAATCCACCCGCGCCCAGCCGCCAAGATCGAACAGTCGCCAGACCTTCAGAGCGGTTTCCTGCAACCGCAGAGCCAAATCCGCCTCCGCATTTTCATCGATAAAGCGGCGGTTGGTATGACGGAACTCGAAACTGTCTTCCTTCCACTTGGCGGCATAGTCGATGATCCGGGGCTTGCCATCCGGAAACCCGGTGAAGTCCATTTCAGCCAGCGGCAGCACACGTGGCCCATCATCCGTCTCGATCATCGCCACGTTGAACTCGCGGCCTTCGATATATTCCTCAGCAAAAACGCGGGCCTTGTGCTGGGCGTCATACCAAAGGGCCCGCGCCTCAACCGCCTTGCGCCCCTGCACGACTGCGCCCTCATCCAGCCCCAACGAGGCATGTTCGGCAATCGCCTTGACAATATAGCGGCGGCCCTCATCAAGCCCGCCCCAATCGGGCCCTTCGGCATAATGGGGCGTCGCGATGCCCGCATCGCGGAGCAGACGCTTGGCGATGATCTTGTCAGTCCCCGCCATCAGGCCGAACGTGCCGGAACCTGCAAACGGTACACGCGCCGTTTCGTAGATCGCCGTCGCCATGAAAGCGAGCCGGTCGGTGGCGAGAAAACTCTCCACCATGTTGAAAACGAAATCCGGCGGCTGTTGTCGCAGATCGTCGAGCAGCAGTTTCAGATCACCATCGAACTTGCGGTGTTCCGCCTGCCAGCCAAGCTGACTCAGCACAGCCACCAGCGAGGCCGCAATCGCGCCGGTGGCATTGGCCGGGTCTTCTTCTTCGCCCGGCACGACGGCGGTATAGAGAAGACAGCGCTTAACCATTGGTCAGCCCCGCGCCATCGCGTGACGTCCCGCCAGTTCAGGCTGACGGGCGAGGAACGCGTCCATAATCGCGGCAATGAGGCCCTCATATTTCAGGCCAGCAAAGTTGGCGAGGAACACGAGATCGGAATAGTCGGGGTGCAGACCGGCCAGCGGGTTCACCTCGATGAAGTGCGGGCGGCCTGCTTCATCCGACTTGATGTCCACGCGCCCGCCATCACGGCAGCGCAAAGACCGCCACCCTGCCAACGCCACTTCAGCAGCAGCGCGGGCCTCGGCGTCATCGACCAGTTCGTAGGCGATCTTGCCTTCCCAGTTCTGCTTGTTGTCATAGCCATAGCCGCCAACGGTCACGTCATCATCATCCAGAACTTCCATGACCCCGATGGCGCGCGCCGTTGCGCCTTCACCGACAATCCCCACCGTGAACTCGCGCCCCGGCAGATAGGTTTCCACCAGCACATCCTGACCGAACTGGTCGATCAGATCAGCGGTTACAGCGGCCAGCGCATCATGCGTCTGCACCAGCGACTTAGGCCCGACGCCTTTGCCCGAACCCTCGGCGACCGGCTTGGCAAACAATGGAAAGGGCAATGTCACGTTCGCGGCATCGGCAGCAGAGGTGAGCAGCACGAAATCGGCGGTCGGCACACCATCGTGTTTCAGCACCTTCTTGGCCATCGCCTTGTCGAGGCTCAGCGCCGTGGTCAGCGGGTCAGAGAAAACATACGGAATGCCATAGGCATCGAGAAGACACGGCACCTGCGACTCACGCCCCAGGCCGCTGACGCCCTCGCAAATGTTGAAAACGAAATCCCACCGCTCGCCCGCCACAAGACGGGTCGCCAGCGCCTTCACATGGCCGATGCGTTCAACCTGAAAGCCAAGTGCGGTCAGCGCGGTCTCAAGGCCTTCTATGGTGCGCGGACTGTCGAACTCGGCGGTCGCCTCCTCGCCAAAGCCCATCGCCAGATAGTCCTGACGCAGATCATAGGTGAGGCCGCAGCGCAGCATCACTCCGCTGCAGGGCGCAAAACCTGCCTGTCGCTCCCGACATGACCGTCCGGATCGACATAGGCATAGCGACCGTTCTCGTAATTGGTGAGAACCAGCGCATCGCCATCTCGGCCCAGAATATAGTCAGGGTTGACCGGGATCTTGCCGCCGCCGCCCGGGGCGTCGATCACAAAGGTTGGCACGGCATAGCCGGTCGTATGACCGCGCAGGCCGCGAATGATTTCAATGCCCTTATCGACACTGGTGCGGAAATGGGCCGATCCGGTGATCGGGTCACACTGATAAAGATAATAAGGCCGAACCCGGCGCTGCAGCAGGCCATGCATCAACGGCTTCATGACCGACAGATCGTCGTTGATGCCTTTCAGCAGCACAGTCTGCGAGCCAAGCGGTATGCCGGCATCGGCCAACCGGGCGGTCGCCTCGGTTACTTCCGGCGAAAATTCCGCAGGATGGGTGAAATGCAGACTCATCCAAAGGGGATGGTGCTTTTTCAGAACGCGGATGAGATCGCGGGTGACACGCTGCGGCAAAACGACCGGAATCTTGGTGCCGATACGCACGAACTCCACGTGCTTGATCTGGCGCAGGCGGCCCAGCAGATAATCCAGCTTGTCGTCGCCGATCGACAGCGGATCACCACCCGACAGTAGCACGTCGCGGATTTCGCTGTGCGCCTCGATATATTGCAGGGCCTTTTCCCACTCACTCGTGGAGAAGTGATACTCGCCGCCCGCATTGCCGACCATGCGCGAGCGGGTGCAATAACGGCAATAGGTGGCACAGAAGCCTGTCGTCAGAAACAGAACCCGGTCCGGGTAGCGGTGTACAAGGCCCGGCACCGCCATGTCGTGATCTTCACTGAGGGGGTCGTCTTCCTCGCCGGCCGAGCGCAGAAACTCGTCCCCCACCATGATGTGGGTGCGGCGCAGTGGCTCGTTGGGGTCTTCCAGACCCATGCGCGAGGCATAATAGGGCGTGATGCCAACCGGCAGCGAGCCTTTGTGCTTGGCGGCGGCCTCACGTTCATCTTCGGAAAGAACGAATATCCGCTCAAGATCGGCCAGAGACCGGATACGGCTGCGCGACTGCCAACGCCAATCGCTCCACTCATCCAGCGTCGCATCTGGATAGAAGCGACGCATGAAGGCGCGTGTTTCGGCACTGACCGGAAAGCGGGCGGCCCGCTTCATGCCAGCAGGTGCGGGGGCCGTGATCGCGGACGGCATCGGACCGAGCAAGGCAGCCGAAGTCCGGCGAGCCTTGCGCAGGCTGCCATCAAGGGCTGTGTCGGTGGTGAGGGAGGGGCGATCCTGTCTGCGCCGGGCGGCGTCAAAGATCGTATGGGCAGTCATGCGTGACCGGCGATGGTTCCATCGGCTTTCGTGTGTGACGTCATTGGACGTCGATTTCCCTCACACGATTCCGCGAGTGATTCGACACTACGCGAAGTTTTTCATGCGTCAACAAAATGCCTCATGAAAACTGTTCCAGGTCGGGCAGTCTTGGCAGACAAAACACAGCCTGCATGACCCACGCCTGCATGGGGTCACTGCTTCTGAAAACCCGACAATTCAATCAAATGAAAACGCCGCTCGCGGTCTCTACCAATGATCGTTGTGAGGATTTCGCGTTCATCAGAATAGGAAAATCTGTCTGTTATGTCATGGGCGTTATCGCGACGCGTAATAAACAACACGCAATCAGGATTTCCCGCATAGGCGCGCGTCATCTGAAAATGATCCTGTGGGTGCTCAGGCTCGGGCGCCCACATCACGATGCGCAGCCCACCATCGCGCGTGTAATAGAGCAGCGAAGCCATGTCCTCCCGGTCCTCGGCCAGCAGGGTATCAATGCCATTCTCACGTGCAGCGCGCACGATAGATGGCCCCTGAGTGTTCCATCCGCGCAACAGTTTGAACGCATTGGTCTGGCCGATGAGGTCAACAAAGCGCGGCGAGAGCGCGGCAACATAAAGCCCTGCCCCAACCGCAAGAGAAAAAGCCAATGATGCCTTCAACCAACGCGATGTGTTCAATCGCATCAACCAAGCGACAGCCACCAGACTCAGGCCTGAATAGGCTGGCGCTGACCAATTCGCATTGGCTTTTGAAATGAAAGCGATGGTGAGGCCCACAATCAGCACCGGCAAGCTGATCAGGATCAGCACAAGGTCATCGTTCGTCGCGTGCGGCCAGCGATTGCGGCTAAGACGCCTGACGCATCCAGCTATAATGACGCCAAGCAGCACCGGCCCGAACACGCCAAACTGCGCCCCTGCAAACTCAGCCAACCGCGACGGGTTGAACAGCTTACCCCCCAGGCCGGCATTATAGGCCGTGTGCGAAACCGTAGCGAAGCCATGATGCAGGTTCCAGACGATGTTGGGCGTCATCATCGCAAGCACGGCCGCCATGATGAGGGCGCCGTTCCATCCGATGACATGGGCGCGCACGCGGGTGTCAAAGCAGGCCGCCAGTGCCAACCCCAGGAGGAAATAGGCCCCAGCATATTTTGAAAGCATGGCCAGACCAATGAGACAGCCCAGTATCAGACTGAGCCAGCGCGCTGCGTGGGGGGGCCTTCGCAGCATCAGGGCGAGCACCACCAGCGCACCACACCAGAAGGCCAGGAGTGGCACGTCCGTCGTCATCAGCGCGCTCGAAAACGAAACCCCCGGCAGGGTTGCAAAGGTCAGTGCAGCCCAGAAGGCAACCCGCGCGCCATATAGGATGCGACCAGCCGCGAAGATCAGTATGGAGGATATGAAATAAAGGAGGGGCGAGGCGGCCCGCACACAACCCTCGCCATCCCCACACAGGCTGGTCATGCCCGAGATGATCCAGGCGATCATCGGCGGCTTGGAGTAATAGCCAAAGGCAGGCTCCTTTGACCACGCCCAGTATTGCGCCTCGTCCGGTCCCAGATTGAGGTCGGTCATGAACACCACAATGAGGCGCAGAAGGGTCAGCGCCGCGATGAGCGCCACAGCCCAAAGCCAGAGCCGTCGTTCTTCAGCCGCCGGATGTTGACGGGAAGAATCCATCACTTGATCACGCGGAATAATGTGAGAGCCACCTTCCTGCCCCGCGAATAGTTGAAACCTGCAACTGTTCCTTGCGCCTCAACGCCGAGGTCGAGGGCATCGGTAGCAGCTTCAAACGAGGCGCGGTCATTTTCCTCAACCAGTGCCAGTCCGTCCGAATGGTCACTCAGGAACTGCGCTGCGGCTGCACCATCCGGGAGAAGCTGGATGTCTGTGGCTGTCAGAAAGACGAGGCTCGGCTCATGATAACCGGTGGCGGCAATCTCCTGCCCGGGCGACCAGCCATCTGCCTTCGCCGCCTCTGCCAGACGCGGGCTGACATGTAGCGCAGGGACGCGAGCAAAGGTTACCTCAAAAAGACCCGCATAGGTGATGGCAGCCAGCACCGCTGCCGCCGGCACGAAAAGACGCCATGTCTGGGAGAAGGTGATCGTGGCAAAGATGCCCGCTGCCGCCAACACGGCGCAAGCCAGAATGACATCCATGAATCCAATGCCATCACCATACAGATACGGCGCCGCAAGCATGATACCGGCCACCGCCAACACCATGAGCGCCCACCAAACGATGTTGACGAGCCGCGCCCAGCGTGGGGCAGCCTCACCGAAACCCGACATGCGTTCTGCCACGTAATATCCGATGGCCAATGCCAAAGCCGGATACATCGGCAGAACATAGTGGGGCAGTTTGGTGGGTAGCAGCTCGAACACAAGCCACGATGGCACCACCCATGCGATCAGGAACATCGCCATGGGTTCGCGGCGCAGCTCGACGATACGGCGAGCGGATGGAAACAGCAGGATCGAACCCGGAAAAAGTGTCAGCATCACGAGGAGCAGGTAGTATCCGGGAAACGCGCCATGCTTTTCCTGTCCACCAGCGACTTTTGACAGCATGTCGCCCATGATGGCATCGCGCCAGAAGGTCCAGCCAGTTTCTACGGTGATGGCAATGGCCCAAGGCAGCACGATCAGCAAAGCTAGCGGTAGCCAGATGAGAGGTCGCGTGCGCTTCACCCATGAGAACCCACTTCCCATCAGCCATACACCGGCCACGGTCAGACCGCCGACCATCAGGCCAACCGGCCCTTTGATAAGGGCACTGACACCAAGACCAAACCCGATCAAAAGTGCATCACTCAGACGACCCGGCATACCCGGCTCGTTCTTCTGACGCATGAACGCGCGGGCGAGGCCCGCCTGCATGGCGGTGATGGCTGCACACATCATGGCATCGGTCTTGGCGATATGACCCTCTGACACCATGAGAACGCTGATTCCAAAGAGCACTGCGCCGATCATAGCGGCCCTCGAACCCATCAGCGGGCGGCCCGCCATAAAGGTGAAGATGATGGCGAGAAGGGCGCCGATGACCGATGGAATCCGGTAGGCCCAGATCGGAGCGTCCGCCCCCCCGAACACGGAAGCGGCAGCCGCCTGCATCCAGTAGATGCCCACCGGTTTCTTATTCCGGGCGGTCTCCTGAAAGCGGATCTCAACTGGATCCCCCGTCTGCATCATCTGCTTGGTGGCCTGTGCAAAGCGGGATTCATCGCGGTCGAGCGGTGGCAATGTGAGGAAGCCCGGAAGCAGGCAAATCAACCCATAGAGCAACAACAGGACCACAACGCGGAGACGGGCTGGCATCTTGAAACTGACCGTGACCTGAAGGTTTGCGTGAGATGGAGGCAACCGCCTATAAGGCGCGGCGGCTGATCCGGTCCGCGTTATAGTATAGGCCGCATGCCAAGCCAAAACCTAGACCCCGAACTCAGCGTCGTCGTACCTGTCAAGGACGAAGCAGAGAATATCCGCCCTCTGATTGATGAGATTCTTTCTGCCTTGCGTGGTCAGACATCCTTCGAGATCATCTACGTCGATGACGGCAGCGGCCCGGAAACGGTCAACGCCCTCGCTCAGGCACGCGCCGAGGTGCCAGAACTGCGTGTTCTTCGGCATGAAAAGAATGCTGGTCAAAGCGCCGGTGTGCGTTCAGGCGTCAACGCCGCACGCGCGCCATTGGTGGTGACACTCGATGGCGACGGGCAGAACGACCCCGCCGACATTCCCAAGCTGCTGGGTGCCTATCGGGCTGCCAATGATCCGCGCCTCAAACTGGTTGGAGGCCAGCGCGTGAAGCGGCAGGACACGATGGCAAAACGCTGGGCATCGCGTTTTGCCAACGGTTTGCGCGGCTGGTTGCTCAAAGACGATACACGCGACACGGGTTGTGGCCTGAAGCTGTTTGAACGACAGGCCTTTCTGGATCTGCCCTATTTCGATCATATCCACCGCTACCTGCCCGCCCTGATGAAGCGGGATGGGCATGCGATCCGCATGGTGGATGTCGGCCATCGGCCACGGACACGCGGCGCTTCGAAATACGGCGTAATCGACCGGGCACTTGTGTCGATCCGCGATCTCATGGGTGTGATGTGGCTGATGGCGCGCCGCCGCCTGCCGGGCAGCGTGCGCGAGCTCTAATCGCTGCGCCTGGAAAGACCCGGCCAGAGTTTCTGGATCAGTTTTGGCAAAAGCCAAGACACGAAGATCAGGCCGATGCCCCAGACCGCCATCAATGCATAGTCGGAAAGGTTTGAACCGCTGTCGGCGATGCTGCGCCCACTCGCACCCAGATTGGCATAGACAACAGACGTCGGCACCATGCCCAGCGTGGAACCGGCGAGATAACCAGCGGTCGACATCCGCGAGAGCCCAAAGACATAATTCACAAGGCTGTGTGGCAGGACGGGAATCAGGCGCACGACCAGTACGAGTCGCCATCCCTGCGATTCAGCCTGCTCCAGCCATTTGCCAATAGCCGGGGTTTCGCGCAGGCGCACGGAATCGCCATTGACGAACCGTACCAGCACAAAGCCGGCAAATGCGCCCAGTGTACCCCCGGCCAACGATAGCGCGCTGCCCCAAACTGATCCGAACAGCACGCCAGCTGCGATGCCCATAAAAAGGCGCGGCACGAAAATGAGCCCCGCCAGAATATGGACAGCGATGAACTCAAGCGCAGTCGCCCACCAGCTCTGATTGGAGGCCCATTGGGCGATCGCATGTGGGTCAATCCTGTCGCGATAGAGCAGCACCAGAAAAAATCCGGCGGCCAAGGCCGCAATGATTGCGCCTCGCAGGATCCTGTTTTTTCTTGGTTGAGAGGCAAAAGCGCTCATTCCGTGCGTTTAGCATCGCGACGGGCAGGCACACAAACGGTCATCTTTGTGATGAATGGGACAGTCGGGGTCTTCGCGTCACGCCTGCGGCTGGTATAATGATCCCATACGGCGCCCGTCTGCGCCGCCTCCGGAGGGTGCGATGCTCATTCAGGTGTTTCCGCTGCTGGCGATCAGTCTGATCGTCTATAATGTTCTGGTTCTGGTTGTCGGTGGCCCTGCCATGGCCGCTTTTCTGAACCGCGGCATCGAGATTTCACTTTTCTCTGGCGATATGTGGAAGTTCACGATCGCTGACCTGCTCATCATTGTATCGCTGGTGCTGTTGTTTGTGGAAATTCTCAAATCGACCATCACCACCGCCAACTCGATCGCCAACCATGCGCTCAGTATGCTGGTGGCAGTGATTGCCCTCGTTCAATTCCTGATGATGACAGGCTTTGGCACATCGACCATGTTTCTCGTCATATGCATGGCGATTATCGACGTCATAGCTGGCTTCTCGATTACCATTGTGGCGTCCAAGCGCGATCTGGGTGTCGCCCCGCCCATGGTGGGGTGATGTTCAGAAAAAGAAGAAGATGATGGTTGCTACAAACAGATAATCAAAAATCTTCGGCACCACGAAACGCGGCTGCGTAACGGCAGCCGCGTTTTTTTTCTGGCCACCCTCCGCAGGGCGGCGCAAGGCTGTGTCACGTATGATTTCCAGCCAGTACTGCATGGCGCGCGTATCCCGGCTGCGCTGTTCCGGAATGAAACAGCGCAAGACATAGGCACGACACACAGCAAAGTACGGACCTCAGCGGCCAGTTACGAACGCCATTTCAGCGTCGTTTCAGAAACAGGGTTAACGAAAGGACGGCCCTCGTCCAGCGCCGCCATCCACTCCTTCTTGATACGGAAATACCACATGGCCGGCACATCAGCATCTCGGATCAGCATCATGCGCGGATCATGTTTCAGCCCTTCGCGTTGCAGCGTCACGATCCGGCGGTCCTGGCCCAAGAAAATGCGCGCCACTGGCTGGAGAACGGGTTTGAGCAGATTGGCCCACCCCATGTTCCAGAAAAAAACCTGGGTCACTTCCGTTTCATTGGCGGTCAAGGGTGTGCAGGCGGTGAATCCCAGAACCTTCCGCTTCCCTGCCGTGATGAATTCATAACGCAGGCTTGGCAGCTCGAAGACAATCTCAGTCTGCGGTTTGCCGCCGATCAACTTGTAAAGTCCGCCATTGCGCGATGGCGGATGCGGCAACATCGTGAAGCCACGTCGTGACGGGCCATAATTCTTGGCTTTTTCGTGAATCGAATCCGGTTTGCGCCAGAACCAGATATTATGAACGAACGGACCATGGGCCGGGTCCATCAGGCCAACGACCGTATGATCCAGTGGCACGGGAAAAACCTGGCGTTCGATCAATCGCGGTGTCTGGTACGCCTCCAGCCGCAGGGATGGGGGCGGCTCTGCAGGCGGTCCAGAGGCCCGCTCATCGCGCGGCATGTAGATCCAGATAAGCCCATGGCCCTCGCTGACATGATAACGGCGGACTTTGATCCGTGCCGGATCGACATCCTGCCCCGGCACAAGGGATGGAATGTGGCGGCAACCGCCATCCGGCCCAAATCGCCACCCATGATAAGGGCACTCGACCGTATCACCCTTCATCTGACCCGCCGAAAGCGGGACGCCGCGATGGGGACACAGATCCCGCAAGGCGAAGGGGTCGCCATTTGCGGTGCGCCCGAACATGATGGGCTCGCCAAGCAGGGTCTTATGCATGACCCGACCGATCTTGAGATCCCGAGCCGGCATGACAAAATACCATAGATCGCGCGCAAATTGTGATCCGGGCACTGCGCTTGCCTGCGTGACGCCCGCAGTGCTGGTCTGGGAGAGTTCCATGGTCCTGTGCTAACCAATGGTCTGGCAAGAGGAAAGCCCCTCGCAACCGGAACAGGCTATGGCGCTATTTTTCGATCAGGTCTGGTTTGACGCACAGCTCGCAGCGCGCCATCTGCGGCGCGAGGATCTCGCCACCATGCTCGGCCTGGATTCGCAAGGTCTTGCCGATCTCTGGAAAGACCAGCGCGAACTCAGCACGGGAGATGTCGCAGTGATAGCGGCGCTGTTCAGTGTCCCGCCGGAAGAAGTCGCGCGGCGGGCGGGCGTGTCCACGCCGGTGCCACAGATGGTATCATCCGCAACCAGCCTTGAGGAAAGGCTGGCGGCGATCGAAAATAAACTTGATGAAATACTGAAGCGGCTTGATCAGGCAGCCAGCGAAAAAATGGCATCGTCTGATGTGGCTTCGCGATAGGCCTGACGGGCGCGTGCCCTATCCGCTGGACGCTGAGTGCCCATAACCTGTGCCGCAAGCAAGGTGAGGTAGGCCGCATCACCGACGATCTGCTGGGGCAGTGTTGCGGCGCTGCTAACCTCTCCGGCCGTGATCACAACGGTCGCCGGCTTCGGCATGGCAAGCCAAGCCGAGAGACGCGCCGAGGGCTGTACTGATATGGGACGGATAGTCGTCATGCTTCATGATTGAGCAAGACTGGGGCCAAAGGCATGCCAGAAGCATAGGTTAACGACCTTAAACGGTCATTGGTCGGAATAATTTCAACTTTTTCAATGTTTCTGGTGGAAAAAGAAGCCGACATGACAGGCCTGACACATCATGAGTGCTGATCACTTGGCAACGAACAGCCTGATTGCAGACTTAGAAAAAGGGTCTCACCCTTCATGGGTCGCGTTGGCACTCATGGGTTCGTCCTCCTGTGCCTATGACTGGATAGTTGCCGAGGACAAGATTGAATGGATCGGTAATCCGTCTGAGATCTTTGGCCTCGACATCATTCCGCGATCACGCGCAGACATTGCCAATCGCCTTCGCCCCGGCGCAGTACTTCCACTTGACAAGAATCTGCTCGAGGATGGTGGTGACAGTTTCAGCGGCACCTATGGGCTGAAAACACGCGACGGTTTCTACATCAATGTTCATGATGATGGTACTGTACTACGTGCAACTACGGGCCGTATTGAACGTGTCGTCGGCACATTGCGTCTTCTTGCGACCACACAGACCTCCGCCGATAGCGAAGGACATATGGATCGGGCACAGATGCGCGATGCCATCGATGCGACAATAGATTGGGCAAAAGATAGTGGAGGCACTTCTGCACTGCTGATAGCCTCCATTGATGATCTAGGTGTGATCAATGAATCATATGGCCTGGATACGGGCGATGCCGTCATCGCGGAGGTTGGCGAGCGCATTGCGAAGATCATAAGCCATGAGGGCGGAACAACCGGACGCATAGGGGGCAACAAGTTCGCCATTCTACTGCTGGATTGCCCAAGTGACGAAATCTCCCAAAAAGCGGAAACATTGAGGGATGGCGTCCAATCCACAGTTATTTCGGCAAGCGGAAACGCAATAGGTGCCAGCATTTCAATCGGGGTCATACAGTTGCCGCATGGCGCCGCCTCCGCCGATCTTGCGTTAATGCGGGCCGAAGAATCTCTTTCGCGCGGGCGGCGGCAAGGCCGCTCGAATATTATGCTCTATGATGCGACAGAAGAGCGTCAGGCAGCGCGGCGACAGAAGGCTTCCATTGCAGCGGAAATAACACAGGCCCTGAAAGACGGGCGGTTCCGGCTGGCCTACCAGCCGATAGTCTGTTCGCGCACACACATGATCAAGTCCTATGAAGCATTGATCCGCATGCTGCGCCCAGATGGCTCTGTCGTCCCCGCGGGTGAGTTCATCCCGGTTGCCGAGGAGCTTGGCCTCGTAAGAGACCTGGATCGGCGCGTCCTGGAACTGGCCGCACTTACGCTGCGCCGCGCGCCTGCACTCAATATCGGCATCAACGCATCAGGGCTTTGCGTCGCTGACCCAGCCTGGCTTCATGTTTTCAGGAATGCTTTTGGGGATGACCGCACGTTGACAAAGCGGCTGACTGTTGAAGTGACCGAAACCGCCGCGCTTCACGATATCGAAGATGGCATCAGGTTCGTGCAAGTACTTCGTCATGCCGGATGCCGCGTCGCGATCGACGACTTCGGCGCGGGCTACACCTCGTTTCGCAATCTTCAGATACTCGACATCAACTGCGTCAAAATTGACGGGAGCTTCGTCAAAGGCATCGCCCAGCGGCCCGACAATCAGGCTTTTGTACGCACTCTGGTTTCTCTCGCAAAGACCTTCAATCTTGAAGTTGTCGCTGAATGGGTCGGCACAAAAGAAGAGGCGGTCCTCCTGCGTGCTCTGGGGGCTGATAAATTTCAGGGCGCGCTCTATGGCATGCCTGCCATGGACATCGCTTGAGTCAGGGCATCACCGACCAACGAGGCCGATGCGCTGCCACCATCAGCCGCAGAGGTTCAGGCGACACTACGTCGACGTGGACTCCCCACATATAAAGGTGCCAGGCCATTTCCAGATGACCGGCTGCATGAAACCGCACAACCAGCGAGCCATCATCCTGCGTTTCCATTGTCTGATCTGGGTGAAAAATGAAGTCGCGTGCTGTTTCAGCCGCCTCAGGTGAGAATCGCCAGACAACCTCGCCATACTCTTCCGGGCTCTGAAAAGCGCCGAACGAGCGTTTCGCGAAAGATGCCAAGTCGAAACCATCATCACGCGTGAAATAATCTGCGGTCAAGCGAACGGCACGAATACGGTCAATAGCCCTAAGACTTGGCAGACCATCTTCTTTGCCTTCTGCTTTGACCACCAGATAACGACGAATGCCGGCAAGCAGGCCGTAGGGTTGCACTCGGCGGCTCGTCGTCGCGCGCCCACGCGGCTCGTAGTCAATCTCTATGACTCGGCAGGCTTTGATGGCTTCTGATAGAAGTTCTGTAATCCCAGATGTCACACGCGGGCGTGGGCCAGGCCGGGCAAGAAACCCCTGGGCCTCCAAAAGAGCTTCGTGATCGGTTTCCAAGCGGCGTGCTTTCTCGCGCGGAACAAGCGCAAGAATCTTGTCTTTCAGCTGACGCAGTTTCTCAGCTTCCTCAGCTTGACCGGTCTGGATTAAACCATCGGCTGCCAAATCCAGAGCGGCCAGTTCGTCTGGCGTCAATGTCATGAGATCGCGCAGTGCTGCTGACGGCAACCGCCAGCGCTTCCGATTCTGAGCGTCAACGAACGATTCGGCATCCGGAAAAGTCGTCTCAAGCTGGCGCGTCATGCGTTGGGCCGTGCGGTGCGATACGCCAAATCTGACCGCGACTTCTTCCAGAGTTACGCCGGTCCGCCGCGCCGCACATAACGTCGCAAGCTCGATCAACTGCGCAGCTTTCTCGAACGACATGTGCCCCCCTGTCACATTGCTCCACCTCCGGCAACATGTCATGTTGTCGACATGACAAACCTATCCGTGATTTTTCTGGCCGCCATGCTCTGTGTTGAGGCGTCAGGGGGCACCGCTCCTGCGCCGGGTTGGCAGTACGAAGCAGACATGATCGACATTGCCTATACAGGACGCGTCCCGGAAGGCGGTGAACTCAAGGTAAAAGATTGGCGCAATGACGGTGGCATGATGGCAGCCGAAAACCGTTTGGCTATTGCCAGTTATTCAAAACAAGATCGCATCGCAATTTCCTTGGAAAAGCTACGCGGAAACGAAGCGGATGGCGCTGCAAGCTGGACCATCCTCTCATTCATGAGCTTTTCAGCCGATCGAACCAAAGCTGGGTTTCATTACGATTGTGGCATTGGAAAGAACTTCATGCAGCATATCACTGACAACACCAAGGTTGTGGCTGTCGTTCCCTACGACAACAAGACCACCCCCGGTGAAGAACCGTTCACAAACGGGATTCTGGCCGCGGCAGAATTAGATTTGGTAACCGGCAGCATCACGCCTATTTCGCCCGCTGATGTGTATTGCGTAAATATGCTGGGTGATTGAGCATGAAATGGCTTGCCCTGATACTCAGCTGCGCGACACTTTCAGCCTGTGCCACGCCACCCAACATCATCGCACCGTCGAAACAGGATAACCAGCCGCTTACCCGGTTTGCACACTGTGCTTCTTTCGGCTGCGGTTACACTTTTTTTCTATATTTTACGCCGGCCGAATGGACCGAGATCGGTTCATATTTTCAGGGCACGACTGATGCAGCCGACGAGCGGGTCCGCATCACCCGTGTGATGAGCCGATATGAGCAGATTGTCGGCCCCAAAGACGCAACCCAAGGCGACGTAGGGGGCTCAGGTTTGGCGCTCGATCTAGGGCAAGGTCAACTCGATTGCTATGCTGAGGCAGCAAACACGACCGTTGCGCTGCAAATGATGCAGAAATCAGGCTTTCTGAAATTTCACACTGTCAGTGAACCGGGGATGCGTGGTCTGCCCTACGGCACACTCAGTCTGGAACATGCGACGGCGACCATTATCGACCGCGCAACCGGTGTGCGCTACGCCGTTGATACTTGGTTTTTTGATAATGGAGGCCCTTCATTCGTGGTCGAGTTCAACGAATGGCGCCATGGCTGGCACCCCAAAGGTGGCGCCGGGATCTGACAATCAGAAGAGATCGAGCAGACGCTCCAGGTAGTCGCGCTCCTGCTCTGGCAGATCCGTTTCGCCCGCCTTACGGCGCAGCTCTTCCTGGATTTCACGCGCCCTCTGCGTCTCGCGCTCAGTCGGGATTTTAACTGAGCCGTCATCGATGTCGCCACGATTGTCCGGACGCCCCGCAGGATCGGTGCCCATCTTGCGGCCAGGACCGCGGATGATGCGTGAAATACCGCGCTTCTTCTGTTCCTCAGCAAGCTGCTGCCGGGTCTCCTCACGCGCGTCCTTCAGCTTGCGGATCGCCTCGTCCTCATCCGGAAGCGCCGCCGCCTCGTCGCCCTCACGCAGCTTGCGCTCGGCGCTGTCCATCGCGGTGCGGGCTTCGCCGATGTTTGGCGGTGCGTTGTGGCTGCCACGTTCACCCTCACCGTCCTCACCTTTACTGGTCATTTTGGCTTCGACAGCGGCAAGCTCTTTCTCCAGCCTGTCTTGTCCATCCGCCAGATCACCTTTCGCTGCGTCTTCGGGCGATGGATCTTCACCCGGCACGCGCTGGGATTCACGCATCGTGCGGTCGCGCAGCTGTTCTTCCTCACGGATGATCCGGTTGAGTTCATTCAATGACGCGGCAAGCTGCTTTTCGCGCTCGGAGGGCGGCGGCGGCGGCCCGTTCATGCCTTCCATCATCTCCTGAAGTTCGGAGAGGAGTTCACGCGCCGCATCGGTCGCGCCGGTCTTGGCGAGTTCCTCGATCTTCTTGAGCATGTCCTCGACATCGCTGACCGGGATATTCTGGCCATCGACCATGGGAATGTCGGACGAATCCATGGCCTGCATCATGTCCTGCACAGCCTTGCGCAATTCCTCGGTCAGACGGGCGATCTCCTCCTCGGATGCGCCACGGTCCAGGGCTGCCTGAAGCTCTTTCTGCAACTGGCGCACGCGCTCGGCCGCCTGCGAGACGCCGCCGTCTTCAAGCGCCAGCGATATCTCCCACAACAGGGCCTGCACACCGTCCAGATCAGCGCGCACCTGGGCATGCATCAGGCGCCAATAGGCCGAACGCAGAGCGAGATAGACGGTACCTTTCATGTTGAAAAGTTCAGGCGCGATGGTGAACGCATCGAGCGACGCCGCAACGCCCGGAACAGCGGCGGGTCCATGCGAAAGCTGACGGCGCTGCTCGATGAGCGCCTTGGCCAGCGGATCGGTGAAAATCCGCTCAGGCAGCTTGAAGCGCTGTTCGGCGCTGACGGTGTCCTGCTTCAGCCCATCGGTGGCAACCAGAGTGACGCTGACCTCTAGACCAGCCCAGGGGTGGGACATGAGGTCTTCAAATCCCGCGCCTTTGACGTCCTTCCCATTCTTGCCCTGAAGGGCCAGATCAGCGGTAATCACCTGCCGGCCGGGCTCGGCGGTTGGGTCATCGCCCGCCTGGCTTTCTGGCGGCAGACGCAGTTCAGCGCGCAATCTGGTGATGCCGTAATCGTCACCGCCTTTATAGGGAATACGGGTTGCCCCTCGCGCCGTGGCGCTGACCTCACCATCGAAGGTTATGGAGGGCGGAACATCGGGTAGAACCTCGATCTGCCAATCGCCAACCTTGCGGCCGCCGCTGAATATTCTCAGGTGCTCGCCGCTGCTGAGATCATAGTCGGCGCTGAATGCTGCGCCATCGAGCGCATCTTCCGGAACCAGCTGCTGCGAACCGCTGCCATCCAGTGGCCCACGCTCGACAGAAGGGCGGCCCGAACCACCCACCCGCACCGTCACACGTGATCCGGCTGGCACTGAAAGTGTGCGCGACGGATCAAGTGGAACGGTCGCCTTCGCCTGTAACAGGATGACCGGCGGCAGGCCGGTATACGATGGCGGTGTTACCCACACATCGGCATCTGCACCAGGCAAGGCAGCCGCTGCAGTCGACTCCGGAGAAAGGGCCGCTGCAATGCGGCGCGGCGCGTCAGCCCCTGAAACGGCGAGCCCCGCTGCCAATGCCAGAACGGCGATGCCGCGCACGGCGTAAGGATCGCACTCAGGCAGCTCTGAGACTGCACGCACCGGAGCAAGAGCTGAATAGGCAGCGAGCTGACGCTCAAGATGTCGGCGCCACAGCGCCTCAGTCAGCGCGTCCGCACGGCCAAGCCCCAGCGTATCACCCGCGCCCCTCAAAGGCCGGTGCGCCAGCCCGTTATCATCTTCCAGGCGCCGGATGGCGGCTTCACGATCCGGCCACAGAAGCTGCGACCAGTCACGCCAGAACAGCACTGCGACACCCAGCAATGCGAAACTGAGGGTAACGATGCGTGGGCCCGGCGGCAGGATATTCCAGACCTCGAACAGGGCCAGCACCAGGACCAGCGTCAGTGCCGTAAGGCCGCGCCAGCTGGCCGACCACACGCGCTCCCACCCAAGCACCGCCCGGCTGGCGGCGATCAGCCGCTCGGCCCGGCGTGCATGCCGTGTCATCTCTTCAGGAGAGCCAGGCTGGAAGGCGGTCACGCGCCAGCATCTCCTCATAGGTTGGGCGCTCGCGGATCACATGCCAGGAGTCGCCGTTGACGAGCACTTCGGGAACAAGGGGTCTTGAATTGTATTCGCTCGCCTGCGCGGCGCCATAGGCCCCCGCCGACAGGAATGCTGCCAGGTCATCGGCCTCAAGCCGCGGCAGAACGCGATTCTTTGCGAATGTATCCCCGGTTTCACAAACTGGGCCGACCACATCAAAACACGCTTCGGCGCGATCAGTATGCAGAACGGGAATGATGTCGTGATGGGCGTCATACATGGCCGGGCGCACGAGATCGTTCATCCCGGCGTCCAGAACCAGAAAATCGCGCGCGGCACCGTGCTTCACCTGAACGACCCGTGACACCAGTATGCCGGCATTGGCGACGATCAGCCGCCCCGGCTCGAACACAAGCTGTACATCCATTCCGGCGGAAATACGGCGCACCATCGCGCCGTAATCATGCGGCAGGGGCGGGTGCGGGTCATTCATCACATAAGGCACACCAAGACCGCCGCCGAGATCGGCGCGGGTGATAGCATGACCGTCGGCGCGCAGGGTGCGGATCATCTCTAACACCCGCGTGAAGGCGGCCTCCAGCGGCGCGAGATCCGTGATCTGGCTGCCGATGTGAACGGCGATGCCCTTCAGCGCGATACCCGGCAGACTGGCACAGCGCCGGGCCAGGTCCGGCATCCGGTCGATCGGCACACCAAACTTGTTTTCACCCTTGCCGGTGGAAATCTTGGCGTGCGTCCTGGCATCGATGTCCGGATTGACGCGGATGGAAATGGCGGCCTTGCACCCCATGCCCGACGCAATCGTACTGAGACGCTCCAGTTCCGGCTCACCCTCGACATTGATCGAGGTGATACCAGCCTCAAGGGCAAAGCGAAGCTCGCCATCCGTCTTGCCGACCCCCGAAAAGACAATCTTTTCTGGCGGCACACCCGCCGCCAGCGCTCGGCGCAATTCGCCCTCGCTGACCACATCCGCACCCGCCCCGGCATGGCTGAGCGTGCGGATGACAGCCAGATTGCTGTTGGCCTTCACCGCATAGGTGATCAGTGACCCTTCCGGGACAGCCTCACGAAAGACCGTAAAATGCCGCAGCAGCGTGGCGGTTGAATAAACATAGACCGGCGTGCCCGTCTGACGGGCGATGTCAGGCACCGGCACATCTTCGGCGTGGAGCACGCCGTTCTTGTATTCGAAATGATTCATCGGCCCGGCGTTGGCGTGGGTGTGGGGGAAGGCGATGGCCGCACGTCGGTGCTACCGCCGGGTGCCTCCAGCGGACCTTTGCGGCCGCAACCAGCCATCCCGATGCAAAGGACGGCGGCGAGGACTAGGGCTGCGTAAGTCTTGTGCGCCATGTCTCGGCTTCCTGTCTGACATTCTGTGGGGCGGTGCCGCCCAGACTGGTGCGGCTGGCAACCGATGCCTCGACGCTGAGCACATCGAAGGCGCCCACCGTGATGCGTGGTTCGACCGATTGCATGTCGGCGAGCGAAAGCTGCGGCAGGTCTATGCCTTTGTCCTCGGCAAGTTTCACCAGCCGCCCGGTCACATGATGGGCCTCGCGGAACGGCAGTTTGAGATGCACCACCAGCCAGTCCGCCAGATCGGTGGCGGTTGCAAAGCCGGACGCTGCAGCCGCGCGCATGCGCGCCGGATTGACCGTCATATCCTCAACCATGCCGGTCAGTGCCGCCAGACACAGGCTGAGCGTGTCGGCAGCCGAAAAGACCGTTTCCTTGTCTTCCTGCATGTCCTTGGCATAGGCAAGCGGCAGGGCCTTCATCATCGTCATGAGTGCGACGAGTGCGCCGATCACACGGCCTGACTTCCCGCGCACTAGTTCCGCCGCATCGGGATTGCGCTTCTGGGGCATGATGGACGAACCGGTCGAGAAGCGATCGCTGAGGCGCACGAAGCCGAACTGCGCGGTCGACCATACGACGATCTCCTCGGCCAGACGCGACATGTGCACGGCAAGAATCGCACCCGCCGCCAGAAACTCCATGGCAAAATCGCGCGCCGACACCGCATCGAGCGAATTGCGCATCGGGGCATCGAACCCAAGCGCGCGCGCCGTCATGTCGCGGTCGATCGGAAACGAGGTGCCCGCCAGTGCCGCTGCACCGAGCGGACTTTCGTTCGACCGTTTGCGCGCATCGCGCAGACGCCCGCGGTCACGCTCGAACATCTCAACGAACGCCAGACAATGATGGCCGAAGGTGACAGGCTGGGCGCTCTGCATATGCGTGAAGCCGGGCATCACGACATCGGCATGACTGAGCGCCTTATCCGTCAGCGCCCGCATCAGGTCGGTCAGTTGGGCCAGCGCGGCATCCATGGCATCGCGCACCCACAGGCGGAAATCAGTCGCCACCTGGTCATTGCGTGACCGCGCGGTGTGCAGCCGGCCTGCTGCCGGGCCGATCAGCTCGGCCAGACGCGCCTCGACATTCATATGAATGTCCTCATGCTGCGTGCGGAAGGGAAAACGCCCCTCACGGATTTCTGATGAAATCTCGCCAAGGCCATGACGGATGGCGCTTGCATCCTCGTCTGAAATCAGGCCCTTGGCTTGCAACATGCCCAGATGCGCGAGCGATCCCTCAATATCCTGCTTGGCCATGCGGCGATCAAAGCCGATGGAAACATTGATCGCCTGCATCACATCGTCGGGGCCGGCGGCAAACCGCCCACCCCACATATCGTTCGCACTCACTGCTGTGAGGCCTCCATGCCCGTGAGACTCGCCGCGCTCGCCCTTGCCCTTCTGGCTACCGGCATCGCGTTCCTTGTATTCACCATGCCCAGCGGAAGCGGACAACGTGAATCTCCGCTCATTCTTGAACACGCTAGGTTTACCGTTGCGGAAACGCCTGCCGCCTTGCCTGCCACCCCCTTTCTTGATGGGAAAGGCGCTGAAATCACCCTCGAAGCCTTCAGAGGCCGCCCAGTCCTTCTGAACTTCTGGGCCAAGTGGTGCGCCCCCTGTGTGGAGGAACTGCCGTCATTCGATCGTTTCGCCGCCACGGCCAAACCGGGTGATCCAAGGGTTGTGCTCGTGGAGACTGGAAAGAGGGCTACCCTCAATCCAGCAGAAGACCTGGCAGGTATCGTCAAGACACCGCTTGAAGCCTTCTCCGATCCTGACTTTCGCCTCATGCGGGCGCTGCGCATTAGCACCCTTCCGACCACGATCCTGATCGACGCCGAAGGGCGCGAGGTCGCGCGGCTGGAAGGAACCGCCGCCTGGGACAGTGAAAAAACCCGCGCCGAGGTTGCACGGCTCCTGTCTGCGCCAGGCAGCTAACGCACCACGCCGATATAAGGCAGGTGGCGCAAGGCGCCGCCCGCGTCCATGCCATAGCCAGCGACAAAAACATCCTCGACAGTGAAGCCCACGAAGTCAGGCGCAATGCCGCCGCTGCGCCGCGTCGGCTTGTCGATCATGACGACCGACATGACACGCGCCGCGCCGCTTTCAAGGGCATGGGCCTGCGCGGCCTGCAGGGTATGACCGACATCGCACACGCCATCGACAAGCAGAATCGTTTCACCCTCAACCCGGCGGCCAAGGCCCATGGTGAGTACCGGCGCGTCCTCGGCCGCGCGCGCCGCGCCATAACTCTGCAGCCGGATCGGCGACACGCTCAGATCGACCCTGCGGTGCCAAAGCGCGCGGGTCAGGTCGGCGGCAAATACATACGCCCCCGTGAGGATCGGCACGACCGTCAGCCTTGCGCCGCATCGAAGGACGATATCGTCTGACAATTCTTCAATGCGTGAAACTATGCGGTCCGCACTGATCAAAACATCAGGCGCAATTGGTGATGTCACTCTGCCGCATCCGCAAAATAGGCATAGACCTCGTGGGTTTCCTCAGGAGGCTGCGTCAATATCTGCTGAAACTCTGCACTTTCCCCAGGTTTTAATACTTTGGCACTGGCTGCAAACGTCCAAGAATGAAGTTCGTGCTTTTCCTTGTCGAGCAAGCTGGCATGAATCAGAGGGACGTTCCTGTCAGCACTGGTAACATTGGTGACCTTGCCGGTCACGACCAGTGTCGTGACGCCACCAGCCTTATCATCAGGCACGGTGCGCGCTTCGATCTGGCTGATCTGAAGACCGACCAGATCGACCTCAAGGCCGGCTCCGCGATAGTACGGAGCCAACCCTGGAAAGATTCCAACAACTGACTGCCGGAATTGCACCATAGCGGCCGCCATGATCGCAATCGCTGCAGTCGCAGAAACCCATTTTATTCCACCCCCGCTCCGTCGCGGCACATCCCGCCCTGCCCAGATCATGTCAGCCGTCTGATCACGGCGGGTCTTCGCCGGAGTGCGAACCCCTGACTGTTCCGCCTGAGGTTTGGATTTCAGGCCCACCTCATCAGGCACGTTTGAGGTTTGGGGCACGGACGGCAAGGGCGGCAAGGGCGCATCCGATACAGACTCGCTGAGTGGCGGCTCGTCATTTTCGGCAATAATAGGCATAGCGTGCCACACATGCGCACACATCGCGCACTTCACTTTTCGACCTGCCTCGGGAAAAGCCGCAGCCTTCACCTGAAACCTGGTCGCACATTTAGGGCAGCTGAGGATCATTGATAAGGTGGAACGCTCGCTAATGGCATGGGTGTGACATAGGCTCTGATTCGAGACAAGCTACGCCTTGCCGTTAACATTCAGCAACGCTAACGCCGCCCCATGATTCGCTTTGACAGTGTTGGCATGCGCTACGGTCGTGGACCCGAAATCCTGCGGGACGTGAGCTTCGAGCTTGAACCGGGCAGTCTTACCTTTCTGACGGGACCCTCAGGCTCCGGCAAAACCACGTTGCTGAAACTTCTGTTCATGGCCGAGCGCCCATCAAGCGGCAGTATCTTCATGTTTGGTCGAAAGATTGCCGCATTGAAGCCGATCGACCTGCCCGCGCTGAGACGTCAGATCGGTGTGGTGTTTCAGGATTTCCGTCTTCTCGATCACCTGAGCGCCTATGAGAACGTCGCCCTTCCATTGCGCATTAAAGGGGCGCTGGAACGCGACTATCGTGCCGACGTGGAAGAGATACTGACATGGGTTGGACTCGGGGAACGTATGCACGCCCGGCCACCGACGCTTTCCGGAGGCGAGAAACAACGAATCGCGATCGCCCGTGCCGTTGTGACGCGGCCGCCAGTTCTGGTAGCCGACGAGCCGACAGGCAGTATCGACCCTGAAATGGGCACCCGGATCTTGCGGCTATTTGTGGAACTGAACAGATTGGGCACACTGGTTTTCATTGCCACTCATGACCGTGCCTTGGTAGACGCAGCGGGTGGGCGCGAGCTGCGACTGTTTGGGGGGCGTATCAACCAGGTCGGTGGTCCGCGATGGAACTGATGGCCCAGCCCCGGCCACCACGCCGCTCCAATCCGTTATTCCCAACAACTGGCGGCGGCGAAGGCGCATTGTTCGGCGTAATGACGATCATGAGTTTTCTGGCCTGTCTGACCCTGACTTTCGCGCTGGGAACTGCGCGCCTTGCCAAGATATGGCAGCAAGGATTGAGCGGTCAGGCAACTGTGCAGATTGTCGAACAGCAGGGTATGACGATGGACGCACAGATCGCGGCGGCCATGACTGTTCTTGAGGCGACACCAGGCATTGCTTCCAGCACTCAGATGAGCGCGGATGAAAGCGCCGCACTTCTGCGTACCTGGCTTGGCGATGCCGACCTGTCGGTTGTGCCTGTCCCCATGCTGATCTCAGTGACGCTTGATCCCGCTACGCCACTCGACAGCGAAATGTTGCGGGAGAAACTGAAAACCGTCGCGCCCGGCGCAAGCTTTGATGACCACAGTCGCTGGAATGCTGGTTTGACATCCACCTCAGCGACCTTGTCATGGACGGCTTATATGATTTTGGCGTTGATTGCGCTGGCCACGGCTGCAGCGGTCATTTTTGCGGCGCGCGCGGCCCTTCTGGCGCACCGTGAAGTCGTGGACGTCCTGCACATGATTGGCGCGCGCACCACTTATATAGCGCACGAAGTGCAGGCCCGCTTTGTGAAACTCGGTTTTCAGGCAGGACTGGCGGGGGCCACGGGAGCCGTCCTTGTTGGAGTGATCATGAAGCCACTCATCGGCGCCGGATCGACGCTGGGGGTCATCGCGCCGATCTGGAGCGATGTGATCTGGCTTATGACCGTGCCAGTCTGTGCTGCGATTGTATCCATGCTCACAGCACGCATTGCAGTGTTTCGCTTCCTTGCACCCAAGTCATGGGCATAATCGCCGACCCATGACCGCCCTGCGTCCTGTCCTGTTCCAGTTCTACTTTGCAATCGTCACGGTTGTGATGTGTGTGGCATGGCTGCCTTCCCTGTTGGGGCCGACAAGCTGGGTCCAGACCGGCATAGGGCTTTGGGGTAAGGCCATTCTCTGGGGTCTGAAAGTCATATGCGGTCTCACCTGGCAGGTGCATGGACGTGAGCACATCAAGACAAGCCCTGCGCTTTACGCCGGCAAGCACCAGTCGATGTGGGACACCATCGTCATACCCGTTCTGCTTGATCGCCCGGCGCTTGTGCTGAAGCGGCAGCTTCTCAGTATCCCGTTCTATGGCTGGTATGCGCAAAAGGCTGGCATGGTCGCCATCGACCGCGAGGGTCACGCCAGTGCGCTGAAGAAGATGGTCGCAGAGGCAAAAGACTGCCTAACCGGCGGCCGGCCCATCGTCATCTACCCCGAAGGCACGCGCAAGAAGCCGCATGCGGTGCCCGACTACAAACCGGGTGTTGCCGCCCTCTACGGACAGCTCGATGTGCCGTGCGTACCGTTTGCACTCAACTCTGGCGTTATGTGGCAGGGCTGGCGGCGCAGGCCCGGCGTCATAACGATCAGCTTTCTGGAAGCGATCCCGCCCGGCCTCAAGCGCAAACCCTTCATGGAAAGACTCGAAACGCTGATCGAGACGGAAACGAACCGCCTGGTCACCGAAGTTTCAGGCGCATGAGCCGCGCCAGTCTTGATCTGTCCAACACGGATGCTCGGCGTATCTTCCTTGCCGTGCACGGCCTTGCACATGATCCCGCATCCCATGATGGCGATGTTCTGAAAGCGATCACCACTCTTGGCTTCGTGCAGGTGGACTCGATCCAGACCGTAGCGCGCGCCCACCATCATATCCTGCATTCGCGGATCGCGTCATACACGCCAGCTGATCTGGCCCACCTGCATCACGACGAACGCGCAGTATTTGAACACTGGACGCACGATGCCTCGGTCATTCCCATGGCGTTCTACCCACACTGGCGAGTGCGTTTCGCCAAGGCCCGCCAGCGCGCCGCCGAGGGCGCATGGTGGAACGAACGGCTGGGTTCGCGGCGCATCCTCAGGCGCGTGCTCGACCGCATCGCGCAGGAAGGCCCCTTATCCGCCCGCGCTTTTGATGATCCCGGCCAGAAAGGCCAGATGTGGGGCTGGAGCCGAACCAAGACAGCGCTGGAAATGCTCTGGCACACCGGCGTTCTGGCGATCGCGCGGCGCGACGGCTTTGAGAAAATCTACGATCTGGCCGAACGGGTCATCCCCGTAGGACAATTGGCACACAAACCAAGCAAGGCAGAGACGACCGAGTGGGCCTGCTCAGCGGCACTTGCGCGGCTTGGTTTCGCGTCAGCGCGGGAAATCACCGCCTTCTGGAACCTCATCACTCATGACGACGTTGAACGCTGGATCGCCCGCAATAAGAAAAGACTGACCCCCGTGCATGTCGAAGATGCCGAAGGCGGCCATAGTGCCGCCTGGGCGTTTGCCGATATCGAAACACTCCGCGACAAGGCCCCACCAACGCCAGAGATCATGCGCGCACTTTCGCCCTTCGATCCTGTCATTCGTGACCGCAAGCGTCTGAAGCGCCTTTTCGGTTTCGACTACACGATCGAGATTTTCGTGCCAGAGGCGAAACGCAAATACGGCTACTATGTCTATCCGCTTCTTGACGGTGATCGTTTCACAGGCCGGGTCGATGCAAAATCTGACCGCACTTCCAACACTCTGGCCGTGCGCAAAGTGTGGACGGAAACGGGTGTGAAGGAAGACCGCGCCTTAAAGAAGCGGCGCGATGCGGCGCTTGCAGGCCTCGCCCATATGGGGCAGGTCAGCGCCGTCAGGCACACTCCATGAACACATCCAACCGCCGCTACATCATTCTGCTTGGTCTTATTGTCCTTGCGGTCGCAGCCTATACAGGCTTCTGGTTTTATGCCCGCGATATCGCGCGTCAGTCTTTTGAGGCCTGGGCCGCATCCGAACGCGCGCGCGGTCACCAGGTCAGCTACACGTCGGCGGAATGGAGTGGTTATCCCGTCCGTCTGGGTCTCACGCTGACTGGACTTGTCTATAAATCAGCGGGGCTCGACGTGGATGCCGACATCCTGCGTGCCGAGGTTCTGCCCTGGAATCCGCGCAACGGGCTGATCCGCGGCGACGGGCATGTGCGCATTCTGTTGAAACACCAGGGCGAACCAGCCCGCATCGCGCTTCAGCCTGTCACGTTTATCGCCAGTGTGAAACTGAACCGCCTGAACCTTCTTGACGAGGCTGGTATCGAACTGCGCGACCTTCAAAGCGAGGGCGTGTGGTGGGATGGAAATGCCTTTGCGTTCAACGTTTCACGCATGCAGCTCGATACACGCTTCACTGGCACCGAGACCGACAGCGCTGGGCCGGATGCCCGTCACGAGCATGATGGCTGGCAGATCGGGTTTTCATCGGATGGGCTCGTTATTTCCGAAGGCTTCGCACCGGCGCTTGGTCCGAAAGTGTCTTCCATCCGGCTGGCGACCTGGGTGCATGGCCTGCCCGCCTTTTCAAAAGGCGTGGAAGATCGCGATCTCAGCCGCCTGAATGTGGAAGTGGCGCGGCTGGATTTCGAATGGGGCGGCGTTTCGACCAAGGGCACTGGCGCGGTCAAAATCGACAGCGGCCTGCGCCCCGACGGGCAGATCGACTTCCGTATTCTGGGCATCGGCAAACTGATTGAGGCGTTGACCGGCAATGGCATCCTGAAGCCACCAGCAGGCATGCTCCCCGCCATTCCCGATGTGGCCGGCGGCACGCCGATGACCCTGCTTCTGAAGGAAGGTCAGCTCTCGTTCGGGCCTTACGCCATCGGCCAGATCGGATCGCTGAAATAGATCAGCCCGGCGATGTGTCGCGACCGAAATTGGGTGTGGCCGTTTCCTGACCGGCATCAATGATGGAACGCCGGATCGCCCTTGTGCGCTGGAACAGGTTGAACAGCGCATCGCCGTCACCCCAACGGATCGCCCGCTGTAACGCCGTCAGATCCTCATTGAAGCGTTGTAGGATCTCCAACACCGCCTCGCGATTGTTCAGGAACACGTCGCGCCACATGGTCGGGTCCGATGCGGCGATACGCGTGAAGTCGCGGAAGCCGCCCGCCGAGAACTTGATGACTTCCGACTGCGTGACCTCTTCAAGGTCGGCTGCCGTGCCGACGATATTATAGGCGATCAGGTGTGGCACATGGCTGGTGATCCCCAGCACGAGATCGTGGTGCCGTGGCTCCATGAGCTCAACATTCGATCCCAGTGCCGTCCAGAAGGCTGACAGTCGGTGGACGGCGGCTTCGTCCGCATCCGGCATTGGCGTCAGGATGCACCAGCGATTGTCGAACAAGGTGGCGAAGCCTGCCTCCGGCCCTGACTGCTCTGTGCCCGCGATCGGGTGACCGGGGATGAAATGCACCCCTTCCGGCACATGGGGCGTCACATCGCGGATGACCGCCATCTTGACCGACCCTGCATCGGTCAGGATCACACCCGGCTTCAGGGCTGAGGCAATGGCCTGGGCGGCCTCGCCCATAGCGCCAACGGGAGTGCACAGCACGACGATATCGGCATCCTGCACACAGGCCGCCATGTCGTCATGCACGCTATCGCAGAAGCCGAGATGCTTGGCTGTCGCGCGGCTTTCGGGCGAATGGGAATAACCGGCGATGAGGTCCACGCATCCGGCACGGCGCGCCGCATGGGCAATCGAGGAGCCGATCAGCCCGATGCCGATGAGCGCCAGCTTCCCGAAGGCCGGGCGGGCGCTCACACCACGCCCCTCATGAAGTCAGAAAGTGCTGCAACCACCAGCTGGTTGGCTTCTTCGGTGCCAACCGAAATCCGCAAGGCATCGGGCAGGCCGTAATTGCCAACACCGCGGACGATCAGGCCGCGCGCCATCAGGAAGGCATCGGCCTCTTTCGCGCTGCGCCCCGGTGTTCTTGTAAAATGCACCAGCACGAAATTGCCGACGCTGGGGGTGACCTCAAGGCCGAGCGCCGCGATCTCATCTGTCAGCCAGGCCAGCCACTTCGCATTGTGTTCAACAGCTTCAGCGGTGAAGGCGCGGTCGTGCAGTGCCACCGCTCCGGCCATCTGCGCCGGGATGTTCACATTGAAGGGACCGCGGGTGCGATTGAGCACATCAGCAATACCAGTCGGGCAATAGGCCCAGCCCGCCCGCAGCCCCGACAGGCCGTAGACCTTTGAGAGCGTGCGGGTCATCACGACATTCTCGGCACCACCAACCAGCTCGATGCCGCTTTCATAGTCATTGCGGCGCACATATTCGGCATAGGCCGCATCCAGAACAAGAATGGTCTCGGGCGACAGCGCGGCATGGAGGCGGCGCACTTCGCTGGCAGGCAGATAGGTGCCGGTGGGGTTGTTGGGGTTGGCCAGAAACACAACGCGGGTTTTCGGGGTGAGGCGCGCGATGAACGCATCCACACTGGCCGTGAAGCCATCTTCGGGCACCATCACCGGCACCGCCGAAGCCGCGCGCGCTGCGATCGGATAGACGATGAAACCGTATTGCGAGAACATGACTTCATCGCCGGGACGGCAATAGCACTGCGCGATGAGATGAAGCAGCTCGTCCGAGCCGTTACCGCAGACGATCCGGTCTGGATTGAGACCATAAACCTCTGCCACCGCCTCACGCAGCACGGCGGATGACCCTTCTGGATAAATGGCCAGCTTTGATGCCGCCTCGCGGAAAGCTTCGATGGCCTTGGGACTCGCGCCCAGCGGCGATTCATTCGACGAGAGCTTGAAGACACGTTGCGCACCGGGCGCGGGCGCGCGACCGCCAACATAAGGTTCGATCTCAAGAACGCCGGGTACGGGGGTGGGTGTCGTCATGATGGCCGCGTCATAGCCAAGGAAGGGGGGCGGGGCCAACGGTTTTAACGTCAACCATAAGCCCCGCCTGATTGACAGGACGGCTCTGCTCGCTCACTAGCGCGCCATGTCTGAAGCCGATGCCGCGAGGGAATCTGCCTTGACGCACGTGCGCCGCGAGGTGCTGCGCGTGGTGGGTCCGCGCGCGCTGGTTCTTGAGTCCGGTCAGGCTCTGGGCGCGCTGACCATCGCCTATAACACCTACGGCACGCTGAATGCCGCCAGGTCGAATGCCATTCTCATCTGCCACGCGCTTTCGCTGGATCAGCATGTCGCCAGCGAAAACCCTGCAACCGGCAAACCCGCCTGGTGGGATCTGATGGTCGGCCCCGGCAAGCCGTTCGACACCAACCGCTTTTTCATCATCTGCTCGAACGTCGTGGGCGGTTGCATGGGCACCACCGGACCCACTGACATCAATCCGGCAACCGACAAGCCCTATGGCCTGGCTTTCCCCGTCATCACCATCCGCGACATGGTTCGGGCACAGGCGCAGCTTATAGACCATCTGGGTATCGGCGAATTGCTGTGCGTTGCCGGCGGATCGATGGGCGGCATGCAGGTTCTGGAATGGATGGCGAGTTATCCCGAACGCATCATCTCGGCCATGCCCATCGCGACGGCGGCAAAGCACTCGGCGCAGAACATCGCCTTCCACGAGGTTGGACGTCAGGCGATCATGGCAGATCCGGACTGGTGTGGCGGCGACTACATGGCGCAGGGCAGTTTCCCTTCCAAGGGGCTCGCGGTGGCGCGCATGGCCGCGCACATCACCTATCTGTCGGAAGCGGCTCTGCAACGGAAATTCGGGCGCACCCTGCAGGATCGCCAGTCGGTCTCTTATGCGTTTGATGCCGACTTTCAGGTGGAATCCTATCTGCGCCATCAGGGCCGCAGTTTCGTCGAACGCTTCGATGCCAACTCCTATCTCTACATCACCCGCGCGATGGATTATTTCGACCTTGCTGCGGATCATGGCGGGCAGCTCGCCAGCGCCTTCGCCAAACTGAAAGCGCGTGTGTGCGTCGCGTCTTTCACCAGCGACTGGCTGTTTCCCACGACCGAAGCCAAACGCATCGTCCATGCGTTGAACGCCGCCGCCGCGAAGGTCAGCTTCGTCGAGTTCGAGACAGATAAGGGCCACGACGCATTTCTGCTCGATGTGCCGGAGATGTTCGCCATCTTCCGCGCCTTCATCGATGCTGCCGCCAGCCAGCGCGGGATCAAGCCATGACCGGCCTGCGCCGCGACCTCGCGCTGATCGCCGACATGGTGGCCCCGGGCAGCCGCGTGCTGGATGTCGGCTGTGGTGATGGCTCGCTTCTCAAACATCTGTCTGATGAAAAAGGTGCTGACGCGCGCGGCATTGAGTTGAGCCAGACGGGCGTGAACGCCTGTGTCGCGCATGGTCTGGCCGTGGTTCAGGGCGATGCCGACAGCGATCTGGCGGATTATTCCGGCGATGCGTTCGACTATGTCATTCTCAGCCAGACCATTCAGGCGACGCGCAATCCGCGCCTTGTTCTGAAGGAAATCGCCCGCATTGGACGGCGCGGCATCATCTCGATGCCGAACTTTGCCCATTGGCGCGTGCGCCTTGGCCTGCTGATGCATGGGCGCATGCCATCGACCCCCACACTGCCCCATGCCTGGCATGCCACGCCCAATATTCATATGTGTTCGATCCGTGACTTTGCCGAACTGGCGCGGGATGAAGGCCTCATCATTGAACGCGCTGTGGCGCTGAGTGGCGAGCAGGCGCGGGTCATCAATGCATTCTCGGGCCGCGCCAATCTGATAGCCGAACAGGCGATCTTCCTGCTTTCACGCCACTGAGCGCGGTGTCACGCCAAGATCACGCGCATCCAGATCGCGCGTCCATGACGCGAACTCCAGACAGATGCCGTCAGGGTCAAAGAAATAGACCGAGCGCACAAAGACATTGTCCGTCACTTCACGGCTGACCTGATATTCGGAATCGTCATGGTTGAGCACCATGGATGGATTGAGCCCCTTGGCCTTCAGCTTCTCGTAATAGGCGTCGAACTTTTCGGCGGGCACGTTGATGGCAACGTGGTTCATCGAGCCATGCGCGGTTGTCATGGACCCTTCAGTCGGCAGAGCCTGCGGCGAAGCGATGCCCGGCGCGGCGGGCGGCGCGTCCGCAAACCAGAAAAAAGCGATGCAGTCGCCATTGCCAACATCGAAGAAGAAATGCTGACCCATCCCGCCCGGCAACTCGATGGTTTTCACCAGCGGCATGCCCAGCACGCCTGAATAAAAATCGACCGTGCGCTTCATATCCTTGCAGACCAGCGCGAGGTGATTGATGCCGCGCATTTCGAATTCGGGATTGACGGGCCGTGGCATGAGGCTCTCCTTCAATGGCTTTGGCGGAAGGTTATGCCCATTGACGAAGGGGTCAAACCTTTCCTCAATACCCGCAGAAAAGCGGGGACAGCATGGATGACAGCGATCTTCTGGCGCGGGTGGACCGGCAGTTCGTCAGCTTCGCCAGTGTCACCGCCCCACGCGCCGGCGCAGGCGGCAATCCATGTCAGGGGCTCTACTGGACGCCGAAGGGCAAGGCGCCGCGCGTCGCGCTGATCGCCACGCATTACAATGTGGATTTTGCCGAACACTATGCAGCCCCTTACTTTGCAGCGCGCGGTTTCGGCTTCCTTGGCTGGAACACGCGCTTTCGCGGTGCCGAAGACATGTTCCTGCTGGAACACGCGCTGATCGATATCGGCGCAGGTATCAACTGGCTGAAGCAGGAAGCGGGCGCCGAGACCGTGGTGATCCTTGGCAATTCCGGTGGCGGATCGCTGATGGGGGCCTATCAGGCGGAGGCCATTCAACCCACTTTGCACACCGGCCTGAAAGGCGCGGCGCATGAGGCGCTGGCAAGCCTCATCAAAGGTGACCTCTACATTTCCATGAACGCCCATCAGGGCCGCCCCGAAGTGCTGACCGACTGGATGGATGCGTCGGTGACGGACGAGAACGACCCTGTGGCGACGGATGAAAGCCTCAACCCGTTCAACCCTGATAACGGCCCGCCTTACAGCGCTGACTTCATCGCCCGCTATCGCGCGGCGCAGCGCACACGCAACCAGTGCATCACCGATTGGGCGAAGGCGGAACTGAAGCGGCTGAACGCGGCAGGTATTCCTGACCGCATCTTCCCGCTGTTCCGGGTTTGGGGCGATCTGCGCTGCATGGACGGGACCATCGACCCATCGGAGCGCGTGACACCGATGTGCTATCGCGGCCATCCGGCCATTGCGAACCGCTCGCCTTCGATTGGCCGTGCCAACACGCTGCGAACCTGGCTGAATATGTGGAGCCTGGAAACATCCAAATGTCAGGGCAAACCCCACCTCGCCAAACTGACCGAGCCGGCGCTGGTGGTGCAGGGCCTGGCAGATACCGGGGTGTTTCCTTCCGATGCGAAACTGATCCATTCGTTCATCGGTTCGGCGGACAGGGAACTCCACCTCATCAAGGGTCAGCATTATTTCGAGGACAGCCGGGCCATCCGTGACGCCGCCATCGACCTGATGACGGCGTGGATCGAAAAGCGGGCGTGAGTGCCCATCTCAGCTGCTGAGGGTGCCGGGTTGCGCGGCGACATTTTATTTCTGGGTGGCGAAATAATATTTGTTCGTTTGTCACTGGGATATGGGGGGAGGGGGGGTGAAATGGCCATTTTCCTCATCGCTGGAGGTTGAACCTCGAAAAGTGGACATAATGCCGAAAATCGCTGACCGGCCTCGCCCGCCATCCCCTGCCCGCCCGTGCTTCGTATTACCCCCATCCCTATCAACGGGAGAGTAGATAGGATTATTGTCTCGTAGTCAAGATTTTCGCGCTGCGTCACAGATGCGCAGGAAGGTGGCTTTATCCGGCCTTGCGCGGCCGGCCGCCCTTGGCCCCGTTTGAACGGGACGCGCGCGCCTTGGCTGGCGAAGTTGCCTGCCCTGCCCGGCGCGCCATCCATGCGGTCGTACCGAACAGACCACTGAGCAGACCCAGCACCGAAAGATCGACGTCCAAAACTTCCCAGTGAAGACCTGTTCCAGCGCCGAGAATCTCGATCAAGGCCAATTCATCCGGGGTTGCATCTGTGAGGCCTTCTGCCAATGAAGGGGGAAAGGCGAAGGTGCAGCCATTGGACAATTCTACCACGACACGCTGTTTGCGCCGGTCATAGCGCGCGGCAATAGCATGCGGTTCGTGGGCCCGAAAGACAGCGCCTCGCGCCAGTGCGGCGTCGATATTGCGATCAGACAGATGGGCCATGAATCATCTCCCAATGCTTGAATAACGCATCGCGACGTTCCGTCACGATCTGCATGGCAAGTCGGATGTCGGCGCGACTCATTCCGTGAGCCATAACAAGTTCCGGCATGCCTTTCGGACCGGCCAGATTGATCTTGGCTTCACCAACGCCAAAAACGTGGACGTGCGCAGGCTGGTGATCGTTGAGAAAGATCACGATCCTGAAGTTCGCCACTCGATCAACCGTGACCATGACAGATGATAACCTATCATGATGGGTTTTTCAAGAAGCGACCTGACATGCTATTTGTTTGTACGAACTTTCAACGCCAATCAAAGAGCGTGCAATAATAATGATCGAAGAGAAAAGATTATATGACCGCGACCCGGACAGGACTTCTTTCTTGTTGGAGATCAATCCGTGGGTTGCCGATATCGATATGCGAAATGCTTTATTATATAGGGGCGTGATCGTATCTGCTTGGGCTTATGTAGATACGTCACTTACAGATCTCGTTATAAGATCTTCATATTTAGATGAATACGGCGGTGCCTTGCGGCGCTCGTTCCCCAAGAAACTGAGAGATCGACGGGAATATATGCAAGCGGCCCTAAAAATAAACGGTCCCCTTAACCCTTGGCTTAAGGTGGGAGTAAAAATTCTTGACCGAATTGCTGAGCAAGATGAGCTGCGTAATATAATGGCGCACAGCAAAATGACGCTGGCACCAAGAAGGGGGTTCGAGTTTGTCGATTTTCGAGAAAACGGCGGGAGCATTATTTGTCGCCGCCGGATTTACAGCCTTATCGAATTGCGTCGATTTGCCATACTGGCAACTCGATTAAGCAGACTTATTCAGCGAACCGTATATGCCCTCAATAAAGCCCAAGTGTTGCCCGACCATCCGCAATGAACCTCTTTTAGGGTGAGATCCTATGCGGGTAGGCGTCAGTTTTCGTCCATCTTGAGGGCGGCGATGAAGGCTTCCTGCGGAATGTCGACCTTGCCGAACTGCCGCATCTTCTTTTTGCCTTCCTTCTGCTTGTCGAGCAGCTTGCGCTTGCGCGAGATGTCACCGCCATAGCACTTGGCCGTCACGTCCTTGCGCAAGGCGCGGATGGTTTCGCGGGCGATGATCTTGCCGCCGATCGCCGCCTGAATGGGAATCTGGAAGAGGTGCTGCGGAATGAGATCCTTCAGCTTCTCGCACATCTGCCGTCCGCGCATTTCAGCGCGCGCCCGATGCACAATCATGGAAAGCGCATCGACGGGTTCAGCATTCACCAGGATCGACATCTTC
>CAYMIJ010000002.1:0-98730 GCA_964390465.1 uncultured Flavobacteriaceae bacterium | reverse complement strand
GACATCTTCACGAGGTCGCCTTCCTCATAACCCGTGATGTTGTAGTCGAAGCTGGCATAGCCACGGCTGACCGACTTCAGCCGGTCGTAGAAATCGAACACCACTTCATTGAGCGGCAGCGCGTAGACCAGCATGGCGCGGTTGCCCGCATAGGTGAGATCAATCTGACGACCACGCCGGTCCTCGCACAGCTTCAGCACACTGCCGAGATATTCATCCGGCACCAGGATGGTCGCCTTGATCCAGGGTTCCTCGATCTTTTCGATCTGCATCACGTCCGGCATGTCAGCCGGATTGTGCAGCTCGATCACCTCGCCGCCGCGCATGTAGATCTTATAGACGACCGAGGGCGCGGTGGTGATGAGATCGAGATTGAACTCGCGCTCCAGCCGTTCGCGGATGATGTCGAGATGCAGAAGGCCAAGAAAGCCGCAGCGGAAGCCGAAACCGAGCGCGGCGGAGGATTCCATCTCGTACGTGAAGCTGGCGTCGTTCAGGCGCAGCTTGGCGATGGCCTCGCGCAGATCCTCGAACTCGGCGGCGTCCACGGGAAAAAGGCCGCAGAACACCACCGACTGCGCGTCCTTGAAGCCGGGCAACTGCGTGGCGTTGAGATTGCGCTCGTCAACGATGGTGTCGCCGATGCGGGTGTCGGCGACCTGCTTGATGGCGGCGGTGAAGAACCCGACCTCGCCCGGCCCCAGCGCGTCAAACATCTGCATCTTGGGCCGGAACACACCAAGCCGTTCGATCTGATAGACCGCATTGGTGGAAACGAGGCGGATCTTCTGACCCTTCTTGATTGCGCCATCGACCACGCGGAACAGCACCACGACGCCCAGATAGGGATCATACCAGCTGTCGATCAGCAGCGCCTTGAGTGGGGCCGCCGCATCACCCTTTGGCGCGGGCAGTCGGGAGACGATAGCTTCCAGCACCGTGTCGATGCCAATGCCGGTCTTGGCGGAAATCTGCAGGGCATCAGAGGCGTCAAGGCCGATCACATCTTCGATCTGCTGCTTGATGCGCTCAGGCTCGGCGGCGGGCAGGTCGATCTTGTTAAGGACCGGCACGATTTCCAGATTGTTGTCGAGCGCCTGATAGACATTGGCGAGGGTCTGCGCTTCGACGCCCTGACTGGCGTCCACCACCAGCAGCGCGCCCTCGCAGGCCGCGAGGCAGCGCGAGACTTCATAGGCGAAGTCCACATGGCCGGGCGTGTCCATGAGGTTCAACACATAGGTCTGCCCATCGCTGGCCACATAATCGAGCCGGACAGTCTGCGCTTTGATCGTGATGCCGCGCTCGCGCTCGATATCCATCGAGTCGAGCACCTGTGCCTTCATCTCGCGGTCACTGAGTGCGCCGGTGCGCTGGATCAACCGATCAGCCAGCGTGGACTTGCCGTGATCGATATGCGCGATGATGGAAAAATTGCGGATATGCCGCTGGTCTGTCATGGGGCGGGTGGATAACCGCGCCCCATGCGAAAGTCCATTGGCCGCCGCGCATCAGCCTTAGTTCGGGGTTTTTCCCGGTGTGCGCGGATTGGGGCGCGGCTTTGGCCTTGGATCGCGCGGCGGGGTCGGGATCGGCGGTGGTTCGGGCGTCGGGGTTGGTGCGACGGGCGTCCAGGCGGCGCGGGCCGCTTCAATGCCCTGATCCACGGCAATATCGCCTGTCACGAAGACACCCTCTGCAATACCGTCTCCGAACGAGCCTTTGGCCCAGACCACGCTTTTGCCCTGTGGCACCTCGACCGAGGCCCCCGTCTTTTTCGAGGTGCAGGTGATCGCCCCCTCCACCACCCCGCAGATGGTGCGGTTTTCATCGACGCTGACCACGATGTCGGTGCCCTTGAGCGTCACCTGAAGCGCGGGGGTCGCAAGCTGACGGTTCACGCCATCGCCCTGCCCTGTCTTGAAACGGAAATTACCCTGGGTCAGCTCCATAGCCTCAGCCCCACCGCCCACCTTGCCGGATGAGCGCTGGCCGATCACCGCCATCGAGCCATCCACCAACGCGATTTCAACGGCGCTTTCGCGGCCCGTCTGCAGGATCATGCCGTCATCCACTTGATCGCCTTGCGCAACGGCAACCGGCGGCGTGCCCTCAGGTTCATCCTTGCGGGTGCTGGACACCGAGTTGACCACACCGGTGACCGCGCCGCGCACAGTGCCCGCAGCAGCCTTGAGAAACCGCAACGGAATAACCGCTGCCGCTGCAACCATGGAAACGAGACTGCGACGGTTAAGATCCATGACGCTCTCCTGAGGTCACACAGCTTTCGCATGACCCATGCCGGAATCAAGCCTCGTGTTTGACCTGAAACAAGGCGTGATACGCCGTTTTCCTTAGGTTCATCTTTGCCGATGTATGAAGGTGACTATTATTTCTGCCCGGAGCTGTTCTGATGCGTATCGCCGTTCTTGCTGCTGTCCTTGCGCTGACCACACCCGCCGCCATGGCCGGTGAACTTGAAGACGCAGGCAAGGCTGTCTTTGCCAAATGCGCCACCTGTCATGCCGTTGGCCCGGACGCCAAGAACAAGGTCGGCCCGGTGCTGAACGGCATCGTCGGGCGCGCACCGGCGACCATGGCCGACTTCAACTATTCACAGGCAATGAAGGATTTCGGCGCGGCCAACCCGGTATGGACCGAGCAGGTGCTCGACACCTATCTGACCAAGCCGATGGAAATGGTGAAGGGCACCAAGATGGCCTTTGCTGGATTGCCCAAGGCCGAGGATCGCGCAGCCGTGATCGCTTACCTGAAAAGCAATCCCTGAACGTTCCGGCGCCTCAGCCGTATTTCGCTGTGTGAGCGGCACGGGCCTTGGCAGCCCAGCCTTCCTTCTGAAAGCGGTCGGCAAAATGATTGCCGATCCGCACCGTCAGCGCCTTGGCATCGTCATCGCTCATATCTGCCAGCGCCTTGTATGTGCTGATGCCTGCCCCGCGCAGCGCGCGCTCCATGACAGGGCCAAGGCCTGACAGCATCAACAGATCATCCTCGCCTTCCGGCATCGTGCGGGCCTTGCGCGCTTTGACCGGAGCCACGGGACGCGGGACAGAGGTGTTTTCCAGTTCCGCATTCAGGGCCTGAAGTCGCGCGATTTCAGCTTCCAGCGCGCTCAGGCGGCCATCATCGATGGGCCCGGCAGGCGTGGCAGCGCGCGCTTCGGATTCTTCCAGTGCGTTGCGCAACCTGACCATTTCATCTTCCGCCGCCGCGACACGATGCAGCGCCTGATCGTTCGCCATCTGCAGCGCGGCCTGTGCGCGCGAAAGGGCCTGAGCACGTTCCTCGGCCAGAGCCTCAGCCGCCCGCAAGGTGCTGGCGAGACCAGCATCCGGAGCCGGGACAGGCGGCACAGCGGCGCGTGATTCTGCCGCAGCAAGGTCAGCTCTCAGCCGCGCCATGGTGGCTTCCGCCGTCAGCGCCCTTGCCTCGTAATCCGCTTCAGCCGTCGACATCCGGCCCGACCATTCGGCGGCACTGGCATTGGTGATCTTGCTGGTGTCGGAGAGGCCGCGCAGCAGCCAGCCTGCCAGCAGGCCCAGCGCCAGAGCCAGCAGCAGATACAGTATGATTTCGCCGATGAGATAGGTCATGGCCGGACGATCACCTCAATCCTGCGATTACGTGCCTTGTTTTCATCGGTGTCATTGGCAGCAACGGGGCGCGTGGAACCAAAGCCTTTGGCCGTGAGACGCGCGCCATCCACACCGGCCGCCGCCAGCGCCGTCGCGACAGCCTTGGCGCGATCCGCCGACAGGCTGACATTCTGCGGCTCGCGGCCCGAGGCATCGGTGTGGCCAGCGATCTGCAATTTCGCACCCGGACAGGTGGCAGCGGTATTGGCCATCTGGCGGATGGTCTCTGCCGCGCTGGCAGGCAGCGCCGCCGAGGCGCTCTCGAAAACAATCGGGGCAGCGCGCAGGGCTTCGTCAAAGGACGTCTGACAGGCCGCAGCCAATGCGGCGGCATCCGCCGAAGCAGGCCCGCCATCCTTCCGGCCCGCGCCACCGATCAGCATCAGGTCATCCGGTGCCTGACCGGCCACCGTCAGCCGCAGCGCCACCTGATAGGCAGCCGGCAATGCGGCCAGCGCCGTGGCGATCGCCGTGCGCGCGCCACTGTCGGGCACCACGGCTTCGAATGCCATTTCACGGCCACTGACCGTCAGCCGCGCCGTGGTCGTGCGCCCCAGAAGCTTCAGCGCGCCCGTCATCGCATCGGCCCAGGCACCATCCGGCGCAGAAGGATCAAGCACCGTCCTGTCGCTGACCGGCTTGCCGGGAAGGGCTGTCGCCAGCACCGCCAGCAATTCGCTGCGCACGGGCTCAGATGGCATTGCCCCCGACAGCGCCACGCTGAGGCCATCGAAGGCCGCAGCGAACGCATAAGGCGGTGGCGCATCAACCGTTTCGCGCAGGCCGGGACTGATCGTCACGTCGAAGGATGCCTCGTAAGGCGGCGGCAGGCCCTGCATGATGTCGCTGACCTCGGCCCGGCCATCGGCGTTCACCGATTCACCCTTCAAATGCATGTGATGCACATCGAGCGTCACGTTGCCGTGGGTCATGGCCGCAAAGGCGTCGATGGCCGCCATCGCGATGGCTGGCCATAATTCGTCCGGTGCACCGGCGGCAATGGACATGCCGTCCACCAGATCAACCTTCGGAAATGTATCACGGGCATGGCGCACGACATCGGCGCGGGCCTCGGCCGTGGGCATCTGGCCATGCAACGCGAGCGTGCGGCCATCCCATTCAGCATCAAAATGATAGACAGCGCTGGGCAGAGGCGCCCCCCCAGCGGGGGCCGTGGCGGTGCGATCCTCAACACCGGCGATACCGTCCAACGCTGAAATGGCTCCGATGGCCGCCGCCTTTGAGGCTTCGTCGGTCGGCCTGCCTTCCAGAACCGCCGTGCGGCCTTCGACGTGAACCGTAACGCCCTGTGCCCCGCTGGCCGTCAACGCCGCCGTGGCACGGGCATTGAGATCCTGTTCAATGGACGCAGATTCAAGCCAGAGCGCCAAAAGACACAGCAGAACGAAGGCGGCGGCCGAAGCCGCCGCGATCACCCACACTCTTTTGCGGTCTGCCTGCACGCAGCCTCGGGCCTAGCGTGGCGCCATGCGGATGCCGCCATCAAGACGCACATCTTCGCCGTTGAAATAGGGGTTGCGGATCATTTCCAGCGCCAGACCCGCATATTCCGACGGATCGCCAAGGCGTGAGGGGAACAGAACCTGCGCACCCAGCTTCTGCACGAATTCCGGCCCGCCTGCCTGCATCAGCGGCGTATTGAACAGACCCGGCAGAATGGTGTTCACGCGCACGCCTTCCTGCGCGAGATCGCGGGCGATGGGCAGCGTCATGCCAACCACACCGCCCTTTGAGGCGGAATAGGCAGCCTGACCGATCTGACCATCTTCCGCCGCCACAGAGGCCGTGTTGATGATCGCGCCGCGCTCGCCCGTCGAGAGCGGGTCAAGGGTCAGCATACCCGCCGCCGCATGGGCGATGCAGCGGAACGTGCCAACCAGATTGATCTGGATGATGCGGTCGAACTGATCGACGGGGAAGTTGCGGATGGAGCCATCCTTGCCGCGCGAGGCGGTCTTGAAGGCATTGCCGGTGCCGGCGCAGTTGACCAGAACGCGTTCCTGACCAATCGCCGCGCGCGCCTTGGCGAAACCCGCTGTGACGCTTTCTTCGGATGTGACGTTCACATTGCAGTAGACGCCGCCAATCTCGCGGGCGACTTTTTCGCCCTTCTCGGCGTTCATGTCGAAAATGGCGACGCGCGCGCCATGCTTGGCCAATGCCCGGGCGGTCGCTTCGCCAAGGCCGGATGAGCCGCCGGTCACGACGGCAGAAATGGTTGCGTTGATTTCCATGGGGAATCCTTGATGGAGAATGTCTCGGGTCTTTGCCTCTAGCAGATCATGAGCGAACGGTTAAGAGCCATGAATCAGGGAGCTTTCCGGCCCGGCAAGTGCAGTTCCCCTTGGCTGATAGGATAAATTTAGCACTTCACAAGATAAGATCACCGCCACACGGGGTGAGACCATATGGAAGAAAAAATCCGGGACATTCTGGCGCGGCATGGCCGCCTGCCAGTTGGCATCGAAACGCTCAGCGATACAGATGATCTGCACGAGGCGGGGCTGACCTCGTTCGCATCGGTCGAACTGATGATGGCGCTCGAGGAAGCCTTTGAAGTCGAATACCCCGACAAGATGATGAACCGCCGCAACTTCTCGTCAGTTGCCGCGATCTCTGCCGCTATTCAGAAAATCCGTGAGGAGGCCGCCTGACATGGGAGAAGCCGCACTTGCCCTGACACCGGAAGCGAAAACCGGGTCACCCCAGGAACGCGCACGCAAACTGGTTGCCAAGGTTGCTGCCGAGCACGCCGCATCCGTGGACGCCGCTGGGCGCTTCCCCACTGAGACCTTCAAGGCCGTGAAGGACGCCCGCCTGCTGGGCATCATGATTCCGAAGGAATTGGGTGGCGAAGGCGAAGGCATGGCAACGGTCGCCGAGGTCTGCCGGATCATCGCACAGAGCTGCGCCTCGTCGGGCATGGTCTACGCCATGCACCAGATCAAGGCGTCGAGCCTGGTGACCCATGCCATGCACGAAGACTGGCAGCGCGGCTTCATGCGTCGCATCGCGGATGAACAGCTGCTGCTCGCATCCGCGACGACCGAAGGCGGCGGTGTGGGCGGCGACCTGCGCAGTTCGGTCTGCGCCATCCTGCCGCGTGGCAAGGATTTCGATCTGCGCAAGGAAGGCTGCCTGATTTCCTATGGCGCCCATGCTGACGCCATTCTCATCACCTCGCGCCGCAGCGCCGAAGCACCGCCTTCCGATCAGGTCATGTCGGTGCTGACCAAGGATCAGTACGAACTGACCCGCACAGCCGAATGGAACACCATGGGCATGCGCGGCACCTGTTCCGACAATTTCACCTTTCAGGGTGCGGCCCCGCTTGAGCAGATCATGGCCAAGCCGTTCGCGGAAATCGCCGCGCAGTCGATGTTGGCGCATTCGCATATTCTGTGGGCGGCCACATGGTATGGCATTGCCGCCGACGCTGTCGTTCGCGCCGAAGCCTTTGTGCGTGCTGAAGCCCGCCGCAAACCGGGCACCACGCCGCCCAGCGCGCTGCGGCTGGCTGAGCTGCTGACCAAGCTGCAGCAGATGAAGGCGCTCGTGGTGGCCGGCATCGAACGCTATGAAAGCGCCAAACATGATGGCGATGAGCTTTCCTCCATCGGCTTCGTCGTGGCGATGAATGGCGTGAAGGTCTCGGCATCAGAAGCCGTCGCCGCCATCGTTCAGGGCGCGTTCCTGATCTGCGGCATCAATGGCTATCGCAATGACAGCCCCTATAGCGTGGCCCGCCATCTGCGCGATGCCATGTCGGCGCAGGTCATGATCAACAACGACCGTATTCTCGGCAACACTTCCAACCTGCTTGCGGTCTACAAACACGACCCAAGCCTTTTCCGGTGAACCCTGTATGTGCCAGGCCTGCGAAAACCTCACATTCCTCGACAAGCTCATCCATCACGGATTGCTGATCGATACTGGCATTGATGGTCTTTATGGCCGCAGTGGCATGTTCGAGGAGGTGGTGAACCGTTTCGACGCGCTCATCACAAGCTGGGGCGGCGGTGACAATCCCGAAGTGGTGCGCTTTCCCCCGGCCATGAACAAGAAGCACTTTGAAAAAAGCGGCTATCTGAAAAGCTTTCCGCATCTGGCCGGGACGGTGCATTCCTTCAACGGCTCGGACCGCGACCATGCCGCTTTGCTCGACAAGGTGACAAAGGGCGAGGAGTGGACCGAAGGTCAGGTTTCAACCGACATCGTGCTGACCCCGGCCGCCTGCTACGCACTGTATCCAGTGGTCGCCAAGCGCGGGCCGCTGAAACCTGAGGGCGCGCTGTTCGATCTGCAGTCCTATTGCTTCCGGCACGAGCCATCGAAGGAACCGACCCGCATGCAGCTGTTCCGCATGCGCGAATATGTGCGCTTCGGTACGCCCGATCAGGTGACCGAGTTCCGCGCCACCTGGCTGGAACGCGGCCAGAAGATGATGGAGACGCTCGAGGTTCCTATCAATCTCGACATCGCCAATGATCCGTTCTTCGGTCGCGCCGGGCGTATGCTCGCCAACAACCAGCGCGACCAGAAGCTGAAGTTCGAGCTGCTGATTCCGATCAACAGCGTGGAAAGCCCAACCGCCTGCCTGTCGTTCAACTACCATCAGGATCACTTCGGCACGACCTGGGGCATCACCACGTCAGATGGCGAGACCGGCCACACCGCCTGTGTCGGCTTTGGCATGGAGCGTGTGGCGCTGGCGCTGTTCAAGCATCACGGACTGGACACGACCCAATGGCCGGCCAGCGTGCGCAAGACACTTTGGGGCTGAGGACAGACCAGCCATGACCGCGCGCGTTCTGCCGGTTGATCCAACATCATACCGCGTGCACCTGATGCACGCGGTTGATCGCTTCTGGCCGCAGACCAACTGCTATGCCGATCTGTGGATCGAAATCCTCGCCAGCATTGGCGCACCGCCGGAAGCCGCCTTCGGTTTCACGCTCAGCCAGGATTTTGAAGGCGATCAGTTCACCTTCTTCAAGCCGCCGCTGGATGATCTGGAGCGTCTGTTCGGCCTGAAGGTGTTTGAGCTTGCGCTGTATGATGATCTCGTCGGCCATGTCGAACAGCAGATCGCGCGCGGCCGTCTTGTGCTGGTCGAGCTGGACAGTTTCTACATGCCCGACACGCGCGGGCTTTCCTATCGCGAAACACACGGCAAGACGACGATCGGCCTCAACCGGCTCGACCGTGCGGCGAAGGAAGTCGACTATTTCCACAATGATGGATTTCATCGCGCCAACGGTGAGGATTTTGACGGCCTGCTGCGTCTTCTGCCCGGTCAGACGCGCGACGATACGCTGTTTCCCTATGCCGAGATGGTGAAGTTCCCGGCAGCGGGCAAACCGGAAGGCGATGTGAAGCGCGAGGCACAGGACATTCTGCGCCGTCACCATGCGCGCAGGCCAGCGGCCAATCCGGTTGCGGCCTTTGCAGGTCATGCCGCCGCGCAGGCCGATGCGCTGATGGCGCGCGAGCCTTCCGCCTTTCATCTTTATGCCTTCAACACGCTGCGCCAGCTCGGTGCCAACTTTGAGCTGCTGGCCAGTCATCTCAACTGGCTGAGCCCGCATTATGGCGAGGCCGCCACACCGGCGCTGGCACTGGCGGAAGGTGCCAAGGTCGCGCAGTTCCAGCTTGCCCGCGCCATGCGCCAGAAAAAGCACGAGAAATATATCGCCTCGCTTGAAAGTCTTGTGCCCCTGCATGACGCCGTGATGGCGGCGCTCAACCGCGCGCTGGCGGGATAGAGACAAGGGAATGGCCGCCATCTCCACGATCACCGGCGAGCGGCGGTTTGATCTGAACCGCTGGCGTATGATTTCAACGCCGCCGGGCGCAGTGACCTCGCCCGATGCGCTTGCCAGCATGGGTGGATGGCGCGAAGCCTGCACACCCTGCACGGTTGCCAGTGTGCGCGGCACATCGCCTGACCCCGACAGTGAGGATCACTGGTTCTGCACAAGGCTTGAGTCCAGCTTTGAGGGTCAGCTTGTTTTTGAAGGGCTCGCTACGCTGTGCGAGGTGTGGATCGGCGGCGAGAAGTGCGGCGAGAGCCGTTCGATGTTTCTGCCGCTGGCGCTGGATGTGAGCGCAGAGACGGGCAGCGAGATCGCATTGTGTTTCCGCGCGCTTGGCCCAGCGCTCGAAAAGGCCCCGCGCCGGGCGCGCTGGCGGCCCGCGATGATTCATCCCCACGGCCTGCGCTGGTTTCGCACCAGCCTGCTCGGGTCGATGCCGGGGTGGTGCCCATCCATCCGGCCTGTCGGCCCATATCGCCCGGTGACGGCTGCGCCGCGCGGGGATGCGGCCATCACGCGGGCCGATATCGTGTCATGCGATGTGCGCTGCTCGCTTGATGGCGCGGACGGTATTGTTGAGCTGCATCTGGTGCTGGACGCAGATAAGACTGTTTCAGGTGAGGTGCGCCTGACCTGCGGCGAGGCCAGCCATGCCATAGAGGTTGAGAACGCGCACGACATCAGGTTGCGCCTGCGCGCGCCCGGCGTGCAGCCATGGTTCCCGCACACGCATGGAGAGCCTGCGCTTTATAATCTGGGGCTGACGCTGGGCGGCGCGGTGCTTGACCTTGGCCGCACCGGCTTTCGCAATGTGCTGGTGGATAAAGGCGCAGATGGACGCGGCTTCGGGTTGGTTATCAACGGCGTGCCGGTATTTGCGCGCGGGGCAAGCTGGAGCAATGCCGATCTCACCCGCCTGCCGGGTGATCGGACATCTTACGAACCATGGCTTTTGAAGGCGCGCGATGCTGGCATGAACATGATCCGCATCAGCGGCGTCATGACTTATGAAACACGCGCCTTCTTCGATCTGTGCGATGAGCTGGGCATCATGATCTGGCAGGATATGATGCTTGCCAATTTTGACTACCCGCAGAACGATGCCGCATTCAGCGAAGCGGTGCGTGCGGAAGCCGAACACCTGCTGAATGTCTCCCAGACATCGCCCGCTCTCACCGTTCTGTGCGGCGGCAGCGAAGTGTTCCAGCAATCAGCCATGCTGGGTGCGCCGCCGGACATGTGGTCGGGCGCGGTGTTCGATGACATTCTGCCTGATGCCGTGGCGCGTCTGCGGCCCGATATTCTGTATGTGCCAAACTCGCCTTCAGGCGGCGCACTGCCCTTCGTGGCCGATGAAGGCGTGACGCATTACTATGGCACCGGCGCTTATATGCGCGATCTGGATGATGCGCGCCGCGCCAATGTGCGCTTCGCCAGCGAATGCCTCGCCTTTGCCAATGTGCCGGAAGATGTGTCGCTCGATGCCGGCAAGGTGCCGCATCTTGCCCATCACCCGGACTGGAAGGCGGGTGTGGCGCGTGATCGTGGCGCATCATGGGATTTTGACGACGTGCGCGATCATTATCTGGAACAGCTTTACGGCGTTTCGGCCATGCACTTACGCCGCGGCGATAATGAACGCTATCTGGCACTGTCGCGTGCCGTGACGGCTGAGGTGATGGAGCATGTGTTCGCCGAGTGGCGTAGGCCGGCTTCACAAACACGCGGCGGGCTTGTGTGGCTGTTTCAGGATCTGGCCCCCGGCGCTGGCTGGGGCGTGATCGCCAGTGACGGCGAGCCCAAATCATCCTGGTACGGATTAAAGCGCGCCTTCCGCCCGGTGCAGCTGACCATGACCGATGAAGGTGTGAACGGACTCGCCGTACATCTCATCAATGAGGCGCCCGTCGCTGTGCAGGGCAAACTCTCGCTCACCTGCTGGCGCGATGGCAGCGTGCCGGTGGTTCAGGCAACGCGTGACGTGACGCTGGATGGCCGCAGTGCACACACGCTTTCATCGTTCGATCTCATCGGGCGTTTCTTCGACATCACCAATGCCTATCGCTTCGGCCCGCCCCAGCATGACGTGACATCTGCTGCACTGACGGACACGGCGACCGGCAAGGTTCTGGCTGAGGCTTTTCATTTTCCGCTCGGGCGCAGCAACACCAGCCATCATCTGGGATTGGCCGCCAGCGTTGCACGCGACGGCGATGCATGGATGCTGGATCTATCCACACAGCGTTTCGCGCAATCGGTTCATATCGTTGACGAGCATTGGCGAGCCGACGACAACTGGTTTCACCTGTCGCCCGGCACTGCACGACGGCTTGTTCTGAAGGCCCGCAAGGCCAATGCACCGCCACCTTCGGGCGAAGTGCGGGCTGTGAACGGCACCGACCGGGCGGGCTTCAATGGCTGAAAGCCGGGCGCATCCGTTTCATTTCGGCGACCTGCCGGGCTGGCTGCATCTGCCAGATGGACCTGCGCGCGGCCCGGCGATTGTGCTGTGCAACGCTGCGGGCGGCGAAATGATCTGCGCCTATGCCGGGTGGCGCACATTGGCGGTGATGCTGGCCGATGCAGGCATGCCCGTTCTGCGCTTCGACTATGATGGCACAGGCAATGCGCCGGGCGATGACCGCCTGCCGGATCGTCTGGGCGCATGGTCGCACAGCATCACCAAAGCCATTGATGAGATGAAGCGCCTGTGCGGCGTCAGTGCCGTGGTGTTGGTTGGCCTGCGCCTTGGGGCAACGCTGGCGCTGCGGGCAGCGCGCGGTCGCACTGACATCGCGGGCTTCGTTCTTCTCGCACCCATCCGCAGCGGCAAAGCGCATGCGCGTGAACTTTCTGCGCTTGCCCGCATGAACCGCCGCCGGGCGGATGATGCCGAGCCCGATGACGACGAAATCGGCGGCATTGGCGTCAACGGCTTTTTCTTCAGCGATGAGACGCTGAACGCGCTGAAGGCCGTCACTTTTGCTGACGATGCAGCAGGTATCGCCTGCCCCTGTCTTATCATGGATCGCGATCAGGGCACGCTGGATGCGCTCTCCACCGGCCTGGGGCCGTCCGTCACTAAAGCGGTTTTCGCTGGCTATGATCGGTTCATGGTGAGTCCGACCGCCAGCCGACCGCCTCAGGCAGACTGGGCAATAATCCGCGATTGGTGCAGTGGTCTGCCTTCTGCCCCACGGCCCGTCGCGCTCGCGCCGCCGATAGACGGCGCTCAATCTATTGTCGGTGATGGCTGGTCTGAAGAACCTCATATGTTCGGGAAAGACCAGCGCCTTCATGGCCGCATGACATGGCCCGCACGACAGCCAGCAGGCGATGTCTGCGTTGTCCTTCCCAATGCCGGGCGCAACTGTCACATGGGCTGGGGGCGTGGCAGTGTTGAGATGGCTCGGGCACTCGCGCGCGCCGGCATACCAGTCTTTCGCTTTGACACGGCCGCCATCGGCGACAGCCCGGCATGGCCCGATGGCCCCGCCGAGGTGCTGTATGATCCATCCCAGCAGGCCGATCTGAAAGCCGCGCTCGATCATCTTGCTGCACACGACTTCAAGCGGTTCTGCATGGCGGGTTCATGCAGCGGGGCCTTTCTTTCGCTTCGATGCGCGCTGACCGATGCACGCATTGGCTCGCTCATGCTGACCAACATCCTGCGCTTTCACTGGACCCTCGGTGATAATCTGGAAGTGGCCGAAGCCCAGAGTTACAAGCCGACAGACGCCTACCGGGCCTTACTGACCAGCGGTGATACCTGGCGCCGCCTGTTCGCAGGCAAGATTGATGTGATGGGCATTGGCGCGACACTGGTGCGCCGGGCCGCACGCGGCGGGGTGGCCCTCATGCGCAATACCCTTGCCCGGACCGGCCTGATCGACACGCCGGAACGCGAGGCCATGCGCTGGATGCAGGCGCTTTCAGCGCGCGGGGTCGACACGCAATTCACCTACTCGGTCGATGATCCGGGGCTTGCCGAGCTGCAGCATTATTTTGGGTCCAATGGTCAGGCGCTCACAAGGTCCGGGCTCGCGCGCATCAGCATGATCCCCAATGCTGATCACAACCTTTCCGAGCGCCGCGCGCGTATAGCTGTTTTGAGACTCGTGCAGGCACAGGCCTCATGCTTGCAGTCCGGGCCGTCTACTGCCGCCGCTGGATCATTGCCAGCGTCTTGAAAATCACGCGCGGCAGAGCCAGCTTGCGCGATGGCCAAATCAGTCAGAGTCACGTTTCCGGAATCAGGGGCTGGTATCAACCCACAGATGCCGCCCCCTGCACTCGACGCCCTGTTCCGCCAGCAGGGCCAGACCCATAGCGCCCTGCCCGGCCGCACCCTGTTTTCCGCGGGGATGATTGCCAATGACGTATTGCTGCTGGTGGAGGGCACGATTGATATCGTGCTGCATGCCCCGGATGGCCGCGAAATCCATGTGCGCACATTGCAGCCGGGCTCGGTGTTCGGTGATCTGGCAGCTGTCGATGGCCGTGCCCGGTCAGCCAGTGCGCTTTGCCGCACGAAGGTGCGTTACATCAGCCTTGACCGCCACGTCTTTCTGAAACTGGTCACCCAGAATGCTGAAAACGCCATGTGGTTTACCCGGCGACTGACGACCGAAGTGCGACGGATGACCGGCAAGTATTTTGAGCTGTCGGCCCTGACAGCGCGCGAGCGGCTTTATTGTGAGTTGCTGCGTCTTGCCCACACGGCGGGCGCGCCTTTCGTCAAGCCCGCACCAACCCACGCGCAGCTCGCGGCCCGGATCGGCTCGCACCGCGAGGGTGTCAGCCGTGACATGAAAGGTCTTGAGCGGGAGGGGATCATTCGCAGCCATCGTCAGATGATCGAGTTTCTGAAACTTGAGGCGCTGGAGCAGGCTGTCAGTGACTTGCGCGCAGTAGAAGGTGTGTGATCTTTCTGCGCTGGGCACAACCGTGCCCTTGATGACGGACTTTTCGCTGCATGCAGGAACACTCAGGGGACGGTGATCGCCCGACACGTATGGCCGTGGCACATGATGCGTCTATCGGCGTTCCTGAACGACGCATTCTAACCATTCTTTTTTGCGATGCCGCAGACTCGACCGCGATGCTGACAACGCGCGACCCCGAAGATGCATTCCGCGACCAGCTGAATTTCCTGACCGCCTGCGCCACGATCATCACGGCCCATCAGGGCACGGTGATCCGTTTCATGGGCGACGGACTGCTCGCGTATTTCGGCTATCCGCAGCCGGGGGAAGGAGACGCGGCCCGCGCCATTCATGCAGCGCTGGCGCTGTGCGCGGAAGATGGGGGGCCGGCACGCAGCGGGTTGCAGCCCCGCTGCGGCATTGCATCCGGCCCGGTGGCCATCGGCCAGATCAGCGCCGGTGCCTCTGCTGTTGAGATGATGGCCGCCGGCTCGACCGCACATCTGGCGGCACGGCTTGAACAGACCGCCGATCCGGGAACGGTGTGCGTGTCAGAGGCCACGCGCCTGCTGGCACAAGATGCGTTTGTCTTCACTTCTGTCAGCAACCGGAGCCTGAGAGGATTCAGCCCGGATGAGCCGGTCTGGAAGGCCGAGTACAAAGTCAGGCAAACCAGAAGGGCGCAGCTCCCCAGCGTCAACACCTATGAGCATGAAGCCAGCTCGGCATTGGAGGGCGGGCGGGCGGCTCTTGCTTGCAGAAACTACGACGAGGCCAGCATCCTTCTGCACAAGTCGCTTGCCGCTGCCATGTTGATGGAAAATTCCATACGGCGCCTGACGCTGGAATCCGATGCGTGCGCGGCACTGGTTGAGGTTCTGCAGATCACCCATGGCTATGCGGCCGTCGAGACCGAAGCCGTGCGGGCCCGGCTGGCGCGCACGAGTGCGCCTCTGGTCAGCGTGCGGGAACGGTTTGATCAGACGGCGCAGGGGTGGATGGCCGCATCCAGCAGTGGCGCTTATGCGCGCGCCGCAGGTCTTGCCTTTCGCGGCCTGGTTCGGGCTGAAGATCTTGGCGACCCGGCCCTGCTCGGCATGGCGCATATGATGGTGATGACGACGGAATATCGCAGCGGCCGACTTATGGGTGCGGCGGATGCCTTCGCAAAAGGAAGACCGTTTTTCTCAGCACAAGGCTTCATCAATCGCCCGGGCGCAGCAGCCCAGACCTATGGCAATGCTGGTGTTCTGCATTGGCTGCTGGGTGATGAGAGCGCTGTTTCGAGCAGTACAGAACGCCTGCTCACCCATATAACAGAACATCCCGGCACGTATAACGCGGCTTTCGCGATGGCCATGACGGCCATGCACATGGCCCTGAACCAACAATGGGGGGAGGCCGCCACATGGGCGGCAAAGGCTGAAAGCCTCGCACAGACGCATGCCTATACCCAGATGCATCCTATCGCCGGCGTCATTCACGGCTATGCATTGCACGGGATTGGTCAGGGCGAGAAAGGGTTGAGCCTGATGCGCGCCCATCTGGCGACGATCCTTGCCGCGAATGCGCGCTCGGGCCTGTCCATGTATCTGACATGGCTGGCAGAGGTCGAAGCTGGGCAAGACGATCCTGACAAGGCGTTGGCGCGCATTGATGAAGCAATGCGCATCAATTCGGAAGAGATGTTCTATCGGGCCGAGACCTTTCTGGTCGCTGCGCGTGTGTATCAGCAGACAGCCAACCATGAGAAAGCCAAGGCCGCCCAGATCGCCGCCGAGACACTGGCCCGGGCCATGGGCGCTGAAGGCACTCTGGCCCGATGCGCCGTTCTGGGCGGATCGCTCTTTCAATAGTCAGGGCGAAGGCCCTGCCATTCTGCTTCCCCGGAAACGACTTCATCGGCCCAGCGCGGATCCGTCGTCACATTCAACGCCCCGCTTGAGATGAACCAGAAGCGCGTGCCGCCATTCAGATCAAGCACGTCGAAGGTGCCGTCCAGTGTCTGCCGAATTGGCAACACCTGCCCTTCGCAGTCAGCCGCCAGACACTCAAAACGCAGACACAGCCGCGCGAAGGCACCATCCTGACTCTCGCGGCGCCCGGTTATGGCGAACGCCGCATGTGTATGTCGCGCATTCGAGCCCTTGAGTGGCGTAACGGACGACCGCTGCTCACCCGTCACAGCCCCGTCAGCGCTCAACGTCATGTGGCCCAGCCCGACCAGTCGGCAGGGCAAGCCAGCGGCCATGGGAAACCCCGAAAATCGGAAGACATATATTCCAGGTTGCATGATAGCCTTGAAAACAATCTAAGGGTGTGTCTATCATGAGTTGTGAATGCGGCGCAAATATACCTTTGGTTGCATTCGCATCACCACTTAACCCAGGAGGACGTCATGGCAAAGAAGCAGCGTTTCACGGAAAGTCTGGCCGCCGGCGGCGCGACCATCATGTGCATGGACCCGCACGACATCGCGGGTCTGACGCCGGAACAGATCAGCGCAATGCATATGTGCAAGCACGAGATCATGGCGGCGATGTGCCGTCTCTATACGCTCATGCCGCAGGAGCGCGCCGATCAGGTGCTCAGCAAATATCTGAACTTCCCGCAGGCCGCCTGAAGTCGGTTCAGGCTGTGAAGGGGGCAGCCGCGAGGCTGCCCTTTTTCATCAGACCTTGATGTCGAGGGCGCTGCCCGGCCGCTTGAAGCGGGGCCAGTCGCGCGTCACGCCTGGCTCTGCGGGCGGAGCTGCCGCCTCTGCCGGGGCAGGCGATGGCACAGCGGGTTCGGCGCGGCCCATCAGCCGGTTGAGCATGGCGGTGTAGGCAAAGGCAGGTGATGGCGAAACGGGCATCGTCATAGCCGGAACGCTGACCTTTTCATGGTGAATGCCGCGTTAAGACCTGCGCGCTTTGGCGATGGCGGGCAGGATGTCGTTCTGAATGGCATCCACATCCAGCGGGCCGACATGTTTCCACACGATGATGCCCTTGCCATCCACGACATAGGTTTCCGGGACGCCATAAACGCCCCACTCGATGGCGTCATCACCCTTTGCATCCATGCCGATGCGCTCAAACGGATTGCCCAGCTCGTCCAGAAATCCCAGCGCCGCCTCGGTCTTGTCCTTGTAGACAATGCCATAGACCGGCACCTGATTTTTCAGGGTTGAAAGCAGCGCGTGCTCAACCCGGCAGGGCGTGCACCAGCTGGCCCAGAAATTGACCAGCTTCACACGGCCATCCGCGAGATCGGCGGCGCTGATGCCCTTCATCCCGGCCAGAGCAGGCAGGTCGCGCGCTGGGGCTGGCTTGCCAATCAGTGCGGAAGGCACAAGCGCTGGATTGCCGCCCTGTTCCAGCCGCATCAGGAACAGCCCGACCAGCGCCGCCATCACCGCAAGCGGCAGGATGATGAGCAGGCGCTTCATGGATCCTTGCGCTCCAGCCGTTCCAGCTGGCGCTTCACGCGGGCGGAGGCGCTGAGAGACACTGCCACCAGAACGGCAATGGTGCCGATAAAAAGCCCAAGGCTTGGCCACACGAACCAGCCATAGGGCGCGAAGGAAAGATGTTCCCACATCAGCGTGCCGCCTCTGCTGCCATCAGGCTGGCGATGCGACGCCGCCGGATTTCCGTCCGCATACGGACAAAAAGCAGCGCGAAGAAAAGAACCGTACAGCCCAGCCCCATGACCAGCAGCGGCCACAGCATGGAGCCGTCAATGGAAGGTGCGAACCTGCCGTTTTCAAAGCGCACCACGCTTGGGCCCTGATGCAGCGTATCCCACCATTCGACTGAAAACCGGATGATCGGAATGTTGATGACACCGACCACGCATAGAATGGCCGCGGCGCGCGCGGCCTTCACGCGGTCCTCGACCGCCGCCCACAGGCCGATATAGCCAAGATAGAGAAACAGCAGCACCAGCATCGAGGTGAGGCGGGCATCCCAGATCCAGTAGGTGCCCCACATCGGCTTGCCCCAGAGCGACCCGGTGGCCAGGCACACGGCGGTGAAGGCGGCGCCAATGGGTGCGGCTTCCTTCGCGGCGGCATCAGCAAGCGGATGTTTCCACACCAGCCCCACCACGCTGGCGATGAACATGAAGCCGTAGATGAAGCTGCCCATCCAGGCCGAGGGCACATGCACATACATGATGCGCACGCTTTCGCCCTGCTGATAGTCGGGCGGCACGACGAACAGCGCCTGATAAAGCCCCCATGCCAGCAGGCCCGCTGCACCGGCCCACAGAAAGGGCAGCAGACGCGAACTCAGATCGAAAAAGCGTTTGGGATTGGCGTAACGCAGCATGACGGGCCGTGCTTTAGCTCAAATGAAGTCGCAATGCAGCAGCAGCCGCAAGGGGCGCGGTGACCAATGCGATGAGGCTGGTTGCAGCCAACAGCATGAAGGCAGACTGCGCGCTGGTCTGGGCGATGGCGGCGCTGACCGCCCCGGCCCCGAAGATCACCACCGGGACAAAGAGCGGCAGCACCAGCAGCGACAGCAACAGGCCGCCGCGCCGCAGCCCCGCCGTCAGCGCCGCGCCGATCGCCCCGGCCAGCGAAAAGACCGGGCTGCCGATGATGAGCGACAGGACCAGCGCGCCATAGCCGCCTTCGGGCATGTTGAGCATCAACGCCAGCAGGGGCGCGGCCAGCGCCAGCGGCAGGCCGGTGGTCAGCCAGTGCGCCAGACATTTGGCCAGCACGGCGGCTTCCAGCGGCAGCGGCCCGAGCGCCAGCTGATCGAGCGCGCCATCTTCGGCATCGGCCTGAAACAGTCGGTCGAGCGAGAGCAGCGCTGAAAGAGCCGCCGCCACCCACAGGAACCCGCCGGCTGCTTCGCCCAGCAGATTGAGCCGCGCCCCGACGCCGAGCGGCAGCAGCGCCGTGACAGTGAGGAAAAAGGCAAGGCCCAGAAACGGCCCACCCCCGGTGCGGAAGGCCAGCGTCAGGTCGCGCCGCAGCAGGGCCAGAAAGGCGTTCATGCGATACGCAGCTCCTCAGCGTGAGGAACGAGGCGTTCATGTGTCGCGGCCAACACGATGCCGCCCCCGGCGACATGAGCGGCGATGATTTCGCCCACCAGTTTCTTGCCGGCATCATCCAGCGCCGAAGCGGGCTCATCGAGCAGCCAGAGCGGCCGCGCCAGCACCAGACAGCGGGCCAGGGAAAGACGGCGGCGCTGGCCTGCAGAAAGATAGCCCACCGGCAATTCGGCCTGGGCTGAAAGTCCGACACGGGCGAGCGCCGTCTCGGCGCTGGTCTGCCCGCCGAAATAGCGCGCCGCGAAGCCAAGATTTTCAAGCGGGGTCATCTGGGTTTTCAGCCCATCGAAATGTCCCAGATAATGGATGAGGTTGTGCGAAGGCTCGTCGTCTTTGGTCAGCGCCTTGCCATTCAGGCTGTAGGTGATGGTGCCGGCTTCGGCCTGCATCAGCCCGGCCAGCATCCGCAGCAGCGAGCTTTTGCCTGCCCCGTTCGCGCCGGTAACTTCGATCATCGCGCCGGAAGAAACGGCAAAACGAAGGTCGCGAAACAACACCCGCTCGCCCCGGCGGCAGGCAAGGCCATCCGCTTCAAGTTTCATCTGCAAAGCCATGCGCATTGATAGCATCACCGGCGAAACATCAATAAGCTGTTCAGCCTGCAACAGGCCGCGAGGGATGATGATGAAGCTGTTGAGTGCGCTGGGCGCATTGATCCTGATCGCAGCGCCCGCCTTTGCAGATGGGATGGTGCTGAAGCGCGGCAATGGCGCAGAGCCGGATTCGCTCGACCCGCAGAAATACGGCCTCGTCGTTGAGATGAATATCGAGAACGACATGTTCGAGGGGCTGGTCGGCTATGACGCAGCGGGCAAGCCGACCCCCGGCATGGCCGAACGCTGGGATGTTTCAGCCGATGGGCGCGTCTACACCTTTCATCTGCGCGAGAACCTCAAATGGTCAGACGGTGCAGCCCTGACCACCGACGACATCATCGCGGGCATGCGCCGTGCCTTTGACCCGAAAACCGAAGCGCCATTGGTGGACCTTGGGTTTTCGGTGAAGAACGCCCGCGCCATCGCCGAAGGGAAAATGCCGCCCGATCAGCTTGGCGTGCGCGCGCCCGACGCCGGCACCATCGAGATCACGCTGGAATCGCCCAGCCCCATCTTCATCCTGCGCATAGCAGGCTTTCCGCTGTTCGCGCCGCTGCCGCTGCATGTCTATGGTCAGGCCGGTGATGGCTGGGCCAAGCCCGGCACGATGGTCAGCAACGGCCCCTTCGTGCTGGAAAGCTGGACGCCATCGGAAAGCGTGAAGCTGAAAAAGAACCCGCAATACCGGGACGCGCAGAACGTCGCGCTGGACGAGGTCATCTATTATCCCACGCCCGACGAGAACGCGGCGCTCAAACAATTCCGCAATGGTGAGATCGATCTCAATCAGGGCTTTCCCATCGCGCAGTATGAGTGGCTGAAGCAGAATCTGCCTGACGCGGTGAAGCTGCATCCGGCCTCGACCCTTGCCTATATGATCCTGAACATGCGCGATGCGCGCTTTCAGGACGTGCGGGTCCGTCGGGCGATCTCGCTCGCCATCGACCGCGAAACGCTGACGGCAAAGATTCTGGCGACCGGCCAGACGCCCGCCTATGACTTCGTGCCCACCATTGCCGAGGGCTGGCAGCCGCCAGAGGGCACGGACTTTTCATCACGGCCGCTGGCTGAACGGCAGGATGAAGCCCGCCGCCTGCTGGCGGAGGCGGGCTATGGCCCCGACCATCCGCTGACCATGCGCTTCGATCACCGGGCGGGCGATGCCAACAAGCGCGCCGTCGTTGCCATGGCGGCCATGCTGGGGGCGGTGGGGATCAAAGCCGATCTTCAGGCGAACGAGCTGAAGAACCACATCAACAAGTTGCGGCAAGGTGATTTTGAACTTGCTGAAGCTGGATGGCAGGGCACGCCCGAACCCGAATTCTTCGATCACCTTCTGCACACGGGTTCTGAATCGAACTACGGCCAATGGTCGAATGCCGCGTATGACCGTCTGGTCGATGCGGCGCGGATCGAGATGGACCCGGCCAAACGGCTGGCGCTGTATCAGCAGGCCGATCTGCTGGCGATGAATGAGGTGGGGATGATCCCGCTTTACTACGGCACCCACCGCGATCTGGTGCAGCCCTGGGTGAAGGGCATGGTGCCCAACCCCTTGCGGCAATATCCCTCGCGCTTCCTGCGGATCGAGCGTTAGGGTGCTTTCATTACGCCAGCCATTCCCGTTAGGCTGCCATTGCTTGAAAGCGTTGAGGCCACCCATGTTTCGTCTGATGACTGCCTGCGCGCTCGCAGCCATGATGCTGGTGTCTCTGGCATGGGCCGATGGTGTGACGCTGAGGCGCGGCAACACCTCCGAGCCCGGCACGGTTGATCCGCAAAAGGTGTTCACCACCTATGAAATGGAAATCCTGCGCGATCTTTATTGCGGCCTGTTGCAGATGGACGCGATGGGCAAGGCCATTCCCGGCGTTGCGGAACGCTGGGATGTATCAGCCGACGGCCTGACGCTGACCTTCCATCTGCGCGCCGATGCCAAATGGTCGGACGGCGCGCCGGTCGTGGCGGCTGACTTCGTGCTGGGTATGCGCCGTGCCTTTGATCCCAAGGTCGCGGCACCCTATGCCAACCTTGCTTATGTCATCAGGAACGCCAAGGAGGTGGTGCTGGGCCATCAGCCCCCTGAGGCACTGGGCGTGAAGGCAGCGGATGCCGCGACTTTGGAAATCACGCTGGAACGGCCCAGCCAGACGATCATCTGGCTGCTGGGTGCTTATCCCATGCTGTTTCCTCTGCCCTCGCATGTCTACAGGCCTGACAGCAGTGACTGGCTGGCCCCGGCCAAAATGGTTTCCAACGGCCCCTTCACGCTCACCGAATGGGTGCCGAACGACCACATGACGATGAAGAAGAACCCGGCCTTCTTCGACGCATCCAGCGTAGCGATTGATGAGGTCATCTACTATCCGACCGATGACGACGCCGCCGCCGTGAAGCGCTTCCGCAATGGCGAGCTGGACCTCAACACGCGCTTTCCACCCAGCCTCTATCAGATGCTGAAGCATGATCTGCCGAATGAAACCCGCGTCACCCCGGCCTCGTGGATCGGCTATATCGTCATGAACCAGACAGACCCGCGCTTTGCCGACAAGCGCGTGCGCAGGGCGCTGTCATTGGCCATTGACCGTGACATGCTGGTGAACCGCGTTCTGAACAATGGCGAGCTGCCCGCCTGGAGTCTGGTGCCGCCGGGCACAGAGAACTTCACGCCTTCAGGCGCTGCGGATTATTCTGCAATGTCGATGGCCGAGCGTATTGCCGAAGCCAGACGCCTGCTGGCTGAGGCCGGTTATAGCGAGGCCAACCCGCTGACCTTCACCTTCAATCACCGGATCGGTGAGGCGAACAAGCGCTCTGCCGTTTCCATTCAGGACATGTGGAAAGCCATCGGCGTGAACGTGACGCTGCAATCAAGCGAAGTGGCGGGCCATTACGATCTGCTGCGGCAGGGCAAGTTCGAGGTGGCCGATGGCGGCTGGTCGGCCCCGCGCGATGCGGAATATTTCTTCTATCTGGCGCGCAGTGATTCAGAGGACATGAATTACGGCAAATGGTCGAACGCCGAGTTCGACCGCCTGAGCGATATGGGCAATCGCGAGCAGGATCTGACCAAACGCGGCGAATATTACCGGGAAGCAGAACGCATCCTTGGTGAGGAACAGGGCGTCATCGCGGTTTATATCCCGGTGGAACGCAGTCTCGTCCACACATGGGTGAAGGGCTTTGAGCCGAACGGCATCAACTATCACCCGACGCGCTGGATGCACATCGAAGGGAGGCCATAAAGTGCGGCGTCTTGTCCGCTGGACAAGGCGGGCACACAGCGCCAGTCTTCACGGATGACAGGAGCAGCACCATGATCCGACATTTTGCAATGCTGGCGGCTGTTGTTTTCCTGATGCCGCAGGCTGCGGGCGCCCCTGTCCCCGGTTCGCCTGTTCGGGACAAAGCGCCGGAGGTTGACACAACCCCAGCGGAAAGCGTTGAGGCGCTGGAGTCGAGACTGAAATTGAGATGCAGCAAGGCCGGTGGTCCGGGCGGTCGTAACGGTCAGGGCGCCGTGCAGCAATGCTTATGTGCGATTGAACATATCCGACTGAATCTCGCGCAGGCGCCTGACAGGCATTTGATCGCTTTATCGATCATTGATCGCGGGCTTGATTATTCCAAGCCAGCCCTGATCGCGGCCGCCTTTGGCCTTACGATGCAGGATGCTGAGCAGTATGCGTCATTCATCGAGAAAATTGCGGGTAAATGCGGGTACCCCCGCCGCCGCTAGAAAAGATGCAGGCTTGAGCCGATCAACGCCACAGGCCAGCGGCCACGCTCGAACAGCCGGTATTTGAGCGCAAAGGGATGCGCGTCATCCGCATCACCTGACAACAGCACCAACGCGGCATTGTGACAGGCCTGTACGCCAGCGCCTGCCGCGGCATTCACCAGTTCAAGATCTTCAAGACCCCAGACGCGCGAAGCATTCAAAGCCGCCTCTCCGATCAGTGGCGCGAGTTCCGCCCCCAGATGCGTCAGCACCACCCCAAGTCCATCCTCGCCATGCAGATCCAGAGCCTGCTGGGTCAGCGCCGCCCGCAACTGTTCTTCCGCTTCAAAGGCCGGGTCGTTCAGCCCTGTCACCTCAGCCGCTTCAGCCGCCTCGCGCCAGTCGCGCAGGGTGACGGCTTCCGCATCCGGGAAACCCAGCGCGTCCAGAAAGGCGCGCGTATCCTTGCGCAGCTTCGGCCCATGCTTCTGACCCACATGCGAAAACCAGAAAGGCTGCCCCGCCGCCGTCATGAAACGGCGGATCATGAGCAGGCCATCGCCGGGCAGAGGGTCTTCGTCGTCGAAATCCATGGGGCTTCCGGAAAAGAAAGGGCGTCCGTCCTGAGGGGGCAGGACGGACGCCGTTGCGCATATCGCGCCTGCCGGAAGGGGACAATCCGGCGGTGAAGACGAAACCCGCGAGCGGGGGAGGCAAGGCAGGTTCGATACTCAAACCGTCTTCGCTATCTGATATATGCCCAAATACCACAGGCATCAATAAAAATGCGAGACCGGTCGATTAAATCTATTTTAGACGTGACAGTATCACAAAAGCCACGCACCACCGCTTCGTGTTCAGCTTTGGTTCAGCCGCGCCCCAGATCGCGCGCCGTCAGGTCAAAGCAACGCCGGGCCAGCATCACCAGTTCGTCGATCTCGGCATGGCTGATGGTCAGCGGCGGCGAACACACCATGGTGTCACGGATGGCCCGCATGACGAGGCCCTCGCGGAAGCAGTGATTGCGGCAGATCGCGCCGGTGTCGCCGACTTCAGGGAAAAACCGGCGCTCGGCTTTGTCATCCACCAGCTCAATCGCCGCGAGCAGGCCCTTGCCGCGGATCTGACCAACCAACGGGTGATCGCCCAGAGCCTCGTTCAGCTTCTTCTGCAGATAGGGGCCGGTGTCGCTTCCGGTGCGCTGCGGCAGTCCATCGCGCTCCATGATCTCCAGATTCTTCAGCGCCACGGCAGAAGCAACCGGATGTCCGGAATATGTGTAGCCGTGGACCAGTTCCTCGTTCGCATTGGCGATCGCATCGCCCATGCGCGGCCCCAGCGCGATGGCCGAGATCGGCTGATAGCCAGACGACAGGCCCTTCGCCATGGTCATCACATCGGGCTGGATGTTGTAGGTGTGACTACCGAACCAGTTGCCCGTCCGGCCAAAGCCGGTGATGACCTCGTCGATATGCAGCAACACGTCATGCTTGCGACAGACTTTCTGGATGGCCGGGAAATAGGTTTCCGGCGGGAAGATCAACCCGCCCGCCCCATGAATGGGCTCGCACGAGAACGAGGCGACATTCTCCGCCCCCAGCTCAAGGATTTTTTCTTCCAGTTTCGACGCGATCAACTCGCCGAAATCGGCCTCGCTGATGTCGCCATAACCAGCCGCCTTCGCGCCATACCAGTAACAGGTCGGCACCTTCTCGAACCCGGCCAGCGGCAGGTCGAATTGCGGATGCATCGGGGTGAGCCCGGACAGCGAGGCCGCCGCCATCGTCACGCCGTGATAGGCCATCTCGCGGCTGAGATGGATTTTCTTGTGCGGCTTGCCCTTCAGGTTCCAGTAATAGCGGATCAGCTTCAGCGCCGTGTCGTTCGCTTCCGAACCTGAATTGGCAAAGAGAATACGCGTGAGACCTTCAGGCAGAAGCCCGGCCAGTTTGGCCGCAAGGTCGATGGTCCACGGGTTCGAGGTTTTGAAGAAGTGGTTGTAATAGGGCAGCTCGCGCAGCGCCTTTGCGCCCGCCTCAGCCAGTTCCTCGTTGCCATAGCCAAGCTGCACACACCACAGCCCCGCCATGCCATCGAGCAGGCGCTGGCCTTCGGAGTCGTAGAGATAAACGCCCTTGGCATGGGTGATGACCCGCACACCTTCCTTGTTGAGTGCGGCGGTATCGGAAAACGGGTGGATATGATGGGCGGCGTCCAGCGCCTGCCAATGGCGGGTCTGGTTATGAACGGTCGTCATGGAGGGTGCCTCGCACGAAAAAGAAAAGAGATGACATCAGACGCGCTGGAAATCAGCGCAGCATCATGTCAGCGCGGCGGATTGAAGCCGATCCGCGCGCAGAGCAGCAAAAGGCTCTTTTTCATTGTCATGCCCAAAGCCTAACTGGCCTTTCAGATGCCTTCAACCCACAGCGAAACGCACGGCGGCGGCGACCATGGCTGGATCGCGCATGACCAGATTGTGACCAAGCCCTTCCGCTTCGATCAGCTTTGCCTTGGGCCAGGCGGCGGCCAGTTCGCGTGCACCTTCAATAGGGGCGATCAAATCATCATCAGCGTGAATAATGAGCAGCGGTTCCGTGCGCGAGGCGCCTTTCACGGCCAGATCATTCTGGTCAATGGTTGAGCCAGCCGCGCGCTGGCGACGCAGCACTTCCTCAATCTCGTCCGGTTCCAGCCCGAACCGCCCTGCGTGGCGGCGAAACTGATCGGCCTGGCGCAGAGGCGGCGCAAAAAAAACGCAGGCATTGGTTTTCAACCCGCCTTCCAGCGCCAGCGCCGTAGAGGGGCAACCGAACGAATGAGCGATGATGCATTCAAACGGCCCGGCCTCGCGCCCCACGGCCAGAATGGCGGCGGCGGCGTCTTCCATGGCCAGTTTTTCGCCATCGGAAAACCCGTGGGCGGGAAGATCGAGCGTCACGACGCGCGCCATGCTGCGCAGCAAAGCCGCAGCAATGTCGGACATGTCGCGCGGGCTGCCGTCCCAGCCATGCACCAGCAGGACCGCTGGCCCCTGCCCTTCGGCTGTGTAGGCGATCTTTCCAGACGGCGCTTCGGCATAGGCCCCATCAAAATGCCGGTGCGGGCGCGGCACCCGTTTCGGGCGGCCCATCTGCGCCATGACCGCCGCGATCTTTTCCTCGTTCATCTGAATGCTTCCAATGCTAGATTGCGCTCGAAGATAGAGATCACTGCCGAACCTGTCGAACGCTCATGAGCGCCGCGCCAAAAACCGTTCTGACCGCCAGCCCCGATGAGGAGGCCGCTATCCGTGAGGCGGTGCGCCGGGCTGATCCTGCCCGTCTGGGCACCGGGCGGCGCTTTGCCACACCGGATGATGCCGAGGTCATGCTTGAGCTGTTGAGTGATCCTGAAGTCTCGGATGCCATTTATGACCTGCCCCGACCACTGACGCTGAACAGCGTCACGGCATGGATTGCCGACTTCATGGGCAAGCGCGCGCGGGGTGAGGGCCTGCTGATTGTCACACCCGAAGAGTTCGGGCCGGGCATCATGTCATATTCGCAGGTGACGCTCTGGCCAGAGCGCGCCTCAGCCGAACTCGCTGGCGCAATGCGCGCCGATATTCAGGGTGCGGGCGGTGGTGGCGAAGGTGCGGTGCGCACATTCGACTGGATGTTCCACACGCTGGGGGCACGACTGATCTGCCTGACGGCAGCGCCCAGCAATATCCGCTCCATCAGGCTGATCGAGCGGGCGGGTTTCGTGCGTATGGGTGAGCGTGAAAGCATCCGCCCTGATGGCAGCCACCGCAGCTCGTTCTATTGGGAAATGACCCGCGACGGCTGGGATGCACGGGCCGCCCAATAAAGGCCCGTTTACAGCCCGTTTACCTGCCAGAGCAGTGGCCCCATGCCGTCAATGCCGTGGCCAGGGGGCAAGACTTCATGCTGCACATCCAAGCCCCAGCCGCACTGCTCCAGAGAACCCCATTGCATCTTGATTCAAAGAGCCGCCCGCTTCGATTGCAATGCGACTCTATGGTTCAGGATTAGCTGTAATCTTGATTCCGTCATGGCTGGAAAGACCGCCATAGCAGAAAACAGATGTTGAATCCGTGGTATTTCGCCGGCTGAGAGTTTCCTGCCGTCGCGTCTGATGGCAAGACTGCGTTAACCTGCGCATGTTTTCAGACATTCAGCAGGAGGTGCTGGCGCTCCCACGGGCTGATGACCTGCTGATAGGCGTCGTGCTCGCTGGCCTTCACGTCCGAGAACAGATCAACGAAAGCATCGCCGAACACCTCGCGCAGATCGGACGAGGCACGAAACCGGGCGATGGCATCCAGCAGATGACGCGGCAAGGCAAAGCGGGTGGAGGTATAAGCGTTGCCTTCCATCGGCTTGGTGGGGCTGAGATTCTGCGTCATGCCGAGATAGCCGCAGGCCAAAGTGGCAGCCAGCGCCAGATACGGATTGGCATCAGCCCCCGGCACCCGGTTTTCAACACGGCGGCCAGCGGGCGATGATTCCGGAATGCGCAGGCCAACCGTGCGGTTTTCGTGCCCCCAATGGGTATTGATCGGCGCCGAGAGGAACCGCACCAGTCGGCGATACGAGTTCACATAAGGGGCGATCATCGGCATGACGGCCGGCAGGTATTTCTGCAGGCCGGCAATATAGGCGAGGAACAGGCGGGTATCCTTGCCGGCCTTGTTGGCGAAGATGTTGCGCCCCCGCGTGTCGGTCACGCTCTGGTGGATGTGCATGGCGCTGCCCGGTTCGGCCTCATAGGGCTTCGCCATAAAGGTGGCGTAGATATCGTGACGCATGGCTGCCTGGCGCACAGTGCGCTTGAACAGGAAGGCCTGATCGGCCAGCTCCAGCGGGTCGCCGTGATTGAAGTTGATCTCGCACTGGGCGACGCCTTCTTCATGGATCAGACTGTCGATCGAGATGTCCTGCTTTTCGCAGAAATCATAGACATCCTCGAACAGCGGATCGAACTCGTTGACGGCGTCGATGCCATAGGCCTGTCGCCCGGTCTGGGGGCGGCCTGACTTTCCGGCGGGCGGCTGCAGCGGATAGTCGGGATCGAGATTCTTCTGGGAGAGATAAAACTCAAGCTCGGGCGCAACGACCGGACGCCAGCCCTGCTCTTCATATTTGGCCAGAATGTTCTTCAGGATCTGGCGCGGACCGACATGCACGGGGCGGCCCTCGCGATCAAAGCAATCGCAGATCACCTGCGCCGTCGGCTCCTGATACCACGGCACCAGACGGATCGTGTCGGCATCGGGCTTCAGCACCATGTCTGGCGATTGATAGGTGGTTTCCTCGGTTTCGGCATGATCGCCGGTGACCATCTGCCCGAACACCGAATCCGGTAGGCGCAACGTGCCGGAATCAATCGAGGAGATGAATTTGGCGGCAGGCAGAATCTTGCCGCGCGGGATCCCCGCCATGTCGGGCACAAGGCATTCCACCTCGGTGATGCGGTGCTCCTTGAGCCATTCTTTCAACTCGACGGCGATGCGGCTGGCCATGATGTCCAATCAACTATTTGCCGCCCACTTACAAATATGAGAGCTCAGGCGTCAATTTTCGAGAATCGTTTTACAGAAATTACAGAAGTCACTAAGAAGCAAATTAGTCCAACCAGAACCAGGAAATCTCTATCCAGGGACGATTGCCCAAAATAAATGCCGCCCGTAAAATAAATTTCAAACAGCTTCCAAAATACAAAACACAATAAACAATAAATAGAAAGAATTGTTAGAAAACGGCAAACGAAATACTTCCAGAAAAGAACAATAGATAGTAAAAAAAGAAGAAATGGGGCAATCGACAGAATTGCAGAAAAATAGAAAAAAGGGACACCAAAACCAAAAAAAGAACCGATCAGAAAAAGCAACAACAAAGACAAACAGTACGAGATCAAAAGTGATTCTAGGACACTTATCACAATCTAACCATTAGTGATTTAAAAAACGCCGAAATATACCATACGATATACCCAAACAAAAGTTCGCCATTCCCATACTGAGCACATGGGTTTTCTTCCATATAGCGCCAAGCAAAAGGATGACCGTTGTTACGCGCAGACCGAATTAACGAACAACCAAGCAAAAGACAGCGCGCGCCTCCTTCACCAGTAACCAACATTACACCTAAAGAGTATTTGGATAACATATTTCCATGAAAAGAAGCAATCCCATACAACAATCTCGACATACGCAAATCTTTTTTTACCCCATCACCCCTAGCATAAATCACCCCCAAATTCATTATTGCCTCATCATCACCTAGATGAGCAGCACGTGCCAGCAATCGAAGCGCAACACCCTTATCAATACTCAGATAATACATCGCAAGCCTTACCATACACTTGCTGTCCCCTCCATCAGAACACAACCGAAATATGCGGAAAGACCGATTGTAGTCAACCGCGCTTCCACAAACACCTAAACGCAAACACTCCCCCTGAACATAATACAAATTACCGCTAAAAAAATAGGCACATTACACTTCACAGCAAATCCACCCGCTGGCAGCAACGGGTCGCCATGATTGAAGTTGATCTCGCACTGGGCGACGCCTTCTTCATGGATCAGACTGTCGATCGAGATGTCCTGCTTTTCGCAGAAATCATAGACATCCTCGAACAGCGGATCGAACTCGTTGACGGCGTCGATGCCATAGGCCTGTCGCCCGGTCTGGGGGCGGCCTGACTTTCCGGCGGGCGGCTGCAGCGGATAGTCGGGATCGAGATTCTTCTGGGAGAGATAAAACTCAAGCTCGGGCGCAACGACCGGACGCCAGCCCTGCTCTTCATATTTGGCCAGAATGTTCTTCAGGATCTGGCGCGGACCGACATGCACGGGGCGGCCCTCGCGATCAAAGCAATCGCAGATCACCTGCGCCGTCGGCTCCTGATACCACGGCACCAGACGGATCGTGTCGGCATCGGGCTTCAGCACCATGTCTGGCGATTGATAGGTGGTTTCCTCGGTTTCGGCATGATCGCCGGTGACCATCTGCCCGAACACCGAATCCGGTAGGCGCAACGTGCCGGAATCAATCGAGGAGATGAATTTGGCGGCAGGCAGAATCTTGCCGCGCGGGATCCCCGCCATGTCGGGCACAAGGCATTCCACCTCGGTGATGCGGTGCTCCTTGAGCCATTCTTTCAACTCGACGGCGATGCGGCTGGCCATGATGTCCTCGTGTTGAAGTCATCCTTGCCCGCCGCCCCCGGGGGTCGTCCAACCAGAATGTCACCCCTTGTCCAGATGTTTCTGACGGGCGCGATAGGCCTTGGTACGACTGGCCCACATTTTCTTGTGTTCGGACCGCGCGAAGTAATCGTCCTTGCGCGCTTCAAAGGCGAGTTCGCGTTTCAGTTTACCAAAAGCCTGCCAACGTCCCGGATCAAGCGAGCCGTCCGCCAGCCCCGCCTGTATGGCGCAGCCGGGTTCTGCGCCATGATGGCAATCGGAAAACCGGCAGCGGGCTGTCAGCATCTCGATATCGGCAAAGACCGTATCGACGCCTTCATCGGCATCCCACAGGCCCAGCTCGCGCATGCCGGGTGTATCAAGCAGCAACGCGCCGGAGGGCAGACGCACGAGTTCGCGGTGCGTGGTGGTATGTCGGCCCTTGTCGAGATGGGCGCTGAGCGCGCCGGTCGCCATCAGTGCCTCGCCCGCCAGTGCATTGAGAAGTGTCGATTTGCCCGCCCCCGACGAGCCCAGCAGCACGGCGGTGCGACCCGCGCCCACCGCCGCATGCAGCGCATCCATGCCTGTCATGGTGACGGCAGAAACAGCATGCACCGGCACGCCGAAAGCAATCGCCTCCACCCCGGCTATGGAGGCCGGCAGATCATCGGCAAGATCGCTTTTGGTCAGCACGATGATCGTCTGCGCGCCGCTTTCCCAGGCCGCGGCCAGATAACGCTCCAGCCGTCGCGGGTTGAAGTCGGCATTGAGCGCCTGCACCAGCAAAGCGACATCGGCATTGGCCGCCACCACCTGCTGGTGACCTGCCCCCGCCGCCCGCCGCCGGAACACAGACTGGCGCGGCAAGACGGCATGGATGACCGCCATGCCGCCATCGGGTGACACGCGCAGCGCCACATAGTCGCCCGCGACCGGATGGCCGCCATCTTCGGCGGTGTGGACGAAACGGCCCGACATTGTGGCGCTGATTTCGCCGGTTTGTGTGACAGCACGAAACAGCCCGCGCTGCTGCACGGTGATGCGTGCCGGTGAAAGCCCTTCGGCTTCAAAGGGCATGAAGGTCTGCTGAAGCGCGTCGCTCCAGCCATAGAGATGGATCAAGGGAGATATCCTGAACGGGAGAAATGGAAAACGCGGGAAAGGCCGCCGCGCTTTGTTCAACCCGTCAGGCGAACATCACCGCGCGGCGCGCCAAGGGGCGCTGCGAGCAAGATCTGCCATGTGATGCCTCCCTGTTTAGGATGTTGCGATGGGTCTAGGGTCTCACGCCCGCAAGGGGCGTGTCAACGCCCGCGATCTTCATCTTCGCGATCCTCGCGGATGAAGAACTTTTCGGCAGAAATCTCGCCTTGCAACTTCACATTACTGACGCGAACCGTGACGGTGATATCGGCAGCGTCGCGCACGACCCAGTATTGCAGCGACAGGTCGGCCTCGTTGAAGGCCAGAACGATGTCGCCCTGCGCGTCTTTCTTCAGGGACTGGATGTGCACGCTCACCGCGCCATCAGCGCGTTTGACCGACAGGATTTTCAGATCGGGGCGGTTGAGATTGATGTCTTCATCCACCAGAATCGACAGCGGCGTTTCGACCAGCGGGTAACGGTCCTGCGTTTCCAGCTTCTTGTCTTCCACCGCCACGGTGTAACCGTCTGACACCACGGTCAGCGGCGAAGGCGGATCATAGTCGAAGCGGAACTTGCCCGGCTTCTTGATGTAGAAAGTACCAGTCACCTGGCCTTTCTTCGTATCAACCTGCGAGAACTGGCCCTCGACGGTCTTCACCTTGTTCCAGTAGTCGGTGATGCGCGAGAGGCTCGCCTGTTCTTCGGCGCTGAGCGCGAAGGCCGAAACGGTGAACATGATGGCGGCAGCAAGGCCGGTGACAGCACGCTTGAACATGGTTTTCAGCTAGGCCCGCATCGCGGCGAAAGCAAGGCCGCCTCTGTCACATGATGAAGGCGTGATGATGTCTGAATACCTGTTCAGCCATCCGGGATGATGTCGCGCTTGCCCTGATGATTGGGCGCGGTGACGAGGCCTTCTTCTTCCATCCGCTCGATGATGCGGGCCGCGCGGTTATAGCCGATCTGCAACCGGCGCTGGATGTAAGAAGTTGAAACTTTACGGTCGCGCAGCACCACCGCGCAGGCTTCGTCATAAAGCTTGTCGCCAGAACCGCCCGGCTCGTCACCGTCCAGCATGGCGGAGACTTCCGGGTCTTCGTCCGGGTCGGCAGTGACGGCTTCCAGATATTCCGGGTGGCCCTGCGACTTCAGATGGCGCACCACTTCTTCCACTTCGCCGTCGGAAACGAACGGCCCGTGAATGCGCTGGATGCGGCCGCCGCCCGCCATGAACAGCATGTCGCCCTGACCCAGCAGCTGTTCGCCGCCCTGTTCGCCCAGAATGGTGCGGCTGTCGATCTTCGACGTCACCTGGAACGAGATGCGGGTGGGGAAGTTCGCCTTGATCGTGCCGGTGATGACATCGACCGACGGGCGCTGTGTTGCCATGATGACATGAATGCCCGCCGCGCGCGCCATCTGCGCCAGACGCTGGACGAGGCTTTCTATTTCCTTGCCCGCAACGATCATCAGGTCGGCCATCTCGTCGATGATGACGACGATGAATGGCAGCGGCGCGAGATCGAGCCGCTCTTCCTCATAGATCGGCTCGCCGGTCTCGCGGTCAAAGCCGGTCTGCACCGTGCGCTTGAGCTGTTCGCCCTTGGCGGCGGCTTTTTCAACGCGCTCGTTGAAGCCGGAAATATTGCGCACGCCAAGCTTCGCCATCTTGCGATAGCGATCTTCCATTTCGCGCACCGCCCATTTCAGCGCGACGATGGCCTTTTTCGGCTCGGTCACCACCGGCGCGAGCAGATGCGGGATGCCTTCATAGATGGATAGTTCCAGCATCTTGGGATCGATCATGATGCAGCGGCACTGTTCCGGGCGCAGGCGATAAAGCAGCGACAGGATCATCGTGTTGATGCCGACCGACTTGCCTGAGCCGGTCGTGCCCGCGATCAGAAGATGCGGCATGCGGGCAAGGTCAGCGAACACCGGCGCGCCCGCGATGTTCTTGCCCAGCGCCAGTGTCAGCGCCGAGCCGGGATTTTCATAATCGGATGCCGCCAGCAATTCGCGCAGGTAAACCGTCTCGCGGCGACGGTTCGGCAGCTCGATACCGATGACATTGCGGCCCGGCACCACGGCGACACGGGCACTCACCGCGCTCATCGAACGGGCGATGTCGTCAGCCAGGCCGATCACCCGGCTTGCCTTGATACCAGCGGCAGGTTCCAGTTCGTACATGGTGACGACCGGGCCGGGGCGCACCGCATTGATGACACCGCGCACGCCGAAGTCGGACAGCACCGATTCCAGCATACGCGCGTTCTTTTCCAGCGCCTCGTCGCTGTCACGCACGACCTCGCCCGTCGCCTTGGGCTTGGCCAGCACGGCCAGCGGCGGCAGTTCGAAATCCTCGCCCGTCTCCAGATCGAGCATGGGTTGCTTCTCGGCCTTCGCGCGCTTGCCTTCCTTCACCGTCTGAGGCGTGCGCGCGACCTTGGGTTCGCGCCGGAGTTGGGGTGCGGGCTGGTCTTCGTCTTCTTCCAGCCCTACCTCATCATCATGATCGTCCGCAGGCGGATTGTTCCTGCCACCAAAGCCCGGCTCGATCCGGGTGCGGGCATTTTCTTCTTCGGCCGGAGCACGGAACAATATCTCGCGCAGACGCTGGAAAATGGATGGCCGAGCGCCGCCATCGTCATTGCGCGCGTCGTCTTCCTCGTCGTCTTCCATCGCCGCGCGACGTTCAGCGCGCGCAGTATAGGCATCCGAGGCCCAGCCAAACGCACGCGCAACCGGCACCGATACAACGTGCCAGAGCCGGGCAGCCCACACCCCAACGCCGGTCCATGTCCAGCCCGCGACATAGACCAGCAGCGCTGCGCCAGCGGCACAGGTCAATGCGCCGATGACAGGCGCAAGGGGAATGCCGGGGCCGAGATCCAACAGGCCCGCGATCACTCCATAAAGGCCATCGCCGATCACGCCACCAAGCCCTGAAGTCAGCGGCCAACCCGAAGGCGCAGGCAGTGAAGCGATACCCGCCGCCAGCATAAGTGCCGTCACCGGAACGAGTGCAGCGCGAAGCCACAGCGATCGCACCAGATACCCGAAGAAAAGGCCGAACGTGCCCCACGCAATCAGGGGCGCGGCAATCGCGAAGGCTCCAAGGCCGAGGGTCTGAAACCCAAGATCGGCCATGACCGCGCCCGAACGGCCAAGGCCGTTCAGAGGTTCAGCGGAAGTTGCGTTGTTCCATGAAGGATCGGATGCATGAAAGGTCAGGAGCGCACCGAACAGCCAAAGCCCGAACGTCAGGAAGACCGCGCCCAGAACGCGGGTCGCGTGCGGCAGGATGAAGGCTGCCGCTCCGCCTTCCGTAATAGCGGCCAGCGGTGCCCACAGCCGGGCAGGCAGGCTCTGACTTTGCTGCTGACGACGGCGCGATGTGTTCTGGCGACCGCGTTGCGGTGCCGTGCGCACAAGAGCAGGACGATCAAGGCGTGTCGGCATGACGGTCCGGGCGCCCGGACCTGAAGGCGCAAAACCCCTTGTCTTACGTGCCGGGTCCCGTCAGCACGCCTGTGAGCCTTTTCAATGCGCCCGCTGTGGTTTCCGCCCCATTAACAAGGGCAACACGAATGAACTCATGGCCCGGATTTCCGGCTTTTTTGCCAACACCCGATTCATTGGCGAGATAGGCGCCGGGAACAACCCGCAGCCCGGCCTCGCGCCAGAGTCGGCGGGCAGTATCAACCCCGTTCCCCGTTTCCAGCCACAGGAAGAAGCCCGCATCCGGCATGCGGAAGAATGGCAGATTGCCAAGTGTTTGCGCGGCAATCCGCATATTGTCGCGATAGATTTTCTGGTTGGCCGCGACATGGGCTTCATCAGCCCAGGCATGGGCCGAGACCGCCTGAATGGGGCCTGACACCTGTGGCCCGGCATTGGAGCGCAGATCGCGGAAGCGGCCGATCAGGCCTTTCTCGCCCGCCACAAAACCTGAGCGCAGGCCGGCAAGACCTGAACGCTTCGACAGCGAGTTGAAGACCATCAACCGCTCGAAGCCGCGCCCGAGTCTGGTTGCTGCTTCAAGCGCACCGAGAGGCGCGGCCCCTTCGGGATGGATTTCCGAATAGCACTCGTCTGAGAGGATCACGAAGCCATGACGTTCAGACAGCTCAAACAGCATGCGCCAATAAGCAAGGTTCGCCACTGCGCCTTCGGGATTGGACGGCGAAGCAATGTAAACTGCCGCCGTGCGGGCCAGCACGTCCCGCGGCAGCGCGGCATAATCTGGCAGAAAGCCCGTTTCCTTCAGGGCGTTCACATAAATGGGTTCTGCCCCGCTCGCCAGGGCGGCGGCCGGATAGGCCGAGTAGAACGGATTGGGCAACAACACGGCCGGGCGCTGACCGTTCTTCTGTTCCGGCACAAGCTGGAAGGCGGCAAGGAACAGGCCTTCGCGCGTGCCGTTGAGCGGCAGGATCATATGAGCCGGATCAACCGCGCCCGCTTTCAGCGCAAAGCGGCGCGTCAGCCATGCGGCGATGGAGTCGCGCAGAGCATCCGTGCCGTTGATCGGCGGGTATTTGGCAAAACCCGCCGCCTCGCGCGCCAATATCTCAGCGACGAAAGCGGGCACCGGCCCCTGCGGTTCGCCCACCGACAGCGCGACCGGCGATGCACCGGGCGCGATGCCATCCAGCAGGGCGTTGAGGCGCAGGAATGGCGAGGCGGGCAGCGCAGATGTGCGCGATGGCAAATCACTCATGGCGCACACTTACCACGCATCAATATAGCGGCGCACGCCGCTGCCCGGACGACGCGGCGGCAGGGATGCGAATGTCGCTGCCACGATGGCGCGTGTGCTGGCCGGGTCGATGACGCCATCAATTTCCAGATGCTGCGCCATGTTGATCGCCTTGCCGCGCGCATAGGACTGCGCCACCATTTTCTGGAAGAAGGCATCGCGTTCCGCCAGATCGGCGATGGCATCCATTTCCTTCTTGTAGCCCAGCTTCACCGCGCCTTCGAGGCCCATGCCGCCGAACTCGCCCGATGGCCACGAGATGTTCATCAGCGGGCTGAGGAAGCTGCCCGCCGTCATCGCCTGTGCGCCAAGGCCATAACCCTTGCGAATGACGACCGACAGGAACGGCACGGTCAGCGATGCACCTGCCAGCATCATACGGCAGACATGACGCACCTGCGCCTTGGCTTCGATTTCCAGTCCGACCATGAAGCCGGGTGTATCGACCAGCGACAGCACCGGCAGGCCATGCGCTTCAGCAAGCCGCAGGAAGCGTGCCGCCTTGTCAGCGGAGTCGGCATCAATCGCCCCGGAAATATATTTGGGATCATTGGCGATCAACGCCACTGCGCGCCCTTCAATGCGGATCAGCGCCGTGATGATGGGTCGCCCGAAATCGCGCCGCAGTTCCATGACACTGCCTTGATCGGCCAGCACGGCGATGATGTCGCGCATCTCGTAAACGCGCAGCCGGTTTTCCGGCACCACATGCCGCAGCTTGCGCTGATCGTCTGCCTGCCAGCCCGTCACCGCGCCCTGAAAATAGGCAAGATACGTGCGCGCGATGGCGGTGGCTTCCACCTCGTCCTTCACACTGATGTCGATGACACCGTTGGCGCGCTGGATGGCTGCGGGGCCGACATCTTTCGGCGCATGCACGCCAAGGCCGCCGCCCTCGATCATGGCCGGACCGCCCATGCCGATATTGCAGTCTTCGGTCGCAATGATGACATCACAGCAGCCAAGGATCGCGGCATTGCCCGCAAAGCAGAATCCTGACGTGACGCCGATCAGAGGTTGCTGACCTGAAAGACTGGCAAAGGTTGCGAAGGTTGGCACATCAAGGCCTGCGACCGATGGAAAGTCCGTGTCGCCGGGCCGTCCGCCGCCGCCTTCGCAATAGAATACGACGGGCGTGTGCCATTCTGCTGCCTGTTCCAGCAGGCGGTCGGTCTTGGTGTGATTGAAAGCGCCCTGCGTGCCGGCCAGCACGGTCGCGTCATAGGCCAGCACCGCCGTGCGGGCGCGGTCTGCGGCAAAGAGCTGGCCATTCACACTGGCAAATCCAGTGATGATGCCATCGCCCGGCGTATTCTTGATGAGGTCTTCAAGACTGCGCCGGCGACGCTGCGCGGCGATGGCATAGGCGCCGTATTCAACGAAGCTGCCTTCATCAATCAGCCCTGCGATATTCTCGCGCGCCGTGCGCTGACCCCGGCCACGGCGGCGGGCGACAGCCTCAGGCCGGTTCTCGTCCATCAGCAGACCGTCGCGGGCCTGCACCTCGGCAAGATCGGCCCGCACGGCATCAAGGTCTGCTGCGGCTTTTTCTTCCGTATACTGAACATCGACGGTCGCTTCCTCGATGAAGATCAGCGGCGCGCCTTCGCTGACCGCCTCACGGTTGCCGACAAGGCATTGGCGCACGATGCCGGAACGGTCAGCGACAATGACATGTTCCATCTTCATCGCATCGAGAATGGCGATGGGCCGACCCGGCCACACACTGTCACCCGCCGCGATCTCATAGGAGACCAGCACACCGGTCATCGGCGCGGCGACAGCAGCAAGCCCCGGTGGCACCGACGCCATGGTCACGCCGCCCTGCGGTTCTGCGGCTTCATCGTCGCGTGCCTTGCGCGCCAACGTCAGCATGGCAGCTTCTCGCTCGATGAAGCGCGTGTCGATGCGCCCGGCCACCACGTCGTCATGGTCAGCGATGTTGGCCAGCAGATCGAGATTGGTGGCAAGGCCCGCCAACCGCGTTTCATCCAGCGCCTGCCGCAGACGCCGCAGCGCCGCACCAAACTCGCCTTTGGTGTGAACAATTATTTTTGCAATCATGGAATCGAAGGCGGGGCTGACGGTTGATCCGCTCGTCACGCCGCTGTCGACGCGCACCCCTGCCCCGGACGGCAGATCGAACCGCGCAATCTTTCCTGCTGAAGGGCGCGTAACGCCCGCCGCATCCATGGTTTCGGCATTCAGCCGCGCCTGAATGGCAAACCCGTTGGCAGACGGTTTTGCAGGAAGATTCAATTCGGAAAGCATCCGGCCACCTGCGATAGCGATCTGCAGCGCGACGAGATCAAGCCCGGTCACTTCTTCGGTGATCGTGTGTTCCACCTGGATGCGGGCATTGGCCTCCATGAAGGCGTAGGTGTCGGGCGCATCAGCATCGATCAGGAACTCAAACGTGCCCGCACTCTTATAGCGGGCTGCCTTCGCCAGTTTCAGCGCATCAGCATAAAGCCGCTGGCGCAGCGCTTCGGAAATGAATGGGCTCGGCGCGATCTCGACAATCTTCTGATTGCGTCGCTGCAATGTGCAGTCGCGGTCGCCCAGCACGATGACATCTGCGCCGTCACCGATAACCTGCACCTCCACATGGCGGGCGTGCGCAATGAACCGTTCGACATAGACATCACCAAGGCCAAACGCCTTCTGCGCTTCCGAGCAGCAGCGTGCATAGGCTTCAGCAATTTCATTTTCGCTGGTTACGGCGCGCATGCCGCGCCCGCCGCCGCCCGCCACGGCTTTGATCATCATCGGCCCATGAGCCGCAAAGAAGGCGCGCGCATCATCCAGCGTCACTGCGCCGGTGCTGCCCTCGAACAGCGCGACACCATGAGCGCGTGCGAGATCGCGGGCGCGCGGCTTGTCGCCAAACAGATGCAGTGTTTCAGGGTCAGGCCCTATAAAAGTCAGCCCTGCCGCGCGGCAGCTTTCTGCAAAGGAGGCGTTTTCAGAAAGGAAGCCATAACCAGGGTGAATGGCATCGCAGCCGGTCTCGCGTGCGGCGGCGATGATCGCGGCCCCGTCCAGATAGGCGGCGGTGCCATGGCCCGCAATACGATGCGCTTCGTCAGCCCGCCGCACATGCAGCGATGCCGCATCGTCTTGCGGGTAGATGGCGACAGAAAGCAGCCCGGCTTCTGCGATAGCGCGGGCCACGCGAATGGCGATCTCGCCACGATTGGCGATGAGGATTTTGTGCAAGGGAGAACCGGCCAGACAATAGTGGAACCGGAAAACTATGACTCAGCCGCGCGCTCAGGGATAGATGCGCTTGAAGGGCCGAACCGCCACGCCTTGACCGCCGCCAATCGGAATATCGAAGCTGTCCTTGCCAGTGAAGTGAATGGTCAGCGGCTGGTCCGGCGCGCCGTTCCTGTCTTTCAGCGTCACTTTCAGATTGTCGCCGGAAAGTTTTTCCGCCGTCCACGTACCGCTGCTGGCATCCAGCCAATAAACATTGACCAAGGGCAAGGCCCCAAGGGTCTGGCTGGCAAAATCGGTTTTACTGAAGCTGAGGGTCGTGCGCCCCTCGCCATGTCCCATCAGGCCGGTCGCCGCCGTCTGCTGCCAGGTGCCGACCAGCATCTGCTGGACCTCGGTGATATCCTCCTGTGGCGGCAGCACGTCGGCCCGGACAACTGACACCGCAGTCAGTATCAGTGACGCGGAAAGGGCAAGCGTGGAGCGCATGGGATCCATCCTTATCATATCAGTCTGGCCGACAATCTGACCCCTGATTCTGGCAAAGTCAGGGCTTACATATTGTAAGCGCGCTCGCCATGCGTGGCGATGTCGAGGCCTTCGCGTTCTTCGTCCTTGCTGACACGCATGCCGATCAAGGCATTCACGATGAAATAGAGCAGTGCCGAGATTGCGCCTGACCAGGCGAGTGTCAGGCACACCGCCATGAACTGGGTGAGCAGCTGGCCGCCCATATCATAAGCACCTGCGACCGCCGTGCCGGGCTGGGCGGCATAGTCCAGCCAGCCCTGACCGCCCAGCGCCGGGTCCGCCACGATCGCGGTGCCAAGCGCACCAATAATGCCGCCGACGCAGTGCACGCCGAAAACATCCAGTGAGTCATCGTATTTCAGCGCGTTCTTCACCGTGGTGCAGAAAAAGAAACAGACGGCGCCCGCGACAAGGCCCAGAAGGATCGCACCATTGGGCGCGGCAAACCCGGCTGCGGGTGTCACCGCGACAAGGCCCGCGACCATGCCCGAGATCGCGCCCAGCAGGCTGGCATGGCCGCGCGTGATCCATTCCACTGCCACCCAGCCAATGGCGGCGGCGGCGGTCGCGACAAACGTGTTCATTGAGGCAAGTCCCGCAATGCCATCGGCGGCGAGATTTGAGCCTGCATTGAAACCGAACCAGCCGACCCACAGCAGGGCCGCGCCGGTCATCGACATGGTAAGGCTGTGCGGCGGCATCATGTCCTTGCCGAAGCCGAGCCGCTTGCCGATGAGCAGGCACAGAACCAGCCCGGCAATGCCAGCATTGATATGCACCACCGTGCCGCCTGCGAAATCGAGGCCGCCCCAGCCCCATACGAGTCCTGAACGCACGGCTTCTCCCGCCAGCGTGGCCGCCGCGACGCCATCCGGTCCCGGCCAGAACCACACCATGTGAGCGATGGGGAAGTAGACAAGGCTGACCCACAGCGCGCTGAAAACCATCAGCCCGGAAAACTTAACACGCTCAGCGATCGCCCCGACGATCAGCGCCGGGGTGATGCAGGCAAAGGTCATCTGGAACAGGATGTAGACGAGCTCCGGCAGGTAGAGACCGTTGGAAAACGTCGCCGCCCCCTTGGCTGGGTCGAGCCCGGCATAGTCGACATTGGCGAGGAACGCCTTGGAGAATCCGCCGATAAAGCTGTTCAGACTGCCGCCATCGGTGAAGGTCAGGCTGTAGCCATACGCCACCCACAGGATCGCCGTTACGCAGACAATGGACGAAACCTGCATCAGCACCGACAGCATGTTCTTGGAGCGCACCAGCCCGCCATAGAAGAGTGCGAGGCCCGGCGCGGTCATCGCCACAACCAGCACCGAGGCGATCATCACCCACAGGGTCGAGGCGCCATCGAAATGCGCTGCCGGAATGGGTGATGCCTCCTGCGCAGTGGCAATCCCCGTCAGCAGGAACGCGCTGAGACCAGACAGAAAAAAGCGGGCAGACGACATGGGAAACCCCGGCAATGATGATGGCAGGAGGTGACTCTCAAGTTTCATGCCGCTTTGGAGAAAAAGTTAAGGCTTTGTAAATCAAGGCGATTTGGGCGATCCGCGCGCGCCAGATGGCAGAGCGTGCCTGAAAATTATGCACATGCCGTTCATTGCATCATTTTTGATCTTTTGATCTGGCGTCTGGACCTGCACGCCGTTCCATCGCACAGGACGGGCATGGACGCGGCGCAAACCGACATTCTGATCTCCGGCGGCGGCTTTGCGGGCCTGGCGCTCGCCATCGCGCTGGGTGGCTATGGCTTTGACGTCGTCGTCATCGAGCCGGGCCCGGAAAGCGGCGGCGGGCTGAAAGGCTTTGACGGCCGCGTCTCTTCTTTCGCACCGGATGTGCGCCGCATGCTGGAACGTTTGGATGTCTGGCCGCGCCTGCCGGAGTTTCAGACCGTGCGCGATATCGTTGTGTCGGGAGGCACGGCAGATGGACGTGCGTCGCCCTTCTTTCTGCATTTTGAAACCGACGATGGCGGCGCGCCGCCCTTCGACATGGTGGAGAACCGCTTTCTGCTGGATGCGCTCACGGCACGGGTGCGCGAGATCGCTTCGGTGCAGGTGATTCACAGCGCGCGCATCACCGAGAGCGAAGCCAGCACCAAAGGCGTATGCGCGACGCTTCAGGATGGTCGCGCCATTCATGCGCGTCTTCTGGTTTCTGCCGAGGGGCGCGACAGTCCCTTGCGCGAACGCTTCGGCATCAAGACCACCGGCTGGGATTACGGCCAGTCGGGCATTGTCTGCACCGTGGAACATGAGCGCCCGCATGAAGGCATCGCGCAGGAGTTCTTTCTGCCTTCAGGCTCGTTCGCCATTCTGCCGATGACCGGCAATCGTTCCTCCATCGTGTGGACCGAGCGCACGGCGCTGGCCGAAGCAGCCATGAAACTCAGTGATGCGGACTTCGCGGATGAGGTGACGCGGCGCTTCACGGACTATCTGGGCAAGGTCACGCCGGTGGGCGCGCGCTGGGCCTTCCCGCTGCGCCTGCAGCTCGCGCGTGATTACATCGCACAGCGTTTCGTGCTGATCGGCGATGCCGCACATGTGGTGCACCCATTGGCCGGACAGGGGCTCAATCTTGGGCTGCGCGATGTGGCGGCGCTGGCCGAATGCATTGTCGATGCCGACCGGCTGGGGCTTGATATCGGCAGCATGCAGGTGCTTGAGAATTATCAGCGGGCGCGGCGCATCGGCACGGTGATGATGGCCGGCGTCACCGAAAGTCTGAACCGGCTATTCTCAAACGACATCGCCCCTGTGCGGGCGATCCGCGAAACGGGGCTCGGCCTTGTCAACGCGATCACACCGCTCAGACAGTTCTTAGCGCGCGCCGCAGCGGGCCACGCCTTTGGCGAGATGCCGCGCCTTCTGAAAGGCGAGGCGCTGTAGGCGCTACCTTCGCCCCAGGCGTAGACGGTCAACATCCTGATAGAAGCGCCGGGCTTCCATCAGCACATATTGTCGGCGCGCTTCATCGGCTTCTTCGGCGCTGAAATAGTTCTTGCCATCAAACTTCCACACCATGCGCCCGAAGCGTTCAAACACTTCCGGCACCGCGACTTTCGCGTTGATCTCCTCGACCGTCATATAGAAATGCGCTGTCGGATCGCGCACCTGCCTCTCCTGTTCGGCGTGCCAGTCCAGTTTCTTCGCCTCGCGCCGGTTTGCCCAGGCGATGATGTGATGGCGCAGACCCAACACCGTCACCACTGCGAAACACGCGATCAGAAACCAGATGAAGTCACGGGTCACGGCTGAGGCCCCGACTTTCGAGTGCCGCCTCATAGCTACGCATCACCTGCGCCTGCGTTTCGCCCAGCTCGTGCAGAAAGCCCCAGGTGAAAAGGCCGCTGTCATGGCCGTCATCGAACACGATGCGCACTGCATAGTGTCCAACCGGCTCAAGGCGCGAAATACCAACCAGCCGCTTTCCAGGAACAACCTGCTTCTGGCTTGGGGTGTGACCCCGCACTTCGGCGCTGGGCGATTCCACGCGCAACAACTCAGCAGCCAGTGCATGCGTCGCACCATTCTCGAAGTCGATTTCAAGAAGGCGCGCGCCCTTGCGATAGCGCAGCTCAACCGGCCATGGCGTCGCCGCTGTCATCAACGGGCGTGCCGCTCAGCATCAGTCAGTTCGCGCGCTTCCGAAACCAGCATCAGCGGGATGCCGTCGCGGATGGGAAAAGCAAGGCCCGCCTGACGCGAGATCAGCTCCTGCCGTTCGCGGTCATAGCTTAAAGGCCCGCGCGTCTGCGGGCACACGAGAATTTCAAGAAGTTTGGGATCCGCTTCCATGTCCGTCCTCAATTCACGCTCGAACCACCGGGCGCGGAAATACCGCTGCCGGCTTCAGCGACCGCCAGCCCCATAATAGCGAGTGCATACTCGGTGCGGGCGGGCAGATCGCGCGTTTCCAGCATGGCCTGTTTTTCCTGAAACGAAATCGGTGCCAGCATGGCAAAGGCATTGATCAGAACCTCGACCGGCGCTTTTTCAACCCATTCCCAGTCGACCTGCACCTGAATGACCCTGAGATAATCGCGCAGCCGGGCCAGATAGCGCGCGCGGTCAAACATCGCTTCAGCGTGGCCCTGATCGCCTTCGGTGAAATCATCTGCATACTGATCATAGCGTACGCGCGCCTGACGGTAAGGCGTCATCACCGTCAGCTCGTCCTGCACCTGAAAGCGGCTGATACCCTTCAGCGCAATCACCATGCGCCCATCATCCGTTTCGCCATAGGAAACGATGCGGCCCGCGCAGCCAATCCTGTAAAGCGATGGCTTCACCTCAGGCCCGCCATTGGGCTGGATCATGCCGATGATCCGGCTACCATGCATGGCGTCGTCCACCATCGAAAGATAGCGCGGCTCGAAAATATTGAGCGGCATGTTGGCGCGCGGAAAGAACACCGCGCCCGACAGCGGAAACAGCGGGATGATTTCCGGCAGGTCCGCCGCGCCGTCATAGCTGATGGGCCATGTCTTGCCTGACATCAACGCCTCACCTGAACATCAGCGCGGAAAGCTTGCGCCGCGCCGCCAGCACCAGCGGATCAGCAATACCGATCGCCTCGAACAGGTTCAGCAATTCCTTGCGTGCCTTTTCTTCTTCCCAGGCCCGGTCGCGCTTGAAGATTTCCAGGAGTTCGTCCATCGCGGCTTCGTATTGGCGTTCCGCCGCCAGCGCCATCGCATAGTCATAGCGGGCCTGAGGGCTGGCAGGGTCGGCATCGAGCGCTGCTTTCAGCTTTGCGCTTTCACCGGCTGGGCCTGCCTTTTCAGCCAGCGCCAGCTGCGCCTCGGCCGATTTTAGAGCTTCGGATTTGCGCGCTTCTTCCGGGGCGCTTTCCACCAAGGCGCGCGCGCCGGCCAGATCGCCCGTCGCCAGATAACAGCGCACCAGCCCGGCAATCGCCTCTGCGTGGTCAGGTTCGCTGGACAGAATCTGGCTGAAGGCCTGCGCGGCGATGGAAATCTCGCCCGCGTCCAGTGCTTCATTGGCCCCGGCCAGCATGTCGTCAATCGCGGTGTCTCCGCCACCCGCCGAGGCGATCAGGCGCTTGATGAACTCCTTGATCTGGGATTCCGGCACTGCGCCCATGAAGCCATCGACCGGCTGGCCTTTATGGAAGGCATAAACCGCAGGGATCGACTGGATGCGCAGACGGCCGGCAATCTGTGGGTTTTCATCGATATTGATCTTGACCATCTTCACCGCGCCTTTGGAGGCAGCGACGTGCTTTTCCAGCATCGGCCCAAGCTGCTTGCAGGGCCCGCACCATGGCGCCCAGAAATCGACAATGACGGGCTGCGTCGTCGACTCCTGAATGACATCAGCCATGAAGGCCTGATCGGTCGTGTCCTTCACGAAAGAAGTGGCGGCGGCGGAAAGCTGATCCATGACGGTCTTGCGTGTGTGATGCTGTTACCGCCCCTATATAGGGAGCCTCACCCCGACCCGGAAGCCTGCATGTAGGGCAGAATGGTCAGGGCGCAGCGATCGAGCGGGCCAGCGCGTCAATCGCTTCGGCATAAGGCGGAATGACCGGCACGAGGCGAAGCTGACGCTTTTCGGAATTGTTCACCCCTTGCACGGTGAAGAACCCGCTGATCCGCAAGGCCACCCGGTTGGGCAGGCCCGGCGCATGGTCGCAGGCAATGGCGTTGTAAGGGGCAAGCGTCGCGCCTGACACATCAATGGTCAGCTCAAGGTGCGGATCGAGCGGTTCGGGTGTGAATACGAGTGAGGAAAGACTGCGGTCGATCATCGCCCATGCACCGCTGCGGCAGGGCACGCCGGGCATATCCGAACCGTCCAGCCTTTTGGCCTTGGTGTGGAAGTCCAGCGTTTCGGCGGCCTGCCCCTCGGCCTGTACCGGCACGATGGTCATGTCGAAAAAGATAAAATCAGGGGCAGAGGGAATGGCGCGCAGAAATGCGGCAGAGGCTTTCTGTTCATCCGAGTCCTGCGCCGCGCTGAAATCCGCCGCACCCTGCACAATGGGGATGGGCCGGGCGAGCGGCGGGTTAGCGGCCTCCAGTGCCAGCGCGGGCCATGCTGCGGTGAGCAGGGCCGCAGCGGCAGTCGTGAAGATGACATGATGAAAGCCGGGCTGCCGTTTGTGTGCTGGATCAGTCAGGGTCATGCCCTATCAGGCTTTTCCCGGCGGCCCAGGTCAAGCGCCGGAGCACTCTTGCCTTGCCAGAGGTTTTCGGCAATAAGGCGCGCCTCCCGCGCGGCTTATACCCTTCAGGCGCGGGTGCCCAAAGTGAGCGGGCGTAGCTCAGGGGTAGAGCACAACCTTGCCAAGGTTGGGGTCGGGCGTTCGAATCGCCTCGCCCGCTCCATTTTTTCTCAGGTTTTTCAGCGTTACCGCGCCACCGTCACCACGATGGGCACATGGTCGGAAGGCTGCGGCCAGTCACGGGCCTCGCGCAGAATGGTGTGGGCGCTGACATGCCCGGTCAGCGCCTTGCTGGCCCATACATGATCAAGGCGGCGGCCCCGATCTGAAATCTTCCAGTCGGCATTACGATAGCTCCACCAAGAATAGACCTTCTCGGCCAGCGGCACGAACTGGCGCGTGACGTCGATCCATTCCCACCCCGCGAGAATGGCCTTGAAGCGCTCTGTTTCGGCGGGTGTGTGACTGACGATATTCAGAAGCTGCCTGTGGCTCCACACATCGGTTTCGTGCGGCGCGACGTTCAGATCGCCCACCACGATGACACGATCAGACGCCTTGCCGCGCCGTTTGCGCCAATGCGCCTCCATCTCATCGAGGAACTGAAGCTTGTGCGCGAACTTGATGTTGAGCGCCGGGTCGGGAATGTCGCCGCCCGCCGGGATGTAATAATTCTGGATTTCAAGCCCGTCGGCCAGCTTCACCATCAGGTGGCGGCCATCATCTTTCTCGCACCACAGCTGCTTGTCGGTTTTGGCGAAAGGTTCGCGCGAGAGGATGGCCACCCCATGATAGCCCTTGCGGCCATTGGTCGCCCGGTAGGGATAACCCAGCGCCGCCACCGCCTCATGCGGGAACAACGCGTCGTCCACCTTGGTTTCCTGCAGGCAGATGATGTCGGCCTGCGTTTCCTGCACCAGCCGTTGCAGCAGCGGCATGCGCAGGCGGACGGAATTGATGTTCCAGGTGACGACGGTCAGCGGGCGGTTGGCCATGATGCCTCTTAGGCCGCCGCCATGCCTTGATCAAGATCAAGAAAAATTGTTCTTGAAAAGCAGGTTACCGTGCTTATTATAGTTGTTCCAAGAAAGAGGATATATCATGGCGCGCATCAATTCGGACATCAAACCGTTCAAGGCAAAGGCCTATAAGGACGGCAAGTTCATCGACGTTTCCGACGCTGACCTGAAGGGAAAATGGTCGGTGTTTTTCTTCTATCCGGCTGATTTTACATTCGTATGTCCGACCGAGCTGGAAGACCTCGCCGACAATTACGGTGATTTCCAGAAGCTGGGCGTTGAGATCTATGCCGTGTCGACCGACACGCACTTCGCGCACAAGGCCTGGGCCGACACCTCACCCGCCGTGAAGAAGATCAAGTACACGATGGTTGGCGATCCGACGCAGGTCATCTGCCGCAACTTCGACGTGCTGATTGAGGAAGCCGGTCTTGCCGATCGCGGCACGTTCGTGATCGACCCGAATGGCAAGATCCAGATCATCGAAGTCACGGCTGGCGGTGTTGGCCGCGACGCCAAGGAACTGCTGCGCAAGGTGAAGGCGGCGCAGTATGTCGCCTCGCATCCGGGCGAGGTCTGCCCCGCCAAATGGCAGGAAGGCGAAAAGACTCTGGCGCCGTCGCTCGATCTCGTCGGCAAGATCTGATCTGACCTTTATGGGCGGGCGCTCCATGCGTCCGCCCGCATGTCATAGTTGATGGGTGATTTCGCCATGCTTGATGATGGCCTCAAGACACAGCTCAAAACCTATTTCGAGAAAATCACGCATAGCGTTGCGTTGACCGCAACGCTGGACGCCTCGCCCAAGTCTGAAGAAATGCGCGCTCTGCTCAGCGACATTGCCGCGCAGTGCGAAAATTTCACACTCTCATTCGATGGCGCTGACACGCGCGCACCTTCATTTGAAATCCGCCGCGCTGGCACCGATCATGCCGTCACCTTCGCCGGCCTGCCGATGGGCCACGAGTTCAATTCGCTGATCCTCGCTTTACTGCATGTCGGCGGGCACAAGCCGAACATCCCGGACGCCACAGCGGACGCCATACGGGCGTTGCCGGGCGATTATCAGTTCGAGACTTTCTTTTCGCTGTCGTGTCAGAACTGCCCGGACGTTGTGCAGGCGCTGAACATGATGGCAGCGCTCAATCCGCGCATCCGTCATACGGCGATTGATGGCGCGCTGTTTCAGGACGAGGTTTCCGCGCGCCATGTGCTGGCGGTGCCTGCGGTGTTTCTGAATGGCGCGCCTTTCGCTCAAGGGCGCATGGATGTGGACGCCATTCTTGCGAAGCTGGATACCGGCGCGCTGGAACGCAAAGCTGCCGCACTGGTGGAAAAGAAACCGTTTGATGTTCTCATCATCGGTGGTGGCCCGGCCGGAGCAGCCGCCGCCATATACACAGCACGCAAGGGCCTGAGCACCGGCATTGTGGCTGACCGTGTCGGCGGCCAGGTGCTCGACACGATGGGCATCGAGAACTTTATTTCGGTGGAACACACCGAAGGCCCGAAACTGGCAGCAGATCTTGGCCGTCACATGGCCGCTTACAATGTCGATGTCATGACGCCGTTCAACGCCACGCGTCTTGTGCCAGCCACACAGCCGGGTGGGTTGATCGGTGTTGAGGTCAGCGGCGGCGCCATGCTGCAGGCCCGCGCGGTCGTGCTCGCCCCCGGCGCACGGTGGCGCCAGATGAATGTGCCCGGCGAGAAAGACTATCTCGCCAAGGGCGTGGCCTTCTGCCCGCATTGCGATGGTCCGTTGTTCAAGGGCAAGCGTGTCGCGGTGATCGGCGGCGGCAATTCAGGTGTCGAAGCCGCCATTGATCTGGCCGGCATCGTCGAACACGTCACGCTGATCGAGTTCGACCATCAATTGCGGGCGGATGCGGTGCTGCAGCGTACGCTGAACAGTCTTGCCAATGTCGCCATCGTCAAATCCGCACAGACCAGTGAGGTGAAAGGCGACGGCACGAAGGTGACAGGCCTTGCCTATACTGACCGCAACAATGCAAGCCATCATGACGTCGCGCTTGATGGCATCTTCGTGCAGATCGGTCTTGTACCCAACACCGAATGGCTGAAGGGCGTGATCGGCCTGACGCCGCGCGGTGAAATCGAAGTGGATGCGCGCGGTGCGACATCCCTGCCCGGCGTGTTCGCCGCCGGTGATGCGACCACCGTGCCTTACAAGCAGATCGTCATCGCTATGGGTGAAGGCTCGAAAGCCGCGCTCTCGGCCTTCGACTATCTCATCCGGCTTGCGCCAGTGGGTGTGGATCAGGCCGCCAGCGCCGCCTGATCCTGTGCCCGTCAATGACCGGCGGGCTTCTTTTCGCCAGCGGTGACGGCAACCGGAACGCGATCAACCGCCACCGGGCAGTTGTAATGCTGCGAGCGCGCGCAGTTCGGATTGTAGAGATAGTTGAAATTGATCACGACGGTTGCGGGCTGCTTGCCCTTTTCGATCTCGCTGTCGACATAACGGCCAACGCCATAGGTTTCCTTGCCCGTGGTCTCGTCCATGATGAAGGCCGAAAGGCTGTCGATCTCATCCAGCTTGTCGCTGCCTGCATACATGGGCAGACGCACGTCTTTGCCCTGCAGTGTGAAAACGGCATCGCCCGCATGGTAGAACTGCTTGTACCATCCGCGTGAGGTCTGAAAGACTTTCGCCTCAAGCTTTGCTGCTGGCTCGAACCTGGCTGTCACCACGAAGGCTGGATCGTAAGGATAGTAATCAAGCCCCGTGAAGGCTGCGGCATCCTTGTTCGCGTCGTTATAGACGGCGACACGCACGCCATCTTTGCCGGGCTCGATCTGAGCGGCACCGCCAGTCACCCGCACAGCAGAGTTGATCGCATAAGGCTCGGCTTTCTCTTTCAGCAGGTCTGCTTCACCTGCCGGGCCTTTGATCATCGCCGTTTTGATGTCATCGGTCGCTTTCACCGAAGCGATGGCGGCGGCCTGCTCTTTCAGGCTCCAGGCATATTCGCCATCGCCGCCAATGGACAGAAACGCCGTCTCGCCGGGCTTGAGATAAATCGCGTCGTCAATCTTCAGGATCGCGGTCGGCGATTTGGCGTAAGCCTCATTGCCCTTTTCGATGTCGGCCTTCCATGCCGCCTCAGCCGCCTTCGCGGCTTCGGGCATGGGCGGCGAGTCGGCCAGCGCCATGGAGGTAAAGGCCGCGAAGGCAAATAAGATGAATGACCGCATGACAGATCCTGTTGACGTTCACGCAATCTGACAAATTCTGCGCCGTGATGCTAGGCATCATCCTGATGGCGTCTTAGGCTGCACGCTGAATGATAAAGGGCTTCGTCCATGTCAGACGCGGTGATTGCGAAACTTCAGGCGCTGCTCGGCGAAAAGGGCTTCATCCCGGCTGAGGCCGTGGGCGACTGGAAGCCATCGCCACTTGGCCCGACACATGCGCGCCAGGCCGCCTGCGTCGTTCGCCCTGCTTCCGCCGATGAGGCGGCGGCAGTCCTAAAACTTTGCCACGAGGCAAAGCAGGCCGTGGTGGTGGGCGGCGGCTTCACCGGCCTTGTCCATGCAACAGACACCAGTGAAACCGAGATTCTGATGTCGATGGAGCGCATGACCGCGATCCGCGAGATCGACCCGATCGGGCGCACGATGATCGCCGAGGCGGGCGTCCCCATCCAGACGGTGCAGGAAGCCGCCGAGCGCGAGGGCCTGTTCTATCCAGTGGATTGGGGTGCGCGTGGTTCAGCCACGGTGGGTGGATCGCTTGCCACCAATGCAGGCGGCAACCGCGTCATCCGCTGGGGCATGACACGCGACAGCGTGCTGGGCGCGGAAGTGGCGCTGACCGACGGCACGGTGCTGCACAATCTCAATACGCTGGTGAAGAACAATGCCGGGTATGATCTGAAAAACCTGTTCGTCGGCAGCGAAGGCACGCTCGGCGTCATCACGGCAGCGTCACTGCGGCTGCGTGAAAAACCACAAAGTCATAACGCCGCTTTCGCTGCGGTTCCTTCCTTCGAGGCGCTGACCGCATTCCTGAAACATATGGACCGGGCTTTGGGTGGCACGCTCTCGGCCTTCGAGGTGATGTGGCGCGAGGCCTATGAGGTGCTGACCGCCACACCCAACACACAGCCGCCGCTGCCACAGGGATCGCCTTTCACCGTGCTGACCGAAGCCATGGGCGGGCATCAGCAGGCCGACAAGGAACGCTTCGAGGCAGCGCTTGAACAAGCACTTGAGGACGGGCTCATCACCGATGCCGCCGTCGCCCAGAGCGCCCGCGAGATCACCGCGTTCTGGAGTGTGCGCGACAGCGTGCTGAACTTCGGGCAGCACTGGCCCATCTTCACCTTCGACGTGTCGCTGCCCATCCGCACGATGAAGGACTATCTGTCCAATCTGAAGCCCGCACTTGAGACGCGCTTCAAAGACACAAGGCTGTTCGTGTTCGGCCATCTGGGTGACGGCAATCTGCATCTCATCGTGGCACCGGGTGACGGCAGTGCGGAGGCCCGCCGCACGGTGGAGGAGATGGTCTATACGCCGCTGAAAGCCATCAACGGCTCGGTATCCGCCGAACATGGCATCGGCATCGAAAAGCGCGACTTCCTGCCGCTTTCGCGCACAGCGCCCGAAATCAGTGTGATGCGGGCGATGAAACAGGTGTTCGATCCCAACAATATCCTCAATCCGGGCCGGGTACTGGGCGGGGCGTAGGACAGGGCACCATCCCCTGCACGCCCGCTTTCAGGCGCGCCAGAAAATGGCGATCTTGTTGCCGGTCGGGTCACGCATATACGAGCCGAAATAGGTGGTGCTGTCAGCGGGGCGCGGGCCCGGCGCGCCTTCATCGCTGCCGCCATTGGCCAGTGCAGCGGCATGAGCGGCCCGGACAGCATCCTGTGACGGCGCGCGAAAAGCCAGCATCATGCCATTGCCGAAATTGGCCGGGTTTCCATCGGTCGGTTTGCACAGATAGATGTTCTGCGTTTTCGCGCCTTCCGGGCCATACCCGGCCCAGCCATTGTTGAAGAAAGCGCGCGTCAGACCAATCGCGCCGAACACGGCGTCATAGAACTTCAGCGTGGCGTCGGCGTCATTATAGCCGATGGTGCAATAGTCGAGCATGGCAACCCCCAATGATAATGAGGCGGTTTATGATGTTGCGGCCGATGCCTCAAGCGAGCCTGCACAAACGCAAACGGCGCGGGATGAGCCGCGCCGCTTCTCGTGTCTCAATGAGTGGCAATGCTCAGGCGCATCAGGCCGTTTCGTAACCGAACACGCCTTTGACTTCGAGATAGTCGTGGAAGCCGAACTCGCCCCACTCGCGGCCATTGCCCGACTGCTTGTAGCCGCCGAACGGACCTTTGGTGTCACCGCCTGCAAGGTTCAGATGCACATTGCCGGTGCGCAGCTGGCGCGCCACATCACGCGCGCGATCAATCGAACCGGACTGCACATAACCCGACAGGCCGTAAAGCGTGTCATTCGCCATAGCGATGGCATCGGCCTCACTCTTGTAGGGAATGATGGTCATGACCGGGCCGAAGATTTCCTCGCGTGCGATCGTCATGTCGTTGGTGGCATTGGCGAAGATGGTGGGGCGCACATAATACCCCTTGTTAAGACCATCGGGGCGACCCGGACCGCCAGCAGCCAGCGTCGCGCCTTCTTTCATGCCTTTTTCGATCAGGCCCTGAATCTTTTCGAACTGGGTGCGGTTCACCACAGGCCCGATGGTTGTGCCTTCAGCAAAGGGGTCACCCACTTTCACTGCATTGGCGGCGGCGGCGGCGATGTTCATCGCTTCATCGTGTTTGGAGGCGGGCACGAACATACGGCTGGGCGCATTGCAGCTCTGGCCTGAGTTCATCATCATCGACTGCACGCTGCCGCCAATCGCCTTGGCCATGTCAACGTCATCCAGAACGATATTGGCCGACTTGCCGCCCAGTTCCTGCGAAACGCGCTTCACGGTGTCGGCGGCCGCCTTGGCCACCAGAATACCGGCGCGGGTTGAACCGGTGAACGACATCATGTCGACGCCGGGATGCGCCGAGAGCGGGGCACCAATGCCCGGGCCATCGCCGTTGACGAGATTGAATACGCCTTTGGGCACGCCTGCTTCATGCAGCACTTCGGCCACCAGAAGCGCATTGATCGGCGTGTATTCCGAAGGCTTCAGCACCATGGTGCAACCCGCGGCCAGCGCCGGTGCAACCTTGCACATGATCTGATTGATCGGCCAGTTCCACGGCGTGATCATACCAACGACGCCCACCGGCTCGTACATGATGCGGGTGCGGCCCTGCGCCCGTTCGAACTGAAAATCCTTCAGAACCGACAGGATCTCATTGAGGTGCGCGAGGCCAATGGCGGCCTGTGCAGCCTTCGACAGCCAGATCGGCGCGCCCATTTCCCGGGAAATGGTTTCAGCAATTTCCGGCAGGCGGCGCTGATAGACCGCCATGATCTTGCCGATCAGCGCGAGGCGTTCTTCGCGGCTGGTCGCGGCAAAAGCCGGGAAGGCCGCTCTGGCAGCGGCAACCGCCCTGTCGACGTCGGCGGATGAACCAAGCGAAACTTCGTTCCATTTTTCTTCCGTCGCCGGATTGATGAGATCGAAGGTGCGCGGCGAAGCGGGTTTCACCCATTCGCCGCCGATATAGAATTCGTGATTATGCGCGGACATGAACCGTTCCTCTTGAAGATAGCGTCTGGTGATTGAATCTCCGCGCCGCCGCAAAAGGCAAGCGCCGATTTCGAAAACCGACCGCACTTGACCCGCACCACAGCACGGGGCGAGGCTGGCAGCCTGATGACCATGCTGCGCATTGCCTCGTTCAATGTCGAAAATCTGTTTGCGCGCCCGCGCCTGTTTACGGACGGGGGTGATCCTGTCGCTGCGGCAGCCTTGCGCGCGGCAGCCCAGCTTCAGCGACTGCTCGATGCAAAACGCTATAATACTGACGAGATTTTAAGCACCTACAACACCAATCAGCTGGGGCAGTATCTGGAGATACAATGCGCCCGCGTGACTTCGCCTGAAGCCCGCTCGCAACGGTTCTTCTTTTTCCAGAACGAGGGCGATGAGCGCTCGCCTGCGGTCTCGATCAACAGGGCCATAACCGGGCGCGGCGATTGGATCGGGGGTATCCGCCTGAAGGGCGAAACACTGTCCGGCAATCAGGTGAAGGCGATTGCCAGCGTCATCCGTAAGGTGAACGCCGACATCATCGCCCTGTGCGAGGTTGAAAGCCGGCAGACGCTGGAGACATTCAATCGCGAATATCTCAGCGGCCTTTATCCTTATGCCGTGCTGATCGAGGGCAATGACACGCGCGGTATTGATGTCGGGCTGATGTCAAAACACCCTGTCGGAGCCCTGCGCACCAATGTCTTCACGCCAGACCCCGCAGAAGTAAGGCCCAGCGGACGCAGCAAGGCCCGGCTGTTCAACCGTGACTGTCTGGAGGTGATGGTCGATCTGCCAGATGGAAAGGGCGCCCTCGCCATTCTGGTCACACATCTTAAATCCAAGCGCGGCACACCTGAAACCGAATCCGAAACGGATGGAAAACGGTTGAGGCAATCCGCTGAAATCGCGCGCATCATAGCCGCCCGCTATAGCCGCGATGGCAAGCCGTTTCGTGTTATCGTGGCGGGCGACCTCAACGAAACACCGGACCGTAATGGTGCCAATGGTCGCCATCTCGAAGGCCGCCTCACATCAATCGACCCGCTGCTTGTTGACACAGGCCTTTCCAATATCCTTGCCGACAGTCTTGGAAAGGCGCAATCTTTTACCCACATAGAAGAACGCGACGGCAGCGTCAGGCGCGGGCAGATCGACTACCTGCTCGTCTCGCCCGATGTGCGCCGGGCTGCACAGCGCTGTGGGCTTAATCGATCGGGTCAGGCGTTCTGGGGCGCAAAAGCGCCGCCGCGCGCCATGGCAGCATCAGACCATGCCTGCCTGTATGTGGACTTGGATTTGGAGGCTCTGGCATCGCCAGACAGAACATCATGACGGTGACAGTTATTTCGGCAGCAAAAAAACGCCGGGTCTCGAAAAAGCCCAACACGTTTGGCCGCGCGACCTATCATCATGGCAATCTGCGTCACGCGCTGATCGAAGCCGCCCGTGAGCTTGTGGAAACACAAGGCGCAGATGGCTTCACACTGCGTGAAGCAGCCCGCAAGGCAGGGGTCAGCCACGGCGCTCCGGCCCATCATTTTTCTGATAAAGCGGGCCTTTTGACCGCGCTGGCAGCGCAGGCCATCCGCGAGCGCCTGACATTGACACGCAAGTATATCGCGGCGGCCGGGCCTGATCTGGCGGCGCAGATGAAGGCGCATGGCATGGCGCAGATTGATTACATGATCAGCCATCCGGGCCTTACCGACGTGATGAGCCGCCTCAGCCTGGTCAATCGTGACGACCCGGAACTGGTTGAAGCTTTTATTGAGTCTGTTGGCGAATACATGGCTCTGCTCAACCGCGCGACCGGAGCCGGATTAGGCATCGCGGATGTGGCGAGCCCTGACATGCTGCTGAGCGTTTCAGTGGTCCAGGGCTTCGCGGCGCTGGTCAATAACCGTCAGGTTTTCCATGATGTGCCCGCTGAGCACCGCCACGCCGCTGTCATGGACATGGCGGGCAAACTGCTCGACCGTCTGTCCTATCTGACAATGTCGGCGCGCAAGGCGAACAGCCCGCGGTCCAGTCGGTCTTCATAATCCCGCTCAAAGGGGTTGGCTGAGGCCGGCCCGCACGCCCCCATAGCAAAAGCCCCGAAGCTGTCTGCTCCGGGGCTTTGTTCTGGCCACGCCGTTATTTCGGCTTGGCCTGCTCCTCCTCCACCGGTGCGGGGGGTGGTGGAGGCGGAGGGGTTGGCTCAGCCACAGGGGGCGGGGGTGGCTCCTCTACGGGGGCGGGCGGTGGCGGCTCTTCAGCAGCAGGCGGTGGTTCATAAGCTGGTTCCGCCGGCGGTGGTGGCGCATCTGCCGGGGCTTCATAGACTGGCTCGGACGGGGCCTCGTAAGACCGCTCAACCGGGAGCGGTTCATAGGTTGGCTCCACGGGCGCAACCGGCTGTTCCGGGATGACGTCGACAGGCGGCGCGGGCGGTGGCTCAACCGGCGGCAATGCGTCCTGAACCGGCGCCATATCCACCGGCTGCTCCCTGACAGCTTCCACGGCAGGTTCTGGGCGCAGGGTTTCAGCAGGCGGATCGATGGGCGCTGGCAGAGGCGCTGCTTCCGGAGCAGGCAGCGCAACTTCTGCGACCGGCACAGGCGGCGGTGTGTAAGCAGCGTCCAGATCAACCGGCGCGTTTTCCGGAGCGGTGACAACCGCTTCAGGACGCGCGAGCGTTTCAGCGGGCGCTTCCGGATCACCACCCGCCGCACGCGCTGCTGCTACCTGCGCGTCAGAGGCGGCCTCGATCACGGCAGGATCAGCGCTCAGCGGCACATCCACCGGGCGATAGATTTCCACGACACCGCGATCATCCGCCCCGTCCGTCGAAGGGGGCGCCGCCGCATCTGCCACCGAAACGATCTGCACCGGCGCTTCAGCAACGGCATTCACAACATCAACCGAGATGCCCTCGTTCACCACCCGATTGTCGACGATGGTCAGATTGGTGATGTTATTCGTGACGTTGGTGACATTGGTGATGTTGTTCACCACCGTTGTATTGTTCTGGATGATGGTGGTGTTCTGTTCCACCGGCACGACATAGTCATACTGGTCACGATGGCCGACATATCGCGTCGGGGTGTAGCACCAGGCGAAATCAACACTGATTTCAATCACCGGTCGGCGATAGAAGAAATCGTCAAAAGCATCACCCCACAGATAACCGGCAGGAATAGGGGCCCAGCCCATATAGTCGCCGCGGTCTGACCACGTCACCCAGGCCGGACCCCAGACATAACCGGGTACCCAGTACCAGCCATAATCTTCATCATAGTCCCAGGCACCGTAGTGATAGGTGGCCCAGCCCCATGGTTCGTCACTGGCCCACATCCAGCCATAGTCGCTGGTCATCACCCAATGCCCGACCGAATAGGGCCGCCAGCCTCGACGCTGGCGAGCGGGCACCCAGATCTGGCCATAGCGTCCGTGATGGACCCAGCGGCCATAAGGTGCCAGGCGGTCCTGGAAGACGCCAAAGCTGACCGAGACGCGCGTGCGGGCCTCGGCCGTGCTGACCAGATCGAACGATCCGGGATTGGAGAATGAAGGCCCTGCGCCCATAAAGGCGAAAAGCGAAACAGTGGCGGCGGCAAGACCGGAAATGAGCTTCATGGAAGGCCCCATCAGTGAACGCATGACTGCGTAACAGGCCCGCATCCTTGGTCTTGCTTCCTGTATGGCGGCTGAACGGCTGGCCGCACGGACTGCGACATAATGTCCCTGCCTGACTCGTTTTCCTCAAACGCCATGTTGCCGCCGCAAAGGGTTCGCCTTTATCTAGTGCCTGGAAATATCTGGCCGTGTGGCGGATCCACCGCCCGCGGCCTGCTGCTTTGACCTGAAGGTTTCAGAAATGCCGAAGCCCCTTCGTATTTTCATCTCCTCCCCCGGCGACGTGTCGGCAGAGCGTCGGCGTGCGGCGCTGGTGGTTGAGAGCCTGAAAAAGGAATTCGCACGCTTCTTCGATATTTCGGCCTATCTGTGGGAACACGAGGCGATGCTCGCAACCGGGCACTTTCAGGATGTGATCGCCCCGCCCAGCCAGTCTGACATTGTGGTGCTGATCTTGTGGTCGCGCCTTGGCACACCGCTGCCAGTCACATCTGGCGGGCGGGAATATCGCGGCATTGATGGGCGAGCGCCGGTCACCGGCACCGAATGGGAATATGAAGATGCGCTGGCCGCCAACAAGGCCAAGGGCGCACCAGATCTTCTGGTTTATCGCTCGAACCGCGAACCGCAGATTTCGCTGCGCGACCCGCAGAAGAAACAGCTGGCCGAGGGCCAGTGGAGCGCGCTGGAAACCTTCTGGTCGCGCTATTTCCAGGCAGGCGGTGTGTTCCTTTCCGCCTATCACGGCTTTGATGATCTGGAAGATTTCGGCGACATGCTTGAGGCGCATCTGCGCCAGCTCATCCGTGCACGGATTGAAAAAGGTCGCATCGAAGCGGGTCAGGACACCAAGGCGACCTGGTTGCAGTCGCCCTTCCGTGGTCTTTCCTCGTTCGAGTTCGAACACGCCCCTATCTTTTTCGGACGCGGCGCAGCACAGCTGAAGGCGGTCGAACAGATCGTTCGCAACGCCAACGAAGGCAAGGCCTTCCTGCTGGTCTTGGGTGCGTCAGGCTCGGGCAAATCATCCTTGGTGCGCGCAGGGCTTTTGCCCAACCTGTTTGCACGCGGCGTGGCCGATGGTGTCGGCCTGTGGCGGCGCGTTGTGATGAAGCCGGGTGATGCGGACGGCAATCTCTTTATGGGGCTGACAAAAGCGCTGACGGAGAACCGCGTCAAAGAAGGCCTCGGGATACCGGAGATTCTGGGGCCGGGCGTGACGCCAGAGCAGCTTGAAAAGGCATTGCGCCGCTCAATCGACGATCCGGATTTCGTCTTCACACCCGCACTGGCGCGCATTGCTGAAGACGCGCGCAAGGCCGGTACGATCATGGCGCATGAAAAGGTCAAGCTGGCGCTGGTTCTTGATCAGCTTGAAGAGATCTTCACCGACAGCAGCATCTCGACCGAAGAGCGCAACAGCTTCATCCGCCTTGTGTCGATGCTGGCGAAGTCCGGCTTGGTCTGGATCGTCGCCACGATGCGTTCGGACTTCTGGCACAAGGCCGCGGCAGCACCCGAGCTGGTCGCGTTGGCCGAAGGTTTGGGGCGCATGGATCTCCTGCCGCCCACCCAGGCCGAGCTGGCTGAAATGATCCGCCGTCCCGCAGCCGTGGCCGGTCTCAATTTTGAAGATCATCCTGAATCAAAGATCGGCCTCGATGCGGTGATCGCAGAAGAAGCGGCACGAGACCCCGGCTCGCTGCCGCTGGTGTCATTCGTGCTGGATGCGCTTTACAAGGCCGATATCGAAAAGGCGCGCGGTTCGAGCCTCACCTACGACACCTATCAGGCGCTTGGCGGCATCAAGGGCGCGATCGCGACCCGCGCCGACGAGATTCTGGCCGGGCTGCCCGATGATGTGCAGGCAGCGCTGCCCGTCGTGCTCCGTGCACTTGTCACGGTTGACAGCGACCGAGATCAGAACGCCACAGCACGCACCGCGCCCCTGTCGACCTTTCCTGGCGGTTCTGCCAAGCGCAGTCTCGTCGATGCCTTCCTGCATCCTGCGGCTCGTCTTCTGATTGCCGATGGCGACGGCGGTGAAGCGCGGGTGCGGGTGGCGCACGAAGCGCTGATCAATCACTGGACACGCGCCCGTGAACAGATCAACCGCGACAGGCGCGACCTTGAAACCCGCACGCGCCTTGAAGAAGACGAGTTGCTGTGGCGCGCCGCTGCCAGCGAAGATAAATCCGCGCGTCTTCTCGACGGCTTGTCGCTGGAAGAAGGCAAGGATCTTGTCGGTAAATGGGACGACGAGCTGCCCGGCAGTCTCAAAGAGTTCATCGCCGAAAGTGAGAAAGCATCTGCCACCAAGCGCAACAGGCGGTTCCGTATCCTGACCGCCGTCGCGGCCGTGATGGCGGTGCTGGCCGTCGGCGCGGGCGTGTTGGGCCTGTTTGCGCGCCAGCAAAGTCAGATTGCGGAAGAAGAAAGCGCACGCGCCAAAACCGCCGAAGCACAGGCGGAAACACTACTCCACGAAACACAACGCGGCTCGGCGGAACTGGTCGCACGACAGTCTTATCTGGCCTCCAAGAGCGGCTATTCCGAACAGGCGCTGGCGCTGGCCGTTGAATCTGTCCGCATCGCCCAGCAGGCCGGTGGCGAGCTTCCGGCTGCCTCTATCGCAGCTCTCCAGCATGCCGCGTCAAACGATACGATCGTCACCGTGCTGACATCAGCAGACAACAATCTGCGTGACGTCGAATTCAACGCCACGTCCACGCGGATCATGACCGGTAACGACAACCGGCAGCTTACAGTCTGGGACACCATGACTGGCGCAGAAGTGACCTCGTTCGGCAACGATAAGTTCGGCTTCATCGCCGGGTTTGCCGATAAGGAAGACAAGTATCTTGCAGCGCTCTATGACGACAAGACACTGGAGATCTATCAGACCTCTGATTATCAGCGCCTTGGTGAGGCTTTTACCTTTCCCGCCATGCCGTCCGCCGGTGACATAGATGAATCCGGGCGTGAAATTGTGGTGGGCGATGAGAATGGCGCGGTCCACTTTATCGCAGCCGACTCGCACACGATCTATCCTTCTCAGGCCGGCCACGACAGGGCGGTTATTGCCATCGGCATCGCTGGCAATGCGTCGATCGCCGTCACAGGCGACAGCGCTGGCAAAGCCGTAATCTGGGACCTGAGCACTCACACCCAGCGCACCGTCATTTATCACGGATCGGCCGAGAGTGCTTCGAGCATTGAAGAGATTGTCGTTTCACCTGACGGGCAGGAGATCGCTCTTCTGGGCGGCGGCTGGATTGATTTGTATGATGCGACCGGCGCGCCGCTTCAGACCATTTCTCTCAATGGCATATACATCAAGAAGGCTGTGTTCTCGAATGACAATCAGAGCCTGATTTATACATCTGGCCGCGACATCGTGCAGGTTTCACGAAGCGATCGTTCGATCATCAAGACGTTCAAGGGTCATACCTTCGAGGTTCGCCAGCTGAAGAAGTCACGCGATGGCAAACGGATACTGACGGCATCCGGCGACAATACGCTGCGCCTGTGGGACGTTGATACAGGCGCAACCCTTCGCGTATTCCGCTCGCCAAAAGGCGCCATTGAAGGACAGGGCCTCAGCCCCGATGGCAATTTCGTCGCGGCCGCGCTCGAAGACGGCAATGTCACGGTCTGGTCCGTTGATGGACTGACACCGGAGAGCGCCAGAGTTGTTCACGAGAGCGACTTCACTTCGCTGAGCTGGAGCCGGGATGGGCAATATGTCCTTTCCGCCTCGCAGGATGGCAAGGCGGTGATGTCGGATGTCAGCACCGGCCATCCTGAGTTCTCCATTCCTGAAGCGAATGACCAGTATGGCAGCCCGTCGGTGAATGCGGCGACCTTCACGCCAGACGGAATGCGCATTGTCACAACCGATAGCGAAGGTCGTGTGCGCCTTTGGCGAACCCAGACCGGCGATCCGGTCAGCATGATCGGCAAGATGGAGGACGGTGGTCTTGAATATGGCAGCGCCCTGCAGGTCACACCGGACGGCAAGTATGTTCTGGTCGCCTACAATGCCGGGATCGCCGTGTTCGATCTTCAGGCCACAGATGCCAAGCCGCTGCGCTCATTCGTTGCGGCCAATGTGCGGTTCTTCAATGTCGCGGTCAGCCCGGACGGAAAGCTGGTCGCTGGTGGTGCGCCTGATGGCACCGTCTATGTGTGGGATTTCGAAAAAGGGCGTCTGCTTGTCCAGAGACGCGAGGACCACAGCAGCATCAACTCGGTTGGTTTCTCGCCGGACAGTCAATTTGTAATGACCACGTCCAGTGACCGGACGATACGCACCTTCAATGCCAGCACCGGCACACCGGTCCTTCTGATGAACGGTCATGACGATTTCGCCATGTGGTCATCCTATAGCGCAGATGGGCAGCGTATCGTTTCAGCCAGTTTTGATGGCACGGTCAAAATCTGGGATGCCAGCACCGGCGCTGAATTGATGACCTTCACGGGGCCTGGTGAACCGTTCCGCTTCGTTGAGTTCAGCCCCGATGCCAAACGTATCGCGGCAGGCAGCGACGATGACCGGCTTTATATCTGGCAGCTGCCTGAAAAGGGCTTTGCCAATACGCCAACAACAGGACCGGTGACGCTCGGCCAGCTGAAAGCCGATGACGCAAAGATGCTGAAAGAGATGTTGTCATGGGCGCCGATGACGGTCTCCAAGCCACTATCGGCTTCCGATCGGCGCGACAATTTCCTCCAGCCGGATGCTGAGGTCAGGGTCTATGACTCGGTCATGCATGCCTGTGACCGGTTGGCCGCCTATATCTCTGATCCGCAGGCGGTTTCACGCGGCGTGCGCGAAAAAGACATGACAGCTCCTGAAGCCGAAACCGCCTGCCGCGATGCGTTGGCCTCGTCTCCCAATGAGCCGCGCCTGCATATGCAGCTGGGCCGCGCGCTTCTTGCGCAGGGCAAGGAAGATGATGGACGCAAGGAATTGCAGATTGCGGTCGATGCCAACTATCCCGGCGGCGTCTACTATCTTGGCTTTTACCTGACGGCCCTGAAGGACAAGCCAAGCGCAGATGAGTTGCGTCTTGGCTATGATCTTGTGCGCAAGGCGTCCTCAATGGGTGTGCCTGATGCCTCTGATCTTCTGGCCGGGGCCATGCTGGATGGCATTAAGTCCGAAGATGGTCAGGAGATTATTGCCAAGGACGAACCCGGCGCGATCAAGATTCATGAGATGGCCGCCGAACAGGGTTCGACTTTCTCATCGACCACGATGGGAAGGTTCTGCCTTTACGGAGAGCGTGGGCAGGCCAAGGATCCGGTGAAGGCACTCTATTATTACGGCATAGCGGCCCGTCAGGCCGAGATCAGTGGCCTTGCTGACGGAACAGAAGCACACTTGGCGGCAAGCATGTTTGCACGCCGGGCCTCTCTCGCCCGTCAGTTGATCCGGGAAGGCAAGAGCGCCGAGGTGGCGACGGTCGCTGAACGCGTTGCCAACTGGAAGCCAGCTTCACCGCCCCAACAGGCCGCAGCGCAATAAGCTCGTTAACGCAGCGCGGCGAGGAAAGGTTTCTCGCCGCGCTCCGCCGGACGCTTGCCTTCTTTCAGAAGCGGCATGTCCTCAGGAAAGAGCGATGCAGGCGGAGCGATGCCATTTGCGTCAATCCACAGCACCGGCATCGCCTGGCCCAGCGCCAGCATCAGCGTGTCATAGGCGCCTGCCTTCAGATGTGTGGGGGCGCCGTTCCAGATAGCGATCAGTGCGTCTGATTTTTCCAACATGGCGCGACTGGCTGCGATATAGCCGTCGGTGTCGTCATCTAGCGCGTCACGGTCATCCGTACACGGAATGGTTGTTGCGATACCCTCCAGCCGGGCAAAGGTTTCACGTGGCGCGCCCACGTGGAAGTCGCGGGCATAATGCCGGGCTGGAAACGGCAGCGGCGCTGTCAGGCTCCAGCCCCGCTTCAGCGCGGCTTCGGCGGCCATCGTGTCTGCCCCTTCCGCCAGAGAACAGACCAGCATGCAGGCCTTTGCCTCATTGCGGCTTTCGATGGCCGCGAGACTTTCCATGATCTGTCGCGCAATGACATCGAGGCGTTCAGGGTTCAGCTTGTGCGGACGGTGTCCGGTGATGCCGATGGCTATCATGGCAGCACCTGCCCCAGGCCCAACACATTGGCGATACGGTTGGCCTGACCGCGCGTTCCCTCGATACTTCCGGTCAACAAAGGGTAAGCCGCAAAGGCTGACTGATAGGCGCTGACGGCATCGGTCGTTGCACCTGATACAAGCAGGGCCTCAGCACGGCTGACCCGGTCGTAATATTCGGCAAGACCGCCATCCTTGGGATCAAGCCCGGCTTTCTTCAGCGCCGCATCGCGCTTGTCCATCGCCTCGACCACGGTAACGCCGATGGCCCGCGCAGCATCAAGCTCGCCGCGATAGACAGCGGTCGCCGCGGCGTTCACGCCCAGATAGGCGTTGATTTTCTTGCCGCGCTCCCATTGCGATTTGTAGAGCGTATGGGCCTTGTCCAGCGCCTTGGTCTGTGTGGCGTCGCGGTCCCAGCGGCGCTTGTAGATGCCGCCCGTGATCCCTGCGGTTTCGTCATCATCGGGATAACGCTTCAACAGCGCATCTGCGGCTTTGACCGCTTCATCAAGACGTCCTGTGCGCGACAGGACCAGCGCCGCCAGCTGCTGATGTCGCTGGTCACTGCCATAGGTCGCGGCGCAGAAATCCAGAAGGGCGCCCGCCTCGGCCGCGCGGCCACAGGCGACCAACGACTCCGCGCACAACATGGCAAGAAAGCGCGAGGCGAGCGCTTCTTCTTTCTTCTCCAGCATCAGCGCGACGGCGTCCTTGTCACCGCTCTCGATACGGCTGAGAAGCCGGACAATCGTCACAACGCTCCAGTCCGGGTCTATGCGACCCTCAAGCAAGGCCAGCGCGCCGGCAAACTCGTCGCCCGGATCAAGGCCTTCGTGCCAGCGCAGCAATTCGCGCACCAGCACAAGACCCAGCTTGGTGTCGGCCTCGCTGGAATCATCCAGCGTGTGGCGGACGGTATTGCCCATGCGGCGCAGGGTATGCGCCAACTCCCGGCCAATCGTGTCGATCAGCCGATGCGCCTCGATCGTCATGAGGTTGGAAAAGATGTTGGGTGACGGCTTCTGGCCCAGACGGCTGATGAGCCCGGCGCACATGCCGTCCAGCATCCGCGCGCAATAAAAGATCACGCCTTCCGGCGCCTCTGCGGGCGGGATGACAACCAGGCGGCGGACCTGGTCGAGGATGATCTGGCGGTTGGCGGGCGTAGCCATGGTGCGACAATGCGCGCAGGCCCCTGTCAGGGCAACAGCCTTGCATTCGCCTTGATTTGGGGCGAGAGACGCTGGCCCCGGCAGTCAAAAGCCGCTAGGACAGGCATCACGATTTCAGGCCGCCAGTTATCCTGGTGCGGCCATCGCGGGAGATACATATGGGTCTTGTCATTAAATTTCTCGGCCAGCCCTATCCTGGGCGCGAGGTCACCATCGACGACAGCAAGGATCAGGTGAAGTTCGGGCGCGGCATCGATTGCGATGTCGGTTTTCCCGAAGACATGGCGATTGTCAGCCGCGATCACTTCGCGCTGCGTCGCGAGCTGGGCGGCTACAAGTTCGTCATCAACCGCGAGAAGCCTGTCTTTCTGAATGGCCGTCCGGTCTATGACGATCAGGACATGCCGAAGAATGCCGAGATCCAGCTTTCCGGCCCGACCGGCCCCAAGCTGCGCATCGAGCGCACAGATGGCGGCCCGTCCAATCAGGTCAAGACCGAAATTCTCAAGCCCCAGGCCGGTATGGCCGATGTGGTGCATGACACACGCACCAAGGGCAACCGCACAGCCAACATGCTGCTCGGCGTCGCCGCGCTTGTCGCTGTTCTGGGTGGTGCTGGCTATCTCATTTCCGAAAGCCTGAAGGACAAGACCACTCAGATCGGCACAAAAACCGACCAGATCGGCACTGATGTCGCGGGCATCAAGGAAGACCTCATCAAGGTCAAAAGCGATATCCCGAAGCTTCAGGAAGCGGTCGCCGGCACGGCCCCGGTGAACGTCGCCAGCATCATCGAGAAGAACAAGGAGTCCGTTTACATCGTTTCGATCCAGCTGCCCTCCGGCACCAGGTCGGGCGGCGGCACGGCGTCTGTTGTTCTGCTGCCGGATGGCACCAAGGCGCTGGCAACCAACAGCCATGTCGCTGACATCTTCAATGAGCTGGCCAACGATCCCAGCCAGAAGGATGCGAAGCTGGTGGTCACCCAGCCCAAGGGGCCGGACTACACCACCCTGACTGTTACCAAGGTTCTGAAGCACCCTGGCTATGACGTGCTCAACAAATGGCAGGAGCAGTATTTTGCCAAGTCGCACACGCTCGGCGCGCAGCAGATTGAGTTCGTGCCGGGTTACGACGTAGCGCTGCTCTTTGTTGATGATCAGACCAAGCTCGGCAATCCGCTCACCTATGCCCCGCGCGAGGAAATGGAAAAGCTGAAGGCCGGGCAGCAGCTCGTGCTCATCGGCTATCCGATGGAGCAGTTGAACGGCACAGACATCACCAAGCCCGAGCCGACATCACAGACCGGCATCATCACCTCGGTGACGACGTTCTTCCTGTCGCATTCGGGTGATGCTGGGCGTGACCTTCTGGTGCAGCACTCGGTGCCTGCCACCGGCGGTGCCTCGGGTAGCCCGCTGTTCAACACCAAGGGTGAACTGGTGGCCTTCCTGAATGCTGGTAACATCATCATGTACCAGACGCCCGATGGCGGCACGATGCGCCAGCCCTCGGCGGCGCTTGTGAACTACGCCCAGCGCGCCGACATGCTGCTCGACATTGCCGAAGGCAAGGCCGAGGCCAAGATGCCGGACTACCGCAAGCAGATGGATGAGGCCGATGCCGCTCTCACCAAGACGCCTGATGTCTTCATCAAAGACGTTGAGACGTTGTTTGGCCAGGAGATGGGCGGCCCAGAGCATGTCAAGCGGGTGGCAGAGCAGGATGCCGTGATGGATACGCCGGTGCCATGGCTGAATGGTGCGGCGGGTGCGGGCATGGAAATCGAGATCAAGGATCCGGGCACCTATGTCTTCGCGGGCGGTTCCCTTGATCGTCGTCCGATCCAGACCTCGCTCTACATCATGCAGAAGGATGGCTCGATCACCCCGGTCGAAGGCGGTGAGGGTACCAACATGACGCCATATTCCTTTGTCGTCGCGGCGGACGCGCAGCCGGGCACCAAGTATTTCGTCGTCGTCGCTGACATGACGCCAGGCGAAAAAGACAAGCCCAAGCCCGCGCCAGGCAAGGTCAAGATCTGGGCGCTGCGCGGCACGCCCTGAACGATCACTGACCACTAGTGCACAAAAGGCCCGCGCCACCGCGCGGGCCTTTTTCTATGGCTTGGACTGTTGAACAACGCTGATATTGTTCAGCCGGGAGAGATGCTCATGCCGCTGAAAATCCGCTACCTGAATGGTCCTTATGCCGGGCGCGACATCGACATTGAGGACAGTGTGGGCGAAGTGCGCTTTGGGCGCGGGCTTGATGCCGACATTCCGTTCCCGGAGGAAATGACCGCCGTCAGCCGCCAGCATTTCGGGCTGCGCAAGGAATATGGCGGCTACAAGTTCATCATCAATCGGGAAAAGCCGGTCTTCATGGATGGCCGCTCGGTCTTCGACGATCAGGATCTGCCGCGCAGCTGTGAGATCCAGCTTTCCGCCACCAGCGGGCCGCGCCTGAAGATTGAACGGATTGAGGCGCATGCCGGAAATCTGGCCAAGACCGAGATCCTGAATACAGCACAGGACATGGCCGGTGCCGTCGCTGCTCAGTCAAGCGCACACAAACGCACGCGCGGCTCACTCGCTCTCGTCGCCGTACTGCTGGTGGCAGCGGCGGTCGGTGGGTGGTTTGTGTGGAAGGGGACAGAGCAACAGATTGCCGCAAACGAACAGGCGGTGGTGAAAACGCAGCAGGATGTCGCAGCGGCGCGCAATGACGTGGCTTCGTTGAAGGATGAACTGCCTTCCATCAAGTCACGGCTCAGCGAAAGCGGGAAGGCTGTGGATTTCACGACCGTGATCGAGCGCGTCAAAAGTTCTGTCTACCTGATCGCCACTGAAAGCCCTGAGGGTGCATTGAGTCCGGCAGGCACCGCCTTTGTCGTCACCATGCCCGATGGCACGAAGGTATTGGGCACCAACGCCCATGTTGCCGACATCTTCAATGAACTGAAAAAGCCAGAGGCGGGCGGCAGGCGGCTGGTCGCGATTGAGCCCAAAGCGCCTGACTATCGGCGCGCCTATGTCACAGGCGTCAGGAAACATCCTGCCTATGATCAGTGGGCGGCGTTCTCGGAGGCGTATTATCAGAAAGCCGAAGCCGGGCTGGCCCGATCCGTTTCCCTGCCAGTGGGATATGACGTGGCCCTGCTGTTTGTTGAAAAGCCCGATCAGCTGGGCACCCCGCTGAGGATTGCAGCGCAGCCGGCCATGGAAAATCTGAAGGCGGGACAGTCGATTGTTCAGCTTGGCTATCCGGCCGAGCATGTACTGGGCACAGATCCAGCCAGGCCGGAACCCAATTCCAATGTCGGGCTGATCACGTCGATGACATCGTTTTTCCTTTCGGTGGGTGACGTGAAAGACCGACAGTTCATCCAGCACAATGCGATGGGAGCTGGCGGCTCATCCGGCAGCGCCATCATCGACAGCAATGGCGATCTCATTGGCCTGCATAATTCGGGCAACTACATCTTCATCAAGACCGGGCCGAATGACGGAGATTACGAGCGTGTGCCTGCATCGGCCAATCTCAATTACGCCCAGCGCGCCGATCTTCTGGTTGAGCTGATGGAGGGCCGGGCGGAGGAGCGCACTGAAAAAATCTACAAGCCCATGTGGGCCGAAGCTGAGCGGCAATATTCCAAGACGCCCGAAGCCATTGTCGCAGACCAGATTGCAGCGCTTGGCCATCAGGCGGGCGGTGCCGACAAGGTGGTGGAATGGAAAACACTTGCCGGTGAAATGATGGAACCCAGCCCGCTGCTGGATGATATGCGCGGTGTGTTTTTCGATCTCGACCCGGAACCGGGCTATTTCTATCTCATCCTTGCGACATCCGATGATCAGCGCCCGATCGGTACGGCGGTATTCCGTAAGGCAGATGACTCATTCTTCGGCGCCGGAACGCGCGGTGCGTTCATGTCGAGCTACTGGATCACCTATGATGCAGCGATGCCGGCGCGCCTTGCAGTCTTTGACGACTACTATGCCAAAGGCGGCGTGAACGACATACGCCCGGCAGGCAAGGTCGCGGTGAAAATCTATCGCGCACCTATTCCGGGATATGTGCCCTCATAAGCAGATGGCATGGCGACTGTCAGCCGCCCGATTTTTCACGTTCAGCCAACTGCCTGATCTGATCAAAACGCTGCGCAGCCATTTCTGCAGAGGCAAGTCTGGTTGCTGACGGAGCCAACATCTCGCGCACCAGAGTGAGGAAAGCGGTTTCGGATTGCGGCCGCGCTTCTTCCTTGCCCCCACCAAACCAGGCTTTCTTTTTGGGTTGAGGATCAGGGATCGACTCCAATCCCTTTTCAGGGCGGCCGCCGGAAAACCATTCCCATGCCATGATGCCGAGCGGATAGATGTCGAGCCTGGGGTCGGCTTCCTTCACGCTCGCCTGCTCAGGTGGTGCGTAGCCGCGCGTACCCGCGCCGCCCTGAAAATTGGGCAGCACGAGACCGGCAACGGACGCAATACCAAAATCGATCAGCACCGGCGCGCCTGCATCGGTGACAACAACATTTTCCGGTTTCAAGTCACGGTGAATGACGCCGCCACGATGCAGTGCATGCACCGCATGTGAGATGAGCGCCATGTAATGCGCGATACGATCCAGATCCTTGATCGTGCCTTCTGACACAATCGCGCGTAATTGCCTGCCCTGCACAAACTGCTGCACGATATATGGGTTCGCCATCGCATCGCGGCCAATGGCGTAAACCTCTGCAACGCCGGGATGTTTCACACGCGCCGCTGCCTCGATTTCAAGACGCAGTGAATCGAGGAAGGTGTCGCGCGTGGCACGGTCATACACAGCATCGAGCTGTAGTGTTTTCAGCGCGACATCCTTGCCGCGCTGCAGGTCAAAGGCGCGATAGACGGTGCCGAAGGAACCAGCGCCCAGTTCTTCGCGCAGGAAATAACCCGACAATGCCTCATCAGGGCGCCAGCCAATCGCGCGACCGGATTCTTCCGAGACGCCCTCCTCCACACCATAACGCGCCATCAGTTCCGATAATGTGCGCAGATAGCGCGTAAGTCCGCGCGCCCGACAGCGTTTGACCGCCAGCAGCAACGCCGCTGCGGCATCGCCGGTGCGGTTCTGTTCGCGATAGAGGTCTGCCGCCAGCATCCGCGCCTCGATCTCGGTGTCAGGTAGATCCATATAGGTCAGCTGGCCCAGCGCGCTTTCCACAAGTTGCAGCGCGCGCGCGCCGTCTTCATGGCGCAGCGTTTGCGCTTCGATGAGATCAAGCAGCAGGCGTTCGAAATCAGCCCCCCGCTCAGGTAATAGTGGGCGGGCTTCGGACAGCACGGTCATGGCCGCCTTGGTCTCGCCCTTGGCAGCAAGTGTCGCTGCACGGTCTTTCAGGCAGAAAAAAGAAATGCTGCCAAGACCAGCGCTGTCGGCCAGTGCACGGCCCTGCTCCAATACGCTCAGCGCTTCATCGTGCTTGCCTTCCGCTGCCAGCACGCGCCCGACATCATTCAGCAGACGGGCCTGACCGCGCACATCGCCCAGTTGCTTCGCCAAAGTGATGTCGTTGTTCAGATAGTGCAGCGCGTCACGTGTGCGCCCCGACTGAAAGTTCAGCCGCCCCAGATTGCCGAGCGTGATGGCAACACCCTGCCGGTCACCCAGCACCGATTTATCGGCAAGCGAGCGCGCATAGGCAGCGAGCGCCTGATCGGTCTGACCGAGCGCCGCATAACACGAACCCAGCGAGTCATTCACTTGTGCCGAACCGGCGGTGCTGTTGATGCGGTCAAAACCGTCTGCTGCGGTCAGCAGATCCTTGATCGCGCTCTGCATGTCGATGCGGCGCATGGCGATCAAGGCTCGCAGGTGATGCGCGCGCGGCAGAACGGCTTGCTGTGTGCCGCCTTTTTCAAGAACCGGCTCGATCAGAGCCAGCGCCTTCTCCTCACCGCCAATGCTGCGCATTTCACATATGGCAAGTTCCATGGCGGCGGCAGCGCCCAGGCGTTCATGCGGCAACAGAGTCTCAAGATCGCCGCGCGCTTCCAGAAAGCGGCCAAGCTGCACGAGGGCCGCTGCGCGCGCAAAACGTTCATCATCACTGGCAGGCGTGATCGCCGCCAACTCGGCAAACGAAGCAGAGGCAAGCAGATCCTCCGCCTTGCCGTCTTCCAGATCGACCGTTTTGATCCACATGCATCAGGCCCTTGCGATTTCTCAGAATGTGTCTTTGGCGGCGCGGCGCACGGCAAGCTCATCCACGCTGGCGGCCCGCAGGAATGGGTTTGTCGCCTGCTCAAGTGCAATCGTTGTTGGAACTGTAGGGTTCCCGGCTGCACGCGCCACGCGCACCGCATCCATGCGCTGCACAAGCGCGGTATTGTCCGGCTCGACGCTCAGGGCAAAGCGGCCGTTCGATTCAGTATATTCGTGCGCGCAGAAAACCTGCGTGTCACCGGGCAGGGCGTCAAACTTGCGCATCGCTGCATACATCTGCGCCGCCGTGCCTTCGAACAACCGGCCGCAGCCCATGGCAAACATCGTGTCGCCACAGAACAGGGCTTTTCCAGTTTCGAACCAATAGGCGATATGCCCTGCCGTATGCGCTGGAACGTCGAAAACGCGCGCCCTCTCATCGCCGAACGCCACCATGTCCCCCTCACCCACCGCCACATCAAGGCCGGGAATGCGCGCCGCTTCTGCGCGCGGACCGATAATCGTGCAGCCACTCATCTCTTTCAGCGTCAGATTGCCGCCCACATGGTCGAGGTGGTGATGGGTGTTGAGGATATGCGTTAGCTTCCAGCCGCGCGCATCCAGCACCTTCTGAACCTCAGCGGGATCGGCTGGATCGACAACACCAACGGCAGTCCCGCTTCGGATCAGAAAGACATAATTGTCGCTGAGGCACGGGATCAGTTCGACGGACAGCATGGTTTGGATGGCTCCCTGAAGTAATCAGTTTAGCGTTTCGGCAAGGCTGAGGTAACCTCTGCTTCGGCAGGATGGGCCAATGCACCCTGATATTCTCACCTTCCGGTCGTTTTATGACGCCCGGCTGGGCACCATCGCCCGGCGGCTGGTGCGTGCGCGTCTGCGCGCCCTATGGCCCAATGTGAAGGGGATGACCGTCGTAGGGCTGGGCTACGCGACGCCCTATCTCGCGCCCTTTGTAGATGAGGCCTCTGCGGTCGTTGCCCTGATGCCAGGCGAGCAGGGTGCCGTCGCCTGGCCCCGCACGGCTCGCAACAAGGTGGCGCTGGCCGATGATACAGCCCTGCCCTTCGCTGATAATGCCATCGACCGTTTGGTCCTCATTCATGCGCTTGAAAGCAGTGAGCACTGGCGCGCTTTGCTGCGGCAGGCCTGGCGTGTACTGAAACCCGATGGCCGCATGATCATTGTCGGGCCCAATCGACGCGGCTTGTGGGCTGCCTTTGGCGAAACACCCTTCGCGCATGGCCATGCCTATACACGCGGTCAGCTTGAGCGAGTGCTCACCAAGGCACTGTTCACGCCCGAAAACTGGGCGCGCACGCTTTATGGCCCACCGGCCCGGCGCAGCTTCATTATGCGCACGGGGCGGGGCTGGGAACGGCTGGGCCGGGCGCTCTATCCGCGCCTCTCGGGCCTGTTGATCGTCGAGGCATCGAAAACCATGTATGCGCAAGTGCCGACCGGCTCTCCGCAGGCGGTCAAGGCAACACCCTTATTGGCAGGTTCATCACGCAAGCCCTGACCGAATAATCAGGTGGCCGCACTCATCAGCCATTCGCGGAAAGCCCTGATCTTGGGCAGGTTCTCGGTGCCCGGACGACAGACGAGAAAATAGGCGTTTTCAGCAGGCAGCCGCAGTGTGAAAGGCGCGGTGAGCAGACCCGCTTCAAGATCGGCCTTCACCAGGGCTGAACGCCCCAGCGCCACGCCCATGCCGGCGACAGCTGCCTGAATCAGCAAGGCGCTGTCATCAAAACCCTGTCCGCGCGTCGCATCGACGGTGCTGACCCCGGCCGCCTTCAGCCACAGATCCCAGTCCTGATGCATTTCATCATGCAGCAGCGTTGCATTGGACAGGTCAGCAGGCGTGCGCAGATGGTGCTGCGCCGCATAAGCCGGGGCGGCGACGGGAAACAGTTCTTCTTCCATGAAGCGTATGGCCGTCACGTCTTCCCATTCGCCCTTGCCATAGAGAATGGCGAGATCGACATCGCTGTCTGTGAAGGCTGTCATGTCGCCGTCATCGGTCAGGTTCCACCAGGTGGCGAGCCAGACATCAATGTCGGGATGCTTCCCTCGGAACTGGGCAAGGCGGGGCACCAGAAACTTTGCGGCGAACGAGGGCATGGCGGAAACGGTGAGCCAGCCCTTGCGCGCATCGCTGGCCAGCATGCGCCGCGTGGCGAGGTCAATCTGGTCCAGCGCCGGAGCCAGCGCCGTCGCATAGGCATCGCCCGCATCCGTCAGCGCAATGCCGCGCCCCGACCGGCGCAGCAAGGCAAGGCCGGCCCAATCTTCCAGGGCTTTCACCTGATGAGACACCGCGCTTTGTGTGACGGCCAGCTCGTCTGCCGCTTTGGATACGGATTTCAGACGGGCCGCCGCCTCAAAGGCACGCAGGGCATTGAGCGGGGGCAACTTGCGGGACATGTGAGATCGTTAATTCATTTTCAAACGGGCATTCCCAGTTTTGCCCTGTTTTACGACATTTTTCAGACTGTCTGTGATTTATATATGAGAAATTATCAAATATCAAATGAGAAGTGATCGTTTGTCTTACCGCAGTGCAATATGTATCTCTGTCCGTGTCGCGGGGATCCCCGCGGCGAGGTCAACCCAACCCGTGAGGAGTAAGGCTCATGTTTCGTGCATATGCCAATGTGCTCGCGGCGCGGGATGCGAAGGTTCATTCTGCCGTGTCCGCCCGCAAGCCGGTCAGCTTCCTGTCGCTGCTTTTTAAGCGGATGTACTGAGGCAGGTTTCATCTGAAACGCGAAGGCCGGGGATCATTCCCCGGCCTTTTTTGCTTTTAAGTCAGGCCTCACGGGCAGGCACCCGCGTGATGCGGGCGCCCAGAGCGTTCAGCCGCTCGTCGATACGCTCATAGCCCCGCTCGATCTGCTGGGCGTTGTTGATGACGCTGGTGCCCTTGGCGCACAGCGCGGCGAGCAGAACGGCCATGCCGGCACGGATATCAGGGCTTTCCACCCGCCCGCCCCTCAATCGGGTCGGCCCCGACACGATGGCTCGGTGCGGATCACACAGCACAATGCGCGCGCCCATCGAGATGAGCTTGTCGACAAAGAACAGGCGGCTTTCGAACATCTTTTCAAAGAACAGCACCATGCCGGAACACTGGGTCGCCGCCACGATGGCGATCGACATGAGATCGGCTGGGAATGCGGGCCAGGGTTGATCCTCGATCTTGGGCACATGGCCGCCGAAATCGGGGCGGATGCGCGGCACTCGTTTTTGCGCAGGCACGATCAGATCATCGCCTTCGATGTGGCAGGTGATGCCGAGACGATCAAATCCCATAAGGATCGCCCGGAAATGTTCAACGCCCGCCCGCTTGATGCGCAATTCCGAGCGTGTCACGGCCGCCAACCCGATGAACGAGCCAACCTCGATATGGTCGGGGCCAATGCGATGCGTGCCGCCATGCAGCGCATGACCGCCATGCACGGTCATGGTGTTGGTGCCGATGCCTTCGATCCTGGCACCCAGCGTCACCAGAAAATGCGCCAGATCCTGCACATGCGGTTCCGAAGCGGCGTTGCGCAGAATGGTCGTGCCGCTGGCCGCGACCGCCGCCATCAGCGCGTTTTCAGTCGCCGTGACAGACGGCTCGTCCAGAAAGACATCAGCGCCTTTCAGCTTCGAGGCGCGGAAGTCGTATTTTTCACCAACCGTGATGCGCGCGCCCAATTGCTGAAGCGCGAGAAAATGAGTGTCCACGCGGCGTCGCCCGATCACGTCACCACCAGGTGGCGGAAGTGTCACCTTGCCGGCGCGGGCAAGCAGTGGACCCGCCAGAAGGATGGAAGCGCGGATGCGGGCGCACAGGTCCGGGTCGAGCGCCGCAGGCTTCACCTTCTTCGCTTCGATCTCCAGCGTGTTCTGGTCTTTCCAGACGGCGATGGCACCAACAGTCTGGATCAGCTGCACCAGCGCCTCGACATCTCGGATGCGCGGCACATTGGTCAGCGTGACCTTCTGGTCCGTCAGCAGGGCTGCCGCAATGATCGGCAGGGCTGCGTTCTTGTTACCGGTCGGCTCCACCTCACCGGACAGGCGGTGTCCGCCCTCGACGATATAGCGGACACCATTGCTTTCAGACTGCGCCATGCACACTCACGTGGTCAGAACGACCTTGCCTTTGACTTCACGGTTGGCCATCGCGTTCAACGCCTCGGCAGCACGCTCCAGCGGATAGGTGGCCGAAACCAGCGGCTTGACCTGACCGGCTTTGAACATCGCCATCAGCTCATCCAGATTGGCGCGATTGCGCTGTGGTTCGCGGGCCGCGAAAGCGCCCCAGAACACACCGACGATCTGGCAGCTTTTCAGCAGTGCAAGGTTGAGCGGGATTTTCGGGATTTCGCCCGCCGCAAAACCAATGACCAGATAGCGCCCTTCCCAGGCGATGGAGCGCAGGGCCGGTTCGGCATAGGCGTCACCAACCGGATCGTAGATCACATCCGCGCCCTTTTCGCCGAGCACCTGCTTGAGCTGCTCGCCAAACGCTTTCTGATCTTCGCGCGTCAGCTTGCCCGAAGGATAGACAAGGCCTTTCTCGGCCCCATGCGCCAGACAGACATCGACCTTTTCCTGTGTCGATGCGGCCGCAATCACCCGTGCGCCCATCGCCTTGCCAAGCTCAACGGCGGCCAGGCCGACGCCGCCCGCCGCACCCAGAACCAGCAGGGTTTCACCGGGCTTCAGAAAAGCGCGGTCCTTCAGCGCATAGTGCGACGTGCCATAGGTCATGACGAAGGCCGAAGCCGTCTCGAAATCCATGCCGTCAGGAATGAGGATGGCGCGGCTCGCATCGGCCACCACCTCTTCGGCAAAGCCGCCCCAGCCGGTTGAACCCAGCACGCGGTCGCCGGGCTTGAGATGCGTGACGCCTTCACCCACTTCCTTGACGATACCGGCGACCTCGCCACCCGGCGAAAACGGCAATGGCGGCTTGAACTGATATTTGTTCTGGATGATCAGCACGTCCGGGAAGTTCACACCCGCCGCTTTCACGCTGATCACATACTGACCCTTGCCGGCCTTGGGCGAGGGCACGTCTTCCACCACCAGATTGTCAGGCGGACCATATTCCTTGCACAGCACGGCGCGCATTGGCGTCTCCTCAATGTTCAATAACGGACAGCTTCACCCTAGTCGCCGGAGCGCCGGACGGGCAAGCCAGATCGCTTAAACCGACAGTGTTTTTGTGGCGCGCCGCACGCCGCACACATCGCCCCGCCAGTTTCGGACAGGTGCGTCCAGATAAAGCGACGCGACCCTGGATGATTTCGGCAAAACCCCAAGGCGCAACAGGATCGCCGCCATCGCGGTTTCAACGGCCCGCGCCGCGCCATCATCGATTTTCACGATGACACCAAGCCCCAGCGAGGGAATGGCGGCGGCATGGACGCCCTCAGCGCCCGCTTTGGTCATCGTGCCGCCTGTCACTTCGGCCATCAACAGCGCATCGGAACGGCCCGTGCCGCTCTCAAAAAGCGGAAACTCGCGCACCGCCTGCATCAGACGCATCACGGCATCAGCGCGCTTTGACGTAAGGCCCGCCGGATTGGCGAGCCGGGCAAAGCCGGTGGCGAGGCTGGTCAGCGGCAGTGCAAAGTTTGGCGCGGCACAGCCGTCTATCCCCACAGCCATATCCGCAGGCTTCACACCGCACAGCTCGGCAATCGTCTTGCGCACGCGCTTCTGAACCGGATGCCTCAGGCTGACATAGTCTTCTGTGGCTTCCCCCATATGACAGGCGGTGCACAGAAACCCGGAATGTTTGCCCGAACAGTTATTATGAAGGCGGGACGGCTTTTTCTCCGCGCGGATCATGGCGTGCGCTGATGTCTCGTGGAACGGCAGATGTGGCCCACAGGCCAGATCGCTTTCCTTGCAGCCAATGGTTTTCAGCCACTTGCCCACGCGCTTCACGTGAAAGGCCTCGCCCGAATGCGAGGCGCAGGCGAGCGAGAGATCTGCCCCCGACAGGCCATAGGCATCTGCCGCACCCGTTTCGACCAGAGGCAAAGCCTGCATCATCTTGAAGGCCGAGCGTGGAAAGACGGGCCGCTGAATGTCACCGGCCTTGAAGTGAACCTTGCCTGCTGCATCACATACGGCCACGGCCCCGCGATGGGCGCTTTCCAGCGTTTCGCCACGCGTAAACTCGACAAGAACGGGGTTTGGGGTGTGCGCCATGATCTTTCCATAGCCTTCGGCCATCCGGCGGTCTATCCATCGGCAAACTTTTCACTGTCTGTTTTGGAGAGGCACCCTTCGTGACATCATTTTTGTCCCCCCGCGCAGAACGGTTTCTGCGCTACTGGTCCGTCAATATGGGGATCGCATGGGAGTCTGGTTACACGTGGTGGCCTGGCTTTTCCTATACCGAGGCCGAACGCGCCCGCATGACGGAACTCACCCGCGACCTGCCCGGCGGGGCGATGGTGCGCTATTTCTTATACGCGGTCATCGGCACCCTTCTGGCGGCTGCCATTGCCGTCGTGGTGATGGTGGGGGCACCCATCATGCTGCTCTACCCGGATCCATCGAAACTCTCACCGCTGGTATTTGTCGGCCTGATGGCCTCTGTGATCGCTCTCATTCTGGGGGTCGGCATGCCCCTCATCCTTATGGCGGCGGGCTGGGCGGCTGACCGCTGGGGCGGTGGCCGGCCTGCCGCTGGTGCATTGGGCGATACCGCGCTTTACGCCAAAGTGCGCTGGCAGTTCCAGCGCATGGGGCTGGTGCTGGCTGGCCTCTTTATTCCCGGCACACTGCTTTTCATCGCCTTCAATATCGACGCAGGCCCTGTGGCCTTCTGGCTGAAGGCCATATGCTATGGCCTTATGGCCCTGTCTTTCACAGGTTTGCTGATGGGTCGCGCCAAATGACATCTCACGCGCACATCCATTCAGCCGACCTGCTATCTGAACGATCTGTTCACGGCTGAGGCTGCGCGCGGCAAGGGCGTGGCCCGCGCCCTGATCGAGGCGGTTTATGAAAAGGCGCGCGCCGACGGACTACCGCAGGGTCTATCGCCGGACATTCTGAGCGCGCCATTCATCTGCCAGCAGCGCATAGACGAAGGCGCTGGTCCATTCACCCTTCACCCATTCACTGCGGATGAAATGCGCCTCGCGCCGCATGCCGCATTTTTCCATCACGCGGGCTGAGGCGGTGTTTCTGTCGTCACAACTGGCGATGATGCGATGCTGGCCCATCTGATCGAACCCAATTTTCATCATGGTCCGCATCGCTGCCGTCGCCATCCCGCGCCCATGAAAGTCCGGGCGCAGCATATAGCCAGCCTCCATATTACGGCTCAGATGACCCACCTTCATCAGCGACACCTCGCCCGCTAACGCGCCACTGGCCGTGTCGATAACCGCCAGTGCCAGATAATCCGCGTCAGGCTTGATATTATGTGCGGCCAGTCTTTTATCGAAGGCGGCACGGGATTCATCCCGGCTGCGCGGCCCCCATGACATGTATTTCATCGCATCGGGATCGCCCATCAGCTCGGCCATCGGCTCAAAGTCGGATTCAGCAAACGCACGCAGGGATATGGCGCAGGACATCCCTTCAATATGCCCGTGTGCCGTCGTTCCGGCCAATCACACATGTCAGATGTCAGAGCGCCCGGCTGGAACAGCGTCAATTCGCCGCCTTGCCGCCACCTGAATCCTGCTCCACAAACATGCGACGCATAAGGAGAGGAACCCATGTGGGATTTTTCGATCGGCAAGACGCTGGGCATCATGTTCAAGACGATGCCCTACATCCTGTTCCGCATGGCCATCTTCTTCGGCATCACGCTGGCCTACATCATCTCCACCGGCGGCGGGGGTGCCGTAGGTTGGGGGGCCGGGCGCATCTTCTCAGACGCTGACCCCGCAGGCTGGGCCATGTGGGGCGGTATATTTGGCTTCAGCGCTGCATCTGTGGCGCTCTATTTGCTGCGCGAATGGCTGCTCTATATGGTCAAGGCCGCCCATATCGCTGTGATGGTCAAGGCGATTGATGGCGAGGAGCTGCCTGCCGGCAAGGGCCAGATCGCCTATGGTGCGTCCATCGTGAAAGACCGTTTCGCCGAGGCCAATGTGCTGTTCGTGATGGACCAGCTGGTCAAGGGCGTGCTCGCCGTTATCACCGGCACCATCCAGTTCATCGGTAACATCATTCCCATTCAGGGCGTCCAGCAGCTGGTCAGCATCATCAATCAGGTCATCCGCCTGTCGCTGACTTATGTGGACGAGGTGATCCTTGCCTATAACATCCGCATCAACGCGCAGAACCCCTGGGAAAGCTCGCGTCAGGCGCTGGTGCTCTATGCCCAGAATTACGGGTCGTTCCTGAAGAACGCCATCTGGCTCACCATATTCATGTGGGTGCTGACAGGCATCATCTTTGTCATCGGGCTCGCGCCGTTCATGGGGCTGGCCGCCATGTTCCCCGGGCACGTCACCTGGTGGGGCGTGGTGATCGCGCTGATCTTCGCCATTTCGTTCAAGGCTGCGGTGCTTGAGCCATTCGCGATCTGCGCGCTGATGCAGGTGTTCTTCAAGAAAATCGAAGGCCAGGTGCCCGACCCCGCATGGGATGCGCGTCTGGCCGGCCTGTCGAAGAAGTTCGTCGAACTGAAGAACCGCGCCGTGGGCTGGGTAACGGGTACGCCGAAGCCTGCGGTCTGAAAGCTGTCCTTAACGGGTGGTCCAAGGGGCCACCCTTTTTGGGTGCCATTCAGTCGTCATTCATATCTAGACGTGTTATACATCCACATGCGCCGCGCCTTTTGCGCAGCGCCAAACCGTCTGGAGACTTTGATGCGCCTTTTTGTTCTTGCCGCGACCCTGCTTGCCTCGTCGACCATCGCACTCGCCGCCCCGATGCCACCTGCCGCTCCTGCCGCACCGGCGGCTGCCACCGAAGCCCCGATCCTTGAGTTCAAGATCAAAGGCACCAACCCGGATGGCAAAGGCGCGTATGAGGGCACCGCCCACGTACAGAAGTCAGGCGACGGCGTGCTGATCGCCGAACAGACCATCAATGGCGTGCAGGCGATCGGCTATGGTGTTTCTTCGGAAGACGGCAAGCATGTCGCCATCTATATGGAGAACGACAAGAAGAATGGCGCCGTGCTGATCCTGACACTGCAGGATGACGGTAACGCCAAGGGTTACTGGACAACCGGCGGCGCGCCGACCTTTGGCAGCGAAGAATGGACCTTCGTGAAGAAGTAAGCGACGCCCTCTAAAGCAGCCGCCTCAGCAGCTCGTCGAACGCATCAGCGTCGCGATAGGTGATGATGAGGCGGCCGCCCTCGCCGCCTGCGTCGGCCTCGATGGCCACGCGGCATCCGGTTGCGGCGCTCATGTCCTTTTCCAGCCGCAGCGTATCGACATCTTTGGGTGCATGAGCGGCCTTGCGCCCGCCCTTCACCGGCAGCGTGCGCAGTGAAGTCGCCAACGCCTCCATCTCGCGCACCGAAAGCCCCTTGGCCACCGCCTCGCGCGCCAGCGTGATCGGATCTTTCGCGGTGATGAGGGCGCGGGCATGGCCGGCGGTCAGCTTGCCGTCCTCCACCATCTGGCGCACTTCCTTGGGCAGTTGCAGCAGGCGCAGCGTGTTGGCGATGTGACTGCGGCTCTTGCCTACATTCTCGGCCAGCTTGTCCTGCGTATAGCTGAAGCGGTCGATCAGCGCCTGATAGCCAAGCGCTTCCTCGATCGAGTTCAGCCCGGCGCGCTGGACATTTTCGACAATCGCCACTTCCAGCGACTGGTCGTCGGTGAAATCGCGCACCACCACTGGCACTTCATGCAGACCGGCGCGCTGGGCCGAACGCCAGCGTCGTTCACCTGCAACAATCTGAAAGCGCCCGCCGCCGCGCGGATCGGGCCTGACCACGATGGGTTGCAGAATACCATTGGCGCGCACCGATTCCGTCAGTTCGCGCAGGTCGGTTTCATCGAATGCCCGGCGCGGCTGAAACGGATTGGGACCAAGCAGATCAATCGCCACCTGCCGCGCCCCATTACCACGGCCAGCGCCCGCATCAGCCGAAGCGGGCACATCACCCAGCAGAGCGGAAAGGCCGCGCCCGAGCCCGCGTGGGCTGGCTGGTTTGGAAGTCGTTGTCACGTGAAACCCTTATTGTTCTTCATGCCGGTCGGGTGGCCTTTGCCTGATGTCATGCGGCTTTCAGGGCACGCTCGCGCTGGATCAGTTCCGAAGCCAGCTGGATATAGGCCTGAGAGCCGGGCGCCTTGATGTCATACACAATGGCAGGCAGGCCGTGGCTTGGCGCTTCCGAAAGGCGCACATTGCGCGGAATGATCGTCTTGTAGACGGTCTCGCCGAAATGGGCGCGCACATCGGCCTCGACCTGTTCGGTCATGCGATTGCGTTTGTCGGCCATGGTCAGCACCACGCCCTGAATGGAAAGCTGCGGGTTCAGTGAGCCACGCACCAGATCGACCGTGCGCTGCAACTGACTGAGCCCTTCCAGCGCGAAAAATTCGCATTGCAGCGGCACCAGCACGCCATCGGCGGCAGCCAGCGCATTCATGGTCAGCAGGTTGAGACTGGGCGGGCAGTCGATCAACACATAGGAAAAATGCGGGCCAGACGAGGCAAGGCGCTGGAACGCATCGCGCAGGCGGAAGGCGCGTTGCGGCGCGTCGAACAGTTCCATCTCGGCCCCGGCCAGATCTGGTGTTGCCGGCGCGATGAACAGACGCGGAATGGGGGTCGGCAGAATCGTTTCCGCCAGCTGCGCCTGACCGATCAGCACGTCATAGGTGGTGGTCAGCCGCCGCGCCTTGTCGATGCCAAGCCCGGTGGAGGCATTGCCCTGCGGATCGGCGTCGATCAGCAGCACGGTTTCGCCCACGGCCGCGAGCGCAGTGCCCAGATTGATGGCGGTCGTTGTCTTGCCGACACCGCCCTTCTGGTTGGCGACGGCGAGAATGCGGGGCCGGTCAGGTGCGCTGGTCGGGGAATGGCTCACGAGGGGCGGGCCTTGGGCGTGAAGGAATGAACGGTGATGATGGACGCGGCATCATCAGTGATGCTGGACGTCATCGTCGCGCTGATTGTCCATGACCGGCGCGCGCTGGTCAATTCATCTGAGGCGCTGCGGCCCTTCGGAAACAGACATTGCGTGTTTTTTTTCATGAAAGGCCGCGACCATTTCAGCAGAACGTCCAGCGCCGCCACCGCGCGGGCGGTGATGAGATCGGCTTTGATATCGGTGATCTCCTCGACGCGACTGCGGTGAATGTCGCAAAAGGATTCTATTCCTAAACCTGTGACGCATGCGCGCAGGAAGGCGCATTTCTTTTCAATGGACTCGACCAGCATCGTTTTGAGTCCGACTCGAGGCCCAAGAATGGCGCTGAGGACAATGCCCGGAAAGCCAGCGCCACTGCCAATGTCGATGTGCCGTTTTGAGTCAGGCGAGACCATGCCCACCAGCTGCCAGCTGTCGAGCATGTGCCGCCGCCACAGATCCGGCAGGGTCGATGGGCTGACCAGATTCATGCGGCTGTTCCAGTCGAGCAGCAGCGCGGCATAGCGGACAAGCCGTGCCATGACCGCATCATCGACGCCGGTCATCTGCTGGAACTGCGCTGGGGTCAGAGGCTCAGGCGCTGCGCCGTCCATCGCCCCGCCTCACATGACCGAGCAGCGCGGTGAGCGCGCCGGGCGTTACCCCTTCCAGCCGACCCGCCTGTCCCAGCGTGGCCGGGCGCGAAGCGGTCAGTTTCTGTTTCACTTCCGATGACAGGCCCGGAATGACACCATAGTCCAGGCCCGGCGGCAGGATCAGGGATTCGTCCCGCCGAAACGCCGCAATATCCGCCGCCTGCCGATCGAGATAAGCGGCATAATGGGCGTCAGTTTCGAGTTGAACCACGATTTGTGGGGAGATTTCCGATAATGCGGGCCACACCGATGCCAGCGCCGTCAGCGTGATATTCGGAAACCGCAAAAGCTCACGAGCGCTGCGGGTGACCCCATCCTGCACGATGTCGATGCCCTGCGCCTTCAGTTTTGCGGTGGTGATGGAAAGCCCGTCCAGCAGCGCGCGCGCACCGGCCAGCGCCGCCATCTTGGCCTCAAACACCTGCCTGCGTTCCGCGCTGATGATGCCCAGTTTCAGGCCCAGCGGCGTCAGGCGCTGATCCGCATTGTCAGCGCGCAATGACAGGCGGAACTCGGCGCGGCTGGTGAACATGCGATAGGGCTCGCTCACCCCGCGCGTCACCAGATCATCGGCCATCACAGCGGCATAGGCATCAGCCCGGTCGAGCACGAAGGGCGCGCCACCCGACACGAACAGCGCGGCGTTCAGCCCGGCCAGCAGGCCCTGTGCCGCCGCTTCCTCATAGCCGGTCGTGCCATTGATCTGCCCGGCGAGGAACAGACCGCTCACCTTCTTCACATGGAAGGCCGCCGTCAGCTCACGCGGATCGACATAATCATATTCGATGGCATAGCCGGGCCGCACCATGACGGCGGCCTCAAGCCCTGGGATGGTTTTGAGGAAGGCCCGTTGAAGCACCTCGCTCATCGAGGTGGAAATGCCATTCGGATAGACCGTCGGATCGTCCAGCCCTTCCGGCTCCAGAAAAATCTGATGGCTGTCGCGCTCGGCAAAGCGCACCACCTTGTCCTCTATCGAGGGACAATAACGTGGACCGCGCCCAGCGATCTGGCCTGAGTAAAGCGGCAGGCTGGCCAGATTGTCGGTGAGGATCCTGTGCCCCGCTTCGGTGGTGCGGGTGATCCCGCAGGCGATCTGCGGCGTGGTGATGGCGCGGGTCAGGAACGAGAAGGGCGATGGCTCATCATCGCCCGGCTGCATCTCGACCGCGCTCCAGTCGATGGTGCGCCCGTCGAGCCGGGGCGGTGTGCCGGTTTTCAGACGCCCCATGGCAAGGCCAAGCCCGTAAAGGGTGCGGGCCAGCCCGATCGAGGGCGCATCCCCCACCCGCCCGGCCGCCATGCGGGTTTCGCCGATATGGATCAGCCCATTCAGGAAGGTGCCGGTGGTGATGACCACCGCCCCCGCCTTCAGCACGGTGCCGTCGGCCAGAACCACACCTGTCACCCGGCCATCCGTAAGCACAAGGTCTTCGACCGAGCCTTCGAGGATGGTGAGATTGCGGTGGTCCTCCAGCGCGGCCTGCATGGCCTGCCGATAGAGCTTGCGGTCTGCCTGCGCGCGCGGCCCCTGCACGGCCGGGCCCTTGCGGCGGTTGAGAAGCCGGAACTGGATGCCTGCCGCATCCGCCACCCGGCCCATCAACCCGTCCAGCGCATCGACCTCGCGCACCAGATGGCCCTTGCCAAGCCCGCCAATCGCCGGATTGCAGGACATCTCGCCAATCGTGGCGCGTTTCTGGGTCACGAGGGCGGTCTTCGCCCCCAGGCGCGCGGCGGCAGACGCCGCCTCAGCGCCAGCGTGTCCGCCGCCGATGACCACCACATCAAACATGGGGCTGCTTAGGACTCCGATGGAAGGGAAAGTCAAGAATCCGGCATGTTTCACGTGAAACATGCGCCGAGGGCTGGTGTCAGCCTGTATGTTTCACGTGAAACGCACAGCCCAACGTTTCACGTGAATCATTTGCCAATGCAGAAAGAGCTGAAAATACGGTCAAGAACCGTCTCGATATCGAATCGTCCCAGAATACGGGACAGAGCCTGAAGCGCATGACGGACATGTTCGGCCAGAAAGTCGGCATCAACGGCCAGCTCCGCCATGCGCAGGGCGGCCAGCGATTCCGAAAGGGCCTCACGGTGTCGGGCGCGGGTAATCAGCGCCCCGCTCGTTGGCAGGGCCTTGAGACGATGACCGATTTCATCCAGCAGACTGCCAAGCTGACTGGTCAGAGCAGAACCACGAACAACAGTCAGGCCGGAGGGAACACCGGCTGCAGTCAGTGCGCCTCGATCTGCCTTGTTCAGAAAGAGAATGTCTCCCGGTCTCCCGTGACTGGATATTTCGAGTCCGACTCGATCGAGGGATTCCGACTCTGATCCATCAGTGACAAAAACCCGGAGATCACTTTCGGCGGCCCGACTGCGCGCCCGGCGAACCCCCTCGCTTTCAATCGGATCGTCGGTGTCACGCAGGCCCGCCATATCCGCCAGCACGACGACATGGCCCTCAAGGTTGAGCCGCACCTCGATGATGTCGCGGGTTGTCCCGGCAATGGGAGAAACAATGGCCGCATCGCGCCCGGCCAAAGCGTTCAAAAGGGTCGATTTCCCTACATTTGGTGGTCCGATAATCGCGACCCGCAACCCATCGCGGGTAATCTCGCCAATCCGACTGTCCGCCAGCACCCCTGCCATCTCAGCCGCAACCTCGGCCAGCGGCTGACGCGCCCGCGCGGTCACATCGTCCGGCACGTCTTCCTCGTCGGTGAAGTCGATCCCGGCCTCGACCCAGGCGAGGGCATCAAGCAGGCGGGACTGCCACGCGCCAATGCGCGCGGCCCAGGCTCCGCCCATCTGGTTCAGGGCCTGGACTCGTTGCTGATCCGAATCGGATTCAATGAGATCGGCCAGTCCCTCGGCGGCAGTCAGGTCCATCTTGCCATGCGCGAAAGCCCGCCGTGAAAACTCGCCCGCGCGGGCGGCACGCAGGCCCAGACCCTGCAACACGTGAAACAGCCGCTCCAGCACCGCCGGGCTGCCATGGGTGTGCAGCTCAACAACATCCTCGCCGGTGAAACTGGCGGGTGCCGGGAAAACCAGAGCCAGCCCCGCATCAATCAGACGGCCATCGGCCGGATCGATGAGTTTCACGTGATGGGCAAAGCGGGCACGGGGCGCGAGGTCCGGCACCAGAGCCGCCAAAGCCGCCTTGGCCGCAGGTCCGCTAAGGCGCACCACCGCCACCCCGGCCCGTCCTGAGCCACTGGCCAGGGCATAGATCGTATCCGAATCGACCGGCGCGGCCTTTGCGGGCAAGGCTCAGTCCTTCGCCTTGCGGCCACCCGGCGCCCCGGCCGTCATGGCGCCGAAGAACTTCTGCACCTGCTCCATGCCCTGCGGGGCCAGCGAGAACCATGACTTGACCAGTTCTTCGGGGTTCAGGCGCGACATGTTCTTGCTGATCTGGGCCTGCATGTCCTTCAGAACCGCCTGCTGCATCGGCTCCAGATCGGGCAGACCCAAAAACCGGCGCGCCTCCTCGGGTGTCACGTCGACATCAATATGGATTTTCATCGCCCCGGCCCTTGTCCTGATTTGATGTTCTCATTCTGGACTCAACCGCGCAAACATGCGAGTCACCCGCCCCTTACGGCGGGGGCTTCCCTGCCGCCCATCCTTATTAGCGCCAGGACGGACGCATCCATGACCAGCACGGCCCGCAATCTTCTGGGCGAAGAAACCAGCCCCTATCTGCTCCAGCACAAGGACAATCCGGTCCATTGGCGCGCCTGGGGCGAAGCCGCCCTTGAGGAAGCCAGGGCTTCCGGCAAGCCGATCTTCCTGTCGTCGGGCTATGCCGCCTGCCACTGGTGCCATGTGATGGCGCATGAGTCATTCGAAGACCCCGGCATTGCCGAGCTGCTGAACGAGAACTTTATCTGCATCAAGCTCGACCGCGAAGAGCGCCCGGACATCGACATGGTCTACCAGACCTCGATGCAGGCGATGGGTCAGGTCGGCGGCTGGCCGCTTACGGCCTTCCTCACCTCGGAAGGCAAATGCTTTGGCGGCGGCACCTATTTCCCGGTGGGCGACATGCCCGATGGCCGCCCCGCATTCCGCCGCGTGCTGACCGATGTCATCGCGGCCTGGAAAGACAAGCAGGACGACATCCGTTCTGACTCTGAAAAGGTCGGTGAGGCGCTGGCCCGCATCTGGGGTGCCGACGAGCCGCAGCCGCTCAACCCCGCCGCCATCGACTTCATCGCGCGCCGCATGACCCAGCGCGTTGATCTGTTCGTCGGCGGCATCGAGGGCGCACCGAAGTTTCCTCAGTCGCCGGTCTTCAACATGACATGGCGCGCCTTCATGCGCACCGCCATGACGCCCTTTGCCAACGCGACGGCATTGACCCTCGACCATATGTGCCAGGGCGGCATCTACGATCATCTGGGCGGCGGCATCCACCGCTATGCCACCGATGACCGCTGGCTGATCCCGCACTTCGAGAAGATGCTCTATGACAATGCGTCCTTCATCGAACTGCTGACCCTGGTGTGGCAGCAGACCCGCAATCCGCTTTACGCCGCCCGGGTCGATGAAACCGTTGACTGGGTGCTGCGCGAGATGGTGACGAACGATGGCGCGTTCGCCGCCTCGCTCGACGCCGACACCGAAGGCGAGGAAGGCCGCTTCTATGTCTGGACGGAAGCCGAGATCGACGAGGTGCTCGGGCCAAACGACGCACCTTTCTTCAAGCAGGTCTATGCCGTCACGCCCGAGGGCAATACCAGCGGCAAGTCCGTGCTGCATCGCCTCGCCATCATGTCATTCCTGCGCCCCGATCAGGAAGCGGTGCTGACCCGCTGCCGCCGCATGCTGCTGATGGCGCGTGCCAAGCGTGTGCGCCCGGCCCGCGACGACAAGGCGCTGGCCGACTGGAACGGCATGATGATCGCAGCGCTGGCTGAGGCCGGTGCGGTATTCCGCAAGGCCGAATGGCAGCTTGCCGCGATCCGCGCTTTCTGGACAATCTCAGAAAAGCTGGGCGACGATGACCGCCTGTTCCACGGCTGGTGCAATGGCCGCAGCCGTCACGAGGCGACCGCCGAAGGCTATGCCCAGATGGCCCGCGCCGCGCTCATTCTTTATCAGCTCACCATGGACACGCGCTATTTCGAAAAGGCGAAGGTCTGGATGGAGCGCGTGGAAAAGGGCTTCCGCGATGACGTGAAGGGTGGCTACTTCTTCACCTCGTCCGACGCAAAGGACGTGACCGTCCGCGTGAAGACCGCCGCCGATGGCGCAACGCCCAACTATAACGGTGTGCTGGTCGAATGCCTTGCGCGCCTTGCCTATATCACCGGCGAACAGAAATATCGCGACCGGTCGAATGCGGCGGTCATGGCCTTCACGCTGGAAGTTGATCGCAACCCGATGGCGGCGGCGACCCTTCTCAACGCGCTGGAGTTCATCGTCACGGCGGTCCAGATCGTCATCGTCGGCGACGAACGTGCACCGGAAACACAGGCGCTTTCCCGCGCCGTGCTGGAACGCTCGCTGCCCTGCCATGTCATGACCCTGATCCGCCCCGGCACCAAACTGCCCGCTGGCCATCCGGCACACGGGAAGGGCCTCGAAGGCGGCAAGGCCACGGCCTATGTCTGCAACGCCACCACGTGCTCGGCCCCCATCACCGATCCGCAAATGCTGTTCAATGGTCTGGTCTCTGAACCCTTCCAGCTGATCGCACAGGCGCAGGCGGCACAGATGCAGGCCATGCAGGAACAGCAGCAGCAGATGCCTGCGGCCAACAACCGCTGATCATTTCCAAAGGAAGACGACGATGGGCGAGCAGATCACGATCAAGGGCAAGGATGGCAGCTTTGCCGGTTATCTTGCCAAGCCTGCCTCCGGCACGGGGCCGGGCATCGTCGTCATCCAGGAAATCTTCGGCATCAACGACAATATCCGTGACGTGGCTGATCGTCTGGCAGCGGCGGGCTTCGTGGCGCTGGCCCCTGATCTGTTCTGGCGTCTGGAAGCCGGGCTTGATCTCGACCCGGGCAAGGAAGCCGACCTTGGCAAGGCGTTCGATCTGTTCGGTAAGTTCAACGCCGACACCGGCATCACCGATATCAAGGACGCTATCGCCACACTGCGCGCCATGCCGGGCGTGACGGGCAAGGTCGGCGCGGTCGGCTATTGCCTCGGCGGGATGCTGGCTTATCTCACCGCCGCGCGCACCGATGCTGATGCGTGCGTTTCCTATTACGGCGTGAACATCGCCAACATGCTGGGCGAGGCAACGTCCATTTCCAGGCCGCTGCTGATGCATGTGGCGGGCGAAGACAAGTTCGTGCCCGCCGACGCACAGGCCGCAATGGCCAAGGGTCTTGCCGCACACAGTCAGGTGACCATGGTAACATGGCATGGCCGTGATCACGGCTTCTCGCGCCTGCATGGTGATGGCTATCACGCGGGCGCCGCAGCCTCCGCCGACGCCGCCACGATCGGCTTCTTCCAGCGCTTTCTCGGTTAGTCCGTCTACGGAGCATTTGCCATGAAGGCCATCCGGTTCGAGCTGACAGGCGGGCCGGAGGTGTTGGCCCTTGCTGATGTGGATCTGCCTGCACCGGGGCCGGGCGAAATCCGCATTCGCCACACGGCCATCGGCGTCAATTTCATCGACACCTATCACCGCTCGGGCCTCTATCCGGTAAAGCTGCCCTCAGGCCTTGGTCTTGAGGCCGCCGGCGTGGTGGAGGCTGTCGGTGACGGCGTCACCACGTTCAGCGTGGGTGATCGCGCAGGCTATTGCTCAGGTCCGCTCGGTGCCTATGGCGAAGCCGCCAATGTGCCCGAAGGCCGCGCGGTGAAACTGCCCGCGGGCATCAGCGATGCCGTGGCCGCGAGTGTCCTGCTGAAAGGCATGACGGCAGAGTTTCTGCTGCGCCGCTGTTATCCGGTGAAAGCTGGCGAAACGATCCTGTTCCATGCAGCGGCTGGCGGGGTCGGCCAGATCGCCTGTCAGTGGGCCAAGGCCCTGGGGGCGCGCGTCATCGGCACGGTTGGTTCAGCCGACAAGGTAGGGCTCGCCACCGCCAATGGCTGCGATCATGTCATTATTTCGCGTGACGAGGATATTGCCGCCCGCGTGCTGGCATTGACGGACGGCGCAGGTGTGCCGGTCGTCTATGACGGCGTTGGCCACGACACCTGGCAGGCCAGCCTTGCGGCCCTGAAGCTGCGGGGCCTGTTCGTTTCGTTCGGCAATGCCTCAGGGCCGGTGCCGCCCTTCCCGCCCGCTTTGCTCACGCCGAAGTCGCTTTATGTGACACGGCCCAGCATGGCCGCCTATGTCGGCACGACGCCTGAACTTCAGGACAGCGCCGCAGCCTTGTTTGCCGTCATCACCGCAGGCGCGGTGAAGATCGCCCCGCCTGCGGAATATGCTCTCGCTGATGCTGCCCGCGCGCATGAAGACCTTCAGGCCCGCCGCACGACAGGAAGCATCATCCTGAAGCCGAAGCCGATTGAGAAAAAGACAGACAGCGAAGGCTGCTAATCTCCAATGCAATCTATGGCTCTTGCAATTTTGTGCGGCTCTGGCTTGTGGTTGATTGGGGTTGGAGCGCTCATGGCTGTCCGACCAGACCGCTGCCTTCACATTCTCAGCCTCACAGCTTCTAACCACCGCGTCAATTTGACGGAGCAAGGCTTACGCTTACTCGCTGGTATCGCAATGGTGGTGCGCGCGCCACTTTCAAAGCTACCGGACGTATTCGAAATGGGCGGTTGGTTCATCGTCGCCACATCGGTAGCCCTTATGATTATTCCGCTACGTTGGCACTCTGGCTATGCAGTCTGGTGGTCCAAGAAGTTGCCGTTTTGGGCCGTCAGAGCGGTGGCTCCATTTTCAATCAGCGCGGGCGCTGCTCTGGTATATTTTGCCCTTTAAGATTGGTGCACGCACCTTTGAGCCGCAGCCTTGTTTGCCGTCATCACCGCAGGCGCGGTGAAGATCACCCCGCCTGCGGAATATGCTCTCGCTGATGCTGCCCGTGCGCATGAAGACCTTCAGGCCCGCCGCACGACAGGAAGCATCATCCTGAAGCCATAGGTTTCACGGCTTTGGCCTGCCACTGAAACACATCCCCCAGCGGTGCGCTGAACACATGCGCGATGCGAAACGCGGTTTCCAGAGTCGGCGCATATTTTCCGGCTTCGATCGCGGCCACGGTCTGACGGGTAAGGCCGATCTGCTGCCCCAGCTCGCCCTGTGACATCTCGCCATGCTGAAAGCGCAGCGCGCGGATATGATTGGTCAGATCACCTTCGATCATGTGACGTGCCTGCGATGACCGATGATGACCAGTCCGTATTGCACGCACTCAGCCACCACGATGGCGGCGATGGCCGTGTTCACGATGTCCCAGCCGTAGTTTTTGAACGGCATCACACCGCCAACCACAAGGAAGCCAAACATCAAGATATAATAGGCCACCGTGATCGAGCGCCGCTCGATCAGGATTTCGCGCTCGTCCATCGGTATGCGCGCATCCACCGGATTTCTCCAGCGCATGACCACTTCACCGGCTGCACGGATGATCCCGTTGGCCCCGGCCGCGATCCCAAACACCAGAAGCAGTCCCAGATTGGGCACGTCCGGGCCTGGCCTGGTCACCGCGACATAGACCAGATACGGGCCCAGCGTCAGGACGACAGACAGCAGCGACAGCCAGGCGATTTTTTCACGATACGACATAAGTACCCTCCTCATTAATGAGGGTGATGTAAACAATACATAACATCGTGTCAATAATAAATTACACCAGGTTATGTTTAACATACACACCTAGAGGGTTTCCGCGATCTGCACCGCGTTCAGCGCCGCGCCTTTCAGAAGCTGATTGCCCGCATGAGCATCTGGATCGTGTGGTCCCGCACATCTCACCGCGCGCAAAGCGAAGCGCGCAGATACGATCGGTCAGGGCGTCACCACATGAATGGGTGCCTCTGGCACGGCCACCACAAGCCTGCCCATCTGGCGCAGGGCTGACGCGGTATCAAAGATTTCCCGAAAGCGCCTGATCTTGCCGTTCTCAAAAGTGAAGAAATGGGCCGACTGGCTTTGGATATTTGGCCCGTCACCCGAAGCTGCACGCTCGATTTGACACCTGACGCAAACCTTGTCGTCCTCAGCGATGATGTCCAGTATTCTCAACCCAATGGGAGGAAACGCCGTGTTCATGGCGGTCATACAGGCAGCGACGGCCCACTTGCCGTGATGCGGACCTGAAAATGTGAAAAGATCAGCATCGCCATCCTGAAACCATTCGATGTCGTCATGCAGGGAATCCATCAGGACATCCAGACTGCCCCTGCCAAGATCCGCATAGACATTTTCGATTACGCTCTTGTGGGTGTTTGCGGCCGTCATGGGTCTCTCCGTCTTGGAGCAATCTTCCTGTAAATGCCTCAACAATCAACGATACGCTGCGTCGCGCCCACGGGGCTTATAACAACTCCGCGATCTGCACCGCGTTCAGCGCCGCGCCTTTCAGAAGCTGATCGCCCGCGATGAGCATCTGGATCGTGTGGCCCGATGGGTCTGATGAATCGGGTCTGATGCGCCCGACCAGAATGTCATCCTGCTCACTCGCCTCGTTCGGCATGGGGAAGTGATTGGCGGCGACATCATCCACAATCCTCACGCCCGGCGCATCTTTCAGGATGGCCGTCACTTCGGCCCTTGTCATGGGTCGCTCGAACTCGACCGTCAGCGCCTCGGTATGGGCACGCAGCACCGGCACACGCACACAGGTGGCTGAAATACGCATGGCGTCGTCGCCGAAAATCTTGCGCGTCTCTTTCAGCAGCTTGGTTTCTTCCTCGTTATACAGCGTTTCGGGATCGACCTTTGAATTGTGGCTGAACAGGTTGAACGCATAAGGATGCGGGATGATCTCCTGCTTGAAGGCCGCGCCATCCAGCGCCGCGCGCGTGGCGTTCTTCAATTCCTCCATCGCCGCCCAGCCAGCGCCGGAAGCCGCCTGATAGGTCGCCGCGATCAGCCGCACGATACGGTTCTTCTGATGCAGCGGCCATAACGGCACATTGGCGATGATGGTCGAACAGTTGGGGTTGGCGATGATGCCCTTATGCGCCTTCACGGCCCCCGGGTTCACTTCCGGCACGACCAGCGGAACGGAAGGGTCCATGCGGAAGGCCGATGAATTGTCGATCATCACCGCGCCCGCTTTGACCACCGCCGGGGCAAAGTCACGACTGACCGATCCGCCAGCTGAGAACAGGGCGATATCAACACCCCTGAAGCTGTCGGCGGTCAGTTCCTCAACCGCAATGTCCGCGCCCTTGAAGCGCATGGTCTTGCCAGCCGAGCGTTTCGAGGCAAGCAGCTTCAGCGTCGAGAGCGGGAAGTTCCGCGCCTCCAGACATTTCAGCATTTCAACGCCGACCGCGCCGGTGGCACCGGCAACTGCAACCACTGGCAAACGCGCCATGACCATCATCCCATAAGCAAAAGGCGCGGAGGTTTAGACCCCCGCGCCCCGCGTCACAAGTTGCGCCTGCGTCAAGCCATGCTTTACGGGCAGCGCGCGAACGTCACCTTTGTTTCATCGTAATCAACGCTCTGGGTCAGCGTGCCGTCAGACGATGGCGTGAAAAGATAGGTGTTCGCTTCAAAGCTGTTGCCTTCCGTCACCGACCACGCGCCGTTCTGGTTTTCAGCTTTCGTCACCCAGCTCTGGCCAACAGCCTCACCGCCCCAGGGGCCGCGAATGGCAGTCGGCACCGGGCGGTCGAGGTCAAAGATGATGCTATCGCCGCCCGTGGGGCAGATGCCGCTTTCGGTTTTCACGCCCCATGCGCCGTTCAGCGCCGCCCTGGCCTCGGCGGAGATCATCGAACCACGCGCGGGACAGGCCTTCATGGCGGGCGTCTCGGCACCGGGTGAAACCTTCTCGCCCGCATCATTCATGACGATGTGCCCATCGCGCACGCGCTGGGTCGGCGGGGCGGCCCCATCTTCTTCCGCGCCTTCGGAATTGATTTCCGACCACAGACGCAGCGTCCCGTCATCCTGCAATTTGTAAACGGCGTCCGTGCGGCCAATGCCCACCTCGTCTGAGGTCTGGAGCAGACTGCCGCCCATCTCGAAGCGGGTCAGCGGCGTGTAACCGCCATCGCGCCGATAGGGCCAGCCATCCTTGTCGACGACGAAATCCATCACCTCGCCATCGCATGATGCGCCAAGCGCCCATGAACGAGATGTGATGGGCTCAAGGGCTTTCACATCGACATGCGGTGGTGGCACGACCGTGCCGCTGATGGGCGTCACGGTGCCCTGACCTTCACTGCCCGTATCGGCCCCCGCCTCAGCCGGGGTCGCTTCCGGCGACGGCGATGGTGAGGGCGCGCCCGTCGGCTTTGGCGCTTCGGCCAAAGCCAGCGCGGTCATCAAAAACCCTGAGGCAACAAAACAGGAAAGAGGATTCACAGCGGGGCCTCCGTGGCTTCATTGCCGGTCGTGCAGCGCAGATAGTCGCGTTTCCATTCGGGGATGGAAAGCGTGTCGCCCTTGCGGACCAGCGAAATGGTGGTGGTATCGCCGCGCGATCCGTTGGGCGGGATCAGCTCGGTCAGCGTCACCTTCCAGCCGGTGTCGGTGGGCTCCACCGCCTCGATGGTCCAGTTGCCGATCTCATCGCCAATGCCGTCTGTGTCCTTGTTGCTGCCGGCCAGTTTCTCGGCCAGCGCCGCGCTGTTCCAGCGGCCCACGGAAAAGCCCAAGGGGCCGGTGAGATCGAGGAACAGATACTGATGGTCCTCGCGCGCACACAGATCCTTGGTTTTCTTGTCCTTGTAACGCATGTCGACAAAGCGCGGCTGCTCGGTCATGCCGCCCTGGCTCAGCCAGGCATAAGCGGCTTTCGCCTCATCATCCGGCGCACCTTCTTTGGCCAGCCTGATCTTGCTGCGGTCGGCGGCTTCATAACATTTGCGGAAGGTCTTGCCTTCGAAGTCCTTGGCGAATTCGGGCATCGCCGTGCCCTTCATCACGCCATCCCTGGGGGTGGAAAAACTGAACGTCGGGCCATCGGCGGTCATCAGGTCCACGCTGTCCTTCTGTGGTGCCAGCTCGACACCGAAGTCCATGGATTCCTCATCATTGCCCGTCCACTGCATGAAACCGCCGGTCATGGCGAACTCGAAGGTCAGTGTCTGTGTGGCCTCGCCCGGCGGCTGGTCACATTGCGGCGGCTCGCTTTTATCCAGCTCATAGCGCCAGCCGCCTTCCAGCGCGGGCTGCTCGATCGGCACGGCCACCGGTTCCTTTGGCGGGTCGGGCGGCATCATATTGGCAAGGGCGGTGCCACTCATCAGGGCGGCCAGCGTAACAACATAAGAGGTCAGGCGCATGAAAGCCTCCGAAGCGGCGCATGGGTCGGGCGCGCGCCAGTGTGCTGATTTATGGGCCGATCTCAATCCTCATTCGGGGCAGGAATAGGGCGCGGGTGTTCAGCGGCGGTTCAGCCGCCGCTCAGGCAAGCGCTTTGCCATATTCGTGGTCATCGACCGGGCGGCCGCGCAGTTTTTCGCGCGCCCTGTGGGTGGCGATGCGGGTAAGGCCACAGCGCTCGGCGAGCGCGATCGAGGCCGCGTTGCGCGTGTCGATGAAGGCCCGCACGGCGCGCACACCCATCTGGCCCAGATGTTCCAGCATCGCACCCACCGCCTCTGCGCCCAGCCCCTGCCGCTGATGAGGCGTGAAAATCATCCACGCAATATCGGCCTGGCCATCCGCGTACACGGTGGCTTCCACAAGGCCGACATAGCCATTGGATTTCAGCCGCACCGCCCAGTTGAGCCATAGCTCTGCGCCGTCGGGCGAGCGCCGCTGTTCCAGCGCCTCGAACCGGCGCGACACATGCGAGGCCGCCAGCGGGGGCTCCTTCGGGATGTAGGTGTAAAGCAACGGGTCTTTCAGCCCGGCGAACATCGGCTCGCCATGCCAGCCATTCACCGGCTCCAGCGCCAGCCGCGCGCTTTCCAGCGGCGGATTGGGGTCGGGGATGTTCTGCACACTCACTCGCTGCGCATCTGAAATCGCCGCCGCAGAGCGATGAGAAACATCGCGATGCAGGCAATGAAAGTCAGGGTTTGGAACGAGCCAATCGCCACCAACCCCAAACGAGCCCATGGGTCCATCGCACCCGCCCAGTAGATTTTCTCAAGGTCAAAGCTCCACACCAGTGGTGACGGGATAAAATTCCGGCCGACAAATGCCAGAACATCAAATGCAAGCGCCCCTCGACCATTGGCTGAAGCATCGATCTGGTTGAAATCAGCGGTGTGGTAAACAAGCAAAGAAGTCAGCAGCAAAGCCACAACCCCAACCGAAAGCAACGTCACCAGTGGGCGCCACAGCGATGCACCGTAATATGATACAAGGCGATAAACCCATGACAACGCGCGTTCAAATCGAGGTATATTTGTTCGCGTGCGCCGCGCATCCAGCTCAAGCGCGTGGAACATCTGTTCGTATTCGAGATTGTTTGCGCGCGCAGTCAGGTATCTCAAAATGCGGAAAGCCTTTTCGAAGCTTTCTGCGTGCCGGTTGTTGATGCCTACAATACCTGGGCCTGATGGAGATGCCGCAGGTTTGTTCAGCACCCATGGCTTCGGGTTGTCCGGCGGTCGAAAGCTCGCCTCGTCGAAATAGGTTTCCTGAAACAACTCACATTCATTGAACGTCAGGGGCGCGTAAACCTTTGTATTTCTGAAATCTGTTTTCCCGTGAAAACTCCGCCCTGAAAAATCTGCACCCTGTTTGAAAAGAGCGCCGGAAAAATTTGTCGCGCCGGAAAACACCGCGCCCTTCGGGCCTCTGAAAGTCGCAGCCCCGTGGCTGAACTGCGCGCCCTCAAACGACGCCCCCCCGCCGCTGAACTGCGCATTCTCAAACCACGCATTCCCACCGCTGAATTGCGCACCGTCAAACGACGCACCCCCGCCGCTGAACTGCGCATCGATAAACCACGCAAATCCGCCGCTGAACTGCGCACCATCAAACGACGCATACCCACCGCTGAACTGCGCATAGTCAAACGACGCATCCCCGCCGCTGAACTGCGCCTTGTTAAACAGCGCAACCCCACCACTGAACTGCGCACCGTCAAACGAGGCTGTGAGAATTTGAGCGCAAAAGTCTGCGTCATCCAAAAACATGGCGTGGTCGAAGCGCGCCACTACCACGCCACGCGGCGGCTGTCTGATCCATCCCGGAAAGATACAACCATCGAAGAAGGCGCGATCAAGGACTGATGCTCGCCCCTCATTTTTTGCTGTCTCGACGTCTGCCTTTGTATATTCAGGCAGCCGTCCTCTGATCAAATCCCGGAAATCACCGCTTTTGGCTTTCGTGTAATCAGCACAAAGCTGTTTGTCGGGTGCAAAAGGGGGCAGGTGAAATCGCGTCCACGTGCGGCCTGCAAATGTAATCAGCCGGTCTTTTTCTTCAGCCCAATAGTCCTGAAGCGACCTTTCATCTTTCCATTTCCGTTTTGCCAGACCATCCCACGACCAGTCTTCGTCCCACCAGCGCTGAAAGCCAGTGCGACGCACCTCGTCCTTGAAAATAAAGTCGCGGAGCTCTTCAGGTGTTTTCATCTGGTATTGATCCTGAAGACCAGAGTGTCATGCGTTCCGTGGGCCGCAAGAGAAATCATGCGGCCTCACGTAAGGCGGCGCGTATGGCCCGCTCTCATTCCTCATGACCGGCCATTGCGCCGGTCATCCAGCGGCGGCGCTGAACTCGGTATCTTGCAAAAAGGGAGGGGCGCGCAAACGCCCCACGCCTCAGGTGTTCATGCTGTCGAAGAAGTCGGAATTGGTTTTCGACGTGCGCAGTTTTTCCAGCAGGAACTCGATCGCATCAACCGTGCCCATCGGGTTGAGGATACGGCGCAGCACATGGGTTTTCGCCAGCGTGCCCTTGTCGACCAGCAATTCTTCCTTGCGCGTGCCCGACTTCAGAATGTCGATGGCCGGGAAGACGCGCTTGTCGGAAACCTTGCGATCGAGGATGATTTCCGAATTGCCGGTGCCCTTGAACTCTTCGAAGATCACTTCGTCCATGCGGCTGCCGGTGTCGATCAGCGCGGTCGAGATGATGGTCAGCGAGCCGCCTTCCTCGATATTGCGGGCCGCACCGAAGAACCGCTTGGGCCGCTGCAGCGCGTTGGCGTCCACACCACCGGTCAGCACCTTGCCCGATGATGGCACC
>CAYMIJ010000001.1:0-412305 GCA_964390465.1 uncultured Flavobacteriaceae bacterium | reverse complement strand
GTTTCCGTCCGCCGAAAGATGCGGTGAGGCGCTCAACCTACCCCCTTCCAACTGCTTGTCAATGCCTTGTGAAATTGTGCCCGTTTCCATGGATGTCGGGGTTGATTTGCACTTCATTGGCAAAACTTCATAGGTTAGTGGAAAAGAAGCGCGAATGACACGACTCATGAGTGAGTTGAGCATTATTCGCAGTCACACGCTTTCTGCCAGTCAACATCCCCCTCCGCCTCTGCGAGGCACCTCCCCCGTAAACGGGGGAGGAAAGAGACCGGGCGCCTAGTCATGGAAGGAGGAAAGCGTTCATGCCCGCACGATCCAAGCGGGGGAGGAAAGAGAGTGAGCAATAAGTCATGGAGGGAGGAAAGCGTTCATGCCCGCACGATCCATGCGGGGAGGAAAGAGACCGAGCACTGAGACATAGAGGGAGCAAAGCATTCATGCCCGCACCATCCGTGCGGGGAGGAAAGAGACCGGGCGCTAAGTCATAGAGGGAGGAAAGCGTTCATGCCCGCACGATCCAAGCGGGGAGGAAAGAGACCGAGCGCCAAGTCATAGAGGGAGGAAAGAGCGTGGGCCCATCGCAAGGAGGGCCAGCCGGGGCGGGGGCGTTGTTACCGAGGATGGATGGTGAAGGCGCGCGTGGCCGGTCTTCACAGGACCATCACAGTCTGAATCAGGCGGCGGCGGTGTCGGCCGACTTGCGCATGCGCCAGAAGCGGATCACGCGCTGGGCGGCATCGACCGGCACCTTGTCGTAGAGCGTCATGATCTCAAAAACCGAATGCACAGGTTGCTGATCGCCATGGGCGAGGCGCGAGCCATCCTTCAGCTTGAAGGTGAGGGTGGAGAACGTCTCGCGTGTGAAGCGGCAGGCGCGGCACACGATGACCAGCGACTCCGGTCGCGCCGCATCGCTGAGCACGCGCTTGGCCGTCTTGAAGTCGATGTCGGCCAGACGCGCCAGAACAGCGGCGGTTTCCGGGAAGCGGTGCTGGCGCGCGACAGTGACGAGCGTGCCTTCATTGATCGTGCTGTTGCGCGCGAGTTCGTCAAGGAAAGCCATGGCGCGCGCTTCATCCGGGTCGGTCGGTGTGGCGCGGGCCTTGATGCGCCGTTCGGTCTGCCTGATGGCCCCGTCGATGAGGACGGGGTCGATATTGTCCATCTTGCTGATGATGACACGGCGCAGTTCGGATGTGACCTTGAAGAACAGCTCGTTCAGCAGGTCAGCCGGCACATCACTGCGCGAGACCAGAGGCGCGCTGAGGGCTGGCATGGTTTCAATACGCTCGGTGAGCGTTTCCATGGCGCTGCGTGAAATTTCGGCACCATCGTTCGAAATCACGGCGGTCAGCACGCGTTCGTCGCCGCGCTGGACCAGAACATCCGAAACGGTGGCACTGACCGTTTCACGGCTGGCGATGGCGTGCAGGTGTTCCTGTGTCTGAAGCGAAGCGAGGGCAACCAGATCCTGATCGCGCAGCACCTTGCTGTTCTGAAGAATGTCGCGCGCGACATGGATTTCATCGCTGGCGAGCTGAAGGATGAGCGCGTGCGGCGCTTCGGGCACATGAGCGAGGCGCGCGGCCAGAGTCTGGCGCACCTCCATTTCCATTTCATGGGCAATGGTGCCGAGGATCTCGCCGAACTGTGAACGGGCGAGATCGGAATGGGCTGCCGGGGCCTCCATGAACAGATCTGTCATCTGGCGCAGCAACTCGCGGCGCTTGTCGCTGGAGGGTTCTCTGGCGAGGTCGATCAGCGTCTGAAGATTGTCGTTCGAGCTGGACATAGGCAATGGACGAGTGAAATGAGCCCGCCAATAGTCAGCCTATGGTGTAAACATTCCGTTCCATTGCAGCTTTATTTGCGCATCATCAGGCTTAGTTTTCCTGCACTTCGACCCACTCATCCGGGTAAAAGCCGTTGAAACCCGTGCGCAGGGCGCAGGAATAGGCCCCCAGCATCCCGAACTCGATCCAGTCCTCGTCCCCCAGATTCTGGGGCAGCAGGATGGGGCGCGGCATCTTGTCGAGCGTGTCGCAGGTGGGGCCGTAGATACGGAACGGGCGGCGCGGGCCGCCCACTTCCACCACCTTGCCCGCGCCTGTGCGCATATAGACGCGGCGGGGATAGTCGATGTTCCAGTCGGGCAGGGTCATCTCGTCAAAGCTGCCATAGACGCCATCGTTCAGATACAGCCGGTCGTTCTTGCGGCGGATGACCTGGGTTATGACCGAGATGCCTTCCGCGCAGATGGCGCGCCCCGGCTCGCAGAACAGATCAGCCTTTTTCGACAGGCGCAGCGTCTTGCGGGCTTCGCGGATCGCGTAGAAATATTCGTCGAGTGACGGGGCAGGCACGCCTGGATAGGGTGCAGGAAAGCCGCCGCCGACATCAAACCCGCCCAGTTCAACATCTGAAGCGTTCACGGCATCGCGGCAGATTTCCAGCGCCTGACGATAGGCCATGGGGCGGATGCACAATGAGCCGACATGAAAGGTCAGCGCCGGAACGAAACCCGCCGCCGCCACTTTCTTCAGCAGCGCACCACCTTCGCCAGCATCAAGGCCGAACTTCGATGAGAGTTCGAGAAAGGCACCATCCACCGGCGTCGACAGCCGCACAAAAACCTTCACGCGTTTTCGTTCGGATGGTGTCGTGATGCCGGTTTCCTCGATCAGCCGCTGAAGCTCGCGCTCGTCGTCGATCACGAAACTGGTGACGCCATATTTGCGATAGGCTTCACCCGTGGTGCCGCGTATGCGGATCGGTGCCATGAAATGACAGCGCGCGTCCTTGAAGCGGCCGGCGATCAGCTTCACTTCCGGCAGCGACGCCGTATCAAAATCCCGAAGCCCCGCTTTGTAGATGAGATCGAGCAGCGGCGGCGCAGGATTGGCCTTCACCGCATACATGGTGGTGCCGGGAAAGCCCGTCATGAAGGTTTTGACCGCACGTGAGATGCGCCTTGGATAAAGCGCGTAGACCGGCTCGCGTGGCTGTCGCTTTTCAATCGCCTGCGCCACACTGGCAAAGCGCTTCGGCGCGGATGCGATGCGTTTTTCCAATGTGCGTGCGGGCATCGGGTTCTCCATAAGGGCGCCCATATGCGCGGCGACGTGCACAATTGCAATCAGCGCCGGACCAAAGCTGACAGTTGCCGATGCAGAGACTAGGCGCGGCTGCCGTCGATCACGCGCAGCCCTGGCACCACAGACCGCTTACCCTCAACCCAGATCAGATCGGCAAGCTCGGCATCAGTCGGGTCATAGCCAAGTGGTGTTTCAATCAGCAGCCGTCGCAGGGCGGCCATATCCAGCGACACACAGGCGGCGTGAAGCTGATCGAGAATGCTGCGCATGGCATCCGGCGAGAGGGATATTTCCGAGGCCGTCATGATGCGCGGATGCTGAGTGCCGCTTGGGTTCTCACCGATCAGGAGTTCCTCGTAGAGTTTTTCGCCTTTCCTGAGGCCGGTGATGTGGATGGGCATGTGGCCGGGCTGCGGTTCTTCCGGGTCCGTTGCATCGGTGACATAAGGGATCTGTCCCTGAAGTCTGATCATCGTCATTGCGAGGTCCAGGATCTTCACAGGCTCGCCCATGTCGAGCACGAAGACATCGCCCCCTTTGCCCATTGCGCCCGCCTGAATGACAAGCTGTGCGGCTTCGGGGATGGTCATGAAATAACGGTTGATGTCGCGGTGTGTGACGGTGACAGGGCCGCCTCTGGAAATCTGCGTCTGGAACAACGGGATCACCGAGCCTGATGATCCCAGCACATTGCCAAATCGCACCATCGAGAAAACTGTATTGTTCGTTTCCTTGGCCAAGGCCTGGCAGGCGAGTTCGGCAAGCCGCTTGGACGCGCCCATGACATTCTTCGGACGCACCGCTTTGTCGGTGGAAACGAGAATGAAGCGCTCAACCCCGCATTTCCTGGCCGCCTGCGCTGTTGTGAGTGTTCCGAAAACATTGTTCTGAATGCCTTCGATGACGTTTTCTTCAACCAGCGGCACATGCTTGTAGGCGGCGGCATGATAAATGGTCTGCACCCGATAGGTCTGGATGACGGATTCAAGGCGGGCGCGGTTCTGCACGGAGCCAAGGATCGGTATGATTCGGGTTCTGCTGCCGTTACGCCTGATGATGTCGGTCAGATCGGCCTCAATGGCATAGAGCGCGAATTCAGACAGTTCAAAAAGGATAAGACATTGCGGGTTCTGAGACAGGATCTGCCGACACAGCTCGCTGCCGATGGAGCCACCGGCACCTGTCACCATCACGGCTTTGCCCGTGATGTTCTCAGACATGAGCTCGTGCACCGGCGTGACTGGGTCACGGCCAAGAAGATCAGCGGGAGAAACCGGGCGCAGATCGCTGATGACCTCGCGCCCGCTGATGATGTCAGCCACCGAAGGAATGGTCTTGATTTCAAGCTGCAGGTATTCGACCGACTGGATGATCTCCTGTCGGCGTTTGCGGCTGATGCTGGGCATCGCCAGAAGCATTTCCGCCGCCGAGGTTTTTTCCACCAGACCTGGCAGGTCCGTGGGCTTTTGCACACGCAGTCCGCCCACCAGCATGCCTTGCAGGTTTCTGTCGTCATCGACCAGTCCTACAGGGGCGTATTCCCGGCCCTGGGTGAGCGCGATGAGAAGCTGACGGCCGGCTTCGCCAGCGCCATAGATCAGAACTGGCCGCTTGATGAGCTTATTGGTCTGTCGAAAAACACCTTTCGCGAAGAAGCGCAGCCCGCTGACCATAGTGAACAGCAAGATCGCATAGATCATGGGGATCGAGCGCGGCAGGGGCGACCCTGCCCCCGCATTGGTGATGGCCAGACCCAGCGCCGATAGCAAGGACACCACGCCGATGCCCCATAGCCCATCGGGAGACATGTAACGGATAACCGTCTGATAGAGGCCAGACGCCCAGAACCCGGCTATGGTCAGCGGCCACATGACGGCGATGGGCAGCCATGTCTCCAAGCTGGTGAGTGTCTGAAGGTTTTCGAGGCGCAGCGCCATCGCCGAGACAAAGGCAAGTGCGATGATCGCGCTGTCCGCAACAATCTGCAGCGACATCTTCTGAAAGCGGCGTAGAGATGTCAGCGCGTAGAAGGATTGCTTCATGCCCCACTTCCGGCGTTCCGGTGCCCTGCCCGCAGGCCGTGGGGTGCTAAACCTTTCGTTGCGTTGGCACAAGGCCTTCCAGCAAGGCTGTTCGTGCTACGCGCGGAGCCGCTGAGTCAGGCGGCCGCGTTGGCTGATTCGCGCGTTGCCTGGACCGGAAGTTCGTGGCCAAGGCCGCCAATGATCATGGGAATGGCCGACTCCCATGAGAAGCTGTCCAGTGTGAGCAGGACTCGCGAGTCGAGCGGACGGAAGGCGAGCGGGAAGCCTGCGAAATCACGCGATGAAATCATCTCGTCCTGCAGAACGTGGATATCGTGATGGCGGCCATCGCGGGTCAGGCGCGCAAAGGCCGAGGCGATATTATCGCGCGGACCTTCCAGAACCTGAAAGAAGTGACCTTCGCCATAAGCGAGCAGGCCGGTGACCTGAAGCGCCGCATTGGTGATGCGCGCGCGTTCAACAAGCTGCGTCAATGCTTCGGCATCGAGCGCTTCATTGACGGAACTGAGATAGCAGATCTGGCGGATCATTGCCCGCTTGCCCCATTCGAAAGCGCCCACATTAACACGCCCGTGTTAGCGAATGATGAAGTGCGCTTCACCCGGATGCTCATTCAGCAGCCGCTTTCAGGTGAGTCTCCATCTGCGGCGTCATTGGCAGGAAGGCGCGTACCGTCGTGCCGCGACCCAGCGCGCTTTCGATCTCCATGCGGCCACCATGCATTTCGACAAAGGAGCGCACGAGGCTGAGGCCAAGCCCGGTGCCTTCGTGCTCGCGGGTCATGTGGTCAGAGGCCTGCTCAAACGGGCGGCCAAGTTTCTTCAGGTTTTCTTCCGAGATGCCGATGCCGTCATCGGAAACGCCGAGCCAGAACCATCCAGCCTTCGAGGCCGTGGCGATTTCAACCGTGCCGCCCGCCGGCGTGAACTTCACGGCATTGGAGAGCAGGTTGAAGACGATCTGTTTCAGCGCACGCCGGTCAGCCACCAGCCCGCCGGCATCGGAAAGATGCGCCGTCAGCGTCACGTTCTTGCGGTCGGCGGTGACCTTCATCGTTTCCAGACACTGCGCGATAATGCCAGCCGCATCGACCGGCTCAGGCGACAGCTCGAACTTGCCGGCCTCGATCTTCGACATATCAAGCACGTCGCTGATGAGATCGAGCAGGTGGCGACCGCTGTCGTGGATCATCACCGCGTAATCCTTGTAGCGCGTGCCATTCAGCGGGCCGAAGATTTCCTGCCGCATCATGTCGGAAAACCCGATAATGGCATTCAGCGGCGTGCGCAGCTCGTGGCTCATATTCGCCAGGAACTTCGACTTGGACTGGCTGGCGCGCTCGGCAATTTCGCGCGCCCGCGCCAGCTGGTCTTCATAGGCGCGCCGCACGGATGTATCGCGCCCGACAGCCACGATGTCAGCCGCCTCGCCCCAGGCGCCGTCATGAGCCGGATCGCAACGGAACTCGACCCAGGCGATCGAGCCATTGGCGCGCACCATCCGCACCTCGGCCGAAGCGGCGCGCTTCATGCCAAGTGCATCGTGCAGCGTGCTGGCCAGAACCGCGCGGTCAGCCGCGAAGACAAAATCGAAAAGGCTGCGGCCTTGAAGGGCATCTGGTTCAAGGCCCAGAACATGGGCGGTGGCGTGCGAGGCAAACCGCACCTCACCCTCAGACGACAGCCGCAGGATGAGATCACCTGCACCATCGGTGACGGCCTTGAACACCAGCGCGCCACGGCGTTCACGCGCCATCGTCTCGCGTTCGGCCTGCACCAGCGCATAAATGGCTGAACCGGCATAGCTGATCGCTGCCAGAATAATGATGGCACGCACCAGGGCGCTGTCGGCTTCCGGCAGCAGGCTGTGGGCGGTCCAGCCGGTGGGGCCGGTCAGGGCCAGCAGCATAACGCTGAAAGCCGCCAGCGCTGCGCCCAGAACTATCGCCCGGGGCAGGCGGGTGAGCGCCCCATCAATCGGCAGAACCAGCAGCCAGACGATGAAGGGGGAGGCAAGGCCGCCGGTAAGGCCGCTGAGATAGGCGATGAACAAAGTCAGGCTGGCAGAGGCCGCCGTCTTGGCCGCCGCATCACGTTCCGGTTCCAATGCCAGCAGGGCAAAGCCGCCATGCGCCGTGAGCCAGGCAAAAGCGATGCCTTCCGGCCAGCCGGGCCAGCCCACAAAAATGAGAGAAGCCATAAACGCCAGGACGCCCGTGGCCCCGCCCATCAGCTGGCCCAGAATGAAGCCGCGATCAGGCGTGAGGCGGCGTTCAGCCCTCAATGCATCGGAAATGATGCGAAAAAACGCCATTCTTGATCGTTAGCCCACCGTTAGGACTAACTTTTGCCCCGGCGGTGTTAAGGATGATTGAATGAGGTTATGGTTTACATGCATTTACACAGGTTAATAGAACGTATTTTATGCAAATTTTCCGAATGTTATCTAAAAATTGTCAGATAAATAGAATACAAATCAATCAAATAATAGCATAGATCGTTTTGTATATTAAATGGACGATTAGCGAAAATTTTCAATATTCTAATTTTACTGGACTGGTTCACAGCAATTCAGGAGATGTCGGGCATATTGGTCAGCATAGAACGGAGACCCCGCCTCAATGCTGAACCTGTTTCGTGCTGCCTTCTGGATTTCGGTCGTGGCGTTTTTCCTGCCCGGCAATCCGGCGGCAGATGCCGTAACCCGCACGGCGTCATCAGCGGCTTCGACGGCTTCGTCGGTCGCGGCTGATGAAACCTATCAAAAGGTGGCCGATGTGTGCCTGTCCAATCCTGACCTGTGTGTCGCAGGTATGAATGCGGTGGATGGCGCGCAGGATCTGGCCGTGCAGGGCCTTGATGCACTCGCCTCTGCCATCGCCGAAGAAAAGCAATCCGTTCGCTGAGTTCCCCAAGCGGGCAGACCGCCCCTTCTGCCCGCAGTACCGGCAGGGTGCGTTCAGGTTCCCCGTCCTGGACGCACCCACCGCCGCACCACCCCTGAAAGGATAATAATCCTTTTCGCCTTGACAGGCGCGCGGGGGATGCGTATATAGGAATTATATCCGGTATCAGGTCTTCAGCGGCTGGGCAGTGCCCGGCCGTTTTCGTTTAACGGCGTGTCAGATGTGAGCGGACGCGCCATTTTTCCAGTGGGCTTTTCATGAATGACACAGCATCCCCGCCACGGCGCACATCGCGCCGTGCGCCCGACCCTGCGCTGAATCCCGCCCCGGACTGGGAGGCGATCAAGCGCGACTACATGACAACCGATGAACCTGTGGTCAGCCTTGTGCAGCGGCATGGGGTGACCAAGCCCGCCTTTTTCAGCCGACGGGCGGCCGGGCGCTGGCACCGTATGTGCCAGTCGGTCAGCGACCCCGGCGACGTCAGTGGCTGCATCGCAGAGATCAGTCAGGCCTTGCAGAAATCCATCGACAAAGCCGTGCGCCGTCAGGAACGGCTGGATGCCCGCGCACAGTCGCAAGCCAAAACGCTGAAGCAGGAACAGGCGGTCCAGGCCGAGCATCTGAAAATGCTGCGCAAGCTGACGCAATTGGGCCGTTCCATTGCGTCCATGACCAAAGTGCCAGGCATCAAAGCGCGGCATGCCACCGGCACCAATATGGCGATTGTGAACAGGATCTATGCGATTTTTGAAGATGGCGGTGCTGGCGAAGATGACGAGGGCGCAGCGCCAAGCGTATCGCAACTCCCTGACGCCGGAAAAATATGAGGCCCTACAAAGCATATGGTGGCTGCATGCCCATCCCCATCAGGACGAACCCAAAGGCCAATGGCGGCAATGGGTGCTGCTGGCAGGGCGCGGTGCCGGCAAGACCCGCGCGGGTGCAGAATGGGTGAACCAGCTCGCCAGCCGGGGGCTGGTGCAGCGCATCGGGTTGATTGGTGAAACCATGCACGATGCGGCGAATGTGATGATCGAGGGCCAGTCTGGCCTGATGTCGCCTCTGCTGCCCAATATGCGGCCCGATTTTGTGAAGTCGCGCCGCAAATTATTCTGGGATAGCGGGACGACGGGCGATGTGATTTCCGCAGATGATCCCGAACAGCTGCGCGGCCCGCAATTCGACCTCATCTGGGCCGACGAGTTCGCCAAATGGCGGCGCGCCGACATGGCACTTGATATGGCACAGATGACACTGCGCCTTGGCACGCATCCGCGTATGCTGGTGACGACCACGCCAAGGCCCGTGTCGGCGCTGAAGCGTCTGCTGGCGCTGCCATCAACCGTGACAACCCGCGCGACCACGTTCGACAATGCGCAATACCTTGCGCCGTCTTATCTTGAGCAGATGCAGGCCATGTATGGCGGCACGCGCCTTGGCCGTCAGGAATTGATGGCCGACATGCTGAGCGATCCGGACGATGCGATGTGGCAGCGCGGCTGGATCGACGCAGGCCGCGTGACTGCGGCCCCGGCGTTGAAGCGCGTGGTGGTGGCGGTTGATCCGCCGGTCACATCGGGCGCGCGGGCCGACCGTTGCGGCATCATCGTGGCGGGGCACTGCGCGAAGGGCGAGATCTATGTTCTGCATGATGCCAGCGTTCAGGGCCTGACCCCGGCAGGGTGGGCCGAAGCCGTGCGCCGCGCTGCCGAAACGCACGAGGCCGGTGCGATCATCGCCGAGACCAATCAGGGTGGTGAACTGATCAGCGGATTGCTGCGTCAGGTATGCGGTGAACGGCGCGTGGTGCGGGTGCATGCACGTTCCGACAAGCAGACGCGCGCCGAGATGGTTTCGGTCGCGTATGAAAAGGGCCAGGCGCATCACGTCGGCACTTTCGCCGCACTGGAAGACGAAATGTGCCTGTTTGGCAGCCGTGATTATTCAGCCAGCCCCGACCGCGTCGATGCGCTGGTATGGGCGGTGCGTGATCTGATGGGGCAGGGCCGTGAGCCAAAAGTGCGAGAGTTGTGAAAATAATCCTTTATGGCTTGACATGCGAACGGTCGAGCCGTATATAGGAATTATATCCGGTACTGGGTGAGGCGGGCTTCTGCCGCCGTCACATCGTTACGCAATGAGCCCCTTCACCACTTCGTGGTGCCTCTCCCCCGCAAACGGGGAGAAAAGTTTTTTGACATCCAAGCAAGCACTGGAATCCAGATGATCTCTCTCTTCTCGCGAAGGGCGCGGACGCGCGCGCCGGAAGCCAAGGCCAGCCGCACCGGGCCGCTGATCGCGCTGACGGGTGGCGGTCAGCCACGCTGGACGCCGCGCGATTATGCGAGCCTGGCGCGCGAGGCCTTCATGAAAAACCCGGTCGCGCATCGTGCCATTGCCATGACGGCAGAAGCCGCCGCAAGCGTGCAGTTCACGGCCATGCAGGGCGCGCACGAGGTGGAGGATCATCCGCTGCGTGCATTGGTGACGCGCCCCAATGATGTGCAGACCGGGCGCGCTTTGATGGAGCAGCTTTATGTCGCGCTGCTGCTTTCGGGCAATGCGTATATCGAGGCGGTGCGGTTGGATAGCGCGGTGCGCGAGCTGTATGCGCTGCGATCTGACCGCATGCGCGTGGTGCCGGGCCGCGATGGCTGGCCGCAGGCTTATGTCTATACGGCGGGTGGGCGCGAGCTGCGCCTGACGCGCGAAGCCGATGGCTTCATGCCGGTGTGTCATGTGCGCCGTGTGCATCCGGTCGATGACCATTATGGTCTGTCGCCCGTTGAAGCGGTGGCGCAGGCGATCGACACGCATAATGCGATGTCGGCGTGGAACAAGGCGCTGCTCGATAATGCCGCGCGGCCTTCAGGCGCGCTGATTTACAAAGGGCCGCAGGGACACGAAAGCCTGAGCGATGAACAGTTCACGCGCCTGAAGGCGGAACTGGAAGAAGGCCGCAGCGGCACACGCCATGCCGGGCGGCCCTTGCTGCTGGAAGGCGGGCTCGACTGGAAGCCGATGAGCCTGACGCCGCAGGAAATGGATTTCGAAAGCGGCCGCAATGCGAGTGCGCGCGATATCGCGATGGTGTTTGGCGTGCCGCCCATGCTGCTCGGTATTCCGGGCGATGCGACCTATGCCAATTACGAGTCTGCCAACCTGGCCTTCTGGCGCCAGAGCGTGCTGCCGCTGGCGTCGCGGTTGGGCGAGGCGCTGTCGCACTGGCTTTCGCCCCTGATGGGTGATGTCGCGCTGGTACCCGATGAAGATGCCATCCCTGCCTTGCGGGCTGAACGCGCGCAGTTATGGGCGCAGCTTGAGGCGGCGCGTTTCATCAACCGCGACGAGAAGCGTGCGGCGGTGGGCTACGGCGCAACAAACGAAGAATAATCACATGACCATTCAGACAGAACGCCGCGTGCCGATGGCCGTGGTGGTGACACTGGTGCTGCAGACCGCTGCGGCGTTGCTGTGGGCGGGCGCCGCTGAACAACGCCTGTCGCATGTGGAGCGCGAGCTTGGCGCCCATGACGGCGAGGGCGAGCGCATCGCGCGTGTGGAAGAACAGGTGAATGCGGTGCGTGCTCAGCTGGAACGTATCGAACACAAGATCGACGCGATGAAAGGTGAGCCGCATGGGTAAGGCTGAAGTCATCCGCTTCACGCGGCGTGGCAGCGCGCGTGCCTCATCGCCGGGCGGGCTGGTGGATACACGCGATGATGGCCGCTTCGAGGGGTATGCCAGCCTGTTTGGTCGCGCCGATGCGGGCGGCGATGTGGTGGCGCAGGGGGCTTTCGTGCGCAGTCTGAAAGCGCGCGGGGCCCGGGGCGTGAAGATGCTGTACCAGCACAGCGCCGCAGAACCGATTGGCGTGTGGAGCGAGCTTTACGAAGACCCTGTGGGCCTGTTCGTGCGCGGGCGGGTGCTGACAGACATATCACGCGGGCGCGATGTGCTGGCGCTGATGCGTGAAGGGGCGCTCGATGGCCTGTCCATCGGGTTCAAGACCATCCGTGCACGGATGGATAGGTTGAACGGACGCCGCACCATTCTGGAAGCGGATCTGTGGGAAGTGTCGGTGGTGACATTTCCCATGCTGACCGGCGCACGCGTGACGCGCGTCGCCTGATTTCAAGGAGAAAAGCATGGATGATTACGGTTCGGGGCAGGCCGCCCCGGAGACAAAGGCCTATGGCCGCGAGAGCGTGCTGGACGAGATGATGCGCACGCTCGCTGCGTTCCGCGAGGCGAATGACGAACGCCTGGCCGAGATCGAGCAGAAGCTGAACGCCGATGCTGTGAGCGTCGATAAGGTCGAGCGCATCAACGCGGCGCTGACCGAACAGAAAGCGGCGCTTGATCGCATGGCGCTGGACATGCGTCGCCCGCATGGCGGTGAAGCGCTGAAGCCGCGAACCGAACGCGGCGATGGCTTCCAGAGCTATATGCGCAAGGGTGATGTCTCGCGCCTTGAGGTGAAGGAAGACAGGCTTTCGGAAGGCACGCTGACCGAAGGCGGCTATCTGGTGCCGGTGGAAACCGAAAAGCGCATCGACAGCCTGCTGGCCAGCATTTCGCCCATCCGTTCGCTGGCTTCGGTGCGCCAGATTGCCGGGCAGTCCTTGCGTCTGCCCATTGGGCGCAACGGGTTTGCCAGCGGCTGGACAGCGGAAACCGGCGTGCGTGCTGAGACCGATGTGCCGGACCTGACGCTGGTCGAGTTCCCCGCCATGGAGCTGTATGCCATGCCGGCGGCAACGCAAAGCCTGCTCGATGATGCGCTTGTTGATGTCGAGGAATGGGTGGCGGGCGAAGTGCAGTACGCATTCGCCGCACAGGAAAGCGCCGCCTTCGTGAATGGCGATGGCACGAACAAACCGCGTGGCTTTCTGAATTACCCCAAAGTGGCCGATGCCAGCTGGAGCTGGGGCAATATCGGCTTTGTGCTTTCAGGCGGGGCCGGGGCATTCGCCGCGAGCAACCCGGCTGATGCGCTGATCGCGCTGGCCTATGCGCCGCGCCAGACCTATCGCCAGAATGCATCGTGGGTGATGAACCGCGCGACCGAAGCGGCCGTGCGCAAACTGAAAGACACGCAAGGGTCGTATCTGTGGCAGCCCGCGGTGAGTGCCGGTCAGCCCGCAACGCTGCTTGGTTATCCTGTCGTGGAAGCCGAGGACATGCCTGACATCGCGGCCAATGCGTTCTCGATTGGCTTTGGTGATTTCCGGCGTGGCTATCTGATCGCTGACCGGCAGGGCATCCGCGTGCTGCGTGATCCTTATTCGAACAAGCCCTATGTGATGTTCTACACGACCAAGCGGGTTGGCGGCGGCGTGGCCAATTTTGAGGCCATCAAGCTGATGAAGTTCGCTGCGAGCTGAACCATGACCGCGCAGAAACGTGTGACACCACCGGCCGGCGAGCCTGTGGCGCTGGCCGAGGCGCGCGCGTTTCTGCGCGTGAGCGGCACCGAAGATGACACGATGATCGGCACCTTTCTTTCCGCCGCCCGTGCACGTGTTGAAGAAGCAGCAGGGCGCGCGCTGATGCCGCAGACCTGGCGCATGAGCGCCGATGTGGATGAAGGCAAAGTGCGGATGGGCTTTCGCGTGTTCGCGCTGAAGCCCGCACCTTACCTTTCATTCGTTGAAGCGCGGGTGGCACTTCACGACGGCACCAGCCGGGTGATCGGCACGCAGGATGTGCGCATCGACGCGGATGGCGGGCATGTGTGGCTGCGGCCCGGCGATCTGAACGGAGCGCGGATGTGGCGTCCGATCGAGATCGTCTGGGTGGCGGGTTATCCAAGTGCCGATGCCGTGCCTGATCCGTTGAAGGCCGCCATGCTGCTGCTCGCCGCCGCGATGTGGGAGCGGCGGGACTCGGTGGGGGCGCCGGTCGCTGCCTTGCCGGAAGAGGTGGCGGGGCTGATCGCCCCCTATCGCGCGGTGCGGTTGTGAGCGTCTCTGCCGGATTTGAGGCTGAAGTCATCCGCATACTGAAGAATGATGCGGGTGTTGCGGCGCTTGTTTCAGGGCGCGTGACTCATGAGGCTGAGGCACAGACGGTGTTTGCGCATATCGCCATCGGGGCGTGGCGCGTGAAGGCGTGGAATACGGTGAGTGAGCGCGGTGAGGAGATCGTGTTCGCCCTTGTCGCCTCAGCGCGCAAAGGCGGACGCATGCTGGCGCTGGATGTGCTGGGGGCGGCGGCACTGGCGCTGGAAGGCGGGGCCTATGCTGTGCCGGGCGGGCATGTGGTCGGGGTCTTCTTCGACGAGGCCGAGGCAGTGCTGGACAAAGACCGCCAGTCCTGGCGCGCGCGCGGCCGCTTCCGCGCGTTGATTGATATTCCATAGAAAGGACATGGTACGATGAGCACACAGCAGGGGCGCGCGCTGCTTTTGAAAATCGAGAGCGCGCCAAACACTTATACAACCGTTGCAGGGCTGAGGGCACGGTCGCTTCAGCTGGCGGCGCAGGGGGCGGATGCTACCAATGCCGATAGCGACGGCGCATGGCGCGAGATTCTGGCGGGCGCGGGGGTGAAAACCGCCGCGATCACCGGCAGCGGCATCTTCAAGGATGCAGCGAGCGATGCGGCCATCCGTGCCGCATTCTTCAACGGTGAAACACCGCGCTTTCAGGTGATCGTGCCCGACTTCGGCACGATGGAAGGCGCGTTTCACATCGCCGCGCTGGAATATGCCGGGCCGCATGACGGCGCAGCGACGTTTTCCATCACGCTCAATTCGGCGGGGCGGCTGACCTTCACGGCGGCGTCATGAGCAACAAAGCACGAGGTGAGGTGACGCTGATGTGCGAGGGCCGGGCGCTGTGCCTGTGCCTGACGCTCGGCGCACTTGCCGAAATCGAAACGGCGATCGGCGGCATAAGCGGGCGCGATGGGCAGCGCCTGAGCGTGCATGAGCTGATCGCCATTCTGCGGGCGCTGCTGAAAGGCGGCGGTGACATGGAGGCAGCGCGCGAGGTGGAGCATATGAAGCTCGATCTTGGCGAAGCGGCCAATGCCATTGCCGCCGCCTTCGCCGCCGCAGGCATGGGCGCGGCGTGATGGAGCAGGCGCAGTGGGGCGCCGCGCTTCGTTACGCCGCGCGTATGTTCGGCACGACGCCGGATGCGTTCTGGCGGCTATCAGTGACTGAATGGCGCATGCTGACCGGCGATGATGTGAAGCCGTTGGCGCGCGATGAACTGGAGGCGCTGAGCGCGCAGTTTCCAGACAGGTTTGAGGAACATGCATGACCTTTGACGAGCCAGCGCGCAGTGTGCGCGTGGCGGCTGATTTTTCGCGCGTCACGCGGGCGCTGGACGACGTGAATGAGCGCATCAGCGGGCTTTCAAAACCTGCGCAGGAAAGCGCCGAACTTCTGGAACGTGCCTTCACCCGCAGCTTTGACGTGGTGGAGGCGCAGATTTTGCGTGCCGCCAAGACCGGCCAGTTTTCGTTTCGCGGGATGGTTGATGCGATCATCGCGGATTTAAGCCGCATGGCCGTACAGACCTTCATCACGCAGCCGCTGGAAGGGTTCTTCAAAGGCCTGTTCAACTTTGGCGGCGCGCGCGCCGTGGGCGGGCCGGTGACGCCGGGCCGATCTTATCTGGTGGGTGAGAACGGGCCTGAACTGTTCACACCATCCGGGCACGGATCAATCGCCCCGAACGGTCAGGGCGGCACGCGGCCACAGGTGAGCATCACCGTGCATGCCCGCGATGCCGAGAGCTTCCGCCGTTCAGAAAGCCAACTGACGGCCATGTTGAGCCGCGCCGTGATGCGCGGACAAAGGAGTTTGTGACATGGGCTTCCATGACATTGTTTTTCCCGTGAGCGTGGCGTTTGGTTCCACCGGCGGGCCAGAGCGCCGCACGGAGATCATCACGCTGGGGTCAGGCCGTGAGGAGCGTAATTCCCCATGGGCAGGCAGCCGCCGCCGTTACGATGCGGGGCTGGGACTCAATTCGCTGGACGATCTGCATGGCGTGATTGCGTTCTTCGAAGCGCGGCAGGGCCGACTGCACGGGTTTCGCTGGAAAGATCATCTCGACTTCAAATCGTGCCGCCCATCCGAGGCCATATCGCCAATGGATGAGACCCTGGGCGAAGGTGATGGCCTGCGCGTGAGTTATCCGCTGACCAAGACCTATTGGGACGCGGCGGGCCGGTATGAACGGCGGATCAGCAAACCGGTGATCGGGTCGGTGCGCGTGGCCGTGAACGGGGTGGAACTGACGAGCGCAGATTTCACACTGAGCGCAGATGGCATCGTAACGCTGACCCATGCAGCGGCGTCCGGGGCACTGGTGACGGCAGGCTTTCGCTTTGATGTGCCGGTGCGGTTCGACACTGATCGGTTGAGCATCAACCTTGCGGCCTTTCAGGCAGGCGAAGTGCCTTCCATTCCCATTGTCGAGATTTTGCCATGAGAGATATTTCAACCGCGTTGCAGGCGCATCTCGAAGGCGGTGTCACGACACTGGCGAAATGCTGGCGGCTGTGTCTGGCCGATGGGCGCAGGCGCGGCTTCACCGAACACGATCATGACCTGACGTTTGATGGGGTGATGCATAAGGCGGCCACCGGATTTGCGGGGTCAGCCATCTCATCCGAGCTGGGTTTGTCGGTGAATGACCAGACCGTGGCGGGTGTTCTTTCAAGTGATGGCATTGACGAGGCCGAGCTGGAAAGCGGGCTTTATGACGATGCAGTGGTGGAAACCTGGCTGGTCAACTGGCGCGATGTGAGCCAGCGCGTTTTGCTTTCCAAAGCGGGGATCGGCGAGGTGAAGCGCGGTGCCCTCGGCTTCGAGGCCGAGCTGCGCGGCCTGACAGCGAAGCTGAATGTTCCGCTGGGGCGAACTTTCCAGCCCGTGTGTGACGCTGTGCTGGGCGACGGGCGATGCGGCGTGAATGTGGAAGCTTCAGCTTTTCGCGGCACCGGCATCGTCACTGGCGTTGATGACAATCGCGTGCTGATGGCAAGCGGCCTTACCGCTTTTGCCAGTGGCTGGTTTGCAGGCGGTGTTCTGCATTGGACATCTGGCGCGAATGTCGCCTTGAAAGCCGAGATACGCCATTCAGACGGCACGCGCCTTGAACTGTGGCAGAGCGCGCCGCGCGTCGTCGCGGCGGGCGATGGCTTCACCGTCACGGCTGGATGCGACAAGCGCCTTTCCACATGCAGGGCGAAGTTTGCCAATGGCGTAAACTTTCGCGGCTTTCCTTACATGCCCGGCAATGACTGGGTGACGGCCTATCCAGCCAGTGGCGAGCGCCACGATGGCACCAGTCTGATGCGATGACAGCGCGCATCATTGCCGCCGCGCGCGGGTGGATTGGCACGCCCTTTCATCATCAGGCGAGCCTGAAAAGGGCCGGGACGGATTGTCTCGGCTTGGTGCGCGGCGTGTGGCGCGAGGTGATCGGGCCTGAGCCGGAACCACTGCCGCCCTATCATGAAACATGGGCCGAAGATGGCCATGGCGAGATGCTGTGCGATGCGCTGGCACGGAACATGAGGCCGCTGCCCATGCAGGAGGTGGCGGCAGGTGATGTGCTGTTGTTCCGTTTAGGGATGAACAGTCCCGCCCGACATGCAGGCATCATGACCGGCAGGGACACGATGGTGCATGCCTGGTCTGGGCATGCGGTGGCCGAAGTGCCCATCAGTCCTTGGTGGCGGCGGCGAATGGCCTGTGCGTTCCGGTTCCCTGACGTTTCAGGCGCCGCACAGGCGGGCCCTGACAAAATCAATCACAGATAAGAGCGCTCTCTCATGGCTTCACTTGTTCTTGGCCTTGCCGGTCAGGCGATCGGCAATGCGCTGCTGCCCGAAGGGTTGACCATTCTTGGCCAGACCATCACCGGCGCGGCGATTGGCGGGGCGATCGGCGCTTATGCCGGATCGCATGTCGATGCGATGTTGCGCGGGGCAAGCCGTGTTGAAGGGCCGCGCCTGAAAGAACTTCAGGTGCAGGCTTCGACACAGGGCGCACCCGTGCCACGCGTATGGGGCACCATGCGTCTGGCAGGGCAGATCATCTGGGCGGCGCGGTTTAGGGAAACCGCCTCGCGCAAGGGTGGCGGCAAGGCCGGGCCGCGTGTGACCAGTTACAGCTACAGTGCCAGCTTCGCCGTGGGTCTGTGCGAAGGTGTGATCGGCGGCATCGGGCGTGTATGGGCTGACGGCAAGCCGATGACCCTTGATGGCGTTATCATGCGCATTCATCCGGGCACGGAGGATCAACCCGCCGATCCGCTGATCGAGCTGACCGAGGGTGCAGGTGGCCCGGCCTTTCGTGGCACAGCCTATGTGGTGTTTGAAAACCTGCCGTTGGAGCCGTTCGGCAACCGCGTGCCGCAGCTTTCATTTGAGGTGATGCGCCCGCTGAGCGGTGAGGCAGGCACAATGGAGGAGGTGGTCGAGGCCGTGTGCCTCATTCCCGGCTCAGGCGAATTTGCGCTGTCGCCCAGCCGCGTGCTGCGTGATGCGGGGCGGGGCAAATGGATTGCCGAAAACGTCAATAATCGCGCGGGCAAAACAGACTTTGAAGCCTCGCTGGATCAGTTGCAGGCAGCCCTTCCCAAAGTGAAGCGCGTGGCGCTGGTGGTGGCGTGGTTCGGCGATGATCTGCGCGCTGGCGTCTGCCAGATCAGGCCGGGTGTTGAGCTGAATGCCAAGCGAAACCGGCCCGGCGCGTGGCGTGTGGAACAGGTGACGCGGGCGAGCGCCTATCAGGTGAGCCAGACCAGTGGCCGCCCCAATTATGGCGGCACGCCGGACGATGCTGCGGCGATCGCTGCCATCCGCGCGTTGAAAGCGCGTGGGCTGGAAGTGATGTTCTACCCCTTCATCCTGATGGATGTGCCGCCGGGCAACGCTTTGCCCGACCCTTATGGCGGCACGGCACAGGGCGCATTCCCCTGGCGCGGACGCATTACCTGCATGCCTGCGCCGGGAAGGGCTGGCTCGCCGGATATGAGCGCCGCTGCCGCCAGTCAGATTGACGCGTTCTTTGATGGGACATGGGGATTGCGGCGGATGATCCGCCACTATGCGCATCTGTGCGCGGAGGCGGGCGGTGTCGATGCCTTTCTGATCGCCAGCGAACTGCGCGGGATGACAACATTGCGTTCGGCGTCTGGCGTTTATCCCGCTGTTGCGAAACTCAAAGCACTGGCCGCTGAAGTGCGTGCCATCGTGGGGGCTGAGACGCGCATCTCTTACGCCGCTGATTGGACCGAGTGGCGCGGACATGATGCAGGCAGCGGCGCGTTCTTCTTTCACCTCGATCCGCTATGGGCAGATGGCAATATCGATTTCATCGGGGTGGATGTTTATGCGCCGCTTTCAGACCGGCGTGATGGCGATGACGGATCACCCTATGACCGTGCTGCTCTGAAAGCGCATGTCGAAGGCGGTGAGGCCTATGACTGGTTTTACGCCAGCGATGTGGCGCGTGATGCAAAGACGCGCAGCACCATTTCTGACGGGGCCTATGGCAAGCCCTGGATATGGCGCGCCAAGGACTTCCGCAACTGGTGGCTGAACCCGCATCATAACAGGCCGGATGGCACTGAAAGCGCCTCAGCGACAGATTGGGTGCCGCAATCCAAGCCGTTCCGCTTCACGGAATGTGGGTTTGGGGCGCTCGACAAAAGCACCAACCAGCCCAATGTGTTTTACGACCCGCGATCATCCGAAAGCGGCTTGCCTTACTTTTCGTCGGGTGTGCGTGATGACCTTTCTCAACGCGCCGGTATCGAGGCGCTGCTGGGATACTGGCGCGAGGCAGGACGCAACCCGGCTTCATCCGTCAACGGACGATTGATGATTGAAACCAGCCACGCTTATGTGTGGGCTTGGGATGCACGGCCATTCCCTGACTGGCCGCTGCGCGATGATGTGTGGTCAGATGGCCCGCTCTGGCGCACCGGCCACTGGCTGAATGGCCGTGCCGGGGCTGCACCATTAGGCACGCTGGTGCGTGAGATCTGCACGTGCGCCGGATTGAGTGATGTCGATGTGACGGGTCTGCGCGGGAGTGTTGCCGGCTATGCGCTCGACCGGGTGATGAGCGCGCGCGAGGCGCTGTCGCCATTGATGATGGCCTTTGCCATTGAGGCTTCAGAAAGCGCCGGTCGTATTCGCTTCTTTCATAGCGGTGACGGTTATGCGGTGAGCGTACCGATGGAGCGACTGGCTGAAGCTGAGGAGGGAGCTGTCGCCGCGCCAATGATCACACGTGCGGAAACGGCGGGGCTGCCGGGCGCGATCAAAGTATCGTTCATCGACACGATAGCAGACTATGCACCGGGTGCTGCCGAAGCCCGCATGAGCGCTGCGCCATCTGCCAAGGTGATGCCGGTGCAATTACCGCTGGCGATGTGCAAAGCCGAAGCCGGACGCGTGGCACAGCGGCTGTTGCAGGAACACTGGGCCGCGCGGGAGGCGGCACATTTCGCTTTGCCGCCAAGTCTTATCGCATTGGAGCCCGGCGATCTCGTGCAGCTGACACTGCATGGCGTTGTGCGCTGCTTCCGTCTGACGCGCGTGGAGGAGCACGGCGTGCGGCGTTGCGAGGCCGGTGTGTGGCATGGCCATCTCTACCAAGGCACGCACGCTGAGCTTGACGGGACACCGGGTCTTGCCCCGCATGTGAGTGGGCCACCTTTTGTTGCGGTGATGGATGTGCCCGCACTTGCCGCACAGGCAGGAGAGGATGGCCTTTTCATCGCTGCCTTCGCCGAGCCCTGGCCCGGGGCGGTGAGTGTGTTGCATGCGGATTGCGATAATGGTCCGTATACGGACTGGATGACCGTGCCGCACCGTGCCGTGGTGGGCGAAACGGCCAGCAGTTTTCCGCAAGGTTCCTTGCATGTGTGGGATCGGGCGACGCATCTGGATGTCATTCTGTATGGTGGCGGGCTGTCGCGTGTGGACCCACTGCGTGTTCTTAATGGTGCGAACCGCGCGGCGGTTGAAACAGCGCCGGGGCGCTGGGAGGTTTTCCAGTTTGCGGAAGCCAGTCTGATTGCGCCCGACACATGGCGGCTTTCGCAATTTCTGCGCGGTCAGGCGGGCAGTGAGATCAATATGGCCAGGAACCTGAATGTCGGCGCGCGCTTCGTGCTGCTGGACGAGCATGTGATGCGCCTGCCGATTGCGCCTTCAGATATGGGCGCAGTGCTGCACCTGAAGGTCGGGCCAACACATATGCCGGTGGATGATGTGGCGTGGGACACACTGTCGCTGACCTATGAAGCGCTGGCCATGAAGCCATGGCGCGTGTGCCAGTTGAAGGCGCTGCGTCAGGCGAATGGCGATGTGTTGATCTCGTGGGTGCGGCGGGCGCGTGATGATCCCGGACGCTGGAGTGAGACGGAGGTGCCGCTGGATGAGGCGGAAAATTATCGCATCGAGATCGGCCCGACGCAGTCGCGTGTGGCGAACGTGAACACCCCTTCCTTTCTTTATACAGCCGCCATGCAAAGTACGGATGGTGCGTCATCGTCCTTGCCGGTGCGCATAACGCAGATCAGCGCCCGCTATGGTGCGGGCGCACCGCGCGATGCCTGGCTGGCGATCTGAGAGTTTTCAATGACCGAAACAATGAACCTGAAACTGCCGCTGATGGAAGCGGGGCAGGCGCAGAAACATGTCACGCATAACGAGGCGCTGCTGGTGCTGGATGCGCTGACGCAACTGACCATTCTGGACCGCGATCTGAGCGCACCGCCCGTCAGCCCGCCAGAGGGCGCACGCTATATTGTTGGGGCCTCAGCGACAGGCCTTTGGGCTGGACAGTCCGGCAGGGTGGCATACTGGAGCGATGGCATCTGGCTGTTCCGGGCGCCCCAGCCCGGCTGGATAGGCTTCGTGGTGGACGAAAGTGCGCTCGTCTACTGGACAGGCAGTACATGGCAGAGCTTGCAAAATGTGATTTCTGCATTGCAGAATCTCTCCATGCTGGGTGTCGGCACCATTGCCGACAACACCAACCGGGTCGCCGTGCGTGCGCCCACCATTCTGCACACAGCTGAATATGCAGCCTATGGCGGCAATGGCGATGTGCAGCACAAGCTGAACAAGGAAACGGCCACCGACACGGCGTCGTTTCTGTTCCAGACGAATTATTCCGGGCGTGCGGAGTTCGGCCTGACTGGCAGCGATGATTTCAGCGTAAAGGTGAGTGCTGACGGCTCAGTGTGGCAAACGGCACTTACTGTAGCGCGAAGCCACGGCTATGTCGGGATGGGCATGACGCAACCTGAAACACCGTTGCATGTTTTTGCGTCCGTATCTGATGGCACGATTTTGCGGCGGACAACGCCGGTCAATATTATGACGCTTGAAGCCGTTAACGTGGCATCGCAGGAATATAACGGTTTTGGTCAGGCCATCGTGTTTCGTGGCACAACATATAACCTGCCCGTGCGACGCGCTCTGGGCCGTATCGTCCATGCCATAGGCGATGATTCCACCAACACGATGTGTGGAACATCATTGCGCTTTGAGACGATCGACAACAGCTCAACGGCCAGTGCACCAACAGAAAAAATGCGGATTGCCTGCAATGGCAATATTGGCATCGGTATCGCGGAGCCTGCAGCCAGGCTGGATGTTGATGGCGCGGTGCGCGTGAAAACATATACGGTTGCGGGCGTGCCATCAGCCTTGGTGCTGGGGGCCGGTGCGATCATCCATGTCAGCAACGAGGCGGGCGGGGCAACGCTGGCCTTTTCCGATGGCACCAACTGGCGGCGGGTCCACGACCGCGCCGTCGTTTCCTGATTTTTCAAACGAGGGTCACATGACTTTTGAACTGGACGTGCGCAGCCGTTCGCGGCTGGCGGGCGTGCATGCCGATCTGGTGCGCGTGGTTGAACACGCCGCCGCTGAGGGCGATGTGCCGTTTCGTGTGCTGGAAGGCATGCGCACACTCACGCGCCAGAAACAGCTTGTCGCGGCAGGCGCATCGCAGACGCTGAACTCGCGTCACCTGACCGGACATGCCGTTGATCTGGCTGTTGTGGTGAGCGGCAAAGTCCGTTGGGACTGGCCGCTTTATGCAAAGCTTGCTGCGGTGATGAAGCGCGCGGCGGGCGAACTCAAGATTCCACTCACCTGGGGCGGTGACTGGAAAATGCGCGACGGCCCTCATTTCGAATTGCCGCGCGCGACGTACCCTTCCTGATGGAGAATGACGATGATTGAACTGTTCGACGCCGCAGGGCGTTTTTTTGATGCCTTCCCGGCCTGGGTGAATGCGGGCCTGAGTGTGGTCGCGGCGGCTTCCGCTGTCACTGCGCTGACGCCCGGCACAGATGATGACCGCGTGGCTGGCCGCGCCCGCCGCATTCTGGAATGGCTGGCTTTGAATGTCGGACACGCCACCCCAAAGCGGTGAGCGTGTGACGGTGCGGCATCTTGTGGTCTGAGCGGGCGCGCTTAGTCTGAGGCCTGGGTGGTCAGCCTTCGCGGACCAACACAAGAATGACGCAAAGCGTGTGATGTCCGCATTCCGGTTTGATCCTGTCACGCTGCCATCTGAGACCGAAGGCCTCCGCGCCGAGGTGCGGGCGTTTCTGAAAACCGAAATGCCGGGCATTCCCGAATATGTGCGGGCCGGTTCGTGGAGCCGTTCTGACCAGGCATTCAGCCGTAAACTGGCAGAGCGCGGCTGGGTCGGCATGGCGTGGTCGCGCGACTATGGCGGACACGAGCGCAGCTTTCTTGAACGCTATGTCGTGCTGGAAGAATTGCTGGCCGCTGGTGCGCCGGTTGGCGCGCACTGGATCGCTGACCGGCAGAGCGCGCCGACCATCCTGCGCTATGGAACGGAAGACCAGAAACGCGCCATTGTGCCGCGCATCGCCAAGGGTGAGCTGTTCTTCTGCATCGGGATGAGCGAGCCGGATTCAGGGAGCGACCTTGCCGCCGTGCGTTCGCGTGCGGAAAAGACGGCAGATGGCTGGGTGCTGAACGGCACCAAATTATGGACGTCTGGCGCACATCGCGCTCATTACATGATCGGCCTGTTCCGTACGTCAGCGGACTCCAAGCATGGCGGGCTGACGCAGTTTCTGATCGACATGAAAACGCCCGGCATCACCGTGCGCCCCATCCGCGACCTGACCGGCGATGCACACTTCAACGAAGTGAGCTTTGTGGATGTGCGTCTGCCACCAGATGCTGTTCTGGGCGGCGAGGGGCAGGGCTGGGCGCAGGTGACATCGGAGCTGGCGTTCGAGCGCAGCGGGCCGGAGCGGTTTTTATCGTCCATGCGGCTGGTCATTCAGTTGATTGGCGCGGTGGGGGCGAGCCCGAATGCGAAACAGGCTGCCGCCGTCGGACGGTTGACGGCGCATCTGGTGACCTTGCGGCGTATGTCGTTGTCGGTCGCCGGGATGCTGGCGCGTAAAGAAGACCCGGCGCTGGAAGCTGCCATGGTGAAAGATCTTGGCGCGGTGTTCGAGCAGGAGATTCCGCAGATCGCGCATGAACTGATCGAGGCAGAACCGACGCTGGATCATGCCGGTGATTTCGCGCGTGTACTTGCCGAGATCACCATGATTGCGCCGTCATTCTCTCTGCGCGGCGGCACGCGCGAGATCCTGCGCGGGATCATCGCGCGCGGGCTGGGGCTGAGGTGACGCCATGAGCGAGACACGCGCCCTTCTGGCGGACAGCGCCGCCAAACTGTTCGCAAAGTTTGAAACGGCAGATGTGCTGCGCCGCGTCGAGGCGGGCGCGTGGCCGCAGGAGATATGGCAGGGCATTACTGCGCTGGGTCTGGAGCAGATTTTCAGTGGTGCGTCAGATGACCCGTGGCGCGATGCCTGTGTGGTGCTGAAGGCATGTGGGCGTCATGTGCTGCCCGCGCCACTCGCTGAGACGTTGATGGCTGGCGCGCTGTTGCAGGCCGCAGGGCTGGACGCGCCAGAGGGTGCGCTGACCCTGGCCGCGCCGCGCACCTCATCCTTGATGGTTGGTGATGACGGCACGCTGTCCGGCAAGCTCGCGCATGTGCCGTGGGGACGGTTTGCGCCTTATGTGCTGGCTGTCGCCGAGGGGCAGCTTGCCGTTCTGGCTGTGAATACAGCGCGCGTAACTCTGGACCGTGCCGTAAGTCGGTTGCCGGATGACACGCTGGTGTTTGAAAACGTCATGGCTGTTGCCGCTGCGCCCTGCAACGAGGCGCGGGCGATGCAATTCGGCGCGCTGATGCGGGCGGCCCAGATGGCCGGTGCGATGGAAACGGTGCTGGATATGACCGTTACTTATGCCCGCGAGCGCCAGCAGTTCGGCAAGCCGATTGGCACGTTTCAGGCGATCCAGCAGCAGCTTGCCATGATGGCGACGCAGGTGGCGGCAGCAAGCCGGGCCGTGGATGCGGCGTTCGACCGGATCGCCGATGGAGGTGAGGCTGGGTTTGAGGCGGCGGTCGCCAAGATCCGCTGCGGTGATGCGGCAGGGCAGGTGGCCTCGATCGCCCATCAGGTGCATGGCGCCATCGGTTTCACCGACGAACACCGGCTGCATTATTTCACGCGGCGGCTGTGGAGCTGGCGCAGCGATTTCGGCAGCGCGTCGTTTTGGGCGGAAAAGCTGGGCGCGCCCATCGCCGCCCTTGGCCCGGACCAGTTCTGGCCGACCATCACGGCGGCGGGATAGTCACGTTCCACAACGGCTATTCATGGACGGTTCACTCCATTGCGGGTAAACCCGGCGCATGAAAAAGGCCGTGATTTGCCTCATTTGTGTTGTGTCGCTGGGGCTTGCCGCGCCCGGCGCGATGGCGGCTGACGATCCGTCCGTGGACGCGCCTGTCAGCGTTCAGCTGGCGCAGGATTCAGAAGGACCGGCACTGCCTGATCCTCTGCCCGATGAGCAGATGCCACCCGAGGCCCCCATTCCCGATGCGCCGCCGCCGCAGGTTGAGGATCAACCCATCCCGCAACACATTCAGGCTGAGCCGCACTTCATCGCGCTGGATGAGGTGGTTGGCGCTATTGCCGCCAGCTATCCGGGCCGGATGCTGAGTGCCAGTGGACCATCGGCCAGCGGTGGCGGTTATGTTTACCGCATCAAATGGCTGACCGATGACGGTGCCGTGCTTTACATTGATGCCGATGCCGAAAGCGGGTCGATTCTTTCGGTCGAAGGAGCCTGAACGATGCGTCTTCTGGTGGTTGAGGACGATCCTGATCTGAACCGTCTGTTGTGCGCCTCGCTGAAGGAAGCCGGTTATGTCGTGGACAGTGCCAGAGACGGCGAGGAAGGCCACTTCCTTGGCGATACCGAGCCTTATGACGCAGTGATTCTGGACCTCGGCCTGCCTGAACTCGACGGGGTGAGCGTTCTGCAGAAATGGCGCAAGGCAGGGCGCACCATGCCGGTGCTGATCCTGACCGCGCGCGACCGTTGGAGCGACAAGGTGGCCGGCTTCGATGCCGGTGCTGATGATTATGTCACCAAGCCGTTTTACACCGAAGAAGTGCTGGCCCGTGTGCGCGCGCTGTTGCGCCGTGCCGCCGGTCACGCTTCAAGCGAGCTGTCCTGCGGGCCTGTTTCTGTTGATACCCGCGCCGCCAAGGTGACGGTCGATGGCCAGGTCATCAAGCTGACTTCGCTGGAATACCGGCTGCTTGCTTACCTGATGCATCATCAGGGCAAGGTCGTGTCGCGCACCGAACTGGTCGAGCATCTTTACGATCAGGATTTCGACCGCGACTCCAATACGATCGAAGTGTTTGTCGGGCGCATCCGCAAAAAGCTGGGGGTCAGCATCATCGAAACCATGCGCGGCCTTGGCTATCGGTTGAATCCGCCCGGCTCGCATACGGACGATGCCGAAGCTTAACTCGGTCGCCTTCCGGCTGATTGCCGCTGCTGCGGTCATCAGCCTTGCAGGATTGTTGGCTGGCGGCTTGCTTCTTTCGAATGTCTTTCGTGCCTCGATCGAGCGACAGCTTGACGATCGTCTGCTGGCCGACATGGAAACACTCATCACCGCGCTGGGCCCGGGGCCGAAGGGTGAGCTGATCGTCGAGAATATTCTGTCCGATCAGCGTTATGATACGGCGTTTTCAGGCTGGTATTGGCAGGTTGAGGAAGAAGCGCCCCACGGGCAGCGGCTCGCGTCGCGCTCGTTGTGGGAGCGCGCGCTCGTCTTTTCCGGCACGCCTGAAGGCACGGCGGTGCTGCGCACCCACGCCGATGGCCCGGAAGACCAGAAGCTGCGCGTGTTGGCGCGCCGGATCAGCTTTCCCGACTTCGCCGTCGACGAGCGCGATGGAAAGCCCTCCACCAAAACCTATATATTCGCCGTCGCCAGTGATCTGGCGACCTCGCGCGCCGAGACAGCACGTTTTGATGCGACCCTGATGTGGTCATTGGGAGCGCTGGGCGCATTTCTGACACTCGCGGCCATCATTCAGGTGCGGGTGGGGCTCGCGCCGCTGCGTGTCGTGCGCAAGAATCTTGGAGATATACGCGCCGGAAAAGCGCGACGTCTGGAAGGAGATTTTCCTTCCGAAATCGCACCGCTGGCCGACGAGATGAATGGGCTTCTGGCCCACAATGCCGCCGTTGTTGATCGGGCGCGCACCCATGTTGGCAATCTGGCGCATGGATTGAAAACGCCGCTGAGTGTGCTGACGACCGAAGCATCTGCCACCAGCGGTCTGCTGGCCGACACCGTTCTGAAACAGGCAGATGTCATGCGCCGTCAGGTGGAACATTATCTGGCCAGGGCGCGGGCCGCGGCTTCGGCCGAAGTGCTGGGCATCCGCACCGAGATCGAGCCGGTACTCGACGATCTGTCACGCACACTTGGGCGCATCTATGGACGCCGCGGCATTGATATAGATGTCGATGTGGCGGCCGACCTTGCCTTTCGCGGTGAACGTCAGGATTTCGAGGAGCTGGCCGGCAATCTGCTGGATAATGCCTGCAAATGGGCGAAATCCGAGGTCCGGGTGAGCGCCGAAGCAGGCGAGGCCCAGCTTTGCATCAATTTCGAGGATGACGGGCCGGGGCTGTCAGACGCCGATATCATCCGCGTGCTGGAAAAGCGCGAAAGACTGGATGAAACCAAGCCCGGCAGCGGGCTGGGCCTCGGCATCGTGCGCGATATTGCCGATCTTTATGGTGGCGGGCTCAGCCTGTCGCGGTCGGCGCAGCTGGGCGGGCTGACGGTGCGGCTGACCTTGCCGATGGCATGAGCCGGTTTGCTTTGCGTTAACCTACCTGCCCGAAAATAGCGGCCTCTGCGCCCGTTCGCGCATGGGAGAGCGCCGGAGCCGGATTCAAGTGACGCTGAGTGACACCAAAGTCGAGCGTCTCAGCCGGTTTTTTGCGGCCATACCCATCTCTATTGCCGTCCAGTTGGCCGAGGCGCTTGAAGCCGACAGGGCCGGCGGCGGCAGCTTGCCGCATGATGATCTGTTGAAAGCGCTGACGCCTCGGTTGGCCGAACCCGGCGGACGGGCCCCCCAGATTGTCTCGCCGCGCAAGCTTCTGTTCGCGCCATTCGATGATCTGGTCCAGCATACGCCCCGGCGCCGGAAGGTGAGGGGGCGCATTGCCGCCACATCTGTCATGCCGGTCTGGAGCTGGCTTTCAAACGGTCTTCTGCCACCAGCGGCGATGGATGCGCTGACGGCGTTGAGCGGCAAGATAGCGTCTGGGCAGATGGACAACATAGACCGCGATGTCGCTTTGCTTCAGGCCGATGCGGCTGCTGCCATCCTTGCTGAAATTCCTGAGCCTTCCACGCCACATCCACGGGCTGCGGCTGCGGCGCGCCTGCTGGGCAGCGGCGATATTGCACGCGATGCCTATGATATGGCCCGGATGATGGAGGTCGGTCCGTTCATTCTGCAGTTGCAGCAGACCCTTCCCAAACGCATCCACGCCTTGCTGCCTGAACATATCGAATCGCTGAAGGCGGTTTGGGAAACCGTTTCACAGGATCATGCCCATTGTGCGCCCTATCTGGTTTTTTTGCTGATGGGCAGGCTGGATCATCCATGGGAGGTCTTGCGGCTGAACGGTGCCATCTCGCGCAAGATGGATGACGCGCTCATCAGCCGCACCGATGCCGGGTTCGCAGGCGAACTGCTGCTGTCTGACATTGAAGACAGCGTTGACAGGTTGAAGCCCATGCGCGGCGACCAGATGGATGCTGATACGGTTATTGATTGCATCTCGCTGTTTGGAAACACCTCGACCGGTATGGTGCGCGAGATGGGGATCAAGCGCGAAGGCCCGTGGGGCAAGCGCATGACAGCCGCGCGGGCCGGGATTTCATCTGAAGTGGAGCGTATGCTTGGCCGTGCCAGCCGAGATATCGTCAATAGTCTGCCGCTTGCACGCAAAGGCGGGTTTGGCTCACGGGCCATCGGCAAAATGGCTGATCTGGCCAAAACGTTTGATCGTTTGCGCGCCGCGCGCGCCATCACCTATGCGCGCGTGGTGGCAGCAGCACGGCCTCATGGTGCGGCCGGAGCATTCTCCAGTGTGATCGACAAGGTGATGTCGCAGTCATCTGAACGACTGCGGCTGTTCACCGAAAGCATGCTTGATCATGTGCCTTTGCCGTCTGATCACCACCGCGCCAATGCTGACGCCATGATGGACCATTCGATCGAGCTGACGCGCATTTTGCTGGGCGGCAATGAAGCCGATCTGATGCAGCGCCGCCTGATTGCCGCCAAACATGCGGTGGATGAGGCTGTACAAGCCGCCTGACGCATGGCGCTGGGGCCGCAAGCCCTGTATGCAGGACCGCGTGATTTCATTCCGTGACATTCTGACTGCCATTGGCGCAATGGTACTGATCCTGTCCGTGCTGGCGGCACTGGGCTATGGCGCGCTTCTGCGCTCCTTCGACGCGGCCGATCACAAGGCGATCACGCGCGCCATCGGTGACGCGCAGCGATCGGATCGCGGCATGGCCGATGCGGTGCTGTCTGATCCTGTCAGGCTGTCGGCCTATCATCCCGAATGTGCCGGGCTTTCCATTCTGGTGCGTGAGGAGTTCGTGCCGCTGGCCCGTGATGCCATCGTCCGGTCTGAAGCCATCCTGCCCGACCCTGCCGGCGGTATCTGCCCTGCGCTTGAAACCGTTCTGCGCGGTGAAGGCACCAACACAACATGGTTCACCTATGCCCGCTACTGGCATGGGTCGTTGTTGCTGCACCGCGCTGTGTTGAGCACTGGCACTTATGATGATCTTCAGGCGGTCACGGCGCGGTTGGTATGGGGCGCGCTGGCGCTGTTGTTTGCCGTGATGATCGGACGTGTCGGTTTTTGGCCTGCACTGGTTCTGACACTGGCCATAGGGACTTTGACGGACACGGTTGCGGTGGGCCAGCTGCCGATGCAGGCCGTATCGTTCGCGGTGATGCTGGCGGGCGGCGCAGCTTTCATGCTGGTGGCTGCGCGTTGGCGCGGCGTGGCGCTTCTGGTGGCTGCGGGTCTTGCGGGCGCGCTCTATAATTTCTTTGACTTCTTCTGCAACCCCGAATGCCTTGCAGCCATTTGCGCGTGGGGCTGGGCGGCATCCGCCTGGCGTGATGGCCGCCCGATACGGTTGCTGGATGTGTGCCTCGTCTTTGCGGCCGTCATGGCGGGCTACACAGCCTTCTGGGCCGCGAAGTGGGGCGTCGCGGCGGCTTATTCATTGTTGGGCGGTAAGGTCTATCTGTTCAACGGGGGCGATCTCACGCGCTGGACGCCGGTTCATGGCTGGATACCGGGTGCGGCGCTCGTGTCGTCCTTTGCCGTGACCTTTGCACATTGGTGGAAAGCGGCCATTGCGCTGGCGCTGGCCGTTGGAGTCTTCCTCAGTGCCCGGCACATCACAAAGACTGGCGTGAAGCTGTCGTTTGCTCTTGCCGTTCCTTTGATGCTGGGCTTCCTTTTCAATGAAGCGGTTGCCGAACACACGCTTGCCCATCCCGGTATGAGCTATCGCATCGTGCCGCTTTCGCTGGCGCTGCTGCTGGCGAGCGTATTGATCCGCCGCCGTCAGATCACGCCCGACGCGCGGAACGCCGAGATCGACGCTTCGTCATAGCCGATGCTTTTCAGAATCTCGTCGGTGTGTTCACCAAGCAGTGGTGCGCGGTGTTCGATGCGGCCGGGCGTCTCACTGAGGCGGATGGGCGTGGTGGCGACCTTCGCCGGTTGCGGCAGGCCGGGATAGGGCACGTCCTGCAGGAAGCCCATGGCCTTGATGTGCGGATCATCGAGCGCCTGCTGCGGTGAATAGACCGGGTTTGCAGGCACACGCGCTTTGGCCAGCGCCTCCAGCGCTTCCGCCATGGTCTTGTCCTTCGCCCAATCCGACATGATGCGCGAGAGATGTTCGCCATGATCGCCGCGCAGTTCATCGGTGGCGAAGCGCGGATCGTTGACCAGATGTTCAGCGCCGACCATGCGCGCCCAGCGTTTGAACAGCGGCATGCCGTTCACCGCGACCAGCACCCAGCCATCCCTGCAGCGCACGATATCGGACGGACCCGCTGTCTGGCCGCGATTGAGCGAGGCGACGCGATTGATGCCCAATGCCGCCTGTTCCATGATGGCGCCATTGCCGACGGTGATCGCTGTCGCCAGCAAAGCGCCTTCGACCTGCTGACCGCGCCCGGTTTTTGCACGCGCCATCAGGGCGGCCAGCGTACCGAAGGCCGAGAGTGAGGCGGTGCCGAAATCAACCCACGGCACAGCAGCGCGCATGGGCTGATCGGGTGTGCCCGTCATGTAGGCCGCCCCGCACATGGCCTGCGCGATGCCATCGAAACCAACCCGGTCGGAATACGGCCCGCCATGCCCGAAGGCCGAGGCGGTGGTGAGGATGATACGCGGGTTGATGGCCGACAGCGTGGGGTAGTCGAGGCCCATCGCGCTGAGTGTATCGGGCGGCAGATTGGCGATGACGACATCAGCCGTTTCCACGAGGCGGCGTGCAATGGCGCGGCCTTCCGGCTTCATGGGGTCCAGCGTCATGCCGCGCTTGTTGCGGTTCATCTGCATGAACAGCGTGCCTTCGCGCTCGGTGGATTTTTCCCCCGGCATGATCGGCGTCATGTAGCGGTCTTCGCTGCCTTCGCGTTTTTCGATGCGGATGACTTCAGCGCCCATATCGGCCATCAGCGCCGCGCAATACGGCCCGGCGATGTAGCGGCCAAAATCCAGAACCCTGATCCCTTCCAGCACTTTGGTCACGGCAACTCCTGCAATGTCTGTGGCTTCAGGCTTAGCGTTTTGAGCGTTCAGCGTCGAATCTCTGGCTGGACGCGACGGAAAGGTGGGGATGGGGCGTTAGAGACTGCAATGATGTGCGCACAGCAGGCCAATCCAAGAAGGAGACCCCATGTTGTCCAGAACTGCACTTGTAATTCTTGCCTCGTCGACGCTCGCCTTTTCCGGCGCAGCCTATGCCGAATCGCGCATTCATGAACGTCAGAAAAGCCAGATCGACCGTATAGAGGCTGGAGCAGGGTCAGGTGAGCTGACTGGTTCCGAGATGGAACGCCTTGGGCGCGAACAGCTGCGTATCGACAATTTTGAGACAAAGGCCCGTGCGGATGGCGATCTGACGGCACGTGAGCGCCTGAAGATCGAGGCCGGTCAGGATGCGGCGAGCGCTGACATCCACAGGCTGAAACACAACGACAAAAGTCGTCCGTGATGATCACCGGATCCGGCAGCCCCGTTGCCGGATCTGCTGCATGATGTGCTTCCCCCGTTTGCGCATCATGCCTGAGGGCGGTGTCATCCCCACGCACCGCCCTCAATTTTTTTATGCGGAGCAGGCACGGCCTGAATGTCTAGTCACGGGCCTTGCAGTCGCCAAGGCCAAGCCAGTCCAGTGTGCGCCCGGCCAGACCGCAGCTTTCGTCCTGCGGCTTCGATGTCTCGATAGACTCGCAACTCAAAGACTGGTCGTCGCAATAGGGCGTGGCGCGCGGCATGGCGATGATCGCCACCTGATCCAGCACGACACGCGGCGGTGTATCGGCTGACAGGAAGACTTCCAGATGGCTGGCGCTGTTCAGGGTCTCATATTCTGTCCACAGCACGGCACTGTCAGGGATTTCGCCTGAGACATGACACGAGACATCAAAGGCGATGGGATCGCCGGGCAGCATCGGACCGCGAAAGACATTCACGATTTTGCCGGTCACAGGGCACGAACCCAGTTGGCCGGACGGGGCTTCGACGCCGGTGATTTCCACCTGAACATGATGGGCGGCCGAACGCCGTGCTTCGATGTAATAGTCTGGCGCGAGTGCGGCAGAGGCTGTGCAGATGGCGGCAGGAACAAGCCCGGCGGCAAGCAGGAAAAACGCGCGTATCATGACAGTGGATGCTATAGGCTTGGACATGTGAATTGAAGGTTGAACCGCTGATGTTGCTTTGGGGTGTATTGGCCGCACTGACGCTGGCTTCCCTGTTTGTGATTGTCCGCCCGTTTCTGCGGGGCCACGGTATGGCAACGGCCTCGTCGCCGGCGAGCGATCTTTATCGTGCGCAGTTGGCGGAATTGCGGCGCGCGGCTGATGCCGGAACGCTCAGCGCCGCCGAGGCCGAGGAAGCCCGGCGTGAAATAGGCCGCCGCCTGATCGCCGCCGATGAGGCCGAGCGTGCGGCAAAGCCTGTGCCGTGGCGCAATGAGGCCGCCGCCGGTCTGGCGTTGGCCGGGATCGTGCCGCTCGTGGCACTGGCCGCCTATGTCTTTCTGGGGCGGCCGGGTCTGCCGGGGGCCCCGCTGGCCGAGCGCAATCTGGAAGCCGACATGCGCGCCGCGCCGGTGGAGGAAGTTGCCGAAAAACTGTTCCAGCGGCTCGCCATGGACCCAGGCCATGCAGATGGCTGGGCGCTGCTGGCCCGCACCTATATGAAGATGGAACGCTTTGATGAAGCCGCCGCCGCCTATGGCCGTGCGCTTGAACTGGAAGGTGCGAACGCTCCGGCCAGTCTGTGGAGCGCTTATGGCGAGGCATTGACGCTTGCCGCAGGCGGTCGTGTGACGCCAGACGCGAAGGGCGCTTTCGAGAATGCTTTGAAAAAAGACGCGAAGGATGAAGCCGCGCGGTTCTATAGCGCGCTCGCCAAATCGCAGGGCGGTGATATCGCAGGGGCCAAGGCCGACCTTCAGGCGCTGCTGAATGATCTGCCCGCTGATGCGCCACAGCGCCGCATCGTCGAAGCCAAACTCGCGGAACTGGACGCACCGCCAGTCACGGAAAATCCCATGGTGCGGAACATGGTGGCAAACCTTGCCGCCAAGCTGGAAGCCGATCCGCATAATCTTGATGGCTGGCTGCTACTGATGACGTCTTATGTGAAGCTGGGCGAGATGGATAACGCAAAGGCCGCTCTCGCCACTGCGCGCACAACCTTCAAGGACGACACGGCAGCCCTGGAAGCCATCGCCGCCAAGGCGAGGGAACTAGGGCTGGAGCCATGACGCCTGGCACATCGCGCCATGCACTCACCTTTATTTTTCTGGCCGTGCTGATCGACTCGATCGGCTTTGGCGTCACCATTCCGGTGATGCCGGATCTGATTGTCGCGCTGGATGGCAGCACACTGGACCATGCCACCATTATCGGCGGCTATCTGATGGCGCTGTTCGCGGTGATGCAGATTCTGTGCGGGCCACTGATCGGCAATCTCTCGGATCGCTTCGGACGCAGGCCCGTATTGCTGCTGTGCATGGCGGCGTTCGGACTGGATTTCGCGCTGATGGCGTTTGCGCCCAATCTCGCCTGGCTGTTCGTGGGCCGTGCCATTGCCGGGGTGACAGGTGCGCTCTACGGCCCGGCCAACGCCTATATCGCGGACATCACGCCGCCTGAAAAACGCGCGGCCGCCTTTGGCATGATCGGCGCAGCCTTCGGAGCGGGCTTTGTCATCGGCCCGGCGCTGGGTGGATTGCTGACGGAGTTCGGGCCGCGCGCGCCTTTCTTTGCGGCGGCTGGTCTGGCGCTGCTCAACGCGGCCTATGGCTATTTCGTGCTGCCCGAAACGCTGACAGCCGATAAGCGCCGCCCCTTCGAGTGGAAGCGCGCCAACCCCATCGGCGCTTTCAAGGCATTGGGGCATTTCCCCGGATTGGGCTTGCTGATCGGCGCCTATTTTCTGTGGATACTGGCGGGGCAGGTTTACCCCGCGACCTGGCCGTTCTTCGCCAAGATCCGCTTCGGCTGGGATACGCAGCAGATTGGCCTGTCGCTCGCCTTTGTTGGCGCGACGATGATTCTGGCGCAGGTGTTCCTGATCGCCCGCATCGTGAAATGGCTGGGAGAGCGCAACGCATTGTTGCTCGGTATGGCTGTGGCGATGATGGAGTTCGCGCTGACTGCTTTCGTCACTCAAGGCTGGATGATCTATGTGGTCTTCACGCTCGGCATGCTGAGTGCGCTCGGTTATCCGACATTCAACGCGCTGATGTCGCAGCGCGTGAGCGAAAGTCAGCAGGGTGAGTTGCAGGGTGCGCTCGCCTCAGTCGGCGCGGTCAGCGAGATTGCCGGTCCTTTGGCTTTCACCCAGACGCTCGGATTCTTTTCATCGCCCGCAGCGCCCATATTCTTTCCGGGCGCGGTGTTTCTGCTGGCGGCGGGGTTGGTGATGGCGAGCATGGTGTTGATCTTCAATGGCGGCAGGAAGGATCAGGCGACATGACCCCGGCACAGGCGCGCGCTTTGGCGATGACATTTCCCGAAGCGGTTGAAGAACCGCATTTCCATAAGGCGTCGTTCCGGGTGGCGAAGAAAATATTCGCCACCATGGATGAAACCGAGAAGCACATGGTTGTTAAGCTGACGCACGAACAGCAGGCCATGCTGACTGACGCCAAGCCAGACGTGTTTCAGATCGTACCGGGTGCTTGGGGGCGGCAGGGTTCGACATTCGTGCGCCTGCCCAAAGCAGACAAGGGCACGCTGATGCATGCCCTTGTGCTTTCCTATCGCAATGTCGCGCCGAAGAAACTGGCGGCGCTGGTCGAGGGGTGACGCCTTACAGCGTCACGCTCTTCACATAGTCACCAAGTGCCTTCTGGGCCGCGTCGCGTTCTGCCTGAAGCTGGGTCAGGCGTTGGGCGATGGCGGTCAGGCGATCTTCCTGTTCCGACAGCGTGGCAAGATAGCGGCGCTGGAGATCGCTGCCTTCAGGCACGGAGCCGAGGTTTTCACGGATGCGTTCCTGTTCGGCGACGATCCTGTCGTGTTCTTCATTCGCGGCCGCAATCTGCTTGTCGAGACTGTTCACTGACTCGCGCAGTTCGGCGACGCGCTTGAATGCGGCGCGCTGGGCTTCCGACAGGCGTGTGTCAGACGCATAGTAGTAGACGCTGTCGATTTCCATGTCGGAAAGCGTCATGGTCTGGTTGTCTGTGCGCTCCCACACCACATCGATCTTGCCGGTTTCACCTGCCTTCACAGAGAAGGGCACGCGCACGGCATCGGGCGTCAGTTCGGTTGTCGCCGCATCCGGCGATTTGAGCAGCATGTCGTTGTGGCGCGGGGTTTCCAGAACGATGGAACGATCTTCCGTCGCCGGTGCCTTCACCGTGTAGGTGTAGGTCAGGCGCGTGACCGACTGCATCTCGACCATGCCTTCCACGATCTTCGCCGAGACAAGGTTGGATTCAGATTTTGAGGTCTGGTCCACTTTGGTCTTCTGATCGAGAGCGAACGAGAGCATGCGCTTTTCGCCCTGCGGCAGCGTGCTCATCACGGCGTCGCCGATATAGGTGGTCGCGCCGGTGGCGATGTCGAACAGCGTAACGATGCCGGGCGGCAGGCCGGAGTCCGTGTCGTTGGTCAGGCGGATCGAGGCCAGCGGGTTCACCCCGTGAACGCCGGGGCTGTAGAGCGACACTTTTTCAGCGGCCACGTTACGGTCGATGATCGACACGGCAATGGACTGCCCCGACCCTGCGCTGACTGCGTTCGGCAGTGTGAAGGCAACCGCAGTAGCTGATTCTGCACTGGCGGCGGCATAGCTGCCCGGATCCGCCATGTTGCGCGTGCTGGACGCAACAACGTCTTCTGTCATCGGAGCCGGCATGGCGGCAGGAGCAGGGGCTGGCGGGGGGGCTGGCTCGATGGGTGCACCACGACCGTCTCCCTCTGCTTTCTCGCTGCGTACACGCTCACTGTCAGCAATCACACCGCCATTCACGCCACCATCATCACGGCGGGGCATGACACGGCCCAGTACCTCGACCGGCACGCTGGGGCGATCAACGTAATACTTGTCATACAGCGCCTGACGGAAGGTGACGGGATTGCCGGAAACCAATGTCAGTTCGACATCTTTCCAGTCCTGACCGCTGGCGTTTTCAATGACCGCCCAGCCCTGCATGCGGGTGCGGCCATCGGGCGCCGTCACGAGGCGGTAGGACGTCTTCCACAGCGGCGCTTCGATGACGAAGCCAACCGTGAGTGTGCGCGTGCCATCGCCGCGTGCGGTGATCTTCAGGGTGCGCAGCTCGCGCTGGCGGTTATTGGCAAGCGCGGTGAGCGCGCCGTTCACCTTGGCGTCCAGACCCGCATTTGTGAACTTGATGCCGCGCGCGTCTTCCAGCACGAACTGCACGAGGCCATCCGATGTCATGATCGACATGCGGTGACGGGTGATCGCGTTACCATTCTTGTCGGTGGCGTTTTCCTCAACCACCGAAATGATGCGGCCCGTCGCATCCACCGGCTCTGAAACCGTGATCTCCTCGCCCTGCAACGCGGCATAGAGGCTGGCCGGTGATTCAAAGGCTTCCGGCCCGACCGGCATGGTGCGGAAAATCTCGTTCAGCGAATCGCGGCCCTGAAGCTCGATGACGCCGCTGCCGCCCTGACCGTCGAAAATGACAGCGCTTTTCAGAACGTCATCGACCTGATCGATGCGCACCGGCACTTCGATGGTCTCCCAGCCATTCACCTCGGCCTGATATTCAAAATAGCCGACACCGCCGGACGACAGCATCACGCGCTTGAGTTGGAGTTCCGCCGCTTCGACCGAAAAGGCCAGCAGCGCCGCGGAAGCGGCACCAATCGACAGGCGGGCTCCCAAGAGTTTCAGCATCTGAATCCATCCTTACATTTTGCGCCAGCTCAAGGCGCGGCAAGACCATATGGCCTGTAATCGGCCTAACATATCACAGTGACGCGACAGGGCGCCATTCATGCACTTTCATGACACGCTGCGCTCCTGTAGGTTCGTGGCGCAAGACAAGTACATGTTTATCGTAAACAAGGACTGAGCCGTGACCCGTAAGCAGCGCCGTTTCGCCTTTCTGGCTGGCGGTCTGACGATCCTCGCCATCGCAGCGGCCCTCGTTCTGTTCGCATTGAGGGACTCGATTGTGGTTTTTTACGGGCCACAGGATGCACTGACACGTCTGGCGGACGGTAACCTTAAAGCCGGTCAGCGCGTGCGCCTTGGCGGTCTGGTCCTGCCCGGCAGTGTTTCGCGCGAACCGGGCAAGCCGGTGACCTTCACCATCACCGATGGCACGGGCGAGGTGAAGGTGCGCTATGAAGGGTTGCTGCCCGATCTGTTCCGCGAGGGGCAGGGGATCGTCGCGCAGGGTGCGTTTGACGAGACGAAATCCTTTCAGGCCGTTGAAGTGCTGGCCAAGCATGACGAGAAATATATGCCGCCCGAAGTAGCAGAGGCGCTGAAGAAGGGCGGCCACTGGAAAGAGGGCGAAGCCTATCCCGCGCAGGGCAAGCCGTGATCGGGGAACTCGGCCAATTCGCGCTGCTGCTGGCGCTGGCGCTTACGATCTATCAGGCTGTCGCTGCGTTCTATGGCGCATCACGCCGTGCCCCGCTGTTGATGGCGAGTGCGGCGGGTGCAGCGGTGGCGGTGCTCGGCGCGCTGGTCGTTTCGTTCGGCGCGCTGCTGACGCTTTACATCCAGTCTGATTTCTCGGTGGCGGTGGTCGCGGCCAATTCCCACTCGCTGAAGCCGCTGCTTTATAAAATCGCGGGCACGTGGGGCAACCACGAGGGCTCGATGCTGCTGTGGTCGCTGATGCTGGCGCTGTTCAGCGGCCTTGTTGCGCTGTTCGGGCGCAATCTGCCCGCAACCCTGAAGGCGCGTGTGCTGGGCGTGCAGGGGCTGATCGGTGTCGCCTTTCTTCTGTTCATCGCTCTGACATCCAATCCGTTCGCGCGGTTGGATCGCGCGCCGCTGGATGGGCGCGGGCTCAATCCGCTGTTGCAGGATCCCGGCCTCGCCTTTCACCCGCCGCTGCTCTACGCGGGCTATGTCGGCTTCTCGGTCACGTTCGCCTTTGCAGTGGCGGGATTGCTGGAAGGGCGCATCGACGCCGCATGGGCGCGCTGGGTGCGGCCGTGGGCGCTCGCCGCATGGATGGCCCTGACGCTGGGCATCGCGCTGGGAAGCTGGTGGGCTTATTATGAACTGGGCTGGGGCGGCTTCTGGTTCTGGGATCCGGTCGAGAACGCCTCGCTGCTGCCGTGGCTGGCGGGCGCGGCCCTGCTGCACAGCGCCATCGTGTGCGAACGGCGCGAGGCGCTGAAAGCGTGGACGGTGTTTCTGGCGCTGCTGGCCTTTGGCCTCAGCCTGCTCGGCACATTCCTTGTGCGATCCGGCGTGCTGACTTCGGTGCATGCCTTCGCCAGCGATCCGGCGCGCGGTGTTTTCATTCTGATCATACTGGCGCTGACGGTGGGCGGATCGTTCGCGCTGTTCGCCTGGCGGGCGGATGGGTTGAAATCCAATGCGGTCTTTTCGCCGGTCAGCCGCGAAACCGCTCTTGCCATCAATAATCTGCTGCTGGCCTCCACTGCGCTGGCGATTTTGACGGGTACGCTCTACCCAATGATCGTCAGTACACTGACGGGTGCGGCGATCTCCGTTGGTCCGCCATACTTCAACGCGGTGGCCGGTGCGCTGTTCGTGCCCTTGCTGCTGCTGGTACCGTTCGGGCCGCGCATGGCCTGGAAGCGCGGCGATATCGCAGCGGCGGCGAAGCAGTTGTGGCTGGCCGCCGGTCTCGCAATCGCTGTTGGCATTGCAGTGATGGCGCTGCAGACACGCGGGCCATGGATGGCGCCGATGGGCGTTGCGCTGGGGGCTTGGCTGATTCTGGGCGCGCTCACTGATCTGGTGGAGCGCGCCGGGCTGTTCAGGAAAGGCGCGGGCGTGGCGCTGTCGCGCCTGGCTGGCCTGCCGGGTGCGGCGTGGGGTTCGGCGCTTGCCCATGCCGGGCTAGGCGTTTCGGTGCTGGGCGTGGTGGGGGCCACCGCCTGGGCCTCGGAATCCATCAACGCGATGAAGCCGGGCGATGGAACTGATGTTGGACCCTATCATGTGACTTTGATCGAGGTGAGCGCGGCGCGGGGCGAGAACTACACATCAGACCGCGCAGTGCTGAAGGTCGAACAGGGCGGTGTTTTCACTGTGACGCTGACACCTGAGCGTCGGTTCTTCCCGGTCAGCCGTTCAAGCACGACGGAAACCTCGATCCATACGACCGGGTTTGGCGATCTCTATGCGGCGCTGGGCGAGCGCGCCGAGGCGGGCAATGCCTGGACCGTGCGCCTGCACCACAAACCGCTGGCCCCGTTCATATGGCTTGGCGCGGTCATCATGGCGGCAGGCGGGCTGCTCTCGCTGCTCGACCGGCGGCTGCGGATCGGCGCGCCAGCACGCAAAGCCGCTGTTCTTGCAGCGGCGGAGTAGGTGATGCGCGCGCTCCTGTCTGCAGCTTTTGCCCTGTTCATGTTTCTGCCCGCACTGGCGCTGGAGCCGGGTGAGGCGCTGAACGATCCGGCGCTTGAGGCACGGGCGCGTACAATCAGCGCGGAGCTGCGCTGTCTCGTCTGCCAGAACGAATCGATTGACGATTCCGCCGCGCCGCTGGCCCGCGACCTGCGCCGCATCGTGCGTGAGCGGCTGATGGCGGGTGATACCGACGAACAGGTGTTCGATTATATCGTGGCGCGGTATGGCGATTATGTTCTGCTGCGCCCGCGCGTTTCCCCCGCCACCTGGTTTCTGTGGTTCGGGCCGGGATTGGCGCTGGTGCTGGGCGCGGCCGGACTGGCGTTTTATGTACGGCACCGGAGCCGGACGACAGCCCCTGAAGGGCTGTCACCGGAGGAGGAGCGGCGACTTCACGAAATCGAGAGCCGCTGACCTGTTTTCGCCATGTTTATCCGTCACATGGCATTAAGGCTAAACGAAGTTTCATGACCGTGTCATGGCGCGGTTAGTCTTAATGTTCCACTGTGATCAGGCCGGATGACCGGCGCTTTCAGGATGACTGCCACATGTCGATGTTTCCCCGTTCCTCCAAAACCGTCCGCAATCGTCTTCTCGGCACGACCACTGCGCTTGGTCTGGTGATCGCCGGTGCGCTGGGCGCTCAACTGGCCGATAGCGGCCCGGCGCACGCCAATGCGCTGTTCGCCTCGGAGGCGATCGCGCCTTATGTACCGCAGGCGGCGAACGGTCAGCCCTTCAGCTTTGCCGATCTCGTGGCGCATGTCGCGCCCGCCGTGGTGAGCGTGAAAGTGGAAGCCAAGCTGGAAATGGCGGCGATGAGCGGCGATGCCGAAGAATTCATGCGCCGCTTCTATGAACAGTTCGGCCAGCCCATGCCGAGCCCTGATCAGGGAGCTGACCCCGACGGTAACGGCCTGACCGAAGGCATGGGGTCGGGCTTTGTGATTGATGCGGCCGGCTTCATCGTCACCAACAATCACGTCATCGACAAGGCCGAGAAGATCACCATCGTGTTCAGTGATGGCAAGGAACTGGATGCCAAACTGATTGGCACCGACCCCGGCACTGACATCGCGCTGCTGAAGGTTGAATCCTCGACGCCGCTGCCCTTCGTGCCCGTGGGCGATGACAGCAAACTGCGCCCCGGCGACTGGGTGGTCGCGGTTGGTAACCCGTTCGGGCTTGGCGGTACGGTGACCGCAGGTATTCTTTCGGCGCGGGGCCGCAATATCGGCGCTGGTCCGTATACGGATTATCTGCAGATCGACGCGCCGATCAATCGCGGCAATTCGGGCGGCCCGGCCTTCAATCTGGCGGGCGAAGTGATTGGTGTGAACTCGGCGATCTATACGCCATCGGGTGGCAGTGTCGGTATCGGCTTTGCCGTTCCAGCTTCGACCGTCACCAAGGTGGTGGCGCAGCTGCGTGAGACCGGATCGGTCAAGCGCGGCTGGCTGGGTGTTCAGATCCAGCCACTCGACAAGGACATGGCCGAAGCTGCTGGCCTGCCGGATTCCAAGGGCGCGCTTGTTTCCATGGTGACCAAAGGCAGCCCGGCTGAGACCGCAGGCTTCCAGGCGGGCGACATCGTGCGCAAGGCGAACGGCCAGGACATGGCCGACAATCGTGTGCTGGCGCGCTTCGTGGCAGAGCTGGCTATTGGCCAGACAGCCTCGTTTGAAGTGTGGCGCAATGGCGCAACCCAGACCCTGACCGCCACCATCGCCGTGCGTGACGAGGACAAGCTGCGGGCCGAACTGGGTGGCAAACCGTCAGACCCTGCCAGTCCGCAAGGCTCGGAAGCGCTGCCGGGTGTGCAGCTTTCAGCACTGACCGATGAAATCCGCCGTGGCATGGACGTGCCCGCCGGCACCGAAGGGCTGGTCGTGACCAAGGTCGCCAAAGGCAGCGATGCAGCTTCCAAGGGTATCACCGAGGGTGACATCATCGTGGCGGTGGGCAATCAGCCGGTGAAGGCCGTGGCGGATGTGACCGCTGCTGTCGGCGCTGCCAAGGGTCAGGGCCGCAAGAGCGTGCTGATCCTTCTGGAGCGCCGGGGTGTGCGGCAGTATCTGGCGGTCAATATCGGCTGACGCCAAAGAATTGATGGGCGCGGCACGACGGCCTTAGGGCTGGAGCGTCGCGCCCTTCGTGTTTATGTATTGTCCCTGTTCGTCAGACCTGATGATTGTTCCATGCGCCTTTTGATTGTTGAAGATGACCGCAACGCCGCAGCCTACCTGATGAAGGGGCTGAAGGAGAGCGGCCATGTGGTTGACCATGCCGCTGACGGCGTGGAAGGCCTCGCGCTGTCACAGGCGCAGGCCTATGACGTCGCCATCATCGACCGCATGTTGCCGCGTATGGATGGCCTCACTCTCGTTCAGACCATGCGAAAGGAAGGCAACCAGACCCCGGTGCTTTTTCTTTCCGCGTTGGGCGATATTGATGACCGCGTGAAAGGCCTGAAGGCGGGCGGGGACGACTATCTGCCCAAGCCATTTGCCTTCGTCGAACTGCTGGCGCGTGTCGATGCGCTGGTGCGCCGTCACCAACCTGAACAGGTACAGACCAAACTGGTGGTCGGTGACCTTGAGCTTGATCTGCTGTCGCGGGCTGCTGCACGCGCCGGCCAGCCGATTGATCTGCAGCCGCGCGAGTTTCTGCTGCTGGAATATCTCATGCGCCATGCCGGACAGGTCGTGACCCGCACCATGCTGCTTGAAAATGTGTGGGACTATCACTTCGATCCGCAGACCAATGTGATCGACGTCCATATCTCCCGCCTGCGGGCCAAGATCGACAAGGGCTTCGAGGAGCAGCTGCTCCACACTGTGCGTGGTGCGGGATATTGTCTCCGTGCGGTTTCTTAATCTCTTTCGCACAACGGCGTTTCGCCTCGCGCTCATCTATCTGCTGTTGTTCGCCATTTCGGCGTTTGCGCTGATCGCGTTCATATACTGGAACACGGCCCGGTTCATGGCGAACCAGACCGACGAAACCGTGATCGCCGAGGTTCAGGGACTTGACGATCAATATGGCCTGACGGGCCTTGAAGGTCTGCGGCAGACGATCAGCGAGCGCAGCCAGCAGGGCGGGAACGGCGTCTATCTTCTGGCCGATCCTCAATATGGATACATTGCGGGCAATCTGTCGGTCTGGCCTGACGTGCCGATGTCGCCACGCAGCTGGCTGGACTTTACCTATAAGCGCGCCTCGTTCGGTGAAGCAGAGCCCCGCGCCGCGCGGGCAATGTATTTTCCTCTGCGCGGTGGTTTTCATCTTCTGGTGGGACGTGACGTGCATGAACGCCGCCAGATCGAGAACCAGATTCAGAACTCACTGGTCTGGGCAGCAGGCATCACTCTGGCGCTGGGGCTGATCGGCGGGCTGGTGATGAGCCGCAACGTCACCCGGCGTCTGGATGTCATCAACCGCACAAGTCGCGATATCATCAACGGCGATCTGACCCGGCGCGTGCCGCTGTCGGGCGCTGATGATGAGTTTGACGAACTCTCCACCAATCTCAACGACATGCTGGATCAGATTGAGCGATTGATGTCGGGCATGACAGAGGTTGCCGACAATATCGCGCATGACCTGCGCACACCGCTGAACCGTCTGCGGTCGCGTCTGGAAGTGACGCTGATGAAACCGGCCAGCGAACAGGAATATCGTGAAGCCCTTGAAGGCGCGATTTCAGAAGCCGATGGGCTGATTGCCACATTCAACTCGCTTCTGCTGATTGCCCGCGCCGAAACGGGCGAGGCGCGCGAGAACTTTGAAGTCGCGGACCTCAAGCCCATCGTGATCGACATTGCCGAACTCTATGAGCCGCTCGCCGAAGCCAAGCGCATCAGCCTGAAGGCCATCGCTGCAAAATCAGCCGAGATCATGGGCGATCGGGGTCTCATTTCGCAGGCGCTCGCCAATCTGGTGGACAATGCGATCAAGTACACGCCGGAGGGTGGCGCGGTCGGTATCACCCTCAACACAGCAGGCGATGAGGCTGTACTGGAAGTGCGCGATGACGGGCCGGGGATTCCAGCATCCGAACGTGAACACGTGCTGCGGCGTTTCGTGCGTCTTGAAGAAAGCCGCAACGAGCCGGGTAGCGGGCTTGGCCTTAGTCTCGTCGCCGCGGTCGCGCGGCTGCATGATGCCCGGATCGAACTGGACGATGCCCGGCCGGGATTGATCACGCGGCTGCGCTTTACCCTCAAGGATTGAGCTGAGCTGACCTTCCGGGCTCGCGTACGAAAAGCAGCAGCACAAAGCCAAGCCCGATAAAGACGAAGATCACACCGAGGCCGGTGCGCTGGTCACCTGATGCCTGGGTCATGAGCCCTATCGCGGTTGGAGCCAGAAACGCGGTGGCCTTACCAGTCAGATTATAGAGCCCGAAGAACTCCGCCGTTTGCCCTTGTGGTGCAAGTCGCGCCATCAGCGTGCGTGATGACGACAGCGCGGGGCCAACGAACAGCCCGCTGACAATGCCAATCAACAGAAATGACTGTTCGGGCAATGTGTCGAAGCCCATGGATGCCAGCACACTGCCGATAAACGGCAACTGCGCCGCCGCTTCTCCGGGGGTCAGCGGAACGACATACCAGAGCGTGTGCGGATCAGTGCCAAGATTGGCGGCGAGGCATATCGCGAAGATGGCCAGCGAGATGAGAATGGTACGGCGCGAGCCAAATGCATCATCTGCCATGCCGCCGACCACCGCGCTGACTGCCGCCGTGATGATGATGAGAAGTCCGTAATACTGAACCTCAACGCCCCAGCCAAAAACGCTGGCTGCGTAAATGCCGATCAGGGCGAAGACCGCCATAAGACCATCGTAATAGATCATGCGCGCCACCATGAAGAGCACGACATTGCGATAGGCGCGCGCTTTGCGGAGCGTGGAGGCGAGCGAGGCGAAACCTTCACCGATGCACTGCTTGATGGTGCGGCCAGTGCGCGGGGTGTCGGGTGCCAGCACTAGAAGTGGCAGCATGAAGGTCACGGCGAAGCAGGCGGCGATCATGCCCGCAGCCCGTTCCTGCGCGTAACCGTGTTCAGGGCCACCGCCGAAACCCCAAAGCGGCATCGACAGGCTGATGGCGAATGCGATGATGGCCCCGGCATATGCCATGGCATAGCCCGCCGCGCTGATGACACCGATGCGGCGGGCAGGTGCAATATCCGGCAGCATGGCGTTGTGGAAGACAAAGCCAAGTTCGAACAGCGCCCCAGCGCAAACGGTGCAGATGACAGCCACGGCGATATTGCCCGGAGTTGCAAACCAGAGCGCCGCTATGAACGGCGCTGCCAGCATGGTGAAAAGGGCAAGTCCTGGCTTGCGTGGGCCGTATTTGTCAGCGATCGCGCCGGTGATGGGACTGAGCAGAGCGATCAGCAGGCCTGTTGAACCGCTGGTATAGGCCCACCACGCCTGTCCGTTCACTGGGTCATCCTGCACCACGCCATTTGCGAAATATGCCGCAAAGACGAAAATCTGCGTCATCACGAAATAAGGGCCGCCGCCAAACTCATAGAACGTCCACGCGATGCGCCCAGCTATGGGTGCGGGCGCATGTCCGGTCACAGTGAGCTGGGAGGTGTCAGATTGTGTGCGGGTCATGACCGGGTTGTATGACGTCTGAATTGTTCAGACCGGAATATCCTGCGGATGCGCAGCCTTGGCGCAAGAGGCTTTGATGAGTGGAAAATCTGGTCTTGCCTGAAGACCCGTTTGCGGCATGTGCCATGAACACTTGATTCGAGCACGGATTCAGCACGCTGAGCTACATCAAACCGCTCTGGCTCAACGTTTTGGCGTGTATGACAGTTGTGTGCTTGCTATATCTGTTGTCACGAATCAGCAGGGGAACCTTCATACAATGAGCAAAGCAGCATTCATCGAACTGGTCGCCAAAAAGGGCAGCCTGAGCAAGGCCGAAGCCAAGCGCACCGTCGACCTCGTGTTCGACTCCATCGAAGCAGGCCTCAAGGCCGGCAAGGACAAGGGTTATGTGATCGGCGGCTTCGGCAGCTTCAAGATCTCGAAGCGTGGTGCCCGCAAGGGCCGCAACCCGCGCACGGGTGAAGAAATCAAGATCAAGGCTTCGAAGACACTGCGCTTCAAGCCCGCCGCCAATCTGAAGAAGGCGGCTGGCGTCTAAGACGCCAACGTCTGGTTCGTGCATCAGGCCTGCCTTCACGGCAGGCCTTTTGTTTTGCGCCGGACAACGGCATGACTGGTGCCATGTTCGCCTGGCCCATCCGCATTGATCACCTACCTGCTGGCACTGACCCCGCGCGCGCGGCGCGCGTCGCCGAACGGCTGGCAACAGATGGCGTAACGCTTGCGAGCGGGCGATTTGATGCGCTGGTGCGTTTTGCATCGGGGTGCAGCCCATATCTGACACAGTCGATGCTGCGCGAGGCTGGCTTTCTGGCCGAGCTGGAACGGATTGGGCCACTGGCTTCGGCCGAAGGCGAGATCGCGCGTGCGGCGGGTGCCGCGCAGTCAGCGTCACGCGATAAACTGTTCTCAACGCTGCGCATCACCAAGCGGCGGGCTGCGCTGGCGATCGCGCTTGGCGACATCGCCGGGGTGCTGTCGCTGGATGAGGTGACCGGTGCCCTGACAAGGCTGGCTGATGCGGCGCTATCGGCTGCACTGAACTTCAGCTTGCGCGCTGAAGCAGCGGCGGGGCGCTTCCATCCGCATCATATGGATGATCCGGCGCGCGAGAGCGGCATCATCATCATTGCCATGGGCAAGTATGGCGCGTTCGAGCTGAACTATTCCAGCGACATCGACTTCATCGTGTTCTTCGATGGAGACCAGATCCCGCTGGCTGAAGGCGTAGAGCCCGTGCCATTTCTGGTGCGTGTGGTGCAGTCCGTGGTGAAGGCGCTACAGGAACGCACAGGCGACGGCTATGTGTTTCGCACAGATCTGCGCTTGCGCCCTGATGCCGGGGCGACGCAGATCGCGATCTCGACCACAGCCGCCGCGCTCTATTACGAGGGCATGGGGCAGAACTGGGAACGCGCTGCGATGATCAAAGCGCGGGCGGCGGCAGGTGACATTCCAGCTGGGGAGGCGTTCATAGCCGAGCTGCGCCCGTTCATCTGGCGCAAATATCTGGACTTCGCAGCCATTGAGGACATTCATTCCATCAAACGCCAGATCCATGCGGCAAAGGGCGGTGCCAATGTCACCATTCCCGGTCATGACGTGAAGCTGGGGCGTGGCGGTATCCGCGAGATCGAGTTCTTTGCCCAGACCCAGCAGCTGATATTGGGTGGGCGCAACCCGTCGCTTCGCGAGCGCCGCACCATTGATGCGCTGGACGCGCTGACCAGAGCCGGAATTGTGACTGCGGAGACGAATGCGGATCTCGCGGCGGCCTATGACTATCTGCGCACGCTTGAGCATCGCATTCAGATGGTGGGCGATGAACAGACCCATCGTTTGCCGGAAAGTGAAACCGACCGCGCCAATCTCGCCTGCTTCATGGGCTTTGCCGACCTGGCTGCCTTTGAGGAAAAAACCCTTGGCGTATTTCGCGTGGTCGAAAGTCATTATGCGCGGCTGTTTGAAAGCTCAGCACCGCTGGCCGCAAGTGAAGGCTCGCTGGTGTTCACAGGCGTTGAGGATGATCCTGAAACGCTGAAGACGCTCTCAGCGCTTGGGTTCAAACGCCCGGATAGTGTTGGCGCTGTCATTCGTGGCTGGCATCACGGACGCATGGCCGCGACCCGGTCTGCCCGCGCGCGTGAGCTGCTGACAGCTCTGATGCCTGCTTTGCTGAAATCTCTGGGACAGACGGCTGACCCGGATGTGGCCTTTGCGCGCTTCGACCAGCTGCTGAACGGGTTGCCCGCTGGCGTGCAACTCTTCTCGCTCATCAAGGCAAATCCGTGGCTGCTCGACATTCTGGCAGAAGTCTGCGGCGCCGCGCCCCGTCTGGCCAAGCATCTGGCACGCACGCCTGCCGTGCTGGACGCGCTGCTCGACCCTGCTTTTCTTTCAGATTTACCAGACAGCGCTGAAGTTGAATCAGCATTCTCGCGCGCGCTGGATGATGCACGCGACTATGAAGCGATGCTGGATGCGGCACGGCGCACGGCGCGCGAACAGACATTCCGGGTTGGTTTCCAACTATTGCGCGGCGCGCTCGGCCCACAGGAAGCAGGGGCTGCCTATAGCCGCGTGGCGGAAGCCGCTCTGCTGGCTGTCTATAGCCGTGTGCGCGCGGCATTCGAGGGCGCGCATGGCAAAGTGCCGGGCGGCGTCTTTGCCATTGTCGCAATGGGCCGTCTGGGCGCTGCTAAAATGACGGCGGCTTCAGATCTCGATCTCATTTTTCTTTACGACCATCCCGACGATGCAGGAGCATCTGATGGTCCGGCTCCTCTGGCACCTAGCGTTTACTTTGGCAGGCTGTCGCAGCGCCTGATCGCCGCGCTGACCGCGCCGACTTCGGAGGGCAAACTGTATGATGTCGACATGCGCCTGCGTCCTTCCGGCAGCAAAGGCCCCGTGGCGGTGCGTCTTGAGACGTTTGAAGCCTATCAGACGAACGAAGCCTGGACGTGGGAGCGCATGGCGCTGACCCGCGCGCGGTTGATGTCTGCAGATGCCGGTTTCGGCGATCGCGTGACGGCTGTGATCCGCCGGGTGCTGACGACAGCGCCCAATGCTGAAAAGATCAAAGGTGATGCGGCATCCATGCGCGCGCTGCTGATGCGTGAGAAGCCGGGGCGTTCGCCGTTCGATCTGAAGACCGTGCGCGGTGGGATGATTGATATCGAGTTCATCGCGCAGACGGGGCAATTGCTTGCTGGCCATGACGTGCCGGATATCTTCATCGGCGCGACGGTTGAGGCGCTGCGCCGCATTCATGCAGCTGGTGCGATCACGGCAGACGATCATGATGCGCTGACCCGCGCCTATCTGCTGTATTCACGGGTCAATCACATCCTGCGGCTGACGTCAGAAGATGATGCCGCTGCGTTGGAGGAGGAAGGGCTGCAGAGGCTGCTGGTGCGCGCTTCTGACCTGCCGGATTTTGCCACGCTGCGCCGGACACTGGAAGAAACGCAAGCAGATGTCGCGGCGCGGTTTGACCGCCTTGTCGGCGTACCGGGTTAAGTCTTCGGCAGCAGCACCAGTGAGTTATTGCCGAAAGAAACCGTCACCGCCTCGCCCGGCGTGAAACTGGCGAGCGTGGAGCGATCGCCCTGTTCGGTTGCCACCTGAAGCGGCTTGGCGACGCCATCAATCGACACCTGATAGTGGTTGCGATCACCCAGATAGGCGCAGGCCCCGATCGTTCCCTTGACGCCGTTTTCACCCGGATGCGGCGCTCCGCGCATGACGTCGAGCTTTTCAGGGCGCGCACCGATCAGAACCTCGGCGCCTTCACTGATGAATGCGTGATCCTCCGGCAGGGGGGCGTTGGCGGTACCAAGACCCTCAACATCCACAACAGCAGATTTCCCGTTGACCGATTTCACCGTGCCACGCAGGAAATTCATCGTGCCGATGAAGTCGGCAACCTCGCGGGTGCGCGGTGATTCATACAATTCGCGGGGCGATGCAATCTGAAGCACCTGACCGCGCTGCATCACCGCGATGCGATCCGACAAAGATAGCGCCTCTTCCTGATCGTGCGTCACGAACACAAAGGTGATGCCGACCTGCTGCTGCAACTGGCGCAGTTCAAACTGCATCTGTTCACGCAGTTTCTTATCGAGCGCGCCAAGCGGCTCATCAAGCAGAAGCACTTTCGGGCGGTTGATCAGCGCACGGGCCAGCGCGATGCGTTGACGTTGACCACCTGACATCTGATCCGTCTTGCGCTGCTCAAAGCCGGGCAGGGCGATCATCTCCAGCGCATCCTTCACCCGTTTATCGACCTCGGCGCGGGGCAGGCGCAGCTTGCGCAGTCCGTATGCAATGTTGTCGTAAACATTGAGGTGCGGAAAAATGGCGTAGGACTGGAACACCATATTGGTGGGGCGCTTATTGGCGGGCACGCCCGTCACTGGCTGTCCGTCGATGTAAATCTCGCCATCGGTTGGAAACTCAAAGCCTGCGATCATGCGCAGCAGAGTGGTCTTGCCGCAGCCTGACGGTCCTAGCAGCGAGAAGAACTCGCCCTGTCGTATGGCGATGTTTGCATCGTCCACAGCGCGAAAGTCGCCGAAACGCTTGGTGACATTTTCGATGCGGATGTAATCGGCGGTGTTCATTTCAATGGATCCTCATGCGCCGACATTGTGTTTGCCATCCGGGCTGCCAACCTGCCGCAGCCATTCAGCGAAGATGACGAGTGCGCAAGACACCAGCAGGATACAGGTGCCAAGCGCCAGCACGGGCGGAAAGTTCGACGGAAAACGCAGCTGGCTCCAGATGTAGAGCGGCAGCGTCATTTCATTGCCTTGCAGGAAGAAGGCCAGCAGGAATTCGTCGAACGAAACGATGAAAGTGAGCAGAAGGCTGGACACCACAGCCGGGGCGATCAGTGGAAATGTGACGCGCCAGAACGTCATCCAGCCGCTTTCGCCAAGATCGAGCGAGGCTTCCTCAAGGCTTTTGTCAAACCCGTCCATGCGGGCAATCAACACCGACATGGCAAAGGGCGTGCACAACATCACGTGGCCGGCCGCGATGGTCAGCAGCGACAGCGGCACCTGCATGACATTGAGGATGATCAGCAAGGCAAGGCCGAGCAGCACTTCGGGAATGAACAGCGGCAGCGAGATAAGCCCCATCGCGAAGGTCTTGCCCGGCATATTGTAACGGGTGACCGCCTTGGCGGCGAGCAGGCCAAGCAGCGTGGCGGAAAGCGAGGCGAGAACGCCAACGATGAGGCTGTTTTTCAGCGCGCCGAGCATTTCCGGCTTGTTGCCGATGGCTTCATACCAACGGGTCGAGAAGTTCTCGATCGGGAAGCGGAAAATCGTCTGGTCGGCGAACGAGAAGAGCGGCAGCACCAGCATCGGCGCGTACAGGAAGACCAGATAGCCGAACGCAAACAGCGTGATACCCCAGCCGCGTTCGCCGACCTTTTTCAACCGCACACTCATTTGACGCTCCGTGCCGCAAGGCGGATCGCCTGAATGACGAAATAGGCAATGAAGGCGACAAAGACCATGGAAAGAATGGCTGTCGCCGCTGCAAGAGGCCAGTCGCCCGACTTGAAGTTGTTGTAGACCATCTTGGCGATCATGCCGCCGGTGGGGCCGCCGACCAGATCGGGCGTCACATAGTCACCGATGGTCGGCACGAAGACCAGCGTGATGGCTGAAATGACGCCCGGCAGCGACAGGGGGAAAGTCACCCGCCAGAAGCTGCTGATCGAGCTGTCGCCAAGATCAGCAGCGGCCTCAAGCAGCGTGCGATCGACTTTTTCAAGGCTCACATAGATCGGCAGAATGGCGAAAGCCGCCCAGGCATGAGCCAGAGTCAGTACGATGGCAAAATCGGAAAACATCAGCCAGCGGATCGGCTCGCTGGTCAGCCCCGTCGCCTGAAGCGTACCGTTCACCACGCCGTCATTGGCCAGGATGATGCGCCAGGCAAAGACGCGCAGCAGATAGCTGGTCCAGAACGGGATGGTGAGCAGGATCAGCCAGACGAACTTGTACTGCTTCACATGAAAGGCGACGTAATAGGCGATGGGGTAGGCGAGCAGCACCGTGAACAGCGTGACCAGCCCTGAAATCCACAGTGACCGCAAAAAGATCGGCCAGTATTTCGTGAGCGCGTATTGGTAATTGAAGGTGGTGAGCGCGGTGTTGAGAACCGGCCCTTCCTGTTTCCAGAAACTGTAGAGCATCATGATGACGAGTGGTGCAGCCAGCCCCAGGATCATGACGATCATGGTGGGACTCATCAGCGTCCAGCCTTTGATGGCCTCGGACTGCGTATAAGCGCCTGATAGTCCGCCGCCCCGTTTTGCGATCGTGCCCGCCAAGCCTTCCCCCGCCTGTCTTGTGTGGCGACTTTTTCCCAGTTTTGCGATGACCGCAACTGTTAAGCGGCCTTTGCCTCTGACAACAGCCATTCCCGGAACGATTGAAAGGCCAGTGCGGGGGAGCGGTCTGATGGAGCTGTCAGCCAGTAAGCGCCCGGGATGGTGATGTCCGGGAACGGCAGAACGAGGCGTTCTTCATCCAGATCGCGTGCGAACATGACGGGTGGTGCAAGCGCAACGCCTTCACCCTGTATCGCCGCCTGAACCATCGTGAGCGAGGCATCAAAAACGGCCCCTCGAGCCTGAGGCGGATCGGCAAGACCTGTGGCCTCAAACCAGGCAGGCCAATCCTGCACACGGTAGGATCGCAGCAGAACCGCAGTCGCCAGATCAGCAGGGTGTTTCAGCAAGCCAGCTGCAGATGCCGCACACACGACCGTTTGCGGCGCGCTCAGAATGCGCTCTGCCGCCGCGCCACTCCAGCGCCCGTCACCAAACAGGATGGCCGCGTCGAGTCCTTCGGCCGTGAAGTTGATCCTGTTGTTATTGGTCAGCAAACGCAGGTCGATATGGGGGTGGCGTTCGCGGAAGGATTTGAGGCGAGGCATCAGCCAGCCCACGGCGAAGGTGCCGACTACGCTGACGGTCAGAACATCCTTCAGCCGCCCTTCGTGGAAGCGTTCCAGCAAGGCACCGATGCGGTCAAAGGATTCAGTCAGGGCTGGCAGGAGTGCCAGGCCCTCGTCACTGAGAAGCAGGCCGCGTGGACCGCGATGAAACAGCCGGACGCCTAGCCGTTCCTCCAGCGCTTTCACCTGATGGCTCACCGCTGCCTGCGTGACGCACAATTCCGCCGCCGCGCGTGTGAATGAACGGTGCCTGGCCGACGCCTCAAAAGCGCGCAGGGCATTGAGCGGAAGTTGTGGGCGAGAGGAGTGCATATAGAAAAACTTGGGGTTAGCACTGAAATATCATCGTTCGTGACCCTGCACAAAGCCAACTATTGTGAGAATGCCAGCAAGGCCCCTACGAGATGTGATAGGCGATCATGAAAAAATCTAATGTCAATGTATCGATTTCCCGTCGCGATCTATTTCCAGCCATCGCCGGGTTGGGCGCAGCGACCCTGCTTGCCAGACGCATGATGGCGAACGCAGCTGAGCCGAAAGCGGCTGATCTTGCCGCGCAACTTGCAGCGCTCGAAGCCAGGCATGGCGGGCGGCTGGGCGTGCAGATATTCGATACAGGGTCGGATAGGCGGCAGGGCAACCGCATGGACGAGCGGTTTTTGATGTGCTCGACCTTCAAGATGCTGCTGGCCGCCTTCATGCTGCGGCGGGCAGATGCGGGCGAGGACCGCATGGACCGGACTTTGCCAGTGACCGCGGGCGACATGCTGAACAACTCGCCGGTCACTGAAGATAAAGTCGGCACGGACATGACCATCGCCGCGCTTTGCCATGCGACCGTAACAACCAGCGACAATGCGGCAGCCAACATCCTTCTGCGCGCTAGTGGCGGACCGGAAGCGCTGACCGCGTTCCTGCGCAGCATAGGTGATGAGGTGACGCGCTGCGATCGGATCGAGCCGCAGATGAACGAGGCGTTTGGCGCGGCTGATACGACAACACCTGATGCCATCGCCACGACGATGCAGAAACTGTTGCTGGGCGATGCGCTGACATCCGTTTCGCGCGAAACGCTCACCGGATGGATGAAGGCTACCGTGACGGGGCCAGACCGTTTGCGTGCCGGTCTCCCGAAAGACTGGGCGATAGGTCACAAGACCGGCACCGGCGAGGATGGGCCCACCAACGACCTCGCCATCGCCTGGCCACCGGGCCGCGCGCCGGTCATCATCACAACCTTTTATGATCGCACTGGCCACACGATGGAGCAGAACGCCGCTGTCCTCGCCGAAGTGGGTCGTCTGGCAACCAGGAGCCTTTGAGCTATTTCCGGCCCGGCAGCAGCCTCTGCATCCAGGCGGGCAGGGCAAAGGAAGCGAAGTGCATGGCGGGAGTGTAGTATTCGGTTTTTATTTTTGATGCGGCAAAGGCGGAGATCACTTTTTTTGTCTTGCGGGTCTCACCCAGCACTGCACCATCGGCGCTGACCCAGGTGAGCGCCATGAAGCCACCGATATAGGTTGGGACAACGGCGAGGTAGACGCCCGCAGCTTTGAACATCCGGCGCAGCTGTTTCATCGTCGCGGTCAGTTCTTCGGGCTGATAGAAGGGCACGCCTGTCTGGAATGTTGCGAAGCCGCCGGGGGCGAGTGCTGCGCGGATGCGCTTGTAGAACTCATCGGCGAACAGCACTGCACCGGGGCCGATCGGGTCGGGCCGGTCGGCGATGATCAGATCGAAGCGGCCCTTGGTTTCAGGGCGCGCGAGATATTCAAAAGCGTCGACGATCTGAACATCAAGGCGCTTATCCTTCACGGCCTTCTTGTTGATCTCGCCAAACAGCTCTTTTGATTTTTCGATCACCACCGGATCGATCTCGGCCATCACCACCTCGGTCACACCCGCGTGCTTCAGCGCCTCGGCGGCCAGCGCGAAATCGCCCCCGCCCACGATCAGCACGCGCTTGACCTTGCCATGCTCAAACATCGGCACATGGGTGAGCATTTCCGAATAGCCGTGATGGTCACGTGTCGTCGTCTGCACATTACCGTCGAGGCACAGGACGCGGCCATTACGTTCGCTGTCGAAGAACTGGACGTTCTGATAGGGCGACTGGCCTTCAAAAAGCGGCGCGCCTTTCAGCGTGATCACCTGCGCGTAGCCTGCATGCAAGGTCTCGGTGAAGGTCTTTGTCATCGCGTGTCTCCGCTGCCTGAGATCGCGTGGCTTATATGAGCGCCACAGCATGGCAGCAAATACAAACCGTTAAGGAATATATGCTGGCAGGCCCTTCGTGAATCCTTCGCGCCACTGTCGTGAAAGTTTTTGCGCCTCAGGGTAAAAAAGTTCTTGCGTAGGGGTTAAGCAAACCATATATGCCCCCTCCTCCAAACGGGGTTCGCCCACGAGGAATCACCGGAGCGCGAGTTTCGCTCCACTTGTCGATAACGCTGCTTTTTTGATGGAGGGCACCATGGCCCGTCTTGCAAAGAAGGTGGCGGCGATCAACGAGGCACTGGCGGTTTCCGTACAGACCCCGGCGAGGACCGTCCCGGTTCTTGTTTCGGCGAATAATGCCGAACAGGGAGAACAACCCAAAGACTACTGGATCACGCGCGATGGCGTCACCTATGCGGGCCGCCACCTGACCATCGACCTGTGGGGTGCCACGGGCCTTGATGACGAAAAGCGCATCCAGCAGGCGTTCCACGATGCCGTCAAAGCGGCGGGCGCAACGCTGTTGCACATTCACACACACGTCTTCACGCCCAATGGCGGTGTGTCGGGTGTTGCAGTGCTCAGCGAAAGCCACATCTCGGTCCACACCTGGCCGGAAAAAGGCTTTGCGGCGTTCGACGTCTTCATGTGCGGCGATGCGCAGCCTGAACTGGCAGTGCCGGTTCTGAAGGCGGCATTCATGCCGGAACGTGTGGTTGTCGAAGAAATCAAGCGCGGCATCGTCGCCGAAGCCTGATCGCTTCTCTCCAATCGTCACAGCTTGGCGCACACCGGGTTCAAACCCGGTGTAGCGCAGCGTGGCGGCGTCGGGACCTTGCCGGACTGCTGGTGGCTGAAGCCGCAGACCCCCGTTCCTGCTTTCCTGTCAGCTCATGATCTGCATGCGCCAGATGGCGCGACGGAATATCATGGGCCCGTCGTTGAATCGGGCGTAGTTGCGCCGCAGACTTCAAGCAGCGGCGGCGCGCAGATCGAAGGAAGTATGGTGGAGGATCCCGACGCCGGCCTCGTTGAGGCCACGGGCCGTGGCGACCGTCAGGCCGCCGCCCGCCTTGTCGCGCGCCATCTTCCCCGCATGACGGCGCTTGCACGACGCATGTTGGGCAATGAGGCCGAAGCCGATGATGTGGCGCAGGACGTGTTCCTGAAAGTGTGGACTCACGCCCGCCGCTGGCAGCCGGGTGCCGCCAAGTTTGAGACCTGGCTGCACCGCGTGGCGATCAATGCCTGTTATGACAGGCTCCGGAAAAAGAAACCTCAGCCGCTGGACGATGCAGGCGATCCGCCTGATCCATCCCCAGATGCCGAGAGCCTGCTGCAGCGGACTGAAACAGCCCGTGCTGTCGAGGCCGCTATTGCAGCACTGCCGGAACGCCAGCGCGCGGCCATCACGCTGTGCCACTATCAGGGCCTCGGCAATATCGAGGCAGCACAGGTCATGGATGTGTCTGTCGAGGCGCTGGAATCACTGCTCTCGCGCGGACGCCGTACCCTGAAGGATCGTCTGCGGCCGCTTGCGGACACTCAGGCGACGGAAACACGGGCGGCGGCCCGTTGAAGGACTGATGAATGAGCGAACGCGCCATGACACTCGAACGATTTAGCCAGATTTTGGACGCCTATGGCGCTGCCCCGCTGCGCTGGCCTGCCAAGGAACGGCATGCGGCACAGACCTTTTCAGCCATGGACACGCGCGCGGCGGCCTTGCTGCGCGAGGTTGAAGCGCTGGATCACATTCTGGATCAGGCCCCGCTTCATGCAGCCAGTGCAGCGTTGGTGGAACGGATTCTTGCAAAAGCCCCGGCTCCTTCGCGTGTGGCGATCATCTGGAACGAGCTTTTTCCGCGTGCACCCCTCTGGGCGCCTGCGCTGGGTGCCGTGACAGCCATCATGATGGGAGCCGGACTTCAGGCTGCTGCGCTGGATCACACCGCTATCACCGATGTGGCCATGTCTGAAGAAGCCGTTGATGTGTCCGGGGATCTGATTTTAGGCAGCTATTCTGATGAGGAGATCAAGCTGTGACCGACCAAGCTTCAATGCCGCCGGTGTGCCGCCGTTGGCCTCTTTATGTCTCGTTGTTCGTCAACGTGGCGCTGATTGCTTTGCTGGTGGCTGGGGCCTGGCGCATTCATATCGCGCGGCAGAACATCATGACTGGCGGCCTGATGACAGCTCAGGCAGAGCGGACTTTGGAAGAACCAGCACGCTCAAGAGTTCGCGCTGTGCGGGAAGCCCATCAGGGTGAACTGCGCCCCTTGTCGGAAGCGTTCAGGGCGGCGCGCCGGAAAGCTGAAGCGGCATTCGATGCTGAGCCGTTCGATCAGGCGGCATTCAGCTCCACTCTGGCTGATCTGCGGGCGGCACGCACAAAGCTGGATGAAGCGCGCGATAGCATGATGGCAGAGATGGCGGCGCAGCTTTCAAGCAATGACCGCAAGAAAATGCGGGCCAGAATGAAAAAATCAGGGCGGGACGGGGAGAAAGGTCCAAATGGACCTGCCGGATCACCAGACTGATCGCATCTGACGAAATGAAAAGGCCCCGGAGCGATCCGGGGCCTTTTGCATTAAAGTATGTGACGCTTACAGGCCTGAGCGGATTTCCTGCCAGGTCTTGATGATGTCGTCCTTGTTCGGCAGGCGCACCTGATAGGTGCCGGTCGAGAGGAACTTTTCCACATCGCGCGGCAGGCCGGCATTTTTCAGCTCGTCATCTGTCAGCTGGTTCATGGCATCGGCATTGGCCGAGCCATTCGAGAAATTGGTGACGAGATAGCGCGCCGCTTGCAGTGAGAGGCCAGAATCCATCAGCACATAGTCTTTTTCCAGATTCTTGGAATCCTTGTGCAGCACGAAGCCGCAGACATAGGTGAAGCGGCCCGTATCCTTTGGTTCCATGAAGCCAACATTGACGCCGTCGTTCTTCAGTGTCGCCCAGCTGTCAGACCAGGTGATGGCGGCGACGAGGCTGCCCGAAGCAAGGCCCTGTGCAATGGTGGACTGGTCGGTCGTGATAACCTGTGCCTGCGCAACCACTTCCCGAAGCTTGTCCTGAACCTGTTTCCACTGGTCGGGGTTCATGTTGTAGGGATCAACGCCGATGGCCTTTGCGACCAGTGTCACTGTGTCGTCGACGCCTTCCAGCACGGCGAGCTTGCCCTGATATTTCGGGTCGAACAGAATCTTCCAGCTTTCATTCTCGGCGTATTCAGGCGCCAGATCCTTGCGGTAGGTCACCGAAGTCTGCGCCCAGTATTGCGGCACGAACCAGGCGTGGGTGTCGTCGACCATGGCGCCCGGAATCTTCTTCAGAGTCGGGGCAATGACAGGCCAGTATTTCAGCTTGGTGACGTCGATGGGCTGAAGCAGACCGGATTCCTGCCAGCGACCGAACTCATAGGAGCAGGGCGTGATCACGTCGGGCGTGTAGCCAGCCCGCATCTTGGCGAAGGCTTCATCCTCGTCAGCGAAAATCTGTGTGTTCGGGTTTTTGCCGTATTTGGCGACATACTCCGCCAGCATCGGCTCTTTCTCCATGTTCTCGAACGTGAAGAGCGTGATTTCGCTTTCGTCGGCATGTGCGGCGGGCAACATGCCCTGAGTACCAACAAGCGTGACCGTGCCAATGGCCAGAACGGATGCGGCGGAAAACAGCAAACTACGAATGGATGACATCAAGGCCTCCGATATTCGGCACGGCGGGATTGACCGCGCCCTAAACGCCAAACTGACCTGAAATCGCCTGTATGGTCAATGAATGCAGTGCGGCTCAGTAAGCGCCCAGCAGTTTCATCCCGGCTATGATGAGCACGATGCCGAGTGCCTTCAGGATAGCGTCTGGCGGTAGATTTTTGATTCCCATCTGCGTGCCAGCAAGGGCGCCCAGCAGAACGGCGGCTGCAAACCAGGGCAGATCGGCAGGCAGAGATTGCACCGAAGCAATATTTCCCATCAGCCCGGCCAGTGAATTGCACAGGATGAAAACCACCGCGATGCCTGACGCCTGGCGCGGTGCGGCCCACCCGAAGAACAGCAGCAGCGGCGACAGAAAAATCCCGCCTCCCGTTCCGGTGAGGCCGGACAGCAGTCCGATGCCAGCGCCGCTTGCGATCCCAGCTGACACAGGCATCGGACATATCGTTCTGCCATTGGGTTTTTGCAGTCCCGGCCACAGCAGACGCAGGGCCGCGACGAGCAGAATGCACCCGACCACAGGCTTGTAATAAGTGCCCGGCAGGGTCAGCGATCCCCCTAGAATGGCCATCGGGATGGAGCCGAGCAGCAGCGGCCAGAGTGTGCGCAGGTCGACAAGTCCAGCACGGGCGAAACGTGTCGCGCCAAGGCTGGCCACGATGATATTCAGAACCAGAGCGGTCGGACGCATGACCGGCTGCGGCAATCCCGCCAGCGCCATCAGCGCGATATAGGCCGATGCGCCTGCATGACCGACACTGGCATAAAGTGCTGCACCTGCGAACATGCCAAGTGCCAAGGCTAGAGTTATCCAGTCCATCATCGCACCAACAAATGATTCCGTGCAGGCAGGTGAGTTGCCGTGGCGTTCATGACGGCATATCGTGGTTGACCCAAACAGAAGGGCATCATGCCGGATATTTCAAGCGCACGTCCAACCGAGTTCGACGACTTTATCAAAAAGCATCCCGACATTGATTATGTGGATGCCGTCTTTCTCGACATGAACGGGGCGCTGCGCGGCAAGCGTGTGCCGGCATCTGATGCCCGCAAGCTCTTCACAGTGGGCATGCAGATGCCGGGTGACATCTTCATGCTGGATGCGCTGGGCGAAATGACCAACCCACTTGGGCTGGGCTCTGAGGATGGAGATCCTGACAGCACTTCCTATCCGGTGCCCGGCACGCTGGTGACTGTTGGCAAGCCGCCGCACCGTCGCGCGCAGGTGATGATGACCATGCTGGCGCCGGGTGGCGGCAAGCGCCTGGAAGTGGAGCCGCGCAATGTACTGATCAAGGTGATGGAGCAGTTCGCCCGCACAGGCTTGCAGCCGGTGGTCGCGGTGGAGCTCGAGTTTTTTCTGGTCGACAAGGATCGCACCGTGCAGGGCATGATCCAGCCGCCGCTTTGTCCGACAACGGGCGTACGCGAGAAGGCCATTTCTGTTTACGGGATCGACGACCTCGACCGCTACGATGCGTTTCTGGCAGCTGTCGCCGATGAATGCGAGCGACAGAAAATCCCTGCAACCACAGCCGTGGCGGAATATGCCCCCGGCCAGTTTGAGATCAATCTGCACCATGTCGATGATCCCGTGCTGGCAGCCGATCATGCCGCATTGCTGCGACCACTGATCAAACACGTCGCGAAAGAGCAGGGCATGAAGGCGACCTTTATGGCCAAGCCCTATTCACATACCGCAGGCAGCGGCATGCACGTGCATCTCAGCCTGACACGGAATGGAAAGAACGTATTCGCTGCGCCGGATGGTCTGTCCGACATGCTGCGTCATTCCGTGGGTGGTCTGGCTGCCGTCATGCATGAATGCATGGCGATCTTTTCACCCAATTATAACGCCTTCCGCCGTTTCGTACCCAACCTGTTCGTGCCCGTGAACCGGCGCTGGGGAATCAATAATCGTTCGACTGGTCTGCGTATTCCAGCCGGTGATGCCGACTCGACCCGTATCGAGCACCGTGTGGCTGGCGCGGATGCCAACCCCTATCTGGTGCTCGCAGCGATTCTGATCGGCATCCAGCATGGTATCGAGAACAAGATCGACCCTGGTTCGCCGCATGAAGGCGATGCGTCGGATTTTCAGGACCCGACCGTGCCGTTTGAAACCATCTGGTCATTAGAGGAATTGCAGAACGGCAAGGTGCTGCGTTCGGTTCTTGGCAGTTATGTCGATGTCTACGCTGAATCCAAGCGCGTGGAATACAAGCGCTTCCATTCCAGCATTCCGGCGCATGAGCACGACTGGTATCTTTGAGGTGTCAGGCGCCACGCGCGCGCACGGTGTCTGACAGGCTTTTCATTGCCTCAAGCACGGTATCGCTTTTGGTTTCATTCCAGACCCGCCGCACGAAGGGCAGGGCGGCGTCGGCCTGTCCGGCATCAAGGGCAAGAGCCGCATAGAAGGTGATGAAATCGTCGCCAGCTGCTTCCGGGAAACGCTGGCTGGCATCCTGCATGACGGCAAATGCCGTGGCAAAATCACCCTGCACGGCCAGCAGCTCAACGAGTGTAAGATATTCGCTATAGCCTGCCGCACCATCTGCCTTGAGCCGGGTCAGGCCATCAATGCGCTTGTCATTGTCCTGAACAAGATCGGCCATCTGGATGAATTGCCGCAGGGTGTCTGGCGCATTGTTGGTGGCCAGCTTTTCTGCGGCGGCCAGCGCGGCAACCTCGTCGTCATTGTCATGTGCGGAATATGTCGCTGCCTCTCCGCTTACCGAGGAGGCGTTGCGGGATGGCTGGCGTAGAATGACCACAGCGGCCACAACAAGGGCCATGGCTGCCAGAGGCAGTGCCGTGTGAAGCCGTAAGGCGGCGCTCATGGCCCTACCTCGGCAAGGTCCTGCTGCTCAAGATGCACTGTTCCACCACTGCCTGCCAGTGGTGGGAGCGCGAACGACAACAGGCCATCATCGCTGACGGTTGCCTTGTAGCGCCATGTTTCACCATTTGAGGGTGTGAACCTGATTTCCCATTTCGAATGCGGCTCAACAGACCAGACCATGTCGCCCGGCCCATTCCCACTGACATTCATATCGGCGGTTTCGACCGTTCTCTTCAGCCCAGAGACATGCCAGCGCGCTTCGACCAGTACAGGAAAAGGCGGCACGACCCACGGCAGGTTGGTGATGGCTACAACCGGCTCCGGCGCGTCGGGGTCAAGGGATACATAAAGGGCAGCCCCTACCCGTGCCGCACCCATGACACCTTCGGTCTTACCCCACTCCACACGCAGGTGAGCGGCATCGTCGAACCGCACTGTCTGCACCTCACCGCGGTTCTTGATGCGCCAAATGCCGTCATCGAGACGTTCAAAGCTCACATTGCCCGTCTCGCCATCCAGCACAGGCTCAACGGACGAAAGCGGCACCCCGGATGCATGGACCGCAAGCGCCCTTGCAGTCTCTTTGGCAGCGGCGACATCGCCTGCACACACATGGATGATCGGGTCATACGCATGTGTCCGATATGGTGCGCCAGATGCCGCCAGCAGCGTCACCATGCCTGTGTAACTTTCTGGCGTGTGCGCCGCATTGTCCTGGCAGGTCGGGCTGGTCCAGGTGGCGGCCTGCCCCGTGTTTGAAGTGGGCGCGCCGAAAAGTCTTGTTGCAACACCCGCGCTGGCCAATTCCTCGGCCAGCGTCTGCGCTGTCGCGGCATCGCTCCGCGCGGCAGGCGCAAGAGCGATGGCAGAGCGGCGGCGCGCGTTGACGGTGGTGGTATCAGCCACCGGCATTGCCCCCAATCGGAAGGCTGCATGAAACCAGGCATAGGGGTCGATCAGCCAGCGCTGATGCACGCCGTCAGCTGATCGCCAGAGCGCGTAGCCATCGCCCGCAAAAGCACCCGTGCTGGTGATGACCAGCGGCGCTGTGCGATCTTCGACATTCGATCGGCGCTGAAGGACGAGCACCGCCCGAGCTTCGGCATTACCCATTGGCCGCACGATGTCAGCGACGGGGAATGGCGCTTTGATGCGGCGTTGAAATCCGGTCAGGCTCGCATCCGTTTCAACGACGGACAGATCATATCCGTATGATCGGTTTTCGTGTGCATGGATCAGGCCCAGTGCCGCAAAGAGGCCGAATGTATTTTCAACCTTTGGCAGATGGCCCATCAGAATAACCGGAATCCCATTTGCCACTGCAGACTGAACCCAGCTGGTGAAGCCTGAAGGATCGGCCACATCGCCATCATCAAGCCAGATCAACACGCCGCGTATATCGCTGCGACCGCCCAGAGCTGGCAGCGCAGCGCGGGCATCTGCGCGTTCAGTCATCAGGCCGAGATAGGTCAGGACCGGGTAGGCCGACGTAACCTGTGCGTCGGTATCGCGGTCTGACACCACAAGAATCGTCCGCGCATCGTCCCTGAAGGCAGCGCGCGCGTTCGGCCCGGCCAACCAGCCGGACAGCACAAGGACAGCAAGAATGAGAAATCGGCTCATAAGGCGCAGAATAACCGTCTTAACGATTCATTCACTCTCTGCTTGCAGGCAGGGTTAATGCCGAGCCTTGGCGGCGTGGTGCGGCTATGCGCCCTTTGCAGCGGCCTGCCAGCCATCTGCAAGGTTTACCCTTTTGGAAAAGCCCATATGACCGACGCGCCAGCGATGGTGCCTATTCAGCAGGGTCAGATGTGGTGGTGCTAGTGGAGGGGGTATTCGCTGACAGGCAGGGTGAAACGCACAATCGTGCCTCGCCCTGGTGCGCTCTCGATCGTCAGCGTGCCGCCAGACATTTCAACCAGCGCTTTGGCAACCGCCAGTCCAAGGCCGGTGCCACGTTCCTTCGCGCTGTCCGAGCGCTCTAGCTGGATGAAAGGCTTGCCGAGCTTGGGAATGTCCGCTGGGTCGATCCCGCAGCCGGTATCTTCGACCGCGACGGCAATGTGGTGGCCATGCACCATCGCCCGAACGCGCGAAGCGCCATTTCGTTCAGTGAACTTGATAGCGTTTGACAGCAGGTTGAGCAGGATGCGCTTGAACGCGCGACCATCGGCCATCGCGGTTGCGCCGGGTTCGATTTCGGTCAGAAGCTTGACGCCCTTGTCATTGGCCTTTGGCAAGGCAATCCGCAGCGCTTCGCCCACCGCATTCTCAATGTTAAGCGCTGATGGTTGCAGGGCAATTTCGCCGGTCTCGATCTTCGACATGTCCAGAATGTCGTTGATGAGTTCCAGCAAGGCCTGACCGCTTGTGACCACATCACGGGCATATTCAATGTACTTTGGATGACCGAGCGGACCGAAAAGCTCCGCGCCCATGATCTCCGAGAAGCCGATAATGGCATTCAGCGGCGTACGGAGTTCATGACTCATATTGGCCAGAAACTCGGTTTTCGCGCGATTGGCTTCCTCGGCCCGCTGCTTCTCATTTTCCAGACGTCCGGTCATTTTCGTCAGTTCGGCAGCCTGCTTCTCCAGCAGGCCCTGTGAAAGCTCCAGTTTGCTGACGACCTGACGCAGGTCACTCTCACGACGGATAAGCTCTGCTTCCTGATTCTTGATCGCCGTTACATCGGTCATCACGGTCAGCAGGCCGCCGTCGGACGTTTCACGGTGAGAGGCATGCAGCCAAACCCCATCTATCAACAGTAGGTCGTCCCGCCCACTGACTGTTCCGGGCAGCGGCCAGACCTGCCATTGCGGCGGCAGGCCAAGCTCGTTGAGCTGTTCACCTGCCTTCAACAGCGGGTTCAGGACTTCATCGCGCGTGGCACCTGGCACAGTGCTGATTTCCGCAAGCCCGGCATACTCACGATATTTGCGGTTGGACATGACCAGCCGTTGATTGCGGTCCCACAGAACCAGCCCCTGTGGTGCGTTCTCCATCGTCTCGCGCAGGCGCGATTCCGCTGCACTGCGCCGTGCCTCTGACTCGCGTTCTTCCGTGATATCGGATGCGACACCTGAAATGAGTGCGCCTGATGCGGGCTGCATCACAAACCGTGCCCATATCCATTTCCCCTCGCCGTGGGCAAGACGGACGGAGGCGCTGGCAGCCCCTCGGCTGCGGCGCGCAGTGTCTATGGCTGTGCGCAGGGCCAGTGCGTCGTCAGGATGCACCAGCCGCATGAATACGCTCCAGTGGATCACCCCGGGCTGCGCACTGTTGCCAAGCAGATCCGACATGGAGGGCATTACTGTCACGCGCTCGGCCGCTGGGTGGAACTCGGCTATGCCAGCCCGCGCCCCCCGGATAGCGGTTGCGTAGCGCTCTTCGCTGCGTTGCAGCGCGTTCTGTGTGCGGGCGGCTGTGGTCGCCTGTCCTGTCAATGCCGAGGCCAGCACTGAGGCAAGCATCACAGGCCCTGCGATCAGAAGTCCGAAAAGCCAGATCGAATCAAACCAGGGCGCGAGCGGCGTTCCTGTCGGCTGTGTCACAACGACTGAAGCGCCATAGCCCCTGACAAATGCCGAAGTGACGATTGCCTGACCTTCACCGGCTGGAACGTAGCGGATGCTTGGCACGCCATCAGCATTGCTGACGGGTGCGAAGGGCAGTGTGGCGCCGAGTTCCTGCACGTCCATTGGCTGACCGCCACGCATCCCAGCTGCAATCCGGTTGTTGGCATCTGCAATGACGAGTGAGACGTCCGTGGAATATGTCCCGGTGCGACGCGCGAGCGCCACAGAGTCGACCAAGGCGATCGCAACGCCGCCAAATCCGCCATCGGCCGTCGCGATCCTTGTGAACAGCGCCATGTGAGATGCGCCGAGGTCAGGATCGGCGAACGGGCCGATCATGCGGTCCATGACCGCATTCGGTTTGGAAAAAATCTCGTAGAAGGGCTGATTGGTGAAGAAGCGCGGTTCAGCCGCCTTTCCTATATTGCTGGCTTTCAGCATCCCATCAGGGCCGATGATGATGATATTGACAAGCAGCGGTTCCAGCGCAGTCAGTGTGGCGAGAGCCGCTTCCGGATTTTCGACGTTCTGTTGCGAGGCTCTGACCGCCAGAGAGAGGATCCGCTGCGTTCCATCAAGCACATCACGCGTGGCGGCAGCACCATTCCAGGCGAGATCGGTCAACCGCAGTTCCGCCGCGCGTAACTGAAGCTGATGGTCACGGCGTAGCTGCATCAGCACACCCGCCGCGATTGCGACGATCAGCATGCCTGCGATGATGAGCGCACTTTTGGGATCAGCAGTCAGCCACGCCGGAAGGCGCGAGCGTACCTGGGCGGGTGCGACAACGCCGTCCCGTATCTGCTCAGCTCTGCTCGCAGCCGCCATGAATGCCTATGCCTGCAGCGCCCCGTTCCCAAAACACGATCTGGTGCGCACGAATCGTCTAGCTCGATTATTGAGCCGTTAAGTTTCATGTCACGCGGGAATCGCTACGATGGGGTTAATAGAAGCTTACTTTTTCAAAGTGCGTCCTTTTTGACTCACTTTTGGGCTCAACCAAGCTGCTTGGACGCGATCTCGTAGAGATTTTTGGAAAGTCCGTCCGTCCCGATGACCCGTTCAATTTCAGCTCTCATCAGCGTTCCTTGTTCGGAGCGGAAGCGCCGCCAGCTTTCAAATACGCCAAAAAGGCGTGCGGCTACCTGTGGGTTGACCCTATCCATCGCCAGTGCCTGATCAGCGACGAAGCGATATGCCAATCCATCGGGGCTATGAAAGCGGAGCGGGTTGTTCATGGCGAAGGCCGAAACCAGTGCGCGGAACCGGTTGGGGTTTTCCAGGCTGAAGGCTGGATGGCCAGTCAAACGCTTTATATCGTCCAGCGCTCCTGAAAGTGTGGATATCGCCTGAACCGACAGCCACTTGTCCATGACGAGTGGATTTCGGCCCCACTTGCCTTCAAATGCATCAAGCGCTGATCTGCGATACGGATGGTCCATATGCGTGAGAACGCCAAGCGCTGCGATGGCGTCTGTCATGTTTGTGGCTGATGCAAAATGGCTATGGGCCAACTCTGCCGCAGCAGCATCGCCGGATGCCGTCAACAAACGTAGTGCCGCATTGCGCATCGCACGCTTGCCCGCCTGCTCGGCATTCGGCGAGAACTCTCCGGTCACCTGGTTCAGATCATAGCTGTGCTCAAGCGCAACCCGCATCTCCCGGCCCATCGCTTGCACGAGGCTTGTCCGGGCGTGATGGGCAGCGGCAGCATCAGCCTGACCATCAGGCATACCCTGAAGAATGTCCCCAACCGTAGGGGGTGTCAGTGCCAGAGCCGCAAAAGCTGGGTCGCGCCGCGCATCGGCGAGTATATGCTGATAGGCATCCAGCAGATTTCGGTTCACCTGGCTGGTTTTACCGAAAGCCAGATCAAGCAGGTGTGCGGTCGCAAATCGCTGACCGGCATCCCAGCGATTGAACAGGTCGCTGTCTCGTCCCATCAGGAAAGCGAGATCGTCCTCGCTTTGAGCCATTTCGATTTTGACGGGCGCTGAGAATCCGCGCCCTATGGACAGGACAGGTCGTTCGGCGACATTGATGAAGCGAAAAGTCTGCTTTTCCTCTTTCAGGATCAGAACGCGCTCATCGACGCCTGGTGCGTTCTCGCTTTCAAGCTGCAAGGGCATTTCGCGCCCAGAGATGTTCAGCAATCCCATGCGTACGGGAATCTGGAATGGCAGCTTGACAGGTTGCCCAGGTGTAGGCGGACACGACTGTGTGAGCGTCACCTCATAGGTGCGGGTCGCGGCATCGAACGCGCTCTCGACCTTTAGAACAGGTGTGCCGGACTGAGACCACCAGCGCCGGAACTGCGTCAGGTCAATCTTGGCGGAGTCCTCGAACGCCATGGCGAAGGCTTCAACTGTCGTTGCCTCGCCGTCATGGCGGCTAAAATACAGATCGGTTGCCTTTCTGAATTCTTCCTGACCAAGCTGCGTATGCAGCATACGCACGACCTCGGCGCCCTTCTCGTAGACCGTGGCAGTGTAGAAATTGTCGATCTCGATATAGCTTTCTGGACGAACCGGATGCGCCAGCGGTCCGCCATCTTCAGGAAACTGGCGCGCCCGCAATGTTTTCACACTCTCGATGCGCTTGACCGCTTCTGACCGCATCGCGCCAGAAAACTGCTGATCGCGCAGGACTGTGAAACCTTCCTTGAGACACAACTGAAACCAGTCGCGGCAGGTCACGCGATTGCCGCTCCAGTTGTGGAAGTATTCGTGCCCGACGATCCCCTCGATCAGCTCGAAGTCAAGGTCCGTCGCGGTGTCCGGGTCAGCAAGCACATACTTATCATTGAAGATGTTGAGACCCTTGTTTTCCATCGCGCCGAAGTTGAAGGCGGAGACAGCGACGATCATGAAAATGTCGAGATCGTATTCGCGTCCATAGGCTTCCTCGTCCCATTTCATGGATCGCTGCAGCGACTGCATCGCATAATGCGCGCGCGGTTCGTTGCCGGGGTCGACATAGACGCGCAGCGTGACGCGCCGACCTGACATGGTTATGAAATGATCTTCGATATGACCCAGCTTGCCGGCGACCAGCGCATAGAGATAGGCCGGCTTCCGGAAGGGATCTTCCCAAACTGTGAAATGACGACCATCGGGCAGATCACCGCTTTTGATCAGGTTGCCGTTCGACAGAAGCACGGGATAGCTGGCCTTGCTGGCCTCGATGCGCGTGATGAACGGTGCCATCACATCGGGACGGTCGAGATACCATGTGATGCGGCGGAACCCTTCGGCTTCGCATTGTGTGCACAACATACCTTCCGAAACATACAGTCCTGACAGCGCCGTGTTTTTCGCCGGAGAGATCGAAACCTCGGTGATGAGCGTGAACTGAGACTTGGGCGGGTTGAGGATCTTAAGGCCCTGCGCGTTGATCTCATATTTTTCAGCGCTCAGCGGCATGCCGTTGATGGCGGCATAGATGAACTTCAATTCCTCACCGTCGAGCTGGAGCGGGCCTGCACCTGCGTGGACAGGTTCCATGACAAGAGCGCTGACGACCCGTGTGTCCTCGGGATTCAACCGAAAGGTCAGGTCAGTCTTGAGGATCCGGTAGCTGGGTTTGCGATAGTCGGCGAGCCGGATGGCTTGAGGCGGCGAGTCAGTATTCATCAGCACACTATAGGGCTGTTCAGATGAATTCTGAACTACAGGCCAATGTAAATCTAGGAGGGTTCCGCGTCGCCCTCGATCGATTTGACGACTCGGGCGGCATCGCGTGCGAGAACCAGCATCTCGTCTGGCAGCCCATCCGCGTGGTCGCGCACCAGCTCCAGAAGTTTGACTGCAATGCCGAATAACTTGGGACTGCCCGCAATGAGTCGAGCCTGTGCTTCGATATTGATTGGGTTGAGATCGTACTCCGCCCCTGGCACGCGCCATCCACCCCAGTCGGTATCGCGCGTCACGACGACGGGGTAGGTTCCAGGGAACGGATGTCTGCCTGCGTTTTGGGCGACCTGCCACTTATTACCGGCACGGATTACCCGCCAGTCAGGACCGGCATCGAAACTTGTTTCGACGGCATGCTCGGCTGAAAGCTCATCTGCGGCGAACTCCCGCCCGAGACCCACTTCATAAAATATGCGCAGAGGCTCATCGATGCCTTTGGCCCATTGTGGTATGACTTTTTCCACAACGGCCCAGGTACCCACCGTTTTGACATAGACACGCTGGTGTCTGTGAAAGAGCGCTTTTGCCATACGACGCCTGCATGATGCGAGTAGGGGGCTAGAGTGCCGTGCCCCAAGCTAAGGCGTGGTTAAGGGCACGTGGGATCAGTTAACAAATCGTCACCGCAACAGGCGCTGAACCGGCCCCATCTTACTCTTCGCAGCCGATCACCTGCGCGCCGACACCGGCCAATGGCTTGCCATTGATGATGACCGATGTGGCGCCACCAACCACTGTGCCTGTTTTGCCATTCAGACATTTCACGGTATCGCCGACGCGCACCGCGCCGCGTCCGTTGATCTGCACATTGTCGGAGCCTTCGATCGCGATCACACACACACCTGTGCCAACAACGGCGGCTGGATTGCCCTCGGCCATCACATCTTCCGATCCACCAACGATGAAGCCGGGGCAGTCGGCGGCCTTATCCTCCGCCGAAGCGAGGGCGGTAAATGCTGTGGCCGTAACAGCCATGATGACAAGTGTGCGCATGGCTTCAGTATCCCCGAAAGTTTGGGCAAGAGAATGGCAAGGCAAACGTAGCGTCAAGCCATCTGTCTTGCAGTTTACGTTATCTGCGCTACCCATATTGCCACAGAAATCCGACACGTGGGGGTTCACATGAACTTTGATTTTTCAGACGACCAGAAGGCGCTGCGCGAGCAGGCGGCGCGCTTTCTGCGCGACCGCTGCACAACCAAAACCGTGCGCCATATTCTGGAAGGCGGCGACATCTATGACCGCGATCTGTGGAAGGGCGTCGTCGAGATGGGCTGGACGGCGACAGCCATCCCGGAAGAATTTGGCGGGCTTGGACTTGGCTATCTTGAATTATGCGTGATTGCCGAAGAACTGGGGCGCGCGGTTGCGCCGATCCCCTTTGCCTCGTCCGTTTATATGGCGACCGAAGCGCTGATCGTCGCCGGTTCAGATGAGCAGAAGGCGAAGTATCTGCCAAAGCTCGCAGCCGGTGAACGGATTGGCACCTTCGCTATCGCTGAAGGCCCGCACGCGCCATCGCCGCGCACCATCCGCGCCACACTGAAAGGCGGCAAGCTTGATGGCACGAAGATGCCGGTTGCCGATGGCATGGCAGCAGACTTCGCCATCGTGCTGGCGCGCACCGGCGATGACGGCGAGCGGTCGCTGTCTCTTGCCATCGTCGATCTGACAGGCACAGGCGTTACGCGCGAAGCGATCAGCTCGATGGACCCGACACGCGGGCAGGCCACGATTACCTTCAGTGGTGCACCGGCCGAAGCACTGGGCGCGACCGGCGAGGGCTGGGCGCTGACCAAGCAGATCCAGAATCGCGCAGCGGTGCTGATGGCCTTCGAGCAGGTTGGCGGTGCCGATGCCTGCCTCGCCATGGCCAAGGACTACGCGCTCAACCGCTATGCCTTCGGTCGTCAGATCGCCTCGTTCCAGGCGATCAAGCACAAGCTGGCCGATATGTATGTGAATACCGAGATCGCCCGCTCGAATGCATATTACGGTGCCTGGGCGCTTTCCACCGGCGCGCCGGAACTGGCCGAAGCGGCAGCCGGCGCACGCATTTCAGCCACCCATGCCTATGACTTCGCCTCGAAGGAAAACATCCAGACGCATGGCGGCATGGGCTTCACATGGGAGCTGGACTGTCAGCTTTTCTTCCGCCGCGCGAAATCCGATGGCCTCGCCCTCGGCCCGGCGCGGGTGTGGAAGGAACGACTGGTGCAGCAGCTTGAACGCAAGAACGCGGCGTAATCGTCAGCATACGGAGAAATTATCATGGACTTCAACGACACACCCGAAGAAGCCGCCTTCCGTTCTGAAGTGCGCAGCTGGCTGGAAGCCAATGCCAAGCCCAAGGGCGAGGCCGCAGCCTTCAACCGCACCCGATGGACCGAGGCTGAAGCGCTGAAACGCGCCAAGGACTGGCAGGCCAAGCGTGCTGCTGTCGGTTATGCCAAGATCACCTGGCCGAAGGAGGTTGGCGGGCGCGGTGGCACGCCAATTCATCAGGTCATCTACAATCAGGAAGAAGGCAAATTCGATGTACCCACAGGGTTCTTCGATATTGGCCTGGGCATGTGCATTCCGACGCTCATGACCTATGGCAAGCCGGAAGACCTGAAACGCTATGTAAAGCCCGCGCTCTATGGCGAGGAAGTGTGGTGTCAGCTCTTCTCTGAACCGGCAGCCGGTTCAGATGTCGCGGGCTTGCGCACGCGCGCCGAGCGTGATGGCGATGACTGGGTGATCAATGGCCAGAAGGTGTGGACCTCGGGCGCGCATTATTGCGACTTTGGTATTCTGTTGACCCGCACCGACCCGAGCGTGCCAAAGCATAAGGGTCTCACCATGTTTTACATCGACATGAAAGACCCGGCTGTGACGGTGAAGCCGATCAAGCAGATCAATGGCGGTGCCAATTTCAACGAGGTTTATTTCACCAATCTGCGGGTGAAGGATAGCCAGCGTCTGGGCGCCGTGGGTGATGGCTGGAAGGTCGCGCTGACAACCCTGATGCACGAACGCCTTTCGGTCGGCGGCGGGGCAGGCGGCAGCGGCCCCGATTACAAGGAGTTGCTGGAACTCGCCCGCAGCACCGAGCTTGAGGATGGTCCCGCCATCCGCAATGCGTCGGTGCGCGAGAAGATCGCCGATACCTATGTCCGCACGCAGGGCCTCAAATACACGACCTATCGCACCATGACGGCGCTTTCGCGCGGTCAGCAGCCGGGGCCGGAAGCCTCGATCGGCAAGATTGTTTCCGCGCCGAAGCTTCAGGATGTCACCGGCTATGGCATCGACCTGATCGGCGAAGCGGGCGTGGTGAACGCTTCGGCCACAGCACCGCAGGAAGCCGCCTTCCAGCAGGCCTATATGTGGGCGCCGGGTCTGCGCATCGCGGGTGGCACGGATGAGATCCTGAAGAACATTATCGCCGAACGCGTGCTGGGCCTGCCGGGCGACATCCGCGTCGACAAGGATCTGCCCTTCAAGGACGCCCCGACCGGGCGATAGCACGCCGGAGGGGTTGCGGGGGAGCGTGTAGAATCATGCTACCCCTTCCGTCCTCATGACCGACATCAGCGATCTGCGCTTTACGATTGACTTGCCTAGTCCGACTGAGGCCCGCCATTTTCGCGTGCGTCCTGTCGCGCCGGATGAGTCCGGGTCGGTCGATGAACTGGTGAAACACGCGCCCGGTGTGCGACGTCATGCGCCGCCTGCACACTCACCTGATGCAACATCCATCCGACTTGGTGCTTATGATGACATGCGCGTGTTGCGCGCGTTTATGGACATACGGCTTGGCGCGCCGGTCGAGGATGCCTGCTTCATTGAACTGCTGATCGTCGATCCACGCTATCGCCGTGCTGGCCTTGGTTCAGCATTTTTCGAGCAGCTTGCACTGCGGCTTTCATCTGCCGGTGCGCGGCAGATCGAACTTGAAATCGACCCGCTGAATGCAGCGGCTATTTTGTTCTGGCGTCACCTGGGGTTCCTGAAACCTGCTGGAGCAGAACAACAGAATATTTACAGACACACACTGACCTGAGCGACCGGCTTTATCGCACCTGTCACATTGTAGCGCCCGTCACGGTACATGCCGCGATATGTGGCGGCCTTATTAAACTTCGGAAATGAGATTCTAGAGCAAACGCATATGTCGCGCCGAAACCCTTTATTTTTCTGGGTTTGCGATACGTCACGACTTCACAGCGCAATAGACTCATTCATCTGCAATTCAGAGCCCGCGCGCCAGTTGATCTCCGTCTGGCGTGATCACGAGCAGGTGTGAGGCGGCCAGACTGCATCATCAGGAGAAACAGTAATGAAGAGTTTGTTTGCAGGCTTTGTATTGATGGCTGCGATGACGGGAGCGGCGCAAGCCGAAGAACCCAAAATGTATCTCAAGCTTTTTGGTGGGGCGAACTGGTCGCCAGATCTCAGCTTGAACGGCGTCAAACGCCAAACGGATACCGGATATAATCTGGGTGCGGCGCTTGGATGGAATCTGACACCGAATTTCGCGCTTGAGGGCGAACTTTTCTATGATCGCTCTGGCTACAAGACCGTTGCACCTGCAGCGGATATTTCGTCACTCGGTCTGATGGTCAACGGTATTTACACGTTCGAGACAGGATCAGCCTTCAAGCCGTATGTCGGCGCGGGCATCGGTTACTCGAAGCTCGGCTATCATACGGCAGCCTTTGATCGGAAGGACTGGGCCTTCACATGGCAGGCGATGGCTGGTGCGCGCGTCGCCATCAACGAGAAGGTCGAATTGTTTGGTGAATACCGCTTCCGCGATGCCAACGAGGCAAAAGACGGCCTCACCAAGTGGGACTACAAGGCCAATGTGGTATCAGCGGGCGTGCGCGTGAACTTCTGAGCGTTCCACTGACGATAAGGAAGCCCCGCGCAGGCGGGGCTTCTATCTTTTTATTCAGCGGCGTGAGGCTGTGGTGTGTGGTCCTTGCGACCTCCCGTTATTCTCAGTTTCAGCCAGCGGAAGAACTTCACGATGGATGAGCGTTCGCGCATCACCTGGGGCAACGCCAGCATGCAGGGCGTGACCAGCAGGGTCAGCAGGCTGGCGAACAGAAGGCCCCAGACGATTGCTGTAGACATCGGCACCCAGGGCGCGGCGTCCGGCCCGCCAATGTGCACGGCGCGGGCACCGAAATCCACTTCGAATGCGAACATCATCGGCAGCAGGCCCGCAATCGCCGTGACCTTGGTCAACAGAACGGGGCGCAGACGCTGAGCGGCTGTTCGGGTGGCGGCCTCATATACATCCATGCCCTGACGGCGCAGATGCTGGAAGGTATCCACGAACACGATGTTGTTGTTCACGATAATGCCAGCCAGCGCGACGATGCCCGTGCCCGTCATGATGAGCGAGAACTTCTGGCCCATGATCATGATCCCGAGCAGCACGCCGACCGTTGAGAACACCACGGCCGACAGCACGATCACCATGTGCCAGTAGGAATTGAACTGAAGCAGCATGATCGCACCAATCAGCAGCATGGTGGCGATGGCGGCCTGACCGAGGAAGCTGGCGGTTTCCTGTTCCTGTTCGTCGGAACCACGGAATTTCACCTCAACGCGCGGATCAAGGGTGGCTGTAGAGACCCATTTCTTGATGAGCTGAACTTCTGCACCCGGCGTTGTGTTGTCAGCGGCGTTGGCCATCACGCGCAATACGCGCTTGCCATCGACATTGACGATCTTGTTCACCTGAGCCTGAGGGGAGAGCGTGATGAAACTGGTGATCGGCACCATACCTCGCGCCGTGGGCACACGCAGATCACTGAGTGCAGCGATGGAGCGCTGGTCGAGCGGGAAGCGCACACGGATGTCGACTTCATCGGTTGCATCGTTGGGCCGATAGTCACCGATCTTCATGCCCGTCGTGACGAGCTGCACCACGGCGCCGACGTCAGCGACGCTTGCGCCATATTCACCGGCGCGGGCGCGATCGACATGGATCGCCCATTCAATGCCCGGCAGGGGGCGTGAATCATCCACATCCGTCAGCCCCGGTTGCTGCGCCATGAAGGCGCGCAGTTTGTGGACGGCATCATCCAGCGCCTCTGGTTCGTTCGAGCGCAGCTCTACGTCGATGTCCTTGCCGCGCACTGGCCCATTAACCTGCTGGCGCAGCTCTACCTTGAGTCCCGGCAGCTCGCCGATGGCCTTTTCTATATCGGCGACAATCTGACCTCCCGGCTTGCGCTCTCCCCATGCAAGAAACTCGACGCCGATGTTGCCGACAATATCTTCAGGAAGCTGCTGAAAGCCGCCGCCCTGAAGGCCTGTGGTGGTGAAAACGCCTTTCAATCCATCCACTGTGAGGATGCGGCGTTCAACCTCTGTGGAGAGGTTGCGTTTTTCCTGCGCCGACAGATTGCCGCGCGCCGAGACAAACACGTTCACGAACTCAGGGTCGGATTCGACGAAGAACTCGGTGCCTTTGTTGAGAAACATGAAGGTCGTATAGACTACGACAAGCGATGCGATGGCGCCCAGAATGACCCAACCGGGGCGGTGGATGCGCCGTTCGATGAAACGTGCATAGGTGCCCGTCAGGCCCGGGATCTTGTCGATATTGCCGGCTTCCGACGCCGCCACAGCTTTCAGGGCTTCTTCGCCGCCGGGCGGGTGTCGTCCGAACTTTGCGCCGATGACAGGCAGAAACACCATGGCCACGACGGTGGAGGCCACCAGCACGGCGATGAGCGTGATCGGGAAGTAGCTCATGAACTTGCCCGCGATGCCGGGCCAGAACAGCATGGGCGTGAAGGCGGCAATGGTGGCAGCCGCTGATGAGACCACGGGCCAGAACATGCGCGTCGCGCCGATGAGATAGGCTTCGCGCGGCGGCAGACCTTCCGCCATTTTGCGGTCAGCAAACTCCACCACGATGATTGCGCCATCGACCAGCATGCCGACTGACAGGATGAGACCGAACATCACCATGTTGTTCAGCGTCAGACCGCTGAAATACAAGAACGCGATGCCCAGAATGAACGAGGTCGGAATGGCGAACCCGACCAGCGCGCCTGAACGTGGGCCGAGCGCAGCAACCACGACAATCATCACCAGCACCACAGCCAGTATGACCGACTGGGTGAGACTGTTGATGGTGCGCCCGATTCTGATCGACATATCGCCGGTGAAATCGACGACGACACCCGGCGGCCACTTGGCGACTTCTTCCTCCGTCATCTTCTTGGCGGCGTGAATGGTTTCCAGAATGTTGGTGCCGGTGCGCTTCACCACATTCAGCGCGACCGATGGCTTGCCGTTAAAGCGTGCATAGCGATCCGCATCCACAAAGGTTCGATGAATCTCGGCGACATCGCCCAGTGTGACAACGGTGCCGTCAACTTCCTTGATGGGCAGGCTCAGCACATCGCTGCGGGTTTCAATGAGGCCCGGCACTTTTATCGCAAAGCGGCCATGACCTGTGTCGAGTGAACCTGCAGGCACGAGCTGGTTGTTGCGCGTGAGCGTCTGATAGAACTGTGTCAGTGACACGCCATAGCTTTCGAGCTTGGCAGGATCGACGACAATCTCCAGCAAGTCGCTGCGTGTGCCGGACACGTCTGCTGACAGCACCGTGGGGAGTGTTTCAAGCTTGTCCTGAAGGTTCTCGGCAAGCTTGAACAGGACACGGTCAGGTACATCACCTGAAAGCACAATGGTCAGTGACGGATTGAGCGAGGTCGAGACTTCCTGAACGATCGGCTCCTTGGTGTCCGTGGGCAGCTCGGCTTTCGCCATGTCCACCTTTTCGCGTACCTGACGAATGGCCTTTTCGTTGTCGGCGTTGATGTCAAACTCAAGTCCGATATTGGCGACACCCGTGACGGTGGTGGAGGTGATCTTCTTGAGCCCTTCAATGGTCTTGAGCTGGGTCTCCATCGGCTTGACCAGAAGGCGCTCGCCATCCTCCGGGCTGATGCCGGGGTGGATCACCGTGATGTTGACAAAGGGCATGTCGATGTCCGGCTGGGCTTCGCGTGGAATGGACACGAAAGCCATGAAGCCGATCAACAGCGTTGCGGCGATCAGGGCATAGACCAGCCGGGTATTGTGGATCGCCCATGAAACGATGCCTGACATGGGCGCCTCAGTTCGTCGCAGCGGTCGGAGCGGCCGCTGCAGTTGAAGGGTTTTCCACCACTGGCATTACCGATTCACCGTCTTTGACGTAATCTTGGCCGACGATGATGACCTGTGCATTGTCAGGGATTCCAGAAATCCACATGCCGTCCTTGTCATCAGCAATGATGGCAACGGGCACGAAGCGCACAACACTGCCAGCATCAACCGTTTTCACGCCAACGCGGTTTTGTTCGTCGAGCGAAAGGATGGCTGGCGAAACGCGCATGGCAGGCACGGCATTTGAGTGAATACGGATATCGGCCGTGACACCATCGCGCAGCGTGCCGCCCGGATTGGGTACGGTCATTTCAATGCGGAAGGTGCGCGTGGCCGGGTCTGCCGCGCTGGCAAGGAAGGTCACCTTACCGTCCACGGTTTCGCCCGTGATCAGCGCTGCGCTGCCAAGCGTGCCGGGCTGCACATGGCGGATCTGTGATTCCGAAACAGCACCAACAACATGGAATGGATCTGCGCCAACCACCCAGGCGCATGGCGTGCCCGGTGTCATATAGTCGCCGACCTGCACCATGCGATTGTCAACGATGCCGTCGAAGGGTGCAGCGATACCTGTTTTGCGCAGCTCGTCCTCAGCGGCGCGTGCGCCAGCTTCCGCGCCTTCGTAGGTGGCCTTGGCGGCGGCGACCTGTGTTTCAGAACGATGGCCCTTGCGCGAAAGCTCGATGGCTGCATCATATTCCAGCTTGGTCTGACGCAGGCGGGCGCGTGCCTGATCAAGCTGCGCCTGACGTGCACCAACGTCCAGCTGGCAGATGACGTCGCCGGCTTTCACCGGTTGGCCCTTGCCTGTGGGCACCGCGCTGACACGTCCGGCGGTTTCCGATTTCAGCAGGACCTTCAGTTCAGCTTCCGTGCGCCCACGCAGGGTCAGCTCTGCCGCATGTGGTGTATTGGTCATGACCTGCACACGCACCTGCGCCAGTGCGGCATTGGCGGTGTCGGTGAGAGGTTTGTTTTCAGCAGCTTCCGAATGTCCATTGCCGAACAAGGCGCCGCTCGCCACCCAGATGATGCAGGCGAGTAGGATGCCTCCGGCCCACAGCCACGAAGATGGAAGGTTCTTTATGCGTGACATGCTCATTCCCCCGCCACTGCGGATACGGTGTAGATGTTCTTGCTGCGTCGTGATGTGACTGTGCGTGCTGGCCGCACCGATTTACGCCCGGCGGCGTTTTCAACCCGGCTGCGATGGCGGCGCAGGAAATCAAGTGCGGCTTTCAGGCTGACTTCAGAAAGGTCGCGCACAAATGTCGCCCCTGTACCATCGCCGTGCATTTCGTCGGCCAGGTAGGCGAGCTTTTTTTCCAGCTGCATGATCTGCTGGTCGATTGCCGAGCGCACACGCTCGCGCGGCAGCTCGTCTGCGAACAACATGGCAAAGAGAAAGGGTGAGCGGAACTTGTCGTCGGGCAGGGGGGCAGCCAGAGCCTTCAGGAACGAGGCCCTGCCCAGTTCGGTGATGGCGTAGACTTTTCTGTCGGCCCGTCCTTTTGCGCCAGCTGCTTCGCTGCGGACCTCGATCAGTCCTTCATCGGCAAGTCGGGCAAGTGCCGGATAGATGGATCCGAACGAGGCGTCGATCATCCCCGCCGACGAGCCACGCTCCAGCGCCTTCTTGATGTCATAACCACTGGCTTCGCAGCTCATCAGCGTCGCCAGGCAGAGGGACCGGACGTCCATGGTATCAGCCTGATATGTTGGTTCGATATATTGGGGTGAGATATTGTCGCAGTGCAGCATTATCAAGTGATGAACGTCATACTTTCGGGTATTTTTGTCACAGACAGACGGCACCTGGTTCCGGCATGGCCTATCACACTATATAACACACTGATTATATTGAATTAATTATGTTTTCCCGTCAGTCGAAGTCATCAAAACGTAACAGAAGCTTCATTTGCACGACATCGCCGCACCGCAAAAAGCCCATCGCAGGAACGAGTCCTTTGACGGACCTTAAGGGGGTTTTCTGATGTCTTTGCGTTTGAAATATCTGGCATGCACGGCGCTGACCGCCGCCGCGCTCATCGTGCCCGCGATGGCCGAAGAAACAGTCACCATGACCAAGACCCAGTTCGAGGAGATCATGAATCGCCTCGACAAACTGGAAAAGCAGCAGGCCAAGCCTGCCAAGGGCGCCAAGACGGCTCCCGTGGCTCCGGCACCCGCCGCCAGCGCCGCGCTTGAACAGCGTGTCAGCGACCTCGAAATCGCCCAAGGCGCGAAGATTGCCGCACTGGAAAAGAAGACATCGGATTTCCAGTTCACCTTTGACAACGCACGCCCTGTGTTTTCGACCGGCGATGGCCGCTTCTCGATGGCGCTGCGCGGTCGCTTCCACTTTGACGCAGGCATGTATTCGCAGAGCCCCGGCGTGAACGTGCCGTGGACCGTTGATGGTCAGAACGTCCGTGATCTCGGTGCCGGCTCCTATTTCCGCCGCGCCCAGTTTGGCGTGGAAGGCAAGTTCTTCCGCGATTTCGACTACGAAATGCGTTTCAACTTTGGTGGTGCCGAAGCAGAAGATGCTGGCAGCATCAACATCATGCGCGTGGCCTATAACCCGACGCCTGAAATCCGCATCAATGTCGGCGCGATCCAGCCGACTTTCACGCTGGATGATTCCACTTCGTCCAACGAGATCACCTTCCTCGAACGCGCAGCGGTCGTGAACGCGGTGATCGGCGAGTTCGGTGGATCGGATGCCCGCAAAGGCATCGAGCTGACCTATCTGAAAAACAACTTCATGATCAACGCGGCTTACACGACGTCGACCATCGGCGCACGTAATGCGGCCGCCGACGACCGTGACCATCTTCTGGGCCGCATCGCATGGCGTGCCTTCACCAATGCCGACTGGGATGTGCATGTTGGTGCCAACGCTGCCACGATCCTTTCCATGGGTGGTCGCGATCAGACAGGTCTTGGCCTTTATCCAGCCCGCAATCTCAACTTCCGCGACCGCCCTGAACTGCGCATCGGTGGAGAGCGGTTGGTGGCAACCGGCAACATCCCGGCCGAAAGCGCCTGGATGTGGGGTCTGGAAGCGGCTGTTCGCTGGAAGAGCCTCTATCTGTCGGGTGAATACTTCCAGTGGGGCGTGGAACGTGACCGCACCTGCGCCGGTTGCAACACTGTGGCACCTGATCCGGAATTCTCGGGTTGGTATGTCATGGGCTCGTATTTCCTGACTGGTGAAGCCAAGAAGTACACGACCCAGAACGCGAGCAATTCGCGCATGCAGTTTGGCGCGCCGAAGCCCACCAGCCCGTTCTCGACCGGCGGCACCTGGGGTGCATGGGAATTGGCAGCCCGTTATTCGGTGCTTGATCTGAACTTCAATGTGAACCCGACCGGTCTTGCCGTTCTGGCGGCACCGATTGCCAACTCTGGTGAAATCCGCGGCGGCAAACAGGCGATCACGAGCGTCTCGCTCAACTGGTATCTGAACAACAACATGCGCACCATGTTCCAGTACCAGCACGTCGACGTGGATCGTGTCTCGTCGGTGCCATTGAACGCCATCACGAATCCAGTTGCTCCGACGGTCGCCTATCCCAATATCGGACAGGACTACGACACGTTCGCCGTGCGCGTACAGTTCGCGTTCTGATCCTGACGTCCATCCCCGGACACAAAGCCCCGGCAGCAATGCCGGGGCTTTTCTATGTCTGCCAGACGATCAGCCGGTAGCCGATATCCAGTTCGCTCATGGTCATCAGATCGGCATTGCGCGACTTCCAGCGGCCAGAAGAAAGATCGTCATCAAGTCTCTGCATCGCATCTTCCACACCATCTGCGAGCGCGAATGCGGAGATGGATCGACGGATTTTGGGGTCGAGATAGGCAGCCGGTCGGCGCCAATACGCGCCGCAAAAGCCATCGGTACAATCATGCGGAACCGGGATAGTGACAATCGTCGCTGGCCCAAGAACGTTCTCCATGTCTTCGATGGCTGGGAACATGCGTTGGTGGATCGTCAGCAGTGCTGGCAGGTAATCCTGGTCCAACCAGAACCCCAGCGATTTCGGGTCAAACGTAAAAAGGACTATGCGGTTGCGGGACACGCGTTTCATTTCGCGCAGTCCCTGAGGCCAGTTGGTCCAGTGATGCAGTGTCAGGCAGGCCATTGCCGCGTCAACGGACCGATCGGCCAGTGGCAGGCTTTCTGCCACACCCCGAATGCAGGGGGCAGAACCGGGCGGGCGCTGTTTTATCATGACGTCAGAGGGCTCAATCGCGATGACGGCGCGATCGGACGGCTCATAGGAGCCCGTTCCCGCGCCGACATTCACGACAGACCGCGCATCCCCCAGGGCGGCACCAATCATCGCCGCAATGCGCGTGTCGGGCTGTCGGGCCAGTGCGTAGTTCTGACCTATTGAATCATAAAGCGGCGTGTCCATCACGCATGATGGTAGCCTCGAACGCGCTGCGTCAAATCGTATCAGCCAAAGCGGCCGGTAACGTAATCCTCGGTGCGCTTCATCTTCGGGTTCGTGAAGATGGTATCGGTTTCGCCATATTCGATCAGGCGTCCGAGATACATGAAGGCGGTGTTGTCGGAACAGCGCGCCGCCTGCTGCATATTATGCGTCACGATGAGAATGGTGTAGGTGCCTTTCAGCTCGTCGATCAAATCCTCGATCTTCATCGTGGCGATGGGGTCGAGCGCTGAGCAGGGCTCGTCCATCAACAGAACTTCAGGGTTTCCGGCGATGGCACGCGCAATACACAGGCGCTGTTGCTGACCGCCAGAAAGGCCCAGCGCTGACTGGTCGAGACGGTCCTTCACCTCATCCCACAAAGCAGCGCCTTTCAGTGCGCTCTCAACACATTCGGCCAGAACGCGCTTGTCGTTCACACCGTCGACCTTGAGCGGATAGGTGACGTTTTCGGCAATCGACATGGGGAAGGGGTTGGGCTTCTGGAACACCATGCCCATACGCTTGCGCAGTGCGATGACATCAACGGCAGGCCCGAAGATCGGCATACCGTCCAGGCTCACCTGACCCTCGGTGCGCACACCATCGACCAGATCGTTCATGCGATTGAGCGAACGCAGCAGGGTGGACTTGCCGCAGCCCGACGGGCCGATCAGCGCCGTCACCATGCCCTTCTGGGCGTGCAGGGTATTGTTCCACAGGGCGCGGGACTGCCCATACCACAGGCTGAATTGATCAATGCAGAGATTGGCACCATGCGTGCCCTCCTTCACATGATAGCAGGTTGGCTCGTAGCCATACTCATCCACCTGAGAGGCGGCGGGTTGGTCGTTGGCGGCTTCAGCGATGCTCATCATGGGCCTCGTGGTCAGAACTGGCTGCCGGCAAAGCGGCGTTTCAGGCGGCTGCGGATGCTGATGGCTGCCGCATTCAGCAACAGGATGATGGCAATCAGCAGCAAAGTGGTGACGTAGACCATCGGGCGTCCGGCTTCGGCGTTGCGTGACTGGAAGCCGACATCGAAGATGTGAAAGCCCAGATGCATGAAGCTGCGGTCAAGATGGATGAAAGGTGCAGTCAGATCGATTGGCAGTTCGGGGGCAAGTTTCACGACACCAACCAGCATCAGCGGCGCCACTTCGCCGGCACCGCGCGCCATAGCGAGGATGAGCCCAGTCATGATGCCGGGCAAAGCGCGCGGCAATACGATCCAGCGGATCGTCTGCCACTTGGAGGCACCACAGGCGAGTGAGCCTTCACGCATCGAACGCGGAACAGCAGCCAGCGCTTCTTCAGTGGCAACGATGACCACTGGCACGGTCAATAGCGCGAGGGTCAATGCGGCCCACAGCACGCCGCCGGTGCCGAAAGTGGGCGAGGGCAGCTTTTCGGCAAAGAACAGCTGGTCGATCGAACCGCCCAGCACATAGCAGAAAAATCCGAGGCCAAAGACGCCGTACACAATCGAGGGCACGCCCGCGAGATTGTTCACGCAGATGCGGACAAACGAAACCAGCCGACCCTGCTTGGCATACTCACGCAGATAAAGCGCGGTCATCACCCCGAAGGGCGCAACCAGCAACGATAGCAGCACGGTCATCGCCAATGTGCCGACAATGGCAGGCCAGACGCCGCCTTCCGTATTGGCTTCACGCGGCTCGCTGAAGATGAACTCACCCCAGCGGCTGAAATAAACGCCAAGCTTGCCGCCAAAACCCATCGCATTGGGCTGATAGAGACGCACGATGGAGGAAAGTGGCTGCTGCTTTGTCTGACCCCCGATATCGGTCAGTGTCATCGTGTATTTGGCGTCTTCAGCTTCCAGCGCCTGAAGGCGCGTAGTCAGTTCTGCAAACGTCGCCTCCAGCGCCTTGGTCTCTGCGGCAACCTCATTGGCTTTGTCGATGGCGCGCTGGTCCTGTGCGCCGTAGCGCAGGGCAGCGCCCTTCGCTTCAAGGCGCAGTTCTTCCATCTGACTGCTGACATGCGCGATGTCCTCGCTTTTCAGGCGTCGGATTTCCTTACGGCGCGCCTGACCTTCGGAAACGGCATTCTGCACGACATCCATGGCAGGTGATTGTGATGCCTGACCGTTCAGAGAGATCGCGCTGATGCGGCCAACAAACGGCCCCCATTCCTGACGCTCGATAAAGGTCAGGTCGGCGGGTTGTTCAATCGAGGTGATGTCATAGGCGTTGCGCCACTGAAAATCTTCGCCATAGAGGTCATAATTGCCAACGCGATAAAGGGTCCGGTCGGCGAAGCCGTCATTCGCTTTAATCTGCGCCTGCACATCAGCAGGAATCGCTGCGAGTACTTCATCAACGGGCTTGAACGCCTCGGTGCGGAACACTTCGCCCGCGATCACCTTGCCGTCTTTGGCCGTGACCACCTCGATGGGTTGGGGCCAGAACGTGGTGAAACCGAACCAGGCGATGAGGCCGAGAATACCAACGATCATCAGAAGGCCGATGGCAAGCGATCCGCCCATGGCGAATACCATTGGCTCGCCGCGCGCCGCCAGGTCGGTGGCATACACACGTGCGGGTTTCGCTTTGGCTGCGTTGTCAGTCATGTGTGTTGTCCTGAGAGATATGTCGCTCACGGCTGGTCATCCTCACAACTGAGCCGCCCGCTTGCGAAAGCGTTGGCGAACCATCTCAGCAACGGTGTTGATGATGAAGGTCATGACGAAGAGTACCAGACCGCACAGGAACAAGGTCCGGTAGAGCGTCGAGTCCTTTACAGCCTCAGGCAGCTCGACGTTGATGTTGGCAGAAAGCGCGCGCAGACCGTTGAACAGGTTGAAGTCCGTGACAGGCGTGTTACCGGTCGCCATCACGACGATCATGGTTTCGCCCACCGCGCGGCCAAGCCCGATCATGATGGCCGAGAAGATGCCTGAACCCGCGGTCGGCACGATCACCCATTTCGCTGTTTGCCATTTTGAGGCACCACAGGCGAGTGACCCGGCCCGCAGGTGTTCAGGCACGGTGTTCATCGCGTCTTCGGCAATCGTGTAGATGATCGGGATCAGTGCGAACGAGATGGCGAAGGCGGCGATCAGCGTGTTGCGCTGAACATAGGTGTCAACCAGACCGCCGCGCGCATCAAGACCGGCGCCGGTCATCAAGCTGGCTATCGCCCATGAAACAATCGTGGAAACGGCGATCAGAACAGTCCAGCGAACGAACTCAGTCAATCCGGCGGTGATGTCACCTTGCTGACGCAGCCATGTCCGGTAACCGGTTACGCCTTCGATTGCTGTCCATGCCATGAACACCCCGAGGATGCTCAAGGGGAGCATCAGGATGAACATGAATGGCGTGCCTGAGCCTTCGCCAGCCGTCCATTGCCTGAAATTGCCGTTGAAGAAGGCTGTCTCGAAGGCTGGCCCGATCTTGACCGCAGCCCAAACCCCCAGAATGACGGCGATGAAAAAGAAAATCAGCTTCGGAATACCATCAAGACGCAGGGCGGTATCCTTTGGCAGGATCTGCCAAAGGAAAGCTGCACCGATCAACGTTATCGGAATGACCGCGAAGGCGATGACAATCGCAGCGATCCAGTTCTCGACAATCGGTGAAAGCACCAGCGCCGCGATGAAGCCGATCACCACTGAAGGCAGTGTTGCCATCAGTTCCATCACCGGCTTGACGACCGAGCGCACTTTCCAGTGCAGGAATTCAGATGTGTAGATCGCGGCGAGCAGGGCAATCGGCACCGCCAGCAGCAGAGCGTAAAGGGCTGCCTTGAAGGTGCCGAAGATCAGCGGGATGAGCGAGAGTTTGGGCTCGAAACTGTCCTGGCTGGCTGTCGACTGCCACACATAGTCGGGTTCGCTATAGCCTTCATACCAGACCTTGCCGAAAAGCGATTGCAGCGTGGTTTCCGGATGCGGCACGTCGATATGCCACAGTTTGACCTGGCCATTTTTGCCGATGCCGATCACCGCATCGTCACGTGGCGAGAAGATGGTGGCCGACAGGCCTGATGCGTCAGGTGTGTCGGGCAATGTCAGGAGTGTGCGCTCGGTCGTGGCATGGCGCACCCACACATTGCCTTTGGCATCTGTGGTTACGAACATGCGCGTGCGCTGGCTGACGCGGATATCGGTGACGGCGGTTGGCATCGGCTCAAAGTCCGCATGCACCTTGGTCAGGACAATGCCGTCCGCTGTGTCTTTTGATTTGCGATCGACGCCGAACCACACCGACGTTGACCCATCTGCGCCGCCGACGATCAGAGAGTTATCGCCGTTGAGATAGGACAGTGCCGTTAGCGCCACGCCATTGTCGAAGAGCCGTGTCTTCTCAACCAGCTGAGGGTTCTTGAAATCGCGCGTGTTGAAGCGCAGCAGCGTGCCATCCTTCAACCCGATGATAACGCGCGTGCCGTCTGCATTGAGCAGAAGTTTTACGACATCCCCCGCAGCCACCTCGGTCGGGATCTGCGAACTGGTGACGTCAGAGCTTGTTTCGCCCGTCATCATGTTGACGACCGACGCCGCCTGACTGAGGCGGATGGTGCCGGCTGCGTCCAGCGATACAAAAGTCTTTAATGGACGTTCGGCCGTGCCTGAAACGCGATAGTCGACATTGACGATGGCGATGCCAGCCGGCGCAATCTGCACAGGCGCTTCAAGCGCCACTTCGGGGGCGGTGCGCCGGAACTGGCCGGGGATCTTTGAAAAGACGGCGCTGCCCGAAAGCACGTCGCGATCGTCCAGCTTCTGAGCATCAGCAGGGATGACGTTTTCCGATACAACCAGCTGTTTCAGTGCCAGCGTGCCGATGCGGATGGTACCATCGGCAAATCCGAAAATGATATCGCCACCCTGCAGGGTCTTAGCGATGGACGTCGCCGTCTGTCCGCCCATGTCGAGCGCTGGTGGCGGGATGTACCAGCCAGTCGGCACATGGAATGTCTCGATCTTGCCATCAAGGCCGACATCCATGGCGATGGTCATCTGCTCATCGGTCTGGGCAGCTGCGTAGGCCGCGCCAGGCGCATGGGTCTGAAGCGCATAGGACGTCTGGCCAGTCAGGCTGCCTGATCCGATCAGCGGCACGCAAACCCAAACGAGAAAGACCATGATCGCCAGAACGGCGAGAATGACAAAGAGGCCGCCCCAGGTGATCACCCGGTCCGCCAGCTTGTCCATGAAGATGACAGAGCGGCTGGTGGTTTTTGGGCGCTGGTAGACGACAGACCGCCTGGCAGGCTGGTTCGTGTCGCTGGTCATGTCGCTCATCACGGCCCCGTTTGGTCGGCGTCGAAATCAGGGGGGCGCACACGATACCGGCGGACCGCCCCCCAGGAGGCCCGCCGGCAACTCGTATCAGATCAGCTTACTGGCCGACCTTCGTGACGTCCTCGGTCGCGAAGACATACGGCATCGGATAGTAGCCGTCCTTGGATGTGTCATCCTGACCGTCTGCCGACAGCACAAACTTGAAGAACTCGCGCAGCACGGGGTCGAGCGGTGCTGAGGGGTTCTTGTTCACATAGATGTAAAGGAAGCGCGTGATCGGGTAGGAACCCTTATACGCGTTGTCCTGGGTCGGCTCATAGCACTGGCCGTCGCGGCCAGAGACCGAGATTGCGCGTACGTCAGCCGTCTTGTAGCCGATACCCGAATAACCAATGGCGTATTTGTCAGCAGCGACGCCCTGCACAACAGCCGACGAGCCGGGCTGTTCTTTCACTGTGCTGCGATAGTCGCCATTGCCCAGAGCAACTTCCTTGAAATAGCCATAGGTGCCTGAGGCGGCATTACGGCCAAACAGCGAAATCGGCTTACCGGCGAAATCGCCCGTGCCGCCTGCCTGATCCCAGGAGTCGATCGCCTGACCGCCGAGATTGCGGGTGACTGAGAAGATCGAGTCGAGCTGGGTCAGAGACAGGCAAGTTACGGGGTTGTCCTTGTTGACGAACACGGCGAGTGTGTCGACAGCGACGCGCACGGCGGTCGGCTTGTAGCCATATTTGGCTTCAAACTGATCGCTTTCGGCGGCCTTCATGGGGCGCGACATCGGGCCGAGCTGGGCAGTGCCTGCGATCAGTGCCGGCGGGGCAGTGGACGAACCCTTGCCTTCGATTTCAATCGTGACACTCGGATAGATCTTGCGGAAGTCTTCCGCCCACAGTGTCATCAGATTGTTGAGCGAGTCCGAACCGATTGATTTAAGCGAACCCGAAACGCCCGAGGTCGGGGCATAGGGCTGGAAGCGCGTGTCGAGGGAGTCGGCTGCGGCGACTGCCGTCAGCGACACCGTGGCCAGAAGCGCAGCGGCGCAGAGTTTCTTCATGAGTGTTCCCTTTGAAGCTTCGCCGGAGCCGCCCGTCATAGTAACGGATTGTTAAACCCCGGCAGGCCGCGTTTAGGCGCTGCCCGTCAAGGGTCTATGTCGCTTTCATGACAGTTACATGACGCCGGATGGCAGGCGGGCCAGAAGCCGTTCGGCCTGTTTCAGGTGGGGGCGGTCGATCATTCGCCCATCCAGCGCCAGCGTGCCTGCCTGAGGATTGGCCAAAAACAGGCTAACCACTTGTCTGGCATGAGAAATTTCTGCGTCACTGGGCGTGAAGGCGGCATTGATGATGGAAACCTGCGCGGGATGAATCGCCATCATGCCTGTGAAGCCTTCTGCCCGGCCCTGATCTGCATATGTTTTAAGGCCTTCATCGTCCTTGAACGCGGGGAAGACGGTTTCAATAGCCGCCACATCGGCTTTGGCTGCGGCGGCAATACACAGGCTGCGCACAATGCGGCAAAGGTCCGTGTATTGACCGTTCGCGAGACGATTGACGCTTGCGCCAACGGCAGCGGGTAAATCTTCCGCACCCCAGGTGATAGCCGCCAGCCGTGGCGTGGCAGGAGAGTAGGAGCCGAGTCCAAACACAGAAGCAGGGGTTTCGGTTGCAACCGGCATGACCTTGATTCTGCCCTGCATCAGCCCAGCGCTCGCTTCCAGCGCCGTGATGCGCCGGTCGAGTTCTTCCAGATCGGCCGCGTTGTCGGGTTTGGGCAGTACGATCCCATCGGGAGCTGCGGCGATAACGGCCTGCAGATCGTCATTGGCAAAAGGCGTCGTCAGCGGATTGATCCGTACCCAGAGTTCCGGCGTACGATTTTCAGCCCTCTCGCGCAGCAGTGCGGCTGCTATGGTCCGTGCCTGCGGCTTCATGGCCTCGGCGACTGAGTCCTCAAGATCAAGGATCAGCGCATCGGCCCCGCACGCAAGTCCCTTCGCAATCTTCTTTTCCGAATCGGCCGGGACAAACAGGAACGAGCGGGGCGCGCTCATGCGGCGGGCTTCCTGCGCTGAAGCCCTGTCCGTTTGCAGTGTGCAACCAGCTCGTTCTTCTGGTTGAAACAGCGATGCATGAAAACGACGATGCCAGCATCGGGACGCGATTTGCTTTCGCGCAATTCCAGAACCTCAGTTTCGATCCGCACCGTGTCGCCATGGAACAGTGGCTTGGGGAAACGCACTTCATCCCAACCCAGATTGGCGATGGCCGTGCCGAGCGTGGTGTCACCGACCGAGATTCCCGTCATCAGCCCCAGCGTGAAACACGAGTTCACCAGTCTCTGGCCATACTGAGTCTCGGTGCGGCAGTATTCTTCGTCCAGATGAAGCTGGGCCGGGTTATGGGTCAGCGCGCTGAACCAGACATTATCCGCCTCGGTAATGGTGCGCCGGATCGGATGCTGAAACATCTGACCCACGTGAAGTTCGTCGAAAAACAGCCCCGGCATAAAATCCCCCTATCGTGCTAGGGGCTTAGCACAGTCTGCCAGCCCCATTGAATGCCCCGTGCCTTATCGTGCTAGGGTCGGTCATCGCAGAACACATAATCAGGGAGTTTTCCATGACCACCTCACGCGAAGTACGACTCGTGTCACGCCCACAGGGCTTGCCAAAGCCTGAGAATTTCGATCTCGCCACCGTCGAGCTGCCGGCCCCTGCTGCTGGCGAGGTGCAGGTCCGCAATACCTGGATGACGGTTGACCCCTACATGCGTGGCCGGATGTATGACGGCCCGTCTTATGCCGCTTCATTCCAGCTTGGTGAAGCAATGCAGGGTGGCGCGGTCGGCAAGGTCATTGCGTCGAACAGTGATCTTCTGAAAGTCGGCGATCTGGTCCAGTCCTTCAACGGCTGGCGCGAGGCATTCAATGCTGATGCCCGTCATGTGCAGAAGCTTGATACGCATGGCTTGCCCGAACAGCTTTTTCTCGGCGCGATCGGCATGCCCGGGCTGACAGCATGGGCCGGTCTGATGCGCGTGGCCTCGTTCAAGCCGGGTGATGTGGTGTTCGTGTCTGGCGCGGCAGGTGCGGTTGGTTCCATGGTTGCACAGATTGCCAAACTGAAAGGCGGCACCGTCATCGGCACGGCGGGCGGCGCCGACAAGATCGCCTTCCTGAAAGAGATCGGTGTCGATCATGCCATCGACTACAAGGCCGTGCCGCACCTGATCCGTGCCGTTTCAGAAGCCGCCCCAAAGGGCATCGACGTCTATTTCGACAATGTCGGCGGCGATCATCTGGAGGCGGCCATTGCGGTCGCGAAAGAACATGCACGCTTCGCCATCTGCGGCGGCATTGCCAACTACAATGCGATGGAAGCCAATACAGGCCCCAAGAACTTCCTGAACGTCGTGGGCAAACGCATTCGCATGGAAGGCTTTATCGTCTCCGATCATGGCGACATGAACAAGGAGTATACGCAGCAGATGGCCGCCTGGATCAAGGAAGGCAAGGTCAAGGTGCGCGAGACCGTCGATAACGGTATCGAGAATGCCGTGGGCGCGTTCCTCAAGCTGTTCTCAGGTGCCAATACCGGCAAGATGCTGGTGAAGCTGTAAGCTGGGTATGCAGCGCCGTCCGCTCATCATCGACTGCGATCCGGGCGTTGATGATGCGACGGCGCTTCTGCTCGCCTTTGCCTCGCCAGAGTTTGACATTCTCGGCATCACGGTTGTTGCCGGGAATGTCGGACTGGAAAGCACAGTCCGCAATGCCTGCCTGATCCGCCAGATCGCACGACGCGAGGATGTGCCGGTTTTCGCCGGTTGCGCGAGGCCGATGGTGCGTGATGTCGTGAACGCAGGCGCATTTCATGGCGAAACCGGACTTGGCGATCTGCCCGTTGCAGACATCAAAAAAGCACATGAGACGGAACACGCCGTTGGCTTCACCATCCGTACACTGATGGAATCGCCAGCGCCGGTCACGCTGGCCGTTACCGGACCTGCTACCAACATCGCTATGGCGCTGGTGATGGAACCGCGCATTGCGGGGCGGATCGCAGAAATCGTGTTCATGGGCGGAGCGCGGGCAGCGGGTGGCAACATCACGCCGAGCGCCGAGTTCAATGTGTTTGCTGATCCGCATGCGGCGCATGTGATGCTGGGTTGTGGCGCGCCCATCGCCATGTTTGGTCTTGATGCGACTTACCAGGTTCTTTCAACCAGTGATCGTGTGGATACGCTCGCGGCAACCGGTGCGAACGCCGCGCTGACCGCGGCCGCCCTGATGCGTTTCTCAAACAATCTTGAGCACGATCCTTCACGCAAGGTTGGCGCGCCGCTGCATGACCCCTGCACCATAGCCTATCTTATCAAGCCTGAACTTTTTGCACTTCAGGGGGCGAAAGTGTCGGTGGAAACCAATGCCGCGTTGTCATTCGGGCATACGGCTGTGGACTTCCGCGTTCATCCCGATCAGGCAGTGGCGCGCTGGGCCTATCTCGCCGATGGCGAGGGGGTATTTGAGCTTCTGACGGAACGACTGGGCAGGTCATGAACCCGCCACACATCATCGTCGTAGGTTCGGTCAATCTCGATATTGTGGCGCGCGCACCATCGCTGCCTGCGCCCGGTGAGACAGTGACTGGCGCGATGCTTGCGTTTTATCCAGGCGGTAAGGGGGCCAATCAGGCGCTGGCGGCGAAGCGTCTGGGCGCGGATGTTTCCCTGATCGCGCGCGTTGGCCGTGATGAAAATGCCAAGGCGGCAATCGCTCTTCTGAAGGCGGGTGGCGTCAACCTCGCGCAGTGCTACGCCGACGACGAGGCTCATACCGGCGTAGCGTTGATCGCGGTGAACCCGACCGGTGAAAACCAGATCGTTGTGGCGTCAGGGGCCAACAGCGAACTGCTGGCCTCGAATGTCGTGTTGCCGCCGCATGATGCAGTGCTGTGTCAGATGGAAGTGCCACCCGAAACGGTCGTCGAAGCTGCGCGTCAGTGCCGTGGCTTCTTTGCCATCAATCTTGCTCCTGCCTTGCCTGTGCCTGATGGCGTGCTCGATCGTGCCGACCTCATCATTGTCAATGAAGGTGAGGCAGCCTTCTATGGCGACGCACTGCACAAAGCGAAGGCGCGCATTGCCATCACCTATGGCGCAAGGGGTGCGAAACTGTTTCAGGGCGGCGCGATGATCGCTGAAGCCACCCCGCCACCCATCACCCCAGTCGACACGACCGGTGCTGGGGACTGTTTTTCAGCAGCGCTCACACTGGCCTTGCTCGAAGGCCAGCAACCCGATCAGAGCTTGCGCTTCGCCTGCATTGCGGGCGCCGTCGCAACGTTGACGCGCGGTGCACAGCCATCCCTGCCGACGCGTACGCAGCTGGCACCATTCATGGACAAGTGACGCAGCTATTTTTTCGGAATGGCGCCGCTGCTGCGTAGATCAGCAATCGCATCAGCGTCAAAACCTGCTGATGCAAGCACCGTATCTGTATCCGCGCCGAAATCGGGCGGGGTATGGCGCAGGGAAGGCGGCGTCTCCGACAATTTCACCGGGCTGCCCATGCCTTTGTAGTCGTCCGTTTCAATGCGCATACCGCGCACGGCAGTCTGCGGATCATCGAGCGCTTCCTGCACATTGTTGAGCGGCCCGGCGGGTACACCAGCTTCCAGAAGTTTACGGGCCAGATCGACGCCGTCATGTTTCGCAAAGATCGGCGCGAGGATCGCCGTCAGTTCAGCGCGGTTCATGTTGCGTGCCGCCATGGTGGAGAACTTTGGATCATCGCTGAGTTCGGACACGCCCAGAACCTGAAATGCCTTCTTCACCTGACCATCATTGCCGACCCCAAGGAAGACGGGCCGTGTCGCTGTCGCGAACAGATCATAAGGCGCGACATTGGGATGCGCGTTGCCGACAAGCTGCGGCATCTTCCTGCCCCACAGCCAGTTGGCGGAGTGCGGATGCAGCAATGACAGACCGACATCATACAGCGCCACCTCGATGGACTGCCCTTTGCCGGTGCGGTCACGCTCGCGCAGCGCCAGCAGTATGCCGATGACGGCATTGAGGCCGCTGGCGATGTCAACAACAGGCGTGCCCATCTTCACGGGGCCACTGGCAGGCGAACCCGTCACGCTGGAAAGGCCGGTCATGGTCTGCACCACGGCATCATAACCGGGGAAGCCGCCATACGGTCCATCGGATCCGAAGCCGGAAATGCGGCAGTGGATAAGTTTTGGAAACATCGGCTGAAGCACGCTATCAAAACCGAGATCCCATTTTTCCAACGTGCCGCTCTTGAAGTTTTCCACCAGAATGTCGGCATCTTCCAGCAGACGCAGCAGCACGGCGCGGGCCTCGGCCTTGCGCAGATCCAGTGCGATGCCGCGCTTGTTGCGGTTCACATTGAGATAATACGCGCTGGGGCCACGCTGGCCTTCGTCGTCGCGGAAGGGCGGTCCCCATTCGCGGGTTTCATCACCGCCCGGCGGCTCGACTTTCACCACATCAGCGCCATGATCGCCCAGTACTTGTGTGGCGTATGGGCCGCCGAGTACGCGCGACAGGTCAATGACGCGAAGCCCGGTCAGAGCGCCCGGCGTGGTGACGTTCAGCATGGATTGGTCCGCTTCCTCTCAGCCTCAATTGGCCTTCGAAGGCGAATCTTCCTCGCCTTCTGTTTGATCAATGCCGTTTACTGATAGGCTCCCTACCAACTCATCATCCTGCCGCCAAGGAGAAGAAAAATGAAAAGGCTTGCAAAAAATCTAGTGCTTGGTGCTGTTCTGGCAACCCCGGCATTGGCCGCCGATGCGCCACTCGATTCCTCGCCACTCAAGCCACTCTGCGAGATGATCTGCGGCGGCACCTGGCGGCCAGCGGACTATGCAACCGTCTATCCCGACAAGATGTATGTCTCGCATCACTATGAATGGGATAAGAGCAAAAACGCCATTTCCGGTGTTATCACCAGAAGTGGCGGTATCGGCGGCGTTCATATGGAAGCCGTTGTTCTCTTTGGGACAGTTTCCCTTGCGGATAGCGGTAATGGGTCGATCTGGACCCTGCGCGCCGATGGAAATAGCCCACCCGTTTATGGCACCGTCACGTTGAGCGGGCGCGGCTTTACCGAAAACAGCACCTCGTTGGGTAATGCTGACAGTCGCATGGTCACCATCTGGGCCTTCTCCGGCGAAGACAGCTTCACCATGACCTCGGAAATCCATGACAGCAAAAATGGTCAGGTCGCCATTTCAGCGCCCGTGTCCTGGGTCAGGGTCAAAGAGTGATGTGGCGGCCTGTCATAGTGTGATCCTCTGCAACCGCATGGCGTTGAGGATAACACTGACTGAAGATAGCGACATAGCGAGCGCCGCGACTTCCGGGCGCGCGATGCCGAGCGCCGCCAGCGGCACGGCGGCCGCGTTGTAGCCGAAGGCCAGCCATAGATTCTGCCTGATCGTTTTCAGCGTTCCCAGCGCCAGCCGTCGCGCCCGTACCAGCCCGCTGATGTCGCCATTCAACAGCGTGATGCCTGCACTGGCCAGCGCGGCATCAGCACCGGTGCCCATGGCGACGCCGCAATCTGCGGCGGCGAGGGCAGGGGCATCGTTCACGCCGTCTCCAGCCATGGCGACCACTGCCCCGCGCGCCTGCATGGCGCGCATGGTGTCCAACTTGCCGGAGGGTGTCATGCCTGCGCGGACGTCATTCAACCGCAACGCTTCCGCCACGTGCCGCGCCGTCGTTTCATGGTCGCCAGTCAGCATGACGAGGTGAAGCCCATCAGCTTTCAGTTTCTCAACAACTTTACAGGCGCTGGGCTTAATCGCATCAGCGACGGCAATCAGCGCTGTGGTAGCGCCATCGACGCTCAGCATCATCACCGTTGCTCCGGTCTGACGTAATGCATCCGCCTGAGGGTGTTGGGTATGCGACACTCTGATCGTGCGACCCTCTACGACGCCCTCAACACCACGACCGGCCTCGGATATGAAATGCTCAACTGACAATAGGTTCAGCCCTCTGGCTTTCGCACCGGCCACGATAGCCACGCCAAGTGGATGCTCAGAGAGTGCTTCCACACTTGCCGCCAGTCGCAGGGCGTCCGCTTCATCGTCTTCACTTAGCATCACTATTTCTGCCAGCGACGGGCAGCCTTCCGTCAGTGTGCCGGTCTTGTCGAGCATCAGCGTGTCGGCGCGGGCGAAAGCCTCCAGTGCTGCGGCATCTCGCACCAGAATGCCGGCCCGAGCGCCGCGTGCCACTCCTGCGGTCACGGCCATCGGCGTCGCAAGACCCAGCGCGCAGGGGCAGGCGATGATCAGCACGGCGACCGCTGCCATCAGTGCGCTGCCCGCGCCGCGCTCCGGCGCAAACAGTAGCCAGCCGCAAAATGTCATGGCGGCAATGGCAACCACCACCGGCACGAACCATGCCGCAACACGGTCGGCCAGTCGCTGCACGGGCGCGCGGCTGCGCTGGGCCTCGGCGACCAGCGCGACAATCCGCGCCAGCATGGTTTTGTGCCCTACGCGCACGGCCTTCATGACAAAGGTGCCGCTGCCATTGATTGTGCCTCCAGTCACGGCTTCACCACTGGCTCGTACAACAGGCATTGCTTCGCCCGTGACAAGCGACTCATCCAGGGTCGAGCGGCCAGCAAAGATCACGCCGTCCACTGGTACAGCCTCACCAGGCCTCACACGCAGATGATCGCCCACAGCGATCATCTCGACCGGCACATCTTCCTCGTCGCCATCAGGCCGCACCCGCCGCGCAATTTTGGGTGAAAGATTCATCAGTGCGCGGATGGCTCCGCCCGCTGCATCTCGTGCTCTCAGTTCCAGAACCTGACCCAGCAAGGTCAGCGTCACGATCACTGCCGCCGCCTCGAAATAGACCATGGCGTGCGGGTTCACGATCAGCGTGACGCACGAGACTATCCACGCCGACAGCACGCCGAGAGCGATCAGTGTGAACATGTTGAAGCGGCGGCTCATCAGCGAGACCCATCCGCGCACTAAAAATGGCCAACCTGCCCACAACACCACCGGCGTGGTGAGCGCGGCCTGTATCCACGCAGAACCCTTGTGCGAAAGGCCCAAGGACCATCCGAACAGGTGCCCGCCCATTTCCAGCACAAAGACCGGCAATGTCAGGGCCAAAGCGATCCAGAATCGCAGGCTCATATCCTTAAGTTCGGCGTTCTCTCCATGTGCGCCCGCCACGGGTAGTGCAGGCTCCAGCGCCATCCCGCAGACCGGGCAGGCGCCGGGACCATCGGCCTCGACTTCCGGGCACATGGAACAGATCCATTTCGTGCCCGGCGGCGCGCTGATCTGAACCGGCGCACCACTCAGAAACCGCTCGGGTTCGGCCACGAACCTGGCAAGACATTTCGGACAGCAGAAATAATACGTCACGCCATCGTGGTTCGCCTGTGGTGTGCCCGGCGCGATGGTGACATGCATGCCGCAGACGGGGTCGATCGCGCTCGTCTCGTGCCCGCCGCAGCACGCCGCACCTGTCGCAGATTTCATCACGATTGCGTTCTCCCCTGCTTGATGTAAGCCGGTGGATCGGACAATTCAATATACCCACGGGGGGTATCATGCCGCATGGCGACACGAAACGCACCAGAAGCGCCCTGAAGCGCATCGAGGGTCAGGTGCGCGGCATTTCAAAAATGGTCGAGGAAGACCGCTACTGCATCGACATCGTGACGCAGATTGCTGCCGCGCGCGCCGCCCTCAGCCGGGTGGAAGCAGACCTTCTGCGCGGCCATATCGGCCATTGTGTTCATCGCGCGATGAAATCTGGTGACGTCACGGAACAGCGCAAGGTGGTCGACGAATTGCTGAAAGTGTTTGGAAAGCGTTGAGCGTTCTGTCTGCTGTTCTATAGTGCTGCGACAATCACACGGTGCGCCATGGCTCTTGATCTTGAAACCCGCGAACAGCTCATCTCGTCTGTGGCGCGTTTTGTGCGCGAACGTCTCGTGCCGATCGAGGATCAGGTATCGCAGACCGACAAGGTTCCCGACGACATCATTCAGGAGATGCGCGATCTTGGACTCTTCGGTCTCTCCATTCCGGTTGAATATGGCGGGCTCGGCCTGTCGATGGAGGAAGAAGTCCTTGTTTGTTTCGAGCTGGGCCAGACGTCACCGTGCTTCCGCTCGGTGATCGGCACCAATGTCGGCATTGGCTCTCAGGGCCTTGTCATGTTCGGGCGCGAGGAACAGAAAAATCATTGGCTGCCGAAAATTGCCAGCGGCGAAACCATCGCTTCATTCTGCCTGACCGAACCGAATGCAGGCTCTGATGCTGCATCCGTGCGCACCACGGCCATCCGCAAGGGCGACGTTTATGTGGTGAACGGCACCAAGCGCTTCATCACCAATGCGGCGAAGGCGGGCGCCTTCACGCTGATGGCCCGCACCAACCCCGACAACAAGGGCGCCGGCGGTATCTCGGCTTTCTTCGTGCCGTCAAACCTGAAGGGCATCACGGTTGGCAAGCCAGAACGCAAGATGGGTCAGCAGGGTGCGCACATTCACGACGTCATCTTTGAAAACTGCGAAGTGCCTGCCGAATGCCTGATCGGCGAGAAGGAAGGTGAGGGCTTCAAGCTCGCGATGCAGGTGCTCGATCGCGGGCGTCTGCATATCTCGGCCGTGTGCGTCGGGGTCAGTGAGCGTCTGGTGCGCGACAGCGTCGCCTATGCTGTGGAACGTCAGCAATTCGGTCAGCGTATCGCCGACTTCCAGATGATACAGGCGATGATCGCGGATTCAAAAACCGAAGCCTATGCGGCACGCTGCATGGTGCTGGAAACAGCACGCAAGCGCGATGCGGGCGCGAACATCGCGATGGAAGCCTCGTGCTGCAAACTGTTTGCTTCGGAAGCCGTGGGCCGCATCGCAGATCGTAACGTGCAGATTCATGGTGGCGCGGGCTATGTCGCGGATTATGCGGCAGAACGCTTCTACCGCGATGTGCGGATCTTCCGCCTTTATGAAGGCACCAGCCAGATCCAGCAGACGGTGATCGCCAAGTCCCTCATCCGCGCAGCTGGATAGGCTTCGTTACTCAGCCGCCTGAAAACGCGATGCGGGCGCGAGACCTTTCAGGCTCTCGGCGATGAGGAAGCCAAGCTCCAAAACCTGGCTGGCGTTGAGGCGCGGATCGCAGGCCGTATCATAGCGGCTGGCGAGGTCGGCTTCAGTGATCGCCACAGCGCCACCCGTGCATTCGGTCACGTCGCGTCCTGTCATTTCAAAATGCACTGATCCAGGATGTGTGCCTTCCGCGCGATGGACAGCGAAGAAGGTCTGCACTTCTTTCAGGATGCGGTCGAAGGGACGGGTCTTGAAGCCGTTGGCGGTTTTCACGGTATTGCCGTGCATTGGATCGCACGACCACACGACCTTACGGCCCTCTTGCTGGATCGTGCGGATCAGTTTCGGCCAATGCTCAGCGGCCTGATCTGCACCGAACCGACCGATCAACGTCAGGCGGCCAGCGATATTGCCGGGATTCAATATGTCGATAAGCCGCAGCAGGTCGTCTGCTTTCAGCGACGGGCCACATTTCAAGCCAAGCGGATTTCGGATGCCGCGACAGAACTCGACATGCGCGCCATCCACCTGACGGGTACGGTCGCCGATCCACAGCATGTGCGCCGATGTATCGTACCATTCGCCGCTGGTTGAATCGACGCGGGTCATGGCCTGCTCATAGCCAAGCAGCAGTGCTTCATGGCTGGTGTAAAACTCGGTTGTGCGCAGCTGCGGCGTCGAGTCTGGCGTGATGCCGCAGGCTTCCATGAAGCCCAGCGTTTCTGAAATGCGATTGGCCAGTGCCTGATACTTCTCACCAGCGGGCGATCCGGCGATGAAGCCCAGATTCCAGCGATGGACATTGTGCAGGTCGGCATAGCCGCCTTGCGCAAAAGCGCGGAGCAGGTTCAACGTCGACGCAGATTGCAGGTAGGCTTGCTGCAAGCGCTCAGGGTCTGGTGTGCGGGCTTCGGGTGTGAAGTCTGGCCCGTTCACGATATCGCCGCGATAAGAAGGCAGCTCTATGCCATCCACGGTTTCGGTGGGGGCGGAACGCGGCTTGGCAAACTGCCCGGCGATGCGCCCGACTTTCACCACCGGCATTGAACCGCCAAAGGTCAGCACGACCGCCATCTGCAGCAATACGCGGAAGGTGTCGCGGATATTGTCGGGGTGGAACTCAGCAAAGCTCTCGGCGCAGTCGCCGCCCTGCAACAGGAACGCCTTACCCTCGGCCACATCGGCCAAGGCCGCCGTCAGGCTGCGGGCCTCGCCGGCAAAGACCAACGGGGGGTATGATTTGAGGCGCGCCTCAACCAAGGCCAGACGCGCGGCGTCCGGATAGTCCGGCACCTGCTGCACTGGCTTGGTCCGCCAAGAAGTTGGGCTCCAACTCGTCATCTTCGCATCCGCAATATGCAGATTGTCTTTAGCGCACAGCGGCGAGCGATACAAACGCGTCAGGCAGACTTAACGTCAACCGCTTGGAGGCGCGGTCAAATTAGGATAATCGGGGGGCGAGTTCCATTGTGAGGCGTTCGAGCGTGAGCAACAAACCCATCGTCTATGCAGGCCTTGCCGCCCTTTTCATCGCCGTGGCGGGTGGCGGTTGGTACATCATCACAAAGTCCAGCAGCCAGGCGAATGCCGCAACGCCGACAGGCACGCCCATTCAGCAGGCCTTGGCACCGAAACCCGAAGACATCGGCATGGGCGACCCGAACGCACCCATCAAGATGATCGAATATGCCTCGTCCGGCTGCATCCACTGTGCGGATGTCGCAATGGAAATATTACCCAAGATCAAGAAGGACTATATCGACACTGGCAAAGTCTATTACGTCCTGCGCGACTTCCCGCTTGATGGGATTTCGGCGGCGGCTTCGCTGATCGCCCGTTGTCTGCCGAAAGAGCAATTCTATCCCTTCATGGATATCCTGTTCGAAAATCAGGATAAGTGGCACACGAACCAGGTGCCTGACGTTAAAGAGGCCGTCATCACGCTGGCCCGGCGCACCGGCATTTCGCGTGAACAGGCAGAAGCCTGTATGAAGGATGAAGCCAAATACAAGCGCATGACCGAAATCCAGCAGGAAGCGCAGGACGTTCTGAAGCTAAGCGGCACACCGATGATCTGGCTGGATGGCCAGCTTTTCGAGTTCAAGGTGCCGATGGGATATGATCAGGTCGATGCCAAGCTGAAGGAATTACTCGCCGCCAAGGGCAAGTAAGCCGTCCGCTGCGCCGTCAGGCGGTGCGGCTGCGCATCAGCACGAATTCTTCCGCTGCCGAAGGATGCAGGGCAACCGTTGCGTCGAAATCCGCTTTGGTCGCCTTCATCCTGATGGCAATGGCTGCCATCTGGGCGATTTCCCCGGCATCTGCGCCGACCATATGCAGGCCGAGGATGCGGTGACTCTCGCCACCCACGATCAGCTTCATCAGCACCTGCTCGTCACGACCTGAGAGCGTCGCGCGCATCGGGCGGAACTGCGCCTTATAGATGTGAACATCGCTGAAACCCTTGCGGGCTTCTTCTTCAGTGAAGCCAACACTGGCAAATTCCGGTGTGGTGAAAATCGCGGTCGGAATGTCGGCCAGATCCACGCTTGTCGGGTTGTTGTTGAACACGGTTTCGGCGAAAGCGTTGCCTTCTCGAATGGCGACGGGCGTAAGGTTCATGCGGTCTGTCACATCGCCCACCGCATAGATGTGCGGCGCGCTGGTGCGGCTGTGGGCATCTACTTCCACAGCGCCTTTCAGGTTGGTGCGAACGCCAGCCGTCTCAAGGCCGAGTGCCCTTGTGTTGGGCCAGCGGCCTGTAGCGAACATGATCTGATCGCAGATGATGCGCTGGCCATCAGAAAGCTGCACGTTGCGCTGGTTACCTGCTGCCTCAATCCGCAGCACGCTGGTGTTCATGATGAAGCGCACGCCGCGCTTTTCCATCTGGCCGTGTAGGTGCGTGGCACATTCCTTATCGAACCCACGCAGGATTTCTGGCCCGTGATGGATCACGGTCACCTCTGACCCAAGCCCTTGAAGGATGGTCGCAAACTCCAGCGCAATATATCCGGCGCCAACTATGACGATGCGGGCAGGGCGCGCCTGCAGATGAAAGATCTCGTTGGAGCTGATCGCCAGTTCAATGCCCGGCAGGTCCGGCACGTGCGGACTTGCGCCGCTGGCGATGAGAATGTGCTTTGCCGTCACCGTGCGGCCCGACCGCATCAACCGGATGTCGTGGGGCCCCACCAATTCGGCGCGCTCGTCGAAGATCGTGGCGCCTGCGCCCTCAAGCCCCTTGCGGTAAAGACCTTCAAGCCGCGCGATTTCCTGGTCCTTTGCGGCGATCATCGCGACCCAGTCATGGGTGGCTTCGCCAAAATGCCAGCCGAAACCTTTGGCGTCTTCCGCATCGAAGCCATAGCGGCTGGCATAGACCATCAGCTTCTTGGGCACGCAGCCGCGAATGACACAGGTGCCGCCCGCCCGATATTCCTCGGCGATGGCGGCCTTCGCGCCAAAGCCTGCGGCAATGCGGGTCGCCCGCACGCCGCCAGACCCTGCGCCGATGGTGAACAGGTCGTAATCGTAGGTGGTCATGGCTCAACCGTGAGCGGGCGGGTCGATCACCTCTGCGCCGTCGGCCCGGCCGATAATCAGGCCCGTACAAAGACCGATGAACAGGCCGTGTTCCACCACCCCGGGGATTGCCGACAACGCCTCGGCCAGAGCTTCGGGATTGGGAATGGTCTGGCAATCAAGATCGTAGATGAAGTTGCCATTGTCGGTGATGACAGGATGTGCCTCGCCGCCACGCAGGCGGGTGAAATTGCCACCGCAGCCATGCGTGGCCGCCGCATCAGCTATCCGGCGCATGGTGGTGCGATGCGCAAACTGCGTGACTTCCACCGGCAACGGAAACCGACCAAGCTGGTCCACCAGTTTGGTGTCATCCATGATGGCGATCATCCGGCGCGAGGCCGCAGCGACCATCTTTTCGCGCAGATGCGCCGCCCCGCCGCCCTTGATGAGGCGAAAGGCGCGGTCGGCCTCATCGGCGCCATCAATGGTGATATCCACCTGCGCCACCTCGTCCAGCGTGGTAAGCGTAATGCCAGCCGCGCGCGCCAGGGCCTCGGCGGCGGTGCTGGTGGCGACGCCGGTGATCCTAAGACCGGCCTTCACACGCTCGCCCAAAGCCTTCACGAAATGCGCGGCTGTTGATCCGGTGCCCAATCCAACGATCTGCCCATCCTGAATATAGTCCAGCGCCTTCAGGGCTGCGGCGCGTTTACGGTCATCGGCGGTCATGTAGGTCATGCCCACACTCTGGCATGCGATTCTCGAAACAGCTATGGCGATTGCATGCCCAAACTCACCCTCATCTTCGATCTCGATGGCACTCTGGTTGACACCGCGCCTGATCTCACCGCGGCGATGAACCATGTTCTGACGGAAAATGGACGCAGGCCCGTGCCGCCGGACGAGGTGCGGCACATGGTTGGCCACGGCGCCCGCAAGCTGATCGAGCGTGGCTTCGCGGCAACGGGCACCCCGGTCGATGACGATGCGCTGCCCGGCATGATGCAGCAGTTCATCACCTATTATGGCGCTCATATCGCGGATGGCTCGCGGCCATATCCGGGCGTGCTGGCGCTGCTTGAGGCGCATCGCAAGGCGGGCACGGTGATGGGCGTCTGTACCAACAAGCCGGAAGGCCTTGCCCGGTCCCTGCTTGATGCGCTGGATATGTCGAACTATTTTCGTGCCATTCTGGGGGCCGACACACTGCCCGTTCGCAAGCCTGACCCACAGCACCTGCTGGAGACCATCGCGCGCAGCGGCGGGGATGTGCGTCGTGCTGTCATGATCGGTGACAGTGAGGTGGACGCTGAAACCGCGAAGCGGGCCGGGGTGAAGCTAGTCATCTTCAGTGGCGGCTATACGGCGTTGGACCCGGCAACCTTCGGGGCTGATGAACTGATCGGTCACTATGACGAGATGCAAGCCGCCCTCGCCGGGATAGCCGCCAGCCTGCCTTGACTTGGGGCGGTGCCTCGGCCTAAGTCGCGCCCCTCACAACGGCTGGGCGATTAGCTCAGCGGGAGAGCACTCCCTTCACACGGGAGGGGTCGCTGGTTCAATCCCAGCATCGCCCACCATTTCCAGCCGTTCTGTGGGATCCGTCACTTGATGACGATGGCTCTTACCCCCATCTTCCACGCATGACCCGCGATGAAACCTTCTCGACAGATTCAGACCGTCCGCGCCTTTCGGACTATCCGTTGAAACGGCTGGTCTTCAGCGTGCTGTTTCTGGCGCTGCTGTGGCTGGGCTTCTGGGCCGCGCTGTTCATTGCCATCGCGCAATTCGCGATCCGCATCTTTGACGAGGACGCCAGCGATGATCTGCGCCGTTTCGGTGCGCGTCTCGGGCGCTTCATGGGGCAGGCCGTCGCCTACATGACCTTTGCCCGCGTCGAAGCACCGTTTCCGTTCTCGCGCTTCCCGTCAGACGACAAACCGCTTTAGTCGGCAAACTCTCTGGCCTCGACCATGCGGCGCATGGAACTTTAACGCGCCACATCCGTTCTCCTTACAGGTACTGAACGGAGAGCATCATGAAAAGCGCTGCGCTGTGGGCCATTGGTCTTCCAATCCCCCTCATCATCATCGCCAATCTTGCAGGCTGGTTGTAATTTCTCCCAACACCCGGCTTCACGATGAAAGCCGCGCGTCGAGGCCATCCCTCACGCGCGGCCATTCTTTCTGGATTATGCTGAACCATACGCTGTCACGGATGTGGCCATCCGGCAGAATCATGTGAGCGCGATGGATGCCTTCTTCGACCGCGCCGAGTTTTTTCATCGCTGCCCATGAACGCGCATTGCGGGCATCGAGCTTGAACTCGACGCGGTTCCATTTCAAATCGTCCAGCGCATACCCAATCAACAGGCGCTTGGCGGCAGGGTTCACCGCGCCGCCCTGAAAAGGTTTGGCATACCAGGTCGAGCCGATCTCCAGCCGTTTGAAGTGCGGCACGATGGCGAGATAGGCGCTGGACCCAGCCACAGCACCGCTGGCCTTGTCGATGATTGCGAAGGCACATTCGCGGCCCGCCGCGCGCTCCTTCAGGGCGCTGTCAAAGTAGTGATCAAACGTGGCGTTGTGTTGGTTCAGAAAATGAAAACGCCACAGATCGGGGTCATTGCCGACAGCGCGCAGTGGTTCTCGGTGGCGCTCGGCGAGTGGCTCTAACCGCACGAACGCGTTTTCAAGAATATCGGGTGCGTCAAATATGGCTGTCATATGAAGGCCTTGGCGGTGCAGGCGCTTGTTTACCAGCCGGTATGAGAATGTGACAGCACCTTCACTTGTGCCGCCGTATGCCATGAGCCAATCTCCACCCATGTTACCGCGCGCCATCAGCCGGGCTGAGCATCTGGCGGATATTGTCGTTCATGCCGCCGGAATCAGTTTCGGCGTCATAGGCGGGGCGGTCCTCATTATCGTCGCCAGCCTGATCGGACGCACGACGCCCATCGTCACATCCTCGATCTACATTCTGGGTCTGTTGCTGATGCTGTCGTGTTCGATGCTCTACAACACGATCAGGCCGGGTCATCACCATTCATGGCTGCGGCGCTTTGACCACGCCGCCATTTTCATCATGATTGCCGGAAGCTGCACACCGTTTGCCCTGCAGGGCGCACCCGGCTGGCGCATCGTGGCGCTGGTGGCGCTGTGGTCGGTGGCGCTGACAGCGGCGTGCATCAAGCTGTTCCTGCCGCGCCGTTATGAGCGTGTGATGTTGTGGCTTTACCTCGCGCTCGGATGGGGCGGGGCGGCCATCCTCGCTGGACAGATCGCTGCTCTGCCAATGGCTGCGGCTGTTCTACTGGCGGCTGGCGGGGTGCTTTACAGCGTTGGCGTCATCTTCCATGTGTGGGAAACGCTGAAGTTCCAGAATGCGATCTGGCATGGCTTCGTTGTGGCGGCAGCGATATGCCACTACGCCGCTATTTTCAGCGGTGTCGTGCTGGCCGGTGTCTGACGCTTTCAGTGCGTGGCTTCAGCCAGTTTCGCCGGTTGCGGCCAGATCTTCCCACGCATGAAATCTTCGCGCTTGAACTCATAACCCGACGGTGCCGGGCCAGACTTGCCGTCAATGAATGCCAGCACGTCGTTCCACACCATCTCGCGCGAGGTGTCGCGCATCAGAAGATGGTACCCCTTGGGATAAAGGACGACGCGCGCAGATGACGACAGGCTCGCCACCAGTTTTTCGACGGGTTTGCGCGGCACAATCTCGTCGCGCTGGCCATAAAGTACCAGCAGCGGCGCTTGCACATTGGGCGCATTCTTGATGGCGCGGTCCATCAGCCCGACCAGGCCGTAAATGGCGTCCGTACGCGTGGGCTTGATGACCAGCGGATCGGCGCCGAGATCATAGAGCGCCTCGTTATTGTCGGACGGCTGGATGGTCAGATCGCCGCCGGTCATTTTCTTGCCGGGCAGGAGGTGTGCGGCAATCCACAATGCGGCCTTGTAAAACGGATTCATGGTCGACCAGCCCCACACAGCCGGGGCGACCAGAATGACGCCTTTAGGCTGTGGCACGCCGGGCTGGCTAAGACTGGCAAGGGTCACCGCGCCGCCCATGCTTTCGCCCAGAATATAAAGCGGCACGCCCGGATGCGCCGCATGTACCGCCGCCGTGAAGTCGCGGAAATCGTGCATCATGGTTTCATCGCCTGCCCACACGCCGGTATTGGGCGAGCGGCCAAAGCCGCGCTGGTCGATGGCGTAGGTCGAGATGCCCTTCTCGCGCCAATAGGCGGCGGGCCCGCGAATGAAACGGGCGTAATCGTTCATGCCGTGAAAAGCGACGACGACAGCGCGCGGATGCTCAGCCTCCCAGCTCGACATGCCAAGCTGTGCGCCATCGCGGGCTGTGAAACGCCCATCCATTTCACCTGCTGGCATCAGGCGGGGTGCGGTGATGTCGGGTCCGGCCTCCATGGTCACCGGCGCGCAGCCTGGCACTGAAGTGGCGAGGGCGGCCGCGATGACGGCATTTTTGACTGCAGACTGTAGGGGTGTGCTCAATTCATCCTCGCAAGACTCAGCGCCGCTCTCTTGGCGCCAAGGGCGCGCCATTAAATCGCAAAATGCGGCACTGATATGTCAGTCCAGATAGAAAAGATCTTCGACGCTTGTTTTCAAGGCCCGCGCCAGCTTTAGCGCCAGCGTGGTGGATGGCACGAAGACGCCGTTCTCCACCGTGTTTATGGTCTTGCGTGATACGCCAATGCGCTCAGCGAGTTCGGCCTGCGTGAGACCGGCTTCTGTCCGGCGTTCGCGCAGGCGTGAGCGCAATTCACCATCAGGCACCTTGCGCGCGCTCCAGCCCTGCGAACACCATGGCCGCTGTTCCGAGGCCGGTGGCAAAAAGAATGCGAAGCGCTTCTGGCAGTCTGATGTCCGTAAAACCTTGCAGAATGAAAATCATGCCTGTCATTCCAAGCATGACCCAGAAGGCGCCGCGATAGGCCGCCGCACGATTGGACCTTGTCAGTTCATCGTTCAGAGCCGCACGGGTTTCGGCATCCCCACGCCGCAACAGATCGGCATCCCCACGCCGCAACAGAAATGTGCCGGTCGATAAAGGGTAGAGGAGCCCGATGGCCCACATGACGAAACCGACGGCGATCATGAAATGAATGGGCCGCCAGGTGGTGAAGGCGTCGTCCAGCCGGGTAAAGATTGTCACCTGGAAAGCTATGAACAATGCGCCAAATGCCATCATGATGATGCGGCGCCTGCGGCTCATTGCTTCGATGGGGTGGCTCATGATCTCCGTAACCTATAGGTGACATGATACCTATAGGTTACAAATAGTCAAGATGCGCTGCTGTCAGCAGGCTCAGCCCGGCTGCTTGCCGTTTTCTGTTTTCACAAACGCCTCGACCTTGCCTTTAAGCGTCATGGTCATCGGCTTGCCCTTGCGGTCCACAGAGTTGCCAAGCGTAACCTTGATCCAGCCTTCGCTGACGCAATACTCATACACATTGGTTTTTTCCTGCCCGTTGAACAGGATACCGACTCCGCGATCGAGCGCCGCCTCATCGTAATGGGGGCTTTTCGGATCGGCCGAAATACGGTCGGGCATGGTCTCTGACATGGCTGCAGCCTTCAAATCAGCTTGATTTTCGGGCCTCTTAACCCCGATAGCGCACAAAGCCAACGGCTTGTGGCGTTTGTCGGGCAAACCGCATAGAAGACGCCCCTCGCGGCAGGCCGCATTCATTATTCAGGATATTTCCGGCGTCATGCCGTTCCCTACAACCAACCCTTCACTCGCAGCGGCGCTCGCCGCTCGCGGTTATGACGAACCGACCCCGGTTCAGGCGGCGGTCGCGACCGCCACACCCGAAAACGCCGATCTTCTGGTTTCGGCGCAAACCGGTTCCGGCAAGACGGTCGCCTTTGGTCTGGCCATGGCTGCCACCCTTCTGGGTGAAGCGCCGCGCTTTGAATCCGCAGGCACGCCGCTGGCCGTCATCATTGCGCCGACCCGCGAACTCGCCCTTCAGGTGCAGCGCGAACTGCTTTGGCTTTATGCCGAAACAGGTGCGCGCGTGGTATCGTGCGTCGGCGGCATGGATCCGCGCGCCGAGCGCCGCGAGCTGGTGCGCGGCGTGCATATTGTGGTCGGCACACCGGGTCGTCTGCGCGACCACATGGAACGCGGGGCGCTGGAAACATCGAGCGTACGGGTTGTCGTACTCGACGAGGCCGACGAGATGCTCGACCTCGGTTTCCGTGATGACCTTGAGTTCATTCTCGACGCCATGCCGGTGGAGCGACGCACGCTGCTGTTTTCCGCCACCATCGCGAAGGAAATCGCCTCGCTTGCCCGCCGCTTCCAGCGTGATGCGGTACGCATTGACACCGCAGGTGCCAAGCGCAGTCACGAGGATATTTCCTATCAGGCGGTGCGGATCGCGCCCAATGATGTGGAGCACGCGGTCGTCAACCTGCTGCGCCATCATGATTCCGGTGCCGCCATTGTCTTCCTTGGCACGCGCGAAGCGGTGAACCGCCTGCATGCCAGCCTGATCGAACGCGGCTTTGATGCCGTTGCGCTGTCAGGTGAGTTCACCCAGAACGAGCGCAACCATGCGCTTCAGGCTTTGCGCGATGGCCGGGCCAGTGTGTGTGTCGCCACCGATGTTGCGGCGCGCGGGCTGGACCTGCCTGACCTTGGCCTCGTGATCCATGCCGAACTGCCGCGCAATCGCGAGTCACTGCTTCACCGCAGCGGCCGCACGGGGCGTGCCGGGCGCAAAGGTGTCTGCGCGCTGATCGTGCCGCACACAAGGCGTCGTCAGGCCGAGCGCCTGTTCCAGAATGCCGGCATCGACGCCAAATGGGTCGCGCCGCCCACACCTGAAGACATCCGCCAGAAAGATCAGCAGCGTCTGCTCAATCATCCGGTGTTCAGTGATCCGCCTGCTGATGAAGATGCGGCATGGGCGCAGGCTTTGATGGACAGTCGCCCACCGCAGGACATCGCAACCGCTTTGGCACGTTTGTTCCGGCAGGGCCTGCCAGCGCCGGAGGACATCATCGAGTCCGGGCCTTCTGACAGGTCAGGCCCGTCAGACCGGCGTGATCCGCGTCGTGATGACCGCCCGCATCGTGGTGATGAGGGCAGCGCGCAGCCGCGCCGTGAGCGTGAGCCGCGCATGGATGCGATCTGGTTCCGCATGAATGCCGGGCGGCACAACAATGCCGATCCCAAATGGCTGATCCCGCTGATCTGCCGCCTTGGTCACATCACCAAGAAGGAGATCGGCGCGATCCGCATCTTTGACCGCGAGACCAAGTTCGAGATCGCCAGCGATGCCGCCAAACATTTCATGGCGGCAGTGAATGCAGCGAATGACCCGGAAGTGCGGATCAGCCCTGCCGGTCCGCCACCAGAAAAAGACCGTACGCACAAGCCGCAGGGCGCTCCCAAGGGGCATAAGCCGCAGGGGCACAAGCCGCGCTTCGATGATCGCAAACCATTCGCCAAACCGAAGCAGAAAAAGCCGCGTCCCGCCGGTTGACGCCGCGTCGGATACGGCTAGTTTCCCTGCCAATATAAGAGCTTGGGGGAAACATGGCTCGCGCGGGGTTGTTTGCACGAAAATCGGTGGCCGATATCAGGGCCGGCGGTGAGAGCGAGGGCCATCAAGGGCTCAAGCGATCGCTGGGAGCGACGTCGATCACAGCGCTGGGCATCGGCGCGATCATCGGCACCGGTATTTTCGTGCTGACTGGCACGGCTGCGGCTGAACATGCCGGCCCGGCCATCGTGTTGTCTTTCATTTTCTGTGGCATCGCCTGCGGCTTTGTCGGGCTGTGCTATGCCGAGCTTGCAGCGCTCATTCCCGTGGCGGGCAGCTCGTACACCTATACCTATGCAACGCTGGGCGAGATCTTCGCCTGGATCATCGGCTGGGATCTGATCCTTGAATATACACTTGGCGGCGCGACGGTCGCGGTGGGTTGGTCAGGCTATGCGGTCAGCCTGTTGCAGAGCTTCGGGATTCACTTCCCGGCTGAATGGGCCGCCCCCTATGGCGCCGTCATCAAACAGGCCGATGGCACGACGCTGACCGGCATTCTCAACCTGCCAGCGGCTTTCATTGTCATGGTGGTGACCGCGCTTCTGATCCTGGGCACGCGCGAATCCGCCCGCACGAACAACATCATCGTCGCCGTGAAGCTGGCGGTCGTTCTCATCTTCATCGGTGCGGGCATCGGCTTCATCAACCCGGCCAACCATGTGCCGTTCATTCCCGAAAACACCGGGACGTTTGGTGCGTTTGGCTGGAGCGGGATATTGGCGGGCGGATCGGTGATTTTCTTCGCCTTTATCGGTTTTGATGGTGTTTCAACGGCGGCCCAGGAAGCGCGCAATCCACAACGCGACATGCCTATCGGTATTCTGGGGTCGCTGTTCATCTGCACGATCCTCTATGTGATCGTCTCGTGGGTGATGACCGGGTTGGTCAAATACGATGAACTGAACGTCGCCGCGCCGATTGCCAAGGCGATTGACGTGATCGGCCTGCCCTGGCTGTCAATCCTTGTGAAAGCAGGCGCATTCGCTGGGCTGACCACTGTTATTCTGGTTCTGCTCTATGGCCAGACGCGCATCTTCTTCACCATGTCGCGCGACGGGCTCATGCCGAAAGTGTTTTCAGATGTGCATCCCCGCTTCAGCACGCCCTGGCTCAGCCAGCTCCTGATCGGTGTGATTGTAGCCATCGTAGCGGCCGTGTTCCCGATTGGTGAACTGGGCGACATGGTCAATATCGGAACGCTGTTCGCCTTCGTGCTGGTCTGCGGTGCGGTCATCTATCTGCGCCATTCAGATGCAGACCTGCCGCGGCCCTTCCGTGTGCCGGGTGTGCCGGTCGTGCCGGTGCTTGGCATGCTCTGCTGCATCGCGCTGATGGCGGGCCTGCCCATCGAAGCGTGGGAGCGACTGGTCATCTGGTTGGTGATCGGCCTGGCTATCTATTTCGTCTACGGCTTCCATCATTCCGTCCTGCGCAGGAAGAATAATGGCGCTTGAAATCGACGCGGATTTTGACAGCGGGAATATCGCTGTCACCGCCATACAGGGTGATGAGGCTGAACTTGCCATCCGGCCTGATAATGCAGGCAAGTGGTTTCAGTGGTTCCACTTCCGCGTGCGGGGTGGGGCAGGGCGGTGTCTGACACTGCGTCTGACGAATGCGGGCGCATCGTCCTATCCCGAAGGCTGGCCGGGCTATCGCGCCCGTGTCAGCGAAGACGGCCACACATGGCTGGCCTGCGACACCTCCTATGACGGCAAGGCGCTGACCATCACCCATACGCCGCACACCAACGAAGTGCGCTTCGCCTATTTCGCGCCCTATGCGTGGGAACAGCATGAGGCGCTGGTCAAGCGCATGGCGACGGTGCCGGGTATCACGCATCGCAGCCTTGGGCAGACACTGGATGGCAGGCCGCTCGATTGTCTGGAGATAGGCACGGGCGGGAAGCAGGTCTGGATCATCGCCCGCCAGCATCCGGGCGAGAGCATGGCAAGCTGGTGGATGGAAGGCGCATTGCCGCGACTTGCGACGGCGGATGATCCTGTTGTGAAAGCGTTTCTCGCCCGCGCGCGTCTGCATATCGTGCCGCTGGTCAACCCTGATGGCGCAAGGCGCGGCAATCTACGCACCAATGCGGCGGGCAAGGATCTGAACCGTCAATGGCGCGACCCCGACCCCGGCCTTGCGCCCGAGGTTCATGCCATCCTTTCGGAAATGGACAGGACCGGCGTTGACCTGTTCTTTGATGTGCATGGCGATGAAGGCCTGCCACATGTCTTTATCGATGGCTGTGATGTCGACCCTGAAGCAACACCTGAACAGGTGGCCGGGGTTGACCGCTTCCGTCAGGCTTTGCTGAAGCTCAATCCGGCGTTTCAGACAAAGGAAGGCTACCCACCCAGCTATGGCGGCCCTTCTGCGGACACCATCGCCACGCGCGCCATAGGCCTGCGCTTCAAAGCGGTCGCCATGACGCTGGAAATGCCATTCAAGAACAGCCGTGAAGTGCCTGAACCGGAAACGGACTGGTCGCCGCAAGCCTGCAAGCGTCTGGGTCACGATTGTGTGCAGGCATTGAACGCAGTGCTTGACGCTTAGGGCAATTCAATGCGCATCTGCGCATCAGGGAACAACGCACCGACAAGGTGTCTGGGGAAATCATGAAGCATCACGATGTTGAGCCGCGCACAGAGCTGACCTGGCGCGGCGTTCTGCTGGGCGTTGTCATCACGCTGATTTTCACGGCGGCGCAGATTTATCTCGGCCTGAAAGTCGGCCTCACCTTCGCCACCGCCATTCCGGCGGCGGTCATCTCGATGGCGCTGCTTCAGGCGTTCCGGGATTCGACCATTCAGGAAAACAATATCGTCCAGACGATCGCATCGGCGGCGGGCACGCTCGCTTCGATCATCTTTGTGCTGCCGGGGCTGCTGATTATCGGCTGGTGGGCAAAGGTGCCGTTCTTCACGACATTCGCCATCTGTGCGGTCGGCGGCACACTCGGCGTGATGTACACCATCCCCCTGCGCCGGGCGATGGTGACGAAATCCGACCTGCCTTATCCCGAAGGCGTTGCGGCCGCTGAAGTGCTCAAAGTCGGCATGGGATCGCGCGACGGCGGTAAGGAAGGCCGCGCAGGCCTGCTGGCCGTGACGCTCGGTGCCATCGCGTCGGCGCTCTATGCCGCGGCGGTTGGCGCGAAACTGCTGGCGGGGGAAGTGGCTGGCTTCTTCAAGATCGGCGCCGGTGCAACCGGCATTGGTGGCGGCGCGCAGCTGGCCCTTCTGGGCGCTGGCTATCTTGTGGGCCTGACCGTCGGCATTGCCATGCTGGTAGGGCTGGTCATTGCCTGGGGTGTGCTGGTGCCGTGGCTCACCTCGATCACGCCGTGGCCGGAAGGGGCTGATGCCGCGGCTCATGCCAACACGGTCTGGAAAACACAGGTCCGCTTCATCGGCGCAGGCGCGATGGCGGTGGCGGCGATCTGGACCATCTTCAAACTGGCGAAGCCTATCTGGTCAGGCCTTTCTGACGCGATTGAAGCTGGGCGTAACCGCAAACACGGCGTTGTCGATCTCCCGCGCGTGGAACGTGACATTCCCATCGGCATTGTCGGTGCAGTTGTTGTCGCGCTGCTGGTTCCGGCTGGCTGGTTGATGGCTGAGTTCCTGAACGGCACAGCGATTGCCAGCCTGACCATGCCGCTTGTGCTGCTCGGCCTTGCCTATCTGGTGTTTGTCGGCCTGCTGGCGGCGGCGGTGTGTGGGTTCATGGCCGGGTTCATCGGCTCATCGAACAGCCCGGTCTCGGGTGTGGCCATTCTTTCCGTGCTGGGTGCAGCCTTGTTGATCGGCTTTATCGGTCATGGTGCCACAGGCCCGGACGCTGAAAAGGCGCTGATCGCTTTCGCGCTGTTTGTGACCGCGTTCATTCTCGCCGTGGCGGTTGTCGCCAACGACAATCTGCAGGATCTGAAAACCGGCCAGCTTGTCGACGCAACGCCGTGGAAGCAGCAGGTAGCGCTGATCATCGGCGTGATTGCGGGCTCGGTGGTGATCCCGCCGGTGCTGCAACTTCTGACAGACGCTTTCGGCTTCGCAGGGATGGCCAACGCGAATGCGGTGTCAGCCAATCCGCTGCCGGCTCCGCAGGCGACACTGATCTCGACGCTTGCCAAAGGCGTGGTGGGCGGCGATCTGCCCTGGCACTTCCTTGGCTATGGCGCGCTGATCGGCGCAGGCCTGGTGTGTGTCGACATGGTTCTGCGGGCCATCAGCAACAAGCGCTTTGCCCTGCCGCCGCTTGCGGTTGGACTGGCGATCTATCTGCCTTCGGTCGCAACCTTGCCGGTGGTGATCGGCGCAGTGGCAGGCTGGTTCTATGACCGATGGGCCGAGAAGGGCCGTGGATCAGAGCCCGCCAAGCGGATGGGCGTTTTGATCGCCTCTGGCTTCATCGTGGGTGAAAGCCTGTTCAATGTGGCGCTGGCCGGGCTGATCGTGGCTTCCGGTAATGGCGAACCGCTGGCGCTGGGCTTCGCCCCGGATGAACACATGGCGATGATCCTCGCGGTTGTCGCTGCGGCCGTTGTGATCGTGACATTGTATGTCTGGGGCCGTCGCAAGGCCGAAACGCTGGCGAACGTTCCATCGGGTGATGGTGAGCCGAACAGCGTCGCGCCGCTGTGAGGTTTCAAGCGGGGTGACAAACATCACCCCGTTTGCCTGACGCCTGTTCCTGACGCCCGGTCTGAGGATCTGACACAAGGATCGCAGACAAGGGGCAGTACTCATGCGCGTGGCACCATATCCGATTGAGCTGCAGGGTGTCACCAAACGCTATGGCGCGACACGCGCCGTGGACGGACTTGATCTGACGATTGAGGCAGGCAGCGTAACCGCGCTGCTTGGTCCGAATGGCGCGGGCAAGACGACGGCCATCAGCCTGATGCTGGGGCGTCTCATGCCCGACACCGGCAGTGCACGTCTTTTTGGCCTTTCACCGCGCGACATGGATGCTCGCCGCCAGACGGGCGTGATGCTGCAAAGCGCCGGGCTGCCGCCACAGCTCAAGGTGTACGAGCTGGTGGCGCTGTTCTCAGGCTATTACGCAAACCCGATGCCGGTGGATCAGGCCATCGCGATGGCAGGGCTGACCGGACTTGAAGGACGCTCTGCCTCGGCACTCTCTGGCGGGCAGCAGCGGCGTCTCCAGTTCGCGCTGGCGATTGCCGGAAGGCCCGATCTTCTTGTGCTGGACGAACCAACCGTAGGGCTGGATCTGGAAGCCCGCCGCGCGATGTGGACCACCATTCGCGGTTTGCGCGAAAGGGGCTCGACCGTGTTGCTCACCACCCATCATCTGGAGGAAGCCGAGGCGCTGGCCGACCGGATTGTCATCATCGACAAGGGTAAAGTGCGTGCCAGTGGGACGGTGGCTGAAATGAAGGCACTTGTCGCCGGGCGCATGATCCGCTGCGTCACGGCGCTGGATGAGGCGGCGCTCCGTGAGCTTCCCGGCGTGCGCGCGGTCACGCGCTCGGGCCAGCAGGTCATCCTCATCAGCGAGGCGGGCGAAGCCACGACGCGGGCGCTCCTCAATGCTGATACCTCTCTTGCTGATCTCGAAGTTACGGGTGCCGCGCTGGAAGATGCGTTCGACGCCATCATTGCCAGAGCTGCTTAAGGGACTAAGCCATGAGCACCACCGCCATTCTTGCCCGCGAATGTCAGGCTGAAGTTCTGAAAGCTGCGCGCACGCCGGCTTTCGCCTTTCCAACGCTTGTGCTTCCCATCGCTTTCTACGCGCTGTTTGGCATTGCCTTGGCCAAGGCGTCTGAGGTGTCTGCCTATCTGGTAGCGACCTATGGTGTGTTCGCAGCGATCAGCCCATCGGTCTTCGGGTTCGGTGTGACCATCGCGACCGAGCGCGAGCAGGGTTTTCTTGCCCTGAAGTCCGTTCTGCCAGTCCCTGCGGCGGTCTATCCACTTGCCAAGCTGTTCATGGCGTTTGCGGTGACGGCGATTGTTGTGCTGGTGATTTATTGTGTCTCGATCTTCGGGGCGGGCGTCCATCTTTCCGTGCAGGTTTGGATGGGCATGTTCGCCGTCCATCTGGCTGGGGTCATACCGTTTGCGTTGATCGGCATCGCCATTGGCTACAGCTTCAGTTCGCAGGGGGCGATTGCGATCGGCAATCTGGTCTTTTTCATGCTCTCGATCCTCGGAGGCCTCTGGTTCCCCATCCACACACTGCCGCCCTTCATGCAGGCGATGGGCTGGGCAATGCCGTCCTTCCATCTCTCACAGTTGGCCCTGATGGTGCAGGGCATGGCGCCTGCACGGAACATGTGGCTGCATATCGGCGCCCTGATGGCGATGACGGTGGCGCTCGTCGTGCTGGTGCGTGTCATCATCGCGCGCAAGCCCGTGTGAGCAGGACTTGAAGCAATGACCCAGCCGGGCCACCATGCCCACATGCCCGATGGTTCGCGCTCGCTGTTTGAACGGATCAGCTTCTGGCTGTCGCCGGACAAACCCTATCTGTGGCTTGTCTATCTGCCGCTCTACGGCCTCAATTGGATATGGCAGCCGCCCACAACGCTTGACCTTGTCATTGCGGCGATTGCGCTGCCCGTATTCTTGTTCATCTACTTCAGCGCGGACAAGACGCAAGGTCATTTGCGCTTCGCCTATGTCGTGTTCATGCTTGTGTTGGCATTCGTCCTTGGTTCGATTTCCAACGGCAACTGGGCCACGATTGTTATCTACGCATTTGCAATTTCTGGCGACACAAAGCCGATCAGACTGGCGATCCAGTATCTTGCGATCTGCATGATTGCGACGGTCTCTTATAGTCTGTTGATGCGATTTGGCATGCAGCATTGGTTTCCGGCCATCTTCTTTGGCACGATTGCGGCCCTTGCCACCATGTTCGGCAGCAAGCTGTCTGAGGCAAACGAAGCTTTGCGCCGTTCACAGGCAGAGGCGCAGGCGATGGCGGCCACAGCAGAGCGTGAACGTATCGCGCGCGATCTGCACGATCTTTTGGGCCATACACTTACCGTCGCTGCGGTGAAGTCGGAACTGGCGGCCCGATTGATTGATGTTGATCCGGCCCGCGCCAAAATGGAGATGCAGGAGCTGCACACCACCGTTCGCACGGCGCTTTCTGATATCCGTGAAGCTGTCACCGGCATGCGGCGCACGAAACTGAGCGCCGAGGTCGCGCAGGCCCGTAACGCGCTTGCCAGTGTCGATACGGCCTTTACCTTTCATGCGCCCGCTGAAGACCTGCCCCCTGGTATTGAAGATGCACTCGCCATGCTGCTGCGCGAGGGGGCCACGAATGTGGTGCGTCATGCGCGCGCCAGCCGCTGCGATGTGGACGTCGCGGTTGAGCGCGAACAGGTGCGCTTCACGCTGACCGATGACGGGCAGGGCGGTGAGGTGAAGGAAGGCAATGGTATATCCGGCATGAAAGCGCGGGTTTCTGCACTGGGCGGTGTGCTCAAGATCATCAGCGGTCAGGGTACGCGCATTGAGGCCGTCATTCCGCTTGGTGCCGCTACATGATCCGGGTTCTGATTGCCGAAGATCAGGTCATGGTGCTTGGCGCGCTGGCCGCGCTGCTTGATCTGGAGGATGACATCACTGTCATCGCCCGTGCGCCGGATGGCAGGACAGCGCTTGATCTGGCGCGGCGCGAAAAGCCGGACATCATCATATCGGACATTGAAATGCCGGGCCTGACCGGCATCGAGCTGGCCGCTGCTCTGGCGACAGAGAAGAACCCGGCGCGCCTTCTGATTGTCACGACCTTTGGCCGACCGGGCTATCTGCGTCGTGCGCTGGATGCAGGTGTGCATGGTTATCTGCTGAAAGACACACCATCACACGAACTCGCCGCCGCCGTGCGCAAGATCGCCGCAGGCGGTCGTGCCGTTGCGCCAGAGTTGAGTGAAGCGGCCTGGGGCGCGACCGACCCCTTGAACGACCGGGAACGCGCCGTTCTGCGTCTGGCCGAAGAAGGGCAGAGCAACAAGGAAATTGCCGATGCGCTTGATCTGTCGTCCGGCACGGTTCGCAATTATCTGTATGAAGCCGCGCAGAAGCTTGGCGCGCAGAACCGTGTGGAAGCGGCTCGCATTGCCCGCGCCAATGGCTGGCTTTAGTCAGCCCGGCGTTCTGGTTCTGGTTCTGGTTCTGGTGATGGAAAGAACGGCGACGGCAATGATGCCGGAGATGATCACCGCCATGTTGTAGTATGCGCCGATGCGGTTCGCCGGGTCTTCCCACAGATACGAGACGAATCCGATGCTCGACCACACCATCGCCGCGCCCGAGGCTGCAAAGACCAGCGGCAATACCGGATAAAGTGGCACCCGGAACGGGCGAGGCGCATCTTTGCGGGTGAAGCGCAGCACGATAACCGCAAGCCCCGAAAGCGTCATGAAACCCCAGAAGACAGGCGCGGTGAAGTTCACCAGCGCCTCAAATCCATCGCGGGTGGTTGAACCCCATACGATCAACCCCAAGGCCACGGTGCTTTGCACCAGAATGGCGCGCAGCGGAATGCCGCGTGATGCATCCCATTTTCCGATGGCAGCAAGCTGTGGCCAGTCATGGGCGGCGGCATAGGTGGTGCGCGCGCCGACAATGATCGTCGCATTGATGGAGGTGATGTTGGCGATGGCGACGGCCAGCGCGAGAATGAGCGCCGCATGACTGCCGAAGGCCGCGTGCATTAAAATGGCGGCGGGCGCTTCGGATGAAGACAATCCTTCCATTCCAAGTCCGCGCCACAGCGCCCAGTTCGCGCCGAGATAGAGTAGCGTCAGTACAATAGTTGAAATGGTCAGCGCCTTGACCATGCCATTGCGCGCATCCTTGACCTCGGATGACATGGTGGCGATTTCGCTCCAGCCGCCAAAGGCGATCAACACGAACACCATGGCCTGAAAGAAATCCGGCGGCGCGATAGGTATGGCAGGGTCAACCGTCGCTGGCGGGGTGCCTGTGGCGACCACGACCAGACCTGCGGTGACGATCACCACAACGCCGGTGACCTCAAGTCCGGTCAGGGCATAGTCCACCGCTTCTGCGGTATACATGCCTTTCAGATTCCACAAAGTCAGAAGCGCGACTGCACTGAAGGCGTAGATCGCTGGCCCATTGGGGCCGAGATTCACCACCTCGTTGGCATAAACGCCCAGCACGAAACCCAGCACGGCGAGCGAGCCGGTATTGATGACCGCAAAGCGTGTCCAGGCGAACAGGAAGCCAACGCCTTTCCCATAGGCGGTCTTGAGGAAATGATAGTCGCCGCCCGCATTGGGAAAAGCTGTGGCCAGTTCCGCGTAACAGAAAGCGCCGATCAGCGAGAGAAGACCGCCCAGCGCCCAAGCGCCCATCAGCCAGGGAAAGGAGCCTGTATTCGCAGCAACATCGGCGGGAGATTTAAATATGCCAGCGCCAATCACCATGGCAACGGCCACCATCACCAGATAGGCGACGCTGATGTGCCGTTTGGGTTCACCGTTGAATGCTGGGTCGTCCATACCTGTCAGAACGACACGCAGTCGCGTCCGTCAACCCGCATGACTGATAAATGATGGAAGGTAGCCTTGAAGGTCGCCCGCAGTTCTTCGATGCGGCGTTCGGCCTCCGCCGATGGCGCATACCAGATCTGCAGCACTTTCGACTTCAACCGCACAACACCCTTTTCGGGGTGCAGCCATTGGCCATAGGCATCATAGGCGGTCAGGCCATCTGGAAAACGCGGTGTGACCTGGCGTTCCAGATAGGCCTGCCAGTCATCTTCCGTCACGCCTTTACCTGACGGGCTGGCGAGGCCGTAGATGAGCTCGACCCGTGCCATGGATGCACCCCCGGCAGGGCATGTCACTTCACCCACCGCCGTGGGTTTGACATTGGCACACCCGCCTAGGGCTGCGGCCAGAACAGCCGCAGCCATGAGAGGGGCTCGCATCAGAACTTCGCCCTGAAGCCGGTATAGAGATAACGGCCATTCATCCCGATCGGCGAGAGCACGTCATATGGGAAGTTGCCGAAATAGTTGATGTCGCTGCTCGAACGGTCTGGATAGGCATCGAGCAGGTTCGAAGCACCCGCATACCAGTTGAAGTTTTCCGTCACCTGCCAGCCAAACTCGGCGTCGAGCTGGAACTCACCGGAATAGGTTTGTTCCGGTTCAAAGCCGCCACCGAAATTGAAGATGCGGGTGGCGCTGCCGTAATGGGTGAGACGCAGCAGGGCTGACCATGTGTCATCCGTCCAGTCAGCAGACAGGATGACCTTCGATTTTGGTGCTGCGCCTTGCAGTGTATTGCGCTCCTCCACGCCCAGAACCGTCACGGGGCCGAGATTACGCACGGCTGTCACTTCGGTTTCTGAATAAGAGAACGCGGCAGAAAGGTTCAGCGTACCGCTCCAGACATCCTTCAATGTCTGCGTTGCAACGATGTCGACACCGCGTGTCTGCGTATCTACAGCATTGGTGAAGAAATTGGCGGCGGTGATGTTGCGGGCTGCAAAAATGGGCTGCACCGCTAGAGGCGCGCTGGTGGCGTCGATGCGCTCGCTCAGCGTGATGCGGTCATCGACTTTGATCTGATAGCCGTCAACCGTCATGCGGAAGCCGCTGTCGGTATTGAAGGTTGCGCCAACCGACCACGAGACTGCGCTCTCAGCTTTCAGATCACGCGCTCCCAATGCGCGGGCCAGCGGATCATCGGGCGTCAGTGTGCCAACGCTGGTCAGCGCGCCGCCAGCCCCGAAGCTGGTCGACGAGTTGGCAAAGCCGATCTGAACCAGAGACGGCGCGCGATAGGAATTGGAGATCGACCCGCGCAGGGCGAAGTGCTCATTGATGGCCCAGCGCAGCGCTGCTTTGCCTGAAACCGTGTCGCCGTAGTCGCTGGAGTTTTCATAGCGGGCGGCGACCTCGGCAAACAGGCTGCCGAACGTGGCTGAAAAATCCGCATAGGCGCTGAATACGCTGCGATCGAGCTTGCGCGTGTCGCTGGGCCGCAGACCGCCACCTGCCTGCGCGCCGATATCCTTGCTGTTCGGCGGCGCCGCAAAGGGGCCTGCCGCATAGGATTGCGGATCGCCCGCGAAGCTCTGGAAGTTCTCGCGGCGATATTCGAGGCCGAACGAAAGAAGGGCTGGTTCGGCCTGACCGATATCCAGCTCATGCGATGCATCGGCGTTGAGGCTGAACAGTTCAAGCTCGGATGCGCCAGTGAAGAAGGATCTGGGGCTGGTTGGCCCCAGTGACGGGTTCAGCGTGTTTTTCACACCGCGCTCAAACCGGTTGCGGCCGTAATTGACGCTCGCATCCCAGCTCCATGCGCCAGCCTCACCACGCAGGCCAGCGGTGAGGGCGAGATCCTGATTGTCGCCCGTGGTCACCGGACGATAGCCGAGCGGATTGACGGCCAGGAAGTTGGTGCTGCCGACCGGATAACGGAAGAAGCCGGTGCCCTGTGCATCGCGCTTGTTATAGGTGCCAAAGGCATAGAGCGTGATGTCACTGCCGATGGGGGCTTCGGCATTGAACCACAGATTCAGATCCTTCGTTGCGCCATCGCCTGGCCGGTAATTGCGCTTGCCGCCGACCAGCGGGACGTTTGCCGGGTCTTCCCAGAACGGCACCTGATCAAAGCCAGCACGGTTTGTTTCACCACGCTCTTTATACTCTATGCCAAGGCGCACGAAGCCGCCTGCCTCGCCAATGGGGAGCCCGATCTTGCCCTGCAGAATCCAGGTGCGGCCATCTGTCAGTGTTTGACGTGTCGGGTCGAACTCGGTGTGATGCGCGCCGTAAGACGCGGCGATCTCAACGCCGGTGGGTGCGTCATCAAGGATTACGTTGATAACGCCGGCGATGGCGTCAGAACCATACTGCGCGCCCGCGCCATCGCGCAGAACCTCAATACGCTTGATGGCGTTGGCAGGCAGCGAGTTGAAATCCACCGCTGCCGTGCCACGGCCTGTCTTGGCTTCGGTCGTGATGACTGACGTCGTGTGACGGCGTTTTCCATTCACCAGAACCAGAACCTGATCCGGGCTGAGGCCACGCAGCTGAGCAGGGCGCACAATGTCGGCGCTGCCCGAATTGGACTGACGCGGGAAATTGAACGAGGGCACGAGATTCTGCAGCGCCTGTCCGAACTCACCGCCCAGTGCACCAGACCTGGCAAGGTCAGCTGATGAGATCACATCGACGGGCACAGGCGTGCTCAGCACCGTGCGGCCTTTGCTGCGCGTGCCGGTGACCACCACTTCTTCTTCGGCGGTTGCGGCGGTGGCTGGTGGCTTAACGGCATCAGGCTTAGGTGCCGGAGCCTGCGCCATGGCAGACGTGAGCAATGCTGACGCGGCTGCGCCCATTGTCAGAATGAAAGTGAGTGGGCGCGATGCCATGGAAATCCCCTGCCTGAGCGTGTCGATTCCATGACGTTATCGTTCGCCGCAACGTCAACACAATCTCGCACATGCGAAATCTGACTTAAGTGAGAGTAAAGTCGCGGTGAGGATGGTTGGGGAACTAGGATTCGAACCTAGACAACTGGAATCAGAATCCAGGGTCCTACCGTTAGACGATTCCCCAACAGGACGGTCACAACCGCCAAGCGGACGCGCTACCTACCCAAGCGGCGCGCGGATCGCAACCCCCGTCAGCCGTTTCTGGCATGGCCAGCTTCTGGACAAGGGCCGTTCTGTCTCCCATTGTTTCGTCATGGCACAGCAGTTTGGACCTGTTTATTGCGAAACTCCGGTGGTTCCGGGTGGCTCGTTTCCAGTCGAACCCTGGAACGCCCTGTCGAGCCTTGTGATCTGCGTTTTCGGTGTCGCGGCGCTGCTTCTGGTCATGCGCCGGGCCCCGCGCGACGGGCTGCTTTATGCGCTGGCCGTACTGCTGATCCTCAATGGGGCAGGCTCAACCCTTTGGCACGGGCTGCGCACCGGCTGGTCGCTGGCTTTCGATGTGGCACCTGCATTGATTTTCGTGCTGGTGGCAGCCGTGCTGTGGGCGCGCGCCGTCAGGCCCGCCAGAGATGCACTGATCCTTGCGGCCGTGCTGGTGGTGGGACCACTTCTTCTGGGCCGCATTCCGGGATTGCCGCCTGTGGCGCGGATGGCGATGCTTGGGCTCGTCATCATAGGCTGTGCCGTATGGCTCATTGCCAACACATGGCATCTGAACCGGGCGGCTGCTCTCAGCGGGGCGTCCGCACTGGGGCTTGCACTTGTGGCGCTGACCGCCAGGTCCATCGACCCGTTATCGTGTGGGATTGTGCCGCAGGGGTCGCACTTCCTTTGGCACATTTTCCTCTCGTCAGCGGCTTTCATGCTGATGCTGACCCTGCTGCGACTGCGCGGCGGTCCTGTAAACGACAGCACCAAAAACGACAGCCGCTGAAGCGCCCCCTCAGACACTTCAGCGGCTGCCTTGCTCCTGAGAGCATTCCCCCGCTCGTCAGGAAATGTGTTCAGTTCAAACCGATATCCAACCTCATCATGATAACCTGATCAGGGCTTTGGTTCGAATGAAAAGGTGTGGCTTCGGGCGTCGCCTTGTATCTGTATTCAATGCCTGTGCCGAGGCCAGGCATCAGCTCGTAGGTAAGCCCCGCGATACCTTCGAGAGATGGGCTGTTGCCCGAAAGCCAATGACTGTCAAAGATGATGGCTGGTGTAAGCCCGTCACCTGACACTACCCCCGCATAAGGGATGAGACCCCAGCCCACATCGCCTGGCGATATGGAAGCGGTCAGCGTCAGCGGCAGCGCGATGTTTGGAAAGGGCGACAGGCCCTCGCCAACCCGGCCACCATTGACTGAGCCGACCAGCCAGAATGGTCGGCCCCCACCCAGATCGAGGGATGTAATGAAAGTGCTCAGATTTCCACGGATCAGCGGCTGCTCAATGAACTGAGCCGTTTCAGTTGGAGGGGCAGACTGCATAACGTCATCGTCCGAGAGACCGGACGCCTGCGCCGGGCACAACACGACCAGCGCCCCGGCAACCATCATCATAGATGGACGAAAATTCATGTGGACAGCCTGCTTGCGTCGCGGGCTTTCCGCAAGATCACGGACCTCATTCAGGCCATATTCCAGCGCAATGTGGCCCTTATGATGCGGCAAATCCTGCCTGCTGCCTTCGCTCAAGGCATTTGCCTCTGGCCACGGGCCAATTTATAGCTTCCGAGCCTGCCATGTGGCAGGCCCATCACCCGACCATGTGCCCGGACATTTACCTTGACTGATATTTTCCACGAAGTTGAAGAGGATCTGCGGCGCGACCGGCTGGGCAGGCTGTGGACGCGGTATGGCAGCGTGTTCGTAACGGTGGCGGTGCTGTGTGTGGTGGCGACGGCGGCCTTCGTCTGGTGGCGGCAGCATCAGGCTGCCGAGACTGGCAAACGTGCCGAAGCCTTCGCCGCAGCCAGCGCAGCCATTGATGACAACAAATATGGTGAAGGCCTCGCCCTGTTCACCACGCTTGCCGCAGATCAGTCATCTGGTGTTGCCCAGATGGCGGCATTCCGTCAGGCCGCGTTGCTGAATGCACAGGGTAACATCGCAGGCAGTCTTGCGGCTTATGATGCGATCATCAACGCGAGCACCGATGAGGCGACCAGATCTCTGGCCCGGTTGCAGGCCGCCCGCATCGTTGCTGACTCCGAAGACAGGGACGTCCTGAAGAACCGCCTCGAACCTTTGCTCGCAGACGGCAATCCGTGGCGTTTCCACGCCCGCGAACTCATCGCACTGGCCGACATGCGCAAGAATGACATGGCCGCAGCAGGCAGCGCCTTTGCGGCACTTGCTGCGGACACTGCGGCCCCTCAGACACTACGCGAGCGAGCAGCCAAACTCGCTGCCTTCATTCAGGCCGGCGGTGTTCTGCCTGCGCCTGATGCCATACCGGCACACGCAGCGGACGCAGCCCCGCCCGCTGTACCGGCCGCACCTCAGCCTGCCGTCTCTCCAGCTGCCTCTCCGGCTGCGGCCCAGCCCTAACACTCAGGTTCCAACGTATGGCTTTCCCCATTATGTCATCCCGGCTTCTATGCTTCGGAGCGGTGATTGCGCTCACCTCGCTGACCGCTTGCTCCACGCTAGAGCGGGTTTCAGATTCCATCTTTGGTAGTGGTTCCGACAAACGCGTGCCTGGTCAGCGCGTCGCGTTGATGGCCAGGAACAATGACGTGCTGGTGCAGGATCCAGCCTATGCGGGCATGGGCGTGACCGTGCCGGGGCCAACACGGGTTTCGGCCTGGGCGCAGCCGGGTGGTGTTTCAGAGAATGTTGTCGGCAACACGGATGCGCCGGTGAGCTTCAACAAGCTCTGGAGCACAGATATCGGCGTCTCGACATCGTCCACCTCGGCCATCACCGCATCGCCGGTTGTCGCCGATGGCCTGATCTTCACACTGGATGCGGCGGCCAATGTGCGCGCCATCGACACGGCGTCAGGTGGCGAGGTGTGGACCGTTTCCGTCGCACCGGAAGACACATCCTATGACTTCTATCTGTTCAGCCGTGGTGGTGACCGCCCTGAAGAAGGTTATGGCGGCGGCATCGCCTATGAAAATGGCCGTCTGTTTGTCACCTCCGGCTTCGGCGAGGTGGTCGCTCTGGATTCACGCTCTGGCGGGCGGATCTGGTCGAAGAAAGTTGAATCGCCATTTCACACCGCGCCCACAGTGCGTGACGGCCGCGTTTATGTGATGAACCGCGAAAACCGTGCCTGGGCTCTGGATGCAGCCACTGGGGGCGAACTTTGGAGCCACGAGGTGTTCTCGGAAAGTGCGGGCGTTCTGGCGTCCAGCAGCCCTGCCGTCAGCAGCGATATTGTGGTTGTGCCCTATACGAATGGTGACCTCTATGCGATGCGCACCATCAACGGCCGTCCGGCATGGAGTGACTCACTGACCCGCACGGGGCTTGGTGATACGCTTTCTTCGATCAACGACATTGCTGGCCGTCCGGCCATTGACGGGACGACGGTTTTCGCTGTCGGCAATGCCGGGCGCCTGGTGGCGATCAACGCTGCGACGGGCGGGCGTCTCTGGCAGCGCGACATCGCCGGTGTACAGACACCGGTTGCAGCGGGAGACTATCTCTATGCCATGAGCATTGACGGCAATCTCTATTGTCTTGAGAAAGTTTCGGGCCGGATCGCGTGGAAAACCTATCTGGGTCGTTGGGAAGACGAGGAAGATCGCACGGGTACTGTCGATTGGAGTGGACCTCTGATGGCGCAGGGCAATCTGATCCTGGTGTCGACCGATGGACGCGTAGCGATCGTCGCGGCCAATAATGGCGGCCTGGTTCAGAGCTTCGACGTCGGTGAGGGATCGATCATCGCGCCGATCACCGCTGGGGGCACTCTTTACATGCTCAACGATGATGGTGTTCTGACGGCTTATCGCTGAGCGGCCCGGATATCTGCGGCCATGACCTTCACGCTTGCCATTGTTGGCCGCCCAAACGTCGGCAAATCCACGCTGTTCAACCGGCTGGTGGGTAAGCGCGTCGCGCTGGTTGACGATCAGCCCGGCGTCACGCGCGACCGGCGCGAAGGCGATGCTTCGCTCGGGCCGCTTCAGTTCACAGTGATTGATACGGCTGGTCTGGATGACAGGCCCGACTCTGATTTTGACCAGCTCATCCGCTTGCAGACCGAGCGGGCCATTGAACTGGCCGATGTCCTGCTTTTCATGATCGATGCGCGTGCAGGTGTGACGCCGCATGACAAGGCGGTCGCGGAACTGCTGCGCAGAACATCCAAGCCGGTTGTGCTGGCGGCCAACAAGGCGGAAGGCAATGCTGCACTGAGCGGCGTTGGTGAAGCCTATGCTTTGGGCCTGGGCGAGCCGATCGGGCTTTCCGCAGAGCATGGGGAAGGCATGGGCGAATTATTCGACGCACTACGCCCGTTCGGTCCCGAGCCTGATGAAGACGGGGCATTCCCGAGTGAAAGCGAGTCTGAGACTGCGCCGGATGGGGGTGCTGCAAAGCCGTTACAGATCGCTGTGGTGGGTCGGCCTAATGCTGGCAAATCCACTCTGATCAACCGCCTCATCGGTGAAGAGCGCCTGCTCACCAGCGCTATGGCTGGCACCACGCGCGATGCCATTTCTGTGGATTGGTCTCATGAAGGCCGCGACATCAAACTGTTTGACACCGCTGGCATGCGCAGGCGTGCCCGCATTGTGGAGAAACTGGAAAAGCTGTCGGTCAGTGATGCCCTGCGCTCAATCCGTTTCGCCGAGGTGGTCATCGTGTTGATGGACGCCGGCAATCCGTTCGAGAAACAGGATCTGTCCATTGCAGACCTCATTGAACGGGAAGGCCGCGCCATCGTTCTTGCCGTGAACAAATGGGACATGGTGGAAGATAAACAGCGCCGACTGGCTGAGATGAAGCGCAAGGCAACCGAGCTGCTGCCGCAGGTGAAGGGCGCACCGATTGTTATGTTGTCCGGGCTGACAGGGCAGGGCGTGGAGCGCCTGATGCCCGCAGTCTTTCAGGCGGCAGAGGTCTGGAACAAGCACATTCCAACGTCCGCGCTCAATCGCTGGCTTCAGCACGCGATGGAGCGGCACGCACCGCCTGCCATTTCAGGGCGCCGTATCAAGCTGCGTTATATGACACAGGCTAAAACGCGGCCGCCCACATTCGCACTATTCGGCAATCAGCTCGATGAATTGCCCGACGACTATCTGCGCTATCTTTCAAACGGTCTGCGCGAAAACTTTGATCTTCCCGGCACTCCGATCCGTTTCCTGAAGCGCACTTCGAACAACCCCTACGCTGAAAGCTGAGCCCACAGCCCGAGTGAATTTAACGCTTCGTTCACCAATAAGGCGCGGAGAATCCACGGCCTGCCTGTATTTTGCCGCGATCACGGCGCTAGAGTGCAGCGTGTGACGATTCGCCGCCCGTTGTAACGGGGCGGCTCAGGGGAGCCGGTTCCATGGCCAACGCCGATCAGGGCTATGATCAATCAGATTATGACCGCCGCTTTCATCGCGACTTCGTCTTTGATGGGGGCTTTGATGATGATGAGGCTGGCAGCACCCGCAGCCCGCTCTTCATAATTCTGTCTTCTGTCGTGCTGGCTGCTTTCGCCGGTGTGGTGTGGGTCGCCTATCAGCAAGGTGTCCGACAGGGTGATCACAGCGGTCAGATTCCGGTGATTGCTGCGGTCGATGGCCCTGTGAAAGTGCGCCCTGATCAGCCAGGCGGCACAACGGTGCCAGACCAGGACAAGGAAGTGTACCAGCGGATCGCCGGTGGAAACGACAGCGTCGATGTTGCGCCTGCGCTTGCCGCGCCGCCGGAAACGCCTGTCGACATGCCGGCGGAGCCTGCAGGTGTTCCCATTGAACAGTCAGCGGCAGAGGCCGGAGAAGCAGCACTGGTTACTAGCCCTGATGCCGCTATCGCCCCGCCATCAGCCGAGCAGGTGAAGGCCGAAGAAGACGCCAGGAAGAAGTCTGCCGAGATTGCGTCTGAGATTGAAAAGGTCGATCCCGGCGCTGCTGATGCCGCTGCTGCGAAGAATGCCGCATCGGGTGCATTCGTTGTGCAGATTGGTGCCTATCGCGACGACGCAGAGGCTGCGGCGAACTGGCAGGCCTTGAAATCAAAACACGGCGATCTGATGGGCGCGCTCAAGCCCGATATCAAGCGCGTGGATCTGGGGGCGAAGGGCGTCTGGTATCGTTTGCGTGTGGGGCCGTTTGCCCAGCGCGCAGATGCGGTTGCGATGTGTCAGGTCTTGCAGACGCGTGGCGGCAAATGCATTGTCGGCGAACCTTGACACTGAAAAGTTTGTGACACCAGCATGACATCGGCCACGATTTTCGGCCTGAGTGGCCTTGAGCTGACGGCGGACGAGCGCGCGTTTTTCAAAGACGCCGATCCGTGGGGCTTTATCCTGTTCGCACGCAACTGCACCGACAAGGCGCAGGTGCGGCGTGTAACGGATGACCTTCGGGCGCTGACCGGCCGGGCCGACGTGCCGATCCTGATTGATCAGGAAGGCGGGCGTGTGGCGCGTTTGAAAGGGCCGGTCTGGCGTCACCCGCCACCGGCAGCGGAGCTGGCCGCGCTTTACGACACAGACACTGAGGCTGGGCTTGAGGCTGCCTTCCTGAATTCCAGGCTGATTGCCCACGAACTTGCCGAGATCGGCATCAACGTATCGTGCGCGCCCTGTGTTGACCTTCTTCATCCTGAAGGCCACGGCATCATCGGAGACCGTGCGCTTGGCAGCGAAACGCACCAGATTGGTGAACTTGGCCGGGCCGTTGCGGAAGGCTTGCTGGATGGCGGTGTGCTGCCGGTCATCAAGCACATACCCGGGCATGGGCGTGCAAAATCCGACAGCCATCTGGAACTGCCGGTGGTGATGACCGATCACGAGGAACTGAGCCGTACCGATTTCGTGCCGTTCCGCAGTCTCAACGACATGCCCATGGCGATGACGGCCCATGTGGTCTATGCGGCGATCGACGACGAGCGCTGCGCCACGTGGTCATCGCGTGTGGTGCATACCATTATCCGCGAAGAAATCGGCTTTGATGGCCTGTTGATGAGCGACGACATCGGCATGAACGCACTGGCTGGCGGGTTTGACGAGCGTGCCCGCCGGGCGCTGGTCGCTGGCTGCGACGTGGTCCTGCATTGCAGTGGCAAGCTGGACGAGATGCAGGATTGCATGAAGGGTATGCGGGCCATGGACGAGGCAGCAGCCCGCCGTTCCGAGGCGGCTCTTGCGCAACTTGCACCGGCATCCCGCTTCGATGCTGTGCGCGGCCTTGATCGGCTTTCAGCCTTGCTGTCTGGCGGCGCAACCATCGCGTGAAGCTGTAAATATCTGTGCATGACCGGTGCTGAGGCCGGGACTTTGCTTGACAGAATCAGCCCCCCGTTCGACTTCGGTGGCTGGCCCTGAGTGGACAGGCGGCATGGCGTTTGATGAGTGATACACCTGAAGCTGAAGCGCCGGTGGATGACCCGGTCTTTAATCTGACCATGCCTGCGGCGGCAGGCGAGGCATTCATTGTGGATGTCGATGGGTTTGAAGGTCCGCTTGACCTGTTGCTCACTCTCGCGCGCTCGCAGAAGGTTGATCTGCGCCGCATCTCCATCGTGCGACTGGTCGATCAGTATCTGGCGTTCATCGCCCATCTGGCCAAGGCTGATCTCGACCTTGCCGCCGATTATCTGGTGATGGCCTCGTGGCTCGCCTATCTCAAATCGCGTCTGCTTCTGCCGCGCCCGGAAAAGGTGAATGGCGAGCTGTCAGGCGAGGAAATGGCAGCGCGACTGGCCTTTAGGCTTCAACGCCTCCAGGCCATGCGCGAGGCAGGTGGCCGCCTGATGGCCCGCGACCGTTTGGGGCGCGATGTGTTTTTCAGGGGTGAGCCGCAGGGCATCCGCGTGGTGAAAACACCCGCCTGGTCTGACACGATCTTCGATCTGCTGCGCGCCTATGCCGATCAGCGCAAGCGCGTGCTGGGCAGCCGCCTGTCAGTGAAGCGGGCGCCCGTCTATGCCATCGACGAGGCACGCAAAAGGCTGGAACAACTGATCGGCATGGCGATGGACTGGCGTGTGCTCGACAGCTTCCTGCCTGACCTGCCGCAATTCCGTGCGATGCGTCGCTCGACATTGGCCAGCACACTGTCGGCCAGTCTGGAAATGGCCAAGGATGGCAAGCTGCAACTGCATCAGGCCGATGCCTTTGGCCCGGTTTTCCTGCGTTCGCCCCGGCCTGAGGCGGCGAATGATCACGCGCCGCTTGACCAGGTAACCCAATGACAGCAACACGGTTTTCCCTGAAACGTACCGCCAAAGCAATGAATCCCGACATGGATACACCAGAGAACGGTTCTGCGGATGAGAGCATGCCTGTTACGCCCGTCACGCAATCAGCTGCGCTGTCGACGGCTGACGACGTGCTGCATGCCCGCATGATCGAGGCGCTGTTGTTTGCGGCGGCAGAGCCACTTGATGAAGACACACTTCGCAGCCGTCTGCCGGAAGGCGTGGATGTGCCCGCACTGCTGGAGCGCCTGCAGCACGATTATGCACCGCGCGGCATTCATCTGGTGAGGGTGAGTGGCAAATGGGCGTTCCGCACAGCCCCTGACCTTGCCTTCCTGCTGCGCAGGGAAACCACCGAGCCACGCAGGCTTTCGCGGGCGGGGATCGAAACGATGGCGATCGTGGCCTATCATCAGCCGGTCACGCGCGCTGAAATCGAGGAAATCCGGGGTGTGGGCGTTTCCAAGGGCACACTGGACCTTCTGCTTGAGATCGGCTGGGTGCGTCCACGCGGGCGTCGGCGCACACCGGGCCGTCCGGTGACCTATGGAACGACCGAGGCGTTCCTTCAGCATTTTGGGCTGGATCGCGTCGGCGATCTGCCCGGCATGGAAGAACTGAAGGCCGCAGGCCTGCTCGATTCTTCCATCCCCACCGGCTTCTTTGTGCCCAGCCCCACCGATACGCTGTCGCCTGACGAAGACCCGCTTGATGAAGCCGACATTGCCGAACTGCTCGCGCCGCAAGGCGGAGAAGACGCCTGACGCGACATCTCGCCTGAACATGCGCTAGGTTTGGTTCATGGCTCCGTTCGTCCACCTTCGCGTTCATTCGGCATATTCGCTGCTGGAAGGCGCTATCCGCGTCGAAGAACTGGCCGAGTTGTGCAAGCGCAATGGCATGCCGGCCGTCGCGGTAACCGATAGCAACAATCTGTTTGGCGCGGTTGAGATTGCCGACAAGCTGGCCGGTAAGGGCATTCAGCCCGTTATGGGCATTTCGCTCAGTCTGGAAACGGGCCTGTCACGCGACGCACGGGCGCGCGGCGGTGTGGCTGAGGATCGCCCTGTCATTGCACTTCTTGCTCAGAACGAAGCGGGTTGGCTGAATCTTTCACGCCTTTCCAGCAAGGCATTCCTCGACATTACCGCAACCGACATGCCGCATGTGACGCTCGACATGCTTGGTGCACACAGCGAAGGGCTGATCCTGCTGTCTGGGGGGCCACGCGGGCCGATGAACCGGCTGCTGGGTGAAGGCAAACCGCAACTGGCAGCAGAGCTGGCCGCGCGTCTTGCCAGCATGTTTCCATCCCGGTTCTATATTGAACTGCAACGCCATGGCGTCGTGTCAGAAGCACAGGCGGAAACTGGCCTGATCGCCATCGCTTATGATCAGGACCTGCCGCTCGTTGCCACGAATGAGTGTTATTTCGGCACGCCTGATCTCTACGAGCCGCATGACGCGCTGCTCTGCATCGCTGCAGGGCGCTATGTGACCGAAGATGATCGCCCGCGTGTCACGAAAGATCACTATTTCAAATCTGCATCTGAGATGGCTGAGCTTTTTGCGGATTTGCCTGAAGCGGTGGCCAATACGGTTGAGATCGCGCGGCGCTGTGCCTTCCGACCTGAAAAACGCAAGCCCATCCTGCCGGCCTATCCGCTGCCCGATGGTCAGTCGGCGGCGCAGGAACTGGCGCGGCTGGCTCGTGATGGCCTGACAAAACGGCTGGAAACCTTCCCGCTGTTCAAGCCGCGCGATGACTACTTCCAGCGTCTTGACTATGAACTCGATGTCATCACACGCATGGGGTTTGAGGGCTACTTCCTCATCGTGTCTGATTTCATGCGCTGGACGCGCGCGCAGGGTATTCCAGTTGGTGTGCGCGGATCGGGCGCAACGTCGATTGTCGCGTGGGCGCTCGATATCACCTCGCTTGATCCGCTCCGCTTCAACCTGGTGTTCGAGCGGTTCCTGAACCCCGAACGTGTTTCCATGCCGGACTTCGACATCGATTTCTGTCAGGAACGCCGCGGCGAGGTGATCCGCTATGTGCAGTCGCGCTATGGCCAGGACCGGGTCGCGCAGATCATCACCTTCGGTACGCTGGCGGCGCGCGCCTGCCTGCGCGATGTCGGACGCGTTCTGCAGATGGGCTATAATTTCGTTGATCGCATCTGCAAGATGGTCCCGAACCAGCCCGGCAAACCCATCACCTTGCGCGAGGCGGTGAACGCCGACCCGAAGCTGCGCGACATGATCCGCAACGAGGATGGCGTGGCGCGACTGTTTGAAGTCGCGCAGAAACTGGAAGGTCTGTACCGCAACGCATCCACGCACGCAGCGGGTATCGTTATCGGCGACCGCCCGCTACCGGAACTGGTGCCGCTCTATCACGACCAGAAGGCGGACCTTCCTGCGAGCCAGTTCGACTACAAGGATGCCGAAACCGTCGGCCTGGTGAAGTTCGACTTTCTGGGCCTGAAAACGCTGACGGTGATCGCCGACACTGAGAAACTGCTTAAGGCACGCGGGATTCATGTCCGAACCGGCGAGGAAATGGAATTCGGCGATCAGCGTACCTACGAGATGCTCTCGCGTGGTGAAACGATTGGCGTGTTCCAGCTGGAAAGTCAGGGCATGCGCGATCTCATCCGGCGTCTGAAGCCGGATCGCATTGAAGACATCATCGCGCTCGTGGCGCTGTACCGGCCGGGCCCGATGGACTCCATTCCCAGTTATATCGCGCGCAAGAATGGCAAGGAGCCGGTCGCCTATCTACATCCGTCACTGGAACCGATCCTCGCCGATACCTATGGCGTCATGACCTATCAGGAAGACGTCATGATGATTGCCCGCGAACTGGCGGGTTATTCGCTGGGCGATGCTGATCTTCTACGCCGCGCCATGGGTAAGAAGGACAAGAACGAGATGGCCCGCCAGCAGGCACGGTTCATCGCCGGGGCCAGCGAACGCGGTATTGATGCGGCGACCGCCGAAGAAATCTTCACACAGGCCGATAAGTTTGCGGGTTACGGATTCAACAAAGGACACGCGGCGGCCTATGCGCAGGTTGCCTATCAGACGGCCTTCCTGAAAGCGAATTACCCGGCCGAGTTTCTATGCGCCTCCATGACGCTGGACATGGGCGACACCACAAAGCTGAATATCTATCGGCAGGAAGCAGAACGACTGGGCATCAAGGTTCTGCCGCCTGATATCAACGCATCGCAGCCTGTGTTTTCGGTTGAGGTAACAGATGATGGCAAGCAGGCGATCCGCTATGCGCTGGCTGCTGTGCGCAATGTTGGGCGGCAGGCGATGGAGCGCGTCGTGGCGACACGCGGCAGCGGCCGCTTCAAATCACTGTTTGATTTTGCACGTCGCATTGACGCGCGTCTCGTCAACCGGCGGACCATTGAAAACCTCGCGGCGGCAGGGGCGTTCGATAGCATGAACCCCAATCGTGCGCAGGTGTTTGCTGCCGCCGAATTGATGATGGCTCACTCGGATTCCGAACAGCGTGAACGCGAAAGCGGCCAATCCTCGTTGTTTGGTCGCGGTGAGGTGAAGGATCCGAAACTGCCATTGACGCAGGTTTGGGATTCCAGCGATCGGCTTCAGCGTGAGTTTGACGCCATCGGCTTTTACCTGTCCGGCCATCCGCTCGATGAATACCGCCTCGCTTTGAAGCGGCTTGGTGTGAAAACCTGGGCGGAAGTTACCCATGCGGCCCGGTCTGACAGCAGTGCCGTCAGCCTGGCGGGTGTCATTCTGGACCGGAAAGACAAACGGGCCCGCGAAGGCGACCGACCCTATTCGTTCATTCGCATATCGGATCAGACCGCCGTTTTTGAAACGACCGTGTTCAGCGAATTGCTGACACAGAACGATGACCTGCTGAAGCCCGGCAACGCGGTGATGTTCAATGTCTCGATCGACTGGGACGATGAACAACCCCGTTTGCGCACGCATGGGGTGCGCTCGCTGGATGACGCAGCAAAGTCAGCCAGCGCCGGATTGAAGATCATGCTGGATGATCCCAAGGCGCTGGCGCCGCTGCGAGGTGTTTTGAGTCCACGCAAGGGCAAAGGCCGTGTCAGCCTCTCGCTCATGCTGGATCAGGGCCGAACGGCCGAGCTGGATATCGGGCGTTATGCCGTCACGCCCGACCTGCGCCGGGCCATCCGCATGATGCCCGGTGTGCTTGAGGTCGAAGAGGTTTAGGCGGCTTTCGGCTCGGCGTCGGCATCCGCGATCTTCTGCACGGCAACATAGTTGGTCTTGCCCGTGCCGAGCAGCGGCACCTCATCGACATGGATGATCTTGCGCGGCACGGCGAGTTCAGGAACGCCATGATTATGCGCCCAGCCATGTAGATCGGCACGATTGGCTTCCTTGGCATCGGTGACAAGAACGATCTGTTCGCCCTTGCGTGCATCCGGCACCGCGATGGCGGCGTGCATGTTGTCGGGCCACAGGGCCGAGGCGCAGTTTTCCACGACGGTCAGTGACACCATCTCGCCGCCGATCTTGGCAAAACGTTTCAGGCGCCCTTTGATCTGGATGACGCCGTCTTTGTCCATGGCGACGATATCGCCCGTGTCGTGCCAGCCGCCGGGCAGGGTTTGCAGAACGCCCGGCTGGTCAGGTTTCAGATACCCGGCCATGATGTTCGGACCCTTCACAAACAGCCGCCCGGCATTGGCGATGCCTTCCACCGGCTCCAGCCGGGCTTCCATTTTCGGCATCAGGCGGCCGACCGTGCCGGGGCGATTATCCTCAAGCTGATTGGCGGCCACCACGGGCGCGGCCTCGGTCACGCCATAGCCTTCGAGGATTTCGATATTGTATTTCTTGCGCACGAGCTGGCGGGTTTCGTCACGCACACGTTCAGCACCACACACGGCAAGGCGCACGGAGTTTAGATCGCCCTGATCACCCTGACGCGCATAATGGGAAATGAACGTGTCGGTCGCCAGAAGAATGGTCGCTCCCGACTCGCGGATTTTCTTGGGAATGATCGAAACATGCAGGGGCGAGGGGTACATGATCTCCTTCACGCCGACGATCATCGGCAGGATCGCGCCGACGGTCAGGCCGAAACAGTGAAAGGTCGGCAGTGGGTTGAACACGATGTCGTCGGGTGTCAGCTCGATATGGCACCGCACCTGCTCGACATTGGCCAGCACGTTCTGGTGGCTCAAGACCACGCCTTTGGGGTCGCCCTCAGTGCCTGACGTGAAAAGGATGACTCCGGTGTCAGACGCTTTGCGCCGGGTCTTGAAAAGGCCGGGGAGCTTGGAGCCGATCAGCGCTGTCAGCTTGTCGCTGATCGAGAGATTTTCGCGCAGGTCGTCGAGATAGATCAGATTGGCGCTTTCCTTGATGTCGGCGACCAGATCTTCCAGCTTCCCGATCTCGATAAAACGCTTGGCCGTCAGCACTGTTTTCACAAGGCCCAGTTTCAATGCGGCCTTCACGGCGCGCTCACCGGCTGTGAAATTGATCATGGCCGGCACCCGCCCGAAGGCGTGCAGCGCGAAGAAGGCGACGACCGCGCCGGCGCTGGCGGGCAGCATGATGCCGACATTCTCGCCTTTGCTGGTCAGTTTTTTCAAGGCGTTGCCCAGCGCGAAAGCCGCGCGGACCACCTCGTCATAGGTCATTTTGCGGTCGTCGTTCCCGTCGCACAGGATTTCACGCGACGCGCCATAGTCCTTGCGGGCTTTCAAAAGCGCATCAAAAATGGACATATCAGTGCGAGATGCGTCGTAAACAGGCAGGGACATCGGCGTTTCCGTCAGCTGCGTGGCGTATGATATATTTTGTCGCAGGGCGGCAGAAACTACAGCCTCGACGCCCTGACGCAAGGGTATTGCAGTGCAAAAATCAGGCATGATGAAGGCCGCAGAAAGGGTTATACCGCGCTCATGACCGTGCTGTTCGACCAGTCTGCGCAGGCCCCTTTGCGTCACCCGGAAAAGCGCAACCGTGCTGAAACTCCCATCCAGCGCAAGCCGGACTGGATCAGGGTCAAGGCACCCGGTTCGCCCGCTTATCAGGAAACCCGCGCTTTGATGCGGGGCAATGGACTTTCGACCGTCTGCGAGGAAGCCGCTTGCCCGAACATTGGGGAATGCTGGTCGCAAAAGCATGCCACCATGATGATCATGGGCGAAATCTGCACGCGCGCCTGTTCGTTCTGCAATGTGCGCACCGGGCTGCCTCTGCCACTGGATGGCGACGAGCCAAACCGCGTGGCGGATGCCGTGGCGAAGCTGGGACTGCGCCATGTGGTCATTACATCCGTTGACCGCGATGACGTGGCCGATGGTGGGGCCGCGCATTTTGCCGCGGTGATCCGCGCCGTGCGAGCAGCATGCCCTGAAACGACGATCGAGATCCTTACCCCTGATTTCCTGAGGAAAGACGGCGCGTTACCAGTTGTCGTTGAAGCGCGGCCTGATGTTTTCAATCACAATCTGGAAACCGTGCCGCGGCTTTATCTCGGCATCCGGCCAGGCGCGCGCTATTTCCATTCGCTGCGCCTGCTTCAGCAGGTGAAGGAACTCGACGCCAGCATCTTCACCAAGTCGGGCCTGATGGCGGGCCTTGGCGAAACGCGCGAGGAAGTCATGCAGGTGATGGATGACATGCGCTCAGCGGATGTCGATTTCCTCACCATCGGGCAATATCTGCAACCCACGCGCCGTCACGCGGCGGTGGATCGTTTCTGGACGCCAGACGAATTCAAGGGGCTGGAAACGGTCGCCTACGCCAAGGGCTTCCTGATGGTCTCAGCCAGCCCGCTGACCCGCTCTTCGTATCACGCGGACAGTGACTTCGCGCAGTTGCGTGCCGCACGTCAGGCGAAGGGCTGATGCCGCGCGCGGAAGATACCAGGATTGTTCCATTCACCCCGGCCCAGATGTTCGATCTGGTGGCTGATATCGACGCCTATCCGGCGTTTCTGCCCTGGTGCAAGGCGCTGCGGGTGCGTAGCCGCGAGGTCGATGGGGAAGGGCGCGGCCTCATCGTCGCGGACATGATCGCCCGCTTCAAAGGATTTGAGGAACGCTTCACCAGCCGCGTGACGCTCGATCGCCCGGCGCTGGCAATTGATGTGGCTTATGTGGACGGCCCGTTCAGCCATCTGGAAAACCAGTGGCGGTTCATGGCGGAAGAAAGTGGATCGAAGGTGCATTTCACCATCGACTTTGCCTTCCGCAACCGCATCCTGCAGATGCTGGCCAATCAGATGCTGGAACGCGCGCTCCTGCGTCTGTCAGAAGCGTTCGTCACAAGGGCGCATGAGCTATATTCTTGACAAAGGTCTTAAATCTCTAAACTTTTTAAGAAAACATGATGACAGCTCTATGTTTTCTTGCCCATTTTGATATATGTGAACATGTAAAATGCTCTTTTCCTGCGTGGAAATGACCATAGAGATGCCGTACTTATATTGAAGTTCATAGGCTTGATTGGTTGAGAAGGCTATCTTTTCAAGATCATATTGCAATCCTTGCTCTGTATCGCATTTAATCTCAATATGGATTAGATTGTTATTGGTGCCAGGTTTATGAATTATTATGTCTGGCCTCATTGAATTTGTTCTGCGTAAATTGTTTCTGGGGCTTGGTTTTTTTTCACCGAATATGCCATATCTATTATATTCAACATGCACCGACCAGCCTTCGAATCTCTTTTTTAGTATGCATGCTAATTCCGTTGAGTAAAACGGCTCGTAGATACGCCCTTTTTTTAGAACAAAGATATCATCATTATCAAAAAAATCGCACATAGACCGCAGCAGCGGATCAATCTCATCCAAATCATTATTAGTTGTATTGCTGGCCACTATTTATTACCGGCAGCGCTGTTTTTCGTCGCTGACGACCCACTTCACGCCTTTGCTGGCGTCGTTGGCGTCAACCAGCGTGCAGGTCATCTTCACTGTTGCTGATATGCAAACCTGCGCGTCCACGCTGTAGAGTTTGGACTGTTCCACGCAGAAGGTCTTGGAAATCTGCGCCGGGTCCTGCAGGTCGATCAGGATCTGCACGCCGGATGTGGTGTCGGATGCGGCCAGCGCAGTGGGGCAGAAAAAGACGGCGGCAGTCAGGATACGCAGGCGACGCATGGAGCACCTTATGGATAGCAATAATGCGCCTCTAGCACCTCTGATGAGTCGCGTCCATCAGTCGCCAGCGGCCTGACGCAACAGGGCCAGTGCGGTGCGCACCGCCGCGATGCGGATGCCGCCCCGGCCAAGGTCACCAAAGCGGTGCAGAGCGTGGGCCGTCGTGCCGCCCCGCCGGGCGCAGGCGAAATGGACATGGCCCACGGGCTTTTCTGCACTGCCGCCGCCCGGTCCGGCCACGCCGGTGATGGCGACGGCAATGTCCGCCTTTGAATGGAGGAGTGTGCCTTCCGCCATAGCGCGGGCGACCGGCTCGCTCACCGCGCCGTGGGCCACAAGCAGGGCTTCGGGCACGCCAATCATCGCCATCTTGGCAGCGTTGGAATAGGTGACGAAGCCCCGGTCCACGACATCGGACGAGCCGGGGATTTCGGTGAGAAGGGCCGCGACCAGCCCGCCGGTGCAGCTTTCAGCGGTTGCGATCACCAGCCCCTTCGTCCGGCACAGGTCGAGCACGGCACGCGCTTCAGCAATCAGGTCATCCGGGAACATGAGTTACAGCCATCCTTGCCAGCTTGCGAGCGCGATAAGTGCCGCTGCCATCGCGCCTGCAATCATGTCATCGGCCATGACGCCGAAGCCACCTTCCAGTTCGCGGTCGGCCCACGAAGCGGGCCAGGGCTTCACAATGTCGAACAGGCGGAACAGCACAAATCCAGCGAGATAATGCTGCCAGACCAATGCGGCGGGCACGAGGGCGAGCATCTGGCCAGCCATCTCGTCAATCACGATGGCTGAAGGGTCATCGACCTTCAGTGTACGGACGACACGATCTGAAGCCCACACACCAATAGCAAAGACAAACAGCGCAGCGCCAGCCAGCGCCCAGGGCCCGCCATACAGCGCCAGCGTCCAGGCCAGCGGCAGAGTCGCGGCCGAGGCCCACGTGCCGGGGGCAGGCCGCAGATTTCCTATGCCCAGCATCGAGGCCGTTTGCCCGGCCCATCCGGTGGGTGCGCGCACGGTGCGCCGTTCAGAATGTGCGCTCATGACAGCGGCAGCCTGATGGTGGCTGTGGCCATTGCGGCGATGCCCTCGCGCCGTCCGGTGAAGCCCAGCCCTTCGGTCGTGGTCGCCTTCACACTGACGCGGGTTTCGTTGAGGCCCAGAATATCGGAGATGCGCTTCACCATCGCCAGGCGATGTGGGCCGATCCTGGGGCGCTCACAGATCAGTGTCACATCGACATGCGCGATGATCCCGTCCTGTGCGCTGACCAGATCAGCGGCATGTTTCAGGAAGCGATCCGACGACACACCGCGCCATTGCGGATCGGTGGGTGGGAAGTGCGTCCCGATATCGCCCGCGCCGATCGCGCCGAGCACGGCATCGGTCAAAGCATGCAGGCCGACATCGGCATCGGAATGGCCAGCCAGCCCCTGATCGTGCGGCACCTTCACACCGCACAGCATCACATGATCACCTTCAGCGAAGGCGTGAACATCAAAGCCCTGTCCGGTGCGCACGTCTCCATGACGGTTCAGCAGGATGGCTTCACCGCGCACGAAGTCGGCTTCGGTGGTGATCTTGATATTGCTGTCTTCCCCCGGCAGCAGGGCCAGCGAAAGCCCCGCCTTTTCGGCGACGGCGAAGTCATCGGTCAGGCCTTCGCTTGCGCCATGCTGTTGGTGGGCGGCATTGATGGCGTCGAAGCGGAAAACCTGCGGCGTTTGAATCCGCCACAACCCGTCGCGCGCCGTGCTGCCGGTGACATGACCTTCTGCGTCGCATGATTTGAGACTGTCGATGACCGCGATACCCGGCGCCACGCCGTCAAGCGCCGGGTCATTCTCCAGACGCTCAACCAGCCCCTTGACGACATGTGCAGAGATGAAAGGTCGGGCAGCATCGTGGATCAGCACGATATGAGGGTGGTCGCCTGCCAATGCCGCCAGACCCTTGCGGACGCTTTCCTGACGTGTCGCACCACCAGCCACAACGGGCATGGCATGCAGCCCGTGCAGGATCGGGCCGAGCAACTCACCGTGGTCGGGATTGGCGACGATCTGTATCGAGGCATCGGGCAGGGCGGCACGCATCTGCGCCAGGGTGTGGGCCAGAACGGGTTTGCCAAATAAGGGACGGTATTGCTTGGGAAGGCCAGCACCGGCGCGGACACCTGACCCCGCTGCAACCACCAGAATGGCGATGTCTTCACCCTTGGTCATGGCGTGGTCATTACACCGGGGTTGGGGTTGCGCAAGGGCTCTGATAAAGAGGCTGCTCGAAATTTAGGCAGCAGTAGTAAAGTGACCGGCCTGAGGCAATCTTCGACCATTCCAGTGTGGCTCGCCCCCATGTCGGGGCTGACCGATGCGCCCTTTCGCCGCATCGCGCGCCGCTTCGGGGCGAGCATGGTGGTCAGCGAGATGGTGGATAGCGAGCGGCTGGCAGCAGGCGAGGCTGAAGACATCCAGAAATGCGCCAACGACACCGATGGTTCGCCCATCGTGGTGCAGCTGGCTGGATGTCATGCGGACTGGATCGGCAAGGCGGCCAAACGGGCCGAAGAAGCCGGGGCCTCGGCCATCGACATCAATATGGGTTGCCCCGCCAAGCGTGTGGTCGGCGGCTATGCCGGGTCGGCGCTGATGAAGTCGCTCGACCATGCCGAGGGGCTGATCGCGGCCGTGCGCGCGGCGGTACATCTGCCGGTCAGCGTGAAGATGCGGCTTGGGTGGGATCATGCTTCGATCAACGCACCTGAGCTGGCGCTGCGGGCCGAGCGACTGGGTGTTTCACATGTTTCCGTCCACGGCCGCACCCGCAATCAGTTTTATGGCGGCACTGCCGACTGGCACGCCGTCGCCGGGGTTGTGCAGGCTGTTTCCATACCCGTGCTGGTGAATGGCGATATTGAAGATGTGGCCTCTGCGGGCACGGCTCTTTTGCAGTCGGGCGCTTCTGGCGTCATGGCCGGACGCGCCGTGCTGGGACGGCCCTGGCTGCTGGGTGAGATGGCCGCCGCTGTGAACGGTGCCAGCTATGCGCCACCCTCACTTGAGGAAAAGGTGGAAGCGATCGCCACGCATTTCAGCGCAAGCCTGGTGCATTACGGCGTACGGCGTGGCGTGCTGAAGTTCCGCAAGCACCTTGCCGCCTATTTCCAGCATCTTGGCGCTTCACGCGGCGCGGCTTCGGCGGCATGCCGTCTTGATGATCCGGCAGATGTGTTCAATGCGATAAGTGCGTGCCCGCTTGCCGTGGCGCGCGCAGAGGCGGCATGACATGACCGCGCTCGCCATTCAGGAACTCGCGTTGAACGCGATCACCAACGCTTTGCTGGTGGTCGATACGAACGATGCCGTTCTGTTTGCCAATCAGGCAGCGGAAGATTTTTTCGGGCTGAGTGCGGCTGCCCTCATGAAGCAGCGGATTGATGATCTGGTGCCGGCCAATAGTCCCCTGCTGGCCTTGCTGGCGCAGGCACGCGAAGGCGGATCGCAGCTCAGCGAATATGATGTGGATGTCGGCACGCCGCGCACCGGCGCACATCTGACGGACATCAAGGTGTCGCCGCTCGGCGAAGACGATGCGCGCCTGCTTGTCCATCTTCAGGAGCGCGGGATGGCGCAGAAGATGGACCGGCAGTTGATCCATCGCGGCGCGGCGCGCTCTGTTTCGGCCATGTCGGCGGTTCTGGCGCACGAGATCAAGAACCCGCTGGCCGGTATTCGCGGCGCAGCGCAGTTGCTGGAACAGAATGCGTCGGCAGACGATCGCGCGCTCACGCAGCTGATCTGCGATGAAACTGATCGCATCCGCAAACTGGTGGACCGGATGGAGGTGTTTGGCGATTCACGCCGCATCGAACGTCGCCCTGTGAACATCCACGAAGTGCTTGATCATGTCCGCCGCGTGGCGGAAGCGAGTTTTGCACGCGGCATGCGGATCATCGAAACCTATGATCCGTCACTGCCCCCGGTTGCCGGTGATCGTGATCAGTTGATTCAGGTTTTCCTCAACCTCGCCAAGAATGCCGCCGACGCCATCAGCGAGGGGCCTGCCCCCAAAGATGGCGAGATCATCTTTTCGACGGCCTTCAAGCCCGGCGTTCGCCTGTCAGTGCCGGGCAGCGGACAGCGTATCGGGTTGCCGCTTGAGGTGTGTGTGCGCGACAACGGAGCCGGGGTCCCACCCGATATTGAGCCTTATCTGTTTGATCCGTTTGTCACCACCAAGCGGAATGGCACCGGGCTTGGCCTTGCGCTGGTAGCCAAGATTGTGGGCGATCATGGCGGCGTCATCGAGTGCGTGAGCGAGCCGCGCCGCACCGCGTTCCGCGTGTTGCTACCGTGTCAGACCCATATGGAGACATCGTCATGAGCGGTACGGTTCTTGTCGCTGATGATGACAGCGCGATCCGCACGGTCGTTGCGCAGGCACTGGGCCGGGCAGGGTTCGAGGTGCGCACCTGCGGCAATGCCGCAACGCTGTGGCGCTGGATTGTCAACGGTGATGGAGATGTGGCCATCACGGATGTGATGATGCCTGATGAGAGTGGCTTTGAACTGTTGCCGCGCATCCAGCGCATGCGCCCCGATCTGCCGGTGATTGTGATGAGCGCGCAGAACACGCTGCTGACGGCGATCACTGCCAACGAACGCGGCGCCTATGACTATCTGCCCAAGCCGTTTGATCTGAACGAGCTGATTTCGGCTGTGCGGCGCGCGGTGGCATCACGTGCCCAGCGCCCCATGCGGGCAGAACCTGCCCGCGATGATGGCACCGATCTTCCCCTGATTGGTCGATCACCAGCCATGCAGGATGTCTACCGCGTGATGGCGCGGCTGATGGGCACCGACCTGACCGTGCTCATTACTGGGGAAAGCGGCACTGGCAAGGAACTCGTCGCGCGCGCTTTACATGACTACGGCAAGCGCAAGCATGGTCCTTTCGTCGCGGTGAACATGGCGGCCATCCCGCGCGAGCTGATCGAAAGCGATCTGTTCGGGCACGAGAAGGGTGCGTTTACTGGCGCGACCACCCGTGGCGTGGGCCGCTTCGAACAGGCTGAAGGCGGCACGCTGTTCCTGGATGAGATCGGCGACATGCCGCTGGAAGCCCAGACCCGCCTTCTGCGCGTTCTACAGCAGGGCGAATATATGCCGGTGGGTGGGCGGCAGGTGGTGCGCACCAATGTGCGTATCATCGCCGCGACCAACCGTGATCTGCGACAGCTCGCGCAACAAGGTCTGTTCCGCGAGGATCTTTATTACCGCCTGAATGTTGTGCCTCTGCGTCTGCCGCCGCTGCGCGAGCGGGTCGACGATATCGACGATCTGATGCGTCATTTCCTGACAGCGGCATCGCAGGAAGGACTGCCGCTGAAATCCGTTGATGCTGAAGGCCTGCTGCGTCTGAAACGCTATGGCTGGCCGGGCAATGTGCGCGAGCTGGAAAATCTGGCCCGCCGCCTCGCAGCCCTGCACGCGGATGACATTATTTCCGCCGCAATCATCGATCATGAGCTGGCGGTCTTGCCCGAAATTGCTGGCACTCAAGGGCTGGATATGACGGTCGAAGAAGCAGTCGAGCGCCATGTCCAGCAGGCGTTTGCGCATGGCCGCATACCTGAAGACGGGCTCTATGATCGCGTGTTGGAAAGAATGGAGCGTCCGCTTGTTTCTGCGGTTCTGGCCGCCACGCATGGCAATCAATTGCAGGCAGCAAAGCTGCTCGGGCTCAACAGGAATACGCTGCGCAGCAAGATCAAAAGTCTGGGATTGCCACTTGTCCGCACTCCCCGCTGATGTAATACAGCAACTACGTTGCTTTTGGGCAACTTGGCTGGGGTCGCCCATTCATCAAAGTTTTGAGTCTTAAGAGCGCATGGCATCTGATCTTGCACAGCCCGTCAACCGGCTGACGGCACAGGCGGAAGCGGGTGCTCCTTCACAACGCACCTGGACGCTAGATGTCGTTCTCGGTGTCGTCTCAATTGTGACAGCGGCAAGCACCTATGCGGTGCTGAGCGGGGTGGCAGGCATCACGCCTTCTGGGCAGATGGTGGTGGCGCTGATCGTTGCCAACGTTACCCTTGCTGTCATTCTGACCGGCGTTATCGCGTGGCGTCTCTATAACCTGTCGCGCACACGTGGCAGCGGCGATGCCGGCGCGCAGCTTCATGTGCGCATGGTCACTCTGTTCGCCGGAATCGCCATCGTCCCAACGGTGCTGGTGGCGCTGTTTGCTGGCGTGGTGATGACAATGGGCATCAATGCGTGGTTCAGCGAGCGCGTGAAGCTGGCCATCACGAATGCGGGTGATCTGGCACAAGGATATGCCGCGGACCAGAAGTATACGATCAGCAAGGACGTTCAGGACATCGCGTTCATTATGGCGCGCGATGATGTGTATACCAATCTGCGGTATCAGCCTGCTGAGTTTCGCAGCCAGATTCTGAACCTGATGAGCGCACGCAACATTGCGATCATCGCGCTTTACGACAGCCGAGGGAGCTATGTGGCCGGATTCCAGAATACCTATATGGTTGGACTGGACTCCCCGCCGACCCCAGATGAGTTCAATCGGCTTGAGCTTGGCTCGACGGTCATTTCATCCAGTGCGGGTGGCAATCGCATTCAGGCCATGACGCAGATCGGCGGGGCCAATGCATCATTCATGCTTCCCTACCGCTATCTGCTCGCCGTGCGCTATGTGGACGGTAAACTGCTTCAGGGTCAGCAGCAGGCTGTGGATGCGCTGCGCGAATTCGAACGGTTCGAAGCCAACCGAACCGGTGTTCAGTTTGCGCTTGGCGCTGTCTATGCCGTGGTTGGCTTGTTGACCCTGCTGGCGGCTGTGTCGCTTGGCCTCAACGCGGCCAACCGGATCGTGACGCCGATCGGTCATTTGATCGGCGCCGCAGAAAGGGTGAGTAGCGGCGACTTGAGTGCCCGTGTCGCCTCACGCGGTCTCACGGGGGAAATGGCCACCTTGAGCGGCGCATTCAACCGAATGACATCTGAGCTCCAGAGCCAGCAGGATGAACTGGTCGAAGCCAATCGCATTGCTGAAGACCGCCGCCTCTTCACAGAGGCCGTGCTGTCAGGTGTTTCTGCGGGTGTTGTGGGCCTGGACCTTTTGGGCAGGATTGATGCATCCAATCCCACGGCAGCGGCCTTTATTGGTGTGCAGGCGCCATTGCTGAATGGCCAGCAGATCAATGATGTCGCCCCAGAACTGTCGGCCTTGCTGGCAGAGGCGCGCGTGAACGAGGCGGGTCGTGCTTCGGGCCAGCTTGACATCATGCGCGACGGGCGCACGCGCAATCTGTCGGTGCGGGTCACGTCGGAACTCAGCGAGGGCAAGCGCACTGGCTTCGTTGTGACGTTCGACGATATCAGCGATCTGGTGGCGGCTGAGCGGTCGGCGGCATGGGGCGATATCGCCCGCCGTATTGCCCACGAGATCAAAAACCCGCTGACCCCCATTCAGCTTTCGGCGGAGCGTCTGCGGCGCAAATACAAACGCGAGATCGTGACCGATCCCGATATATTTGAGCAGTGCACACAGACCATCATCCGTCAGGTTGGCGACATTGGCCGCATGGTCGATGAGTTCTCGTCGTTTGCGCGTATGCCGCAACCTTCCATGAATGTCGAAGATGCCGGTGAACTGGTGCGTCAGGCCGTATTCCTGCAGAGCGTGGGCAATCCTGACATTGCGTATGAGATATCTACCCCCGACATTATGACAGAAGCTGTCTGCGATGGCCGTTTGATCTCCCAGGCACTGATCAACGTCCTGAAGAATGCATCTGAAAGTGTGGGTGCCCGTTTTGGGCACGATCAGGTCGAGGGCAACCAGCCCAAGCAGACGGGCGGACGGATCTCGGCCGTGCTGTCCGTTGTGAATGACCAGGCATTGATCACTGTCACTGATAATGGCGTTGGGCTTCCCAGTCGTGACCGGGAACGCCTGACCGAACCTTATGTGACCACGCGCGGGCGGGGGACAGGTCTTGGTCTTGCCATTGTTAAGAAGATCATGGAGGACCATGGCGGGTCGCTCCAGATAACTGATGCAGATGAAACCGGCGGCGCGAAGGTGACGCTCAGCTTTCCTCTCATGCAAATCCCCAAGGAACCAGGCACTGTTTCTTTATGAACAAAACTCAGAACAACTGGCATAAGGCGCCCGAAATCCTTGTGGTGGATGACGAGGCCGATATCCGCGAGCTGATTGCTGGCATCCTCTCAGACGAGGGCTATGAAACACGGCTTGCCAAAGATGCAGATGGTGCGCTGGCGGCTGTGCGCGCACGCCAGCCAGCGCTGGTCGTGCTCGACATCTGGCTACAGGGCAGCCGCATTGATGGATTGGCCGTGCTGGAAGAAATCAAGCGCGACTGTCCTGATCTGCCTGTGGTGGTGATATCGGGTCACGGCACAATTGAAACCGCTGTGGCCGCAATCAAACGCGGCGCCTATGACTTCATCGAAAAGCCATTCAAGTCGGACCGGCTTCTGATCGTGGTGGAGCGCGCTCTTGAGGCGGCCAAGCTGCGCCGGGAAAATGACGAATTGCGGCAGCGCTCACCTGAAGATTTCGATCTCGTTGGTCGTTCGACAGCGATCGCCCAGTTGCGCCAGACGATCGAAAAAATCGCACCGACCGGCAGCCGCGTGCTCATTACCGGCCCGGCGGGGTCAGGCAAGGAAGTGGTGGCGCGGCTGATCCATGCGCGCTCGCGCCGTGCGCGAAATCCATTTGTGGTGCTGAGCTGCGCCATCATGGCGCCCGACCGGATGGAGCAGGAACTTTTCGGCGTTGAAGGCAGCGATGGCACCGCGCGCAAAGTGGGGCTTCTGGAACAGGCGCATGGCGGCACATTATATCTTGATGAAGTGTCAGACATGCCTCTGGAAACGCAGGGCAAGATCCTGCGTGTGTTGATCGACCAGACCTTTACACGGCTGGGTGGTGCACAGCGCGTGGAAGTGGACGTGCGAATCCTGTCCTCATCCAGTGCCGATCTGCGCCAGCAGATTGCGGAAGGTAATCTGCGTGAGGATCTGTTCCACCGCCTTGGTGTCGTGCCGGTGCGCGTGCCGCCTTTGTCCGAGCGGCGTGACGACATCCCGTTTCTGGTCGAACATTTCCTTGGGCGTTTTTCACGGCTGTACGGTGGCCATGTTTGCCGTATGGGCGATGATGCCATGGCCGCGCTACAGGCGCATGACTGGCCAGGCAATGTGCGCCAGCTTCGAAATAATATTGAGCGCCTTGTTATCCTCACGTCTGATCAGCCGGATGCGCTGATCAGTTCCGAGATGCTGCCCGGCGAGGTCGTGGCATCCGCGCCTGCCGTCACACAGGGTGCTTCCGGTGAACAGATCATCTCGCTTCCTCTGCGCGAGGCCCGCGAGATGTTCGAGCGCGAATATCTGCTCGCGCAGATCAACCGCTTTGGTGGCAACATCTCGCGCACGGCCAGCTTCATCGGCATGGAACGCTCGGCGCTGCATCGCAAGTTGAAAACGCTGGGTGTGGGCGGTCGCGACGACGTCGCGCATTAAGGGGATCTCATGTCACGGGTAGCGTTTGTGAATGGGCACTATGTCGCGTTTGCGGATGCGGCCGTGCATGTTGAGGACAGGGGCCTTCAGTTTGCCGACTCGATCTATGAGGTGTGCGCCATCGTAGATGGCCGCACGCTCGACGAAGAAGGTCACTGGGCGCGTCTGAAGCGTTCGCTCGGCGAATTGCACCAACCCATGCCATTTGGCATTCCCGCCCTGAAAAGCCATCTGCGCGAGATGGTGCGGCGTAACCGCATCCGCAACGGGCTTGTCTATATCCAGGTCACGCGCGGTGTGGCACGGCGCGATCATCCATTTCCGGTCAATGCTGTTCCTCAAACCGTGATCATGACGGCGCGGCGTGTCGACTTCGCCAAGGCTCAGGCGATGGCGGCAGCGGGCGTGGCAGTGATCACTCAGCCTGACATCCGCTGGGGCCGCTGCGACATCAAGACGACCGGGCTCACGGCAAACATTCTGGCCAAACAGGCGGCGCGTGAGGCAGGCGCTTATGAAGCATGGCTGGTCGACAGTGATGGCCTTGTCACCGAAGGCTCAAGTTCCAATGCCTGGATCGTTGACGAGCGCGGCACACTTGTCACCAGACCGCTCTCAAATCACATTCTGCCCGGCATCACGCGCCAGACCGTCATGAAGCTGGCGCATGACCGTCAGATCAAGGTGGAGGAACGCGCCTTTTCAGCCGCTGACATCGCGCGCGCGCGTGAAGCTTTCGTGACATCGGCTGGCGGTCCTGTGATGCCGGTCGTCAGAGTGGACAGGCATGCTATCGGCGATGGCAAGCCCGGCCCTATCGCAACTATGCTGAGACAGGATTATCTGGCTTTGCATGGAGTCGCCTGAGATCGCACGGGCAAAAAATGGATTATGGGCTTGCAGCGAGTGCCTGCGGCACTTCATATGTTCTGCAGCGCGGGCACGACTCGCGTGATGCATGCCCTCACAGGGCCAAGAACGAGAAGCGCCATGAGCGAGAAACAGAACCTGCAGGATGTTTTCCTGAACGCCTGCCGCAAAGCCAAAGCACCTTTGACTGTTTTTCTGGTGAACGGTGTGAAGCTGCAGGGCGTTATCTCGTGGTTTGACAATTTCTGTGTGCTGCTGCGCCGCGACGGCCATTCGCAGCTTGTCTACAAGCATGCGATCTCGACCATCATGCCGTTGAACCCGGTGCCGCTGTTTGAGCAGGAAAGTGAAGGACTCGACACCTCTGCCCGCTGAAGCTGTGCAGCGGGGTGCGATCGTTGTTCACCCCTATGATAAGACGGCGCGGCACGAGGGACGTCGCAGCCCTGAAAGCGCTTTGGAAGAAGCCGCCGCCCTGACGCGCGCCATCGACATGATGCCTCTTGCGGCGCTTCTGGTGCCAATGGCGGCCCCACGCCCCTCAACCTATCTGGGTGAGGGCAAGGTTGAAGAAATCGCCGGGCTCTGCGCGAGCCTTGAACCTGAGGTCGTCATCTTTGACGGCGCGCTGTCGCCCGTTCAGCAGCGCAATCTTGAAAAGGGCCTGAAGGCCAAGGTGATCGACCGCACCGGCCTGATCCTTGAAATCTTCGGCGAACGGGCGCGTACACGCGAGGGTCGGTTACAGGTTGAGCTGGCGCATCTCACCTACCAGCGCAGCCGTCTGGTCAGAAGCTGGACACACCTTGAGCGTCAGCGCGGCGGCTTCGGCTTCCTGGGTGGGCCCGGTGAAACGCAGATCGAAACCGACCGGCGGTTGATCGGCGAACGCATCGCCAAGATCCGCAAAGAATTGATCGGCACGGTGCGGACACGTGAGCTCAATCGCGCGGCACGTCGGCGCACGCCTTATCCGGTTGTGGCGCTGGTCGGCTATACCAATGCCGGCAAGTCGACACTGTTCAACAAGATGACCGCCGCTGAAGTGCTGGCGCAGGACATGCTGTTCGCCACGCTTGATCCCACCATGCGTGCCGTGAAACTGCCGGGCGGGCGGCAGGCCGTATTGTCAGACACGGTGGGCTTCATCTCCGATCTGCCCACGCAATTGATTGCCGCCTTCCGCGCCACGTTGGAAGAAGTGCTGGTGGCTGATCTGATCCTCCACGTGCGCGACATTTCGCACCCTGACAGCGAAGCGCAGCGTCAGGATGTCGAGGCGGTTCTTTCCGAACTCGGCATTGACGGTGTGCGGCTCGATGAAGTGGTTGAGGTTTGGAACAAGATCGACGCTCTGCCGGAAGAAGATGCAGCTGCTGCGCGTCTTCGTGGCAGTCGCCCCGGACCGCTCGGCCCAATCGCGCTCTCGGCCCTGACGGGCGAAGGTCTCGACCGGCTGCGTCTGCTGATCGAACAGAGATTGAGCGCCAACGAGGCGATGCTGACGGTTACCATTCCAGCTGGCGATGGTGAAGGCCTGGCATGGGCCTATCGTCATGCCTCGGTGCGAGGGCGTAAGGACAAATCCGATGGGCGGGTCGAGCTTGCGTTGTCGGTGCCACTGGAAAAGGAACAGCAGTTCCGCGAACGTTTCCCGCCAAAGCGCCAAACGGCGGCAAAGGAAAAGACTCCGCGCTCGCGCCATCGCAAGTTGAAGGACTGATAAGGTCGGTCCCGCTGCCGGGCTTCACCGATAATTGAAGCTGATCGACAGGCGTTCGCCTTTCGCGCCATTCGGCAGCACCTCATGTCGCAGCCAGCTTTCCCACAACAGCACATCGCCGACTTTGGGTTCGACGGTCACGAAGCGCTGCCGGGCAGGGGGCGCAGACTTTTTCACCGATGGGGCGGCCATCATCATCGCAAGGCGCGGGTCTTCATATTTGATGGCGCTCGCACCCGGTGGCACCTCGATATAGATGGTGCCGGAAATCACTGATCCGGGATGAATATGGGCGCTGTGTGCGCCGCCCGGTTTCAGCAGGTTCACCCAAAGGCTGTCGCGCTTCAGCCGTCGCCCGCCCAGATCAAAAGCCAGCGACTTAGCAAAGGCGGCGACATGCGCATCGAGCCGCCTTTCAAGATCGGCGAACACGGGTAGCCGCCAGTTCAGATCATCCAGCGAGGCATAGGAGGTATATCCCTTATACCCGTTCTCGCGGCTCCAGGTGCGGCCCGCGCCGTCGTCCACCGCCAGCTGCCGGATGGCCATGCCAAGATCAGCCAGCAGATCGCGCACACGCGCGCCGCCCAGGGGCGCACGATAAAGGCTGGTGGCGAACAGAGATTGAATGGTGGTCACGGGCATTGTCCGGCAGTGTGTTCATGCTAGCTTGGGGCATGTCCGACACATCGCCCCATTCTGTTTTCGATTTCACACTGAACACCTTGCAAGGCAAGCCGCTTGACCTCGCCCAGTTTCGTGGGCGACCGATGGTCATCGTCAACACGGCTTCGAAATGTGGCTTCACGCCGCAATACAAGGGCCTTCAATCCATATGGGAAGACCACAAGGACGAGGGCCTTGTGGTGATCGGCGTGCCTTCCAACGATTTCGGCAAGCAGGAACCCGGCTCAGCCAGCGAGATCGAGCAGTTCTGCGAGATCAATTACGGTGTCGGCTTTCCCATTGCCGAAAAAGTACCGGTCAGCGGCAAGGACGCGCATCCTTTGTTCAAATGGCTGGGCGCGCAGGGCGGCTTCCTCTCGAAGCCACGCTGGAATTTCTACAAATACGTCATCGGCCGCGACGGCCAGTTGCAGGACTGGTTCTCCAGCATGACCAGCCCGGACTCTGAAAAGTTCGGCAAAGCCATTGGCAAGGCACTGGGGAAGGATGCCGGATGACCGCATCGGAAATCGCCAGAACGCATTTTGCAGCCGCGATGGCGCAGGCGAAAGCTGAAGGGCAGGATCTCGATGCCGTGGCGCGGGCGTTCCTGTCTGCGGTGGTGACCTCATTCCTTGAACGCCGCAGCCTGCCGGATGTGAAAGCCGAATTGCTGGGCGCGGCGGAAAATGCTGACCCCGACACCGACTATATGTTCATGCGGCCTTAACCGGCCCGGGAGGTAATGACCCAATGACACGCGCATCCATTCTTCTGGCCTTTGCACTTGGCACCATCGGCCTTTCGGCCTGTGCAGCGGTGACGGTTGTGGACACCGCTGCCAGCGTGGTGGGCACGGCGGTCAGCACCACGGCAGACGTGGCCGGCTCGGCTGTTGGCGCTGTCACCTCGTCCGGCAAGCCGGAATGCAAGGACGGCAAAACACCCGACGGCAAAGACTGCTGAAGCCGCTGCGCTCCGGCCATGAAAAAGCCCGGCACGAAGCCGGGCTTTCGCACTTGTGACTGTCGCTGTTCAGTTCAGCTCAAATACAACGCTGACCGAGACATCAAGGCCGACTTCACCCGGTGCGACCGGCGTGCTGGGGGATGTATCTGTACGCATGGTCTGCACCATCTGGGCGCCATCGCTGGAGGTGTAATTCTCGGTAATGGAAACTGGCCTGCCAATGCTGGCGCCCAGTGCGGCGGCCATCTGTTCGGCCTTTGTCTTGGCATCCTGAAGCGCTTTGGTGCGCGCATCGACGGTGGCCGCAGTCTTGTCCATCACGTCGAACGTCAGTCCGTTCACCGTGTTGGCACCTTTGGACACGACAAGATCAATAATCTCGCCCAGCCGCCCCAGATCCTTCACCCGAAGCGTCACGCCATTGCTGGCGACAAATCCCATCAGCTTGCTGGATGCGTTGTAACCATCCTCATAGACAGGGTTGAGCGACAGGCCGGTTGTCTGCATGTCTGTGACGCCAAAGCCGAGCGACTTCAGTCCTTCAATCACGGCATTCATCGTGCCGCTGGTCTGGTCCATGGCTTCCTTGGCCGTTGCGCCCTTGTGCGAGATACCCAGCGAGAGAATGGCTATGTCAGGTGTCGCGCGAACGCTGCCTATGCCGGTGACAGAAATGGTGCGGTTCTGTACGGCGGCAGCCTCCTGAGCCTGGACTGATGCGGCCGACAATGCGCCAAAAATGCCCAATGGCAGTGCCAGAAAAGTGGAAAGTATCAGGGCGCGGGGAAGTGTCATGGCGGTCCTTGTTTTGACAGGGCGGCAATACCCTCAGAATGAGACTGAACTATGTCAACCACTTGCAGCCTGACTGTAAGCTGAATAGGTAAGACCGCCCGCCGCTTTGGTGAGGGGGCATGGTGGGGCCTGTAGCTCAGTTGGTTAGAGCGGGCCGCTCATAACGGTCTGGTCCCAGGTTCAAGTCCTGGCGGGCCCACCAATTTTCTGACGTCTTCACTCCGTCGTCTTGCCGTCGAAGTGCTCTTCCTTCTCGTCGGCCTTGGTCTTCTGGACGATGCCGTCGCGGTGTTCCGGCGGGGCATAAAGCGTATAGAGCTTCAGGTCTTCCTTGCCGGTATTGATCACATTGTGCTTCGCGCCTGCGGGCACGATGACGGCGCTGCCATCTTTGATCTTGCGCGAGGTGCCGTTGATGACGACCTTGCCCGTGCCTTTATCGACGCGGAAGAACTGGTCGATACCTCTGTGTGTTTCGGCGCCAATCTCTTCGCCGGGCTTCAGCGACATCAGCACAAGCTGGATGTGCTTGCCGGTATAAAGCACCCGGCGATAGTCGCGGTTTTTTGTGGTCAGCTTTTCGATATTATCCACAAAGCCTTTTTTATCTTTTGCCTTAGCCATGACCATGCCCTTCATGTGAATGCGCACTCATAGTAACGCATACTCCCCGGCGTGGTTCCATCGCGGCGCAGATAATTTGTTCAAAAATCAGCCGACAGCGAAAGCTGGAAATTACGCCCGCCATCCATGGTGTAGGCGCCACTGCCTGCCAGATTAAGCCCGCGCCGATCGGTCAGGTTATTGATCTGAAAACGCAGCGACATGTCGGCGTCACCAGCTTTGAACGGGTAGCGCATGCCAATATCGAGGGATGCGTTTGCTGGTATGGTCACGCTGTTGTCGCCGTTGGCGATGGTGTTGCCGAAATAATAAACGCCCGCATCGAACGATATGCCGTGCAGGTGTTCCGGCGCCCAGTCGATATTGAAAAGCAGGGTTGTGGGCGTCGAGCCGACGGGCCGCTTGCCAACGCGCCCAAGGGCCACGGCAGGCCCTGAGACCTCGGCATCGAGCAGAACGGCACCCGCGACGATGCTGAGGCCGGGGCTGAGTTCACCTGAGAACGACAGCTCCACACCGCGATGGCGCACATTGCCCAGCTCTCGCCAGACATTGGTATGGTCGAGATTGAAATAGGGCTTGGAGATTTCAAACACGCCCGCGATCAGGCTGAGCTTGGGCGTGATGCGCCAACGCAGCCCGGCATCCACCTGCTTTGTCTGAATGGCGGGCAGGGCGGCATCGCGGTTTGCGGCATTGGAAGGGGCGAGTCCGCTTTCCTCAAGCCCGCGCGTGGTCCCGGCATAGGCGACGAGATCGGGCGAGAGGTTGACAGCGACCGACGCATTCCACAGCCACAGTCTGGCGCTGTTGACCGCCACGGGCTGACCCGGCTGGCGGATGGTCTTTTCATACGAGGTGTATTGAACGCCAAGATTCAGTTCGCCGACATCACGCCAGCGGCCTTCATAGGCAAGGCCCGACGCCCATTGCTGCACGGTATCGAACGATTGCGGCGTGAAGGTGAAAGCAGGCTGCGGTGTGGCCTGGAAACCGCCCAGCCTCACATTGCCCAGGTCCAGCTCAACAGAGCCGCCATAGCTGCGGGAACGGTCCCGGCCACGCATCATGACGTGGAGCGTGTGCAGGCGCTCCCCTTCGGAAAACTGCCGCGTCAGGCGCACCTCGCCGCTTGTCGATTGGGCCTTCGACGGTGGATCGGTATAGACATACTGATGACCGCGCCCGTCGGGCATGAGGCTGTCGATGATGCTGGTATGGCTGATGCCGTTGTCGAAGATCGAGCGGAACAGCCCCGCCCGCAACGTCCACCCCGGCGCAGGTTCCCAGCGGGTGAGAACGCCATAATTTGTGGCCGAACTGTCGAACTTCGTCCATGTCGGCCCCTGATCGTGACGCGGATCCGTCAGCGGCGGCAGCCACGGCCCATTGGGCACCAGGATGGCGCCGAAATACTGGTCGATCATATTGACGTGCGAGATGAAGGGTTGAAGCTCGAAGCGTTCGTTGGGCCGCCAGAGCAGTTGCGCTGCCTCCACCACGCGAAAGCTGGGCGTGCCGCGAACATTGCTTTCGCGGATCGCGCCGAACCCGACATCCAGTGACAACCGCTCTCCATCCATCGGGATGACGGCATCGGCCTCAACGGCCATCGTGCCGTACTGGTTCGTCGTTACAAAAATGCTGCGGCTGGGCTCGGCACCGGGGCGGCGCAGTTGGTAGTCGACAACACCTGTCGGCGCAGGAAAGGGGAACCCGAAAGCCGACAGCCCGACCCGGATCATCATCGCCTTTCTCAGGCGCGGCGTAATCCACCATGCCTGATCGAAATAGAGGCCATTGATGCGGGTATTGCCGGCGCTCTCGGGTGAAAAACCGCGCACGTCATGGTCATCATAGAGTCCGATGCTTTCGCGTCCCAGATTGAGCCCGAACGCATCTTCGGCCTGTGTCACGGCGTTCTGGCCTGACGTGCCTTGAGCGGCAGCAGGAAAAGCGTTCAGCGCCGCGCATCCCAGCAGCAGTGTAATCAAAGACAGGCGCGGCATGATGGTTTCCGGACGTGATCGTGAATCGACTTATCAGCGAGTTGCCGGTCTATAGGCTGTGGGTGTCATCACATCATTGACGATCTTGTTATGTGGCTGACGATTTGGTGAAGTCGCGTCACCTCCCGCAGGCGCTGTCTTTCGGCTTTGCGCTGGCAGGGCCGTTCCGCTAAAAGCCGCCCATTCCGACACCAACGAGATTCCCGGGGAAGCCATGGCATCCTATCAATATGTCTATGTGATGAAGCAGCTGTCGAAGTCCTATACGGGCGGGAAGCAGACGCTGAAGGACATCTATCTGTCGTTTTATCCGGGCGCGAAGATCGGCGTGCTGGGTGTGAACGGCGCAGGTAAATCGACCCTGCTGAAGATCATGGCCGGAATCGACAAGGACTATACGGGCGAGGCCTGGGCCGCCGAGGGCGCGCGCGTTGGCTATCTTCAGCAGGAGCCGCAGCTCGACGCCAGCAAGACGGTGCGTGAAAACGTCATGGAAGGGGTCGCCGCCAAGAAGGCGCTGCTCGACCGCTACAACGAGATCGCCGCTGACTATTCCGACGAAACCGCTGATGAGATGGCGCGGCTTCAGGACCAGATCGACGCACAGAATCTATGGGATCTCGACAGCCAGATCGATCAGGCGATGGATGCGCTGCGCTGTCCGCCTGACGATGCCGATGTGACGAAACTGTCAGGCGGTGAACGCCGCCGCGTGGCGCTGTGCCGTCTGCTGCTCGACCAGCCTGATCTGCTGCTGCTGGACGAACCGACCAACCATCTGGACGCGGAATCGGTCGCCTGGCTGGAAGGCCATCTGCGCACCTATCCCGGCGCGATCCTCATCGTCACGCACGACCGTTACTTCCTCGACAATGTGACGGGCTGGATTCTGGAACTCGATCGCGGGCAGGGCATTCCCTACGAAGGCAATTACACCTCGTGGCTGGCGCAGAAGCAGAAGCGTCTGCAACAGGAAGGCCGTGAGGAAGAGGCCCGCCAGAAAACACTGGCCCGCGAACAGGAATGGATCTCATCAAGCCCCAAGGCGCGTCAGGCCAAGAACAAGGCGCGCTATACCCGCTATGAGGAGCTGGTGCAGAAGGCGAACGACAAGACCCCGCAGACCGCCCAGATCATCATTCCGGTGGCTGAACGCCTGGGCGCGCGCGTGGTGGAAGCCGATCACCTTTCAAAGTCATTCGGTGACCGTCTGCTCATCGACGACCTCTCGTTCAAGCTGCCGCCCGGCGGCATCGTGGGCGTGATCGGGGCGAACGGCGCGGGCAAGACCACGCTGTTCCGCATGATTACTGGTGGCGAGACGCCCGACAGCGGCGCGCTCTTTGTGGGTGAGAGTGTGCAGCTTGGCTATGTCGACCAGAGCCGCGACGCGCTCGACGACAAGAAAACCGTGTGGGAGGAAATCTCCGGCGGCAATGAAATCCTCTATCTCGGCAAGCGTGAGATCAATTCACGCGGCTATTGCAGCGCTTTCAACTTCAAGGGCGGCGATCAACAGAAGAAGGTGGGTCAGCTTTCGGGCGGTGAACGCAACCGCGTGCATCTGGCCAAGATTCTGAAATCCGGCGCCAATGTTCTGCTGCTTGACGAACCGACCAACGATCTCGATGTCGATACGCTGCGCGCACTGGAAGAGGCGCTGGAAGATTACGCGGGCTGCGCCGTGGTCATCAGCCACGATCGCTGGTTCCTCGACCGTATCGCCACGCACATCCTCAGCTTCGAAGGTGACAGCCATGTCGAATGGTTCGAGGGCAATTTCGAAGACTACATGGCCGACCGCAAACGCCGCCTCGGCGACGACGCCCTTGTGCCCCATCGCATCAAGTACAAGAAACTGACGCGGAATTGAGCCGTTTGCGAAGTGTCATGGTATGCGAAGGCATGCCATCCACGCCTTCTCTTTTCCTCCCCTGCGGCGCGGGGGAGGTGCATCGTAGAGGCGGAAGGGGAATGACAGGCTTGTGGCCCGCCTTCTCAGACCATGACATAGTGACAGCCTGTAACATTCCGTACCAAAGGATCCTCCCATGAAATCCCGCCGTCTTGGGCGCAGCGCCGTTGCGGTGTCGCCCATCTGCATGGGCACCATGACCTTCGGCAATCAGGCCGACGAGAAAATGTCCCATCGTATTCTCGACATGTCGCTGGAAGCGGGCATCAATTTCTTCGACACCGCCGAAAATTATCCCGTGCCGCCCGATGAAAAATGGGCAGGGCTGACGGAAGAAATCGTCGGGCGCTGGATGAAGACGAAACGGCGCGACGAGATCATCCTCGCCACCAAGGTGTGCGGTCCCAGCCATGGCTGGCTGAAGGCTTCGCAGCGCGCGGGCATGACGGCGCTGGACCGGCACAACATCATCCGTGCGTTGGAAGCCAGCCTCACGCGGCTTCAGACCGATTATGTCGATCTCTATCAGACGCACTGGCCCGATCACGGCACCGCCTATGACGAGACGATGGAAGTGCTGGATGATCTCATTCGCGCGGGCAAGGTGCGGGTGGTTGGTTGTTCCAACGAAACCAGCTGGGGCTTGATGAAATCACTGGCCGCGTCGGAACGTCTGGGCGTTGCGCGCTATGCCACCATCCAGAACAATTTCAGCCTGAACAATCGCCGCTTCGAGGATGAACTGGCTCAGGTCTGCCGTCAGGAAGGGGTCAGTCTCATTCCCTATTCGCCGCTCGCGGGCGGTGTGCTGTCGGGCAAGTATCAGGGCGGGGCGACGCCGGATGGCGCGCGCTTCTCGAACTACATCAAGATCGGCGGGCGTCAGGCAGCGATGACCAAGCGCTTCGTCAATGATAAGTCGCTCGCTTCAACGGCACGTTTCTCGCAGATCGCAGCGGCGGCGGGCATGGCGCCGGTGACGCTGGCGACGGCGTGGAGCATGAACCACGATTTTGTCGCCTCAACCATTGTGGGCGCAACACATGCCGACCAGCTCGCTGATATCTTCGCAGCGCGCGAAGCGGTGCTGAGCGGTGAAACCATGAAAGCCATCGACGCCGTGTCGAAGGACATCATGTATCCGATGGGGTGACCCTCAAAGCTCATGGCCGGGCTTGAACCCGGCCATCCAGCTTCCGTTCCGGGTGACCGGCGCGAAGGCCGGTCATGCGGGCAGATGGGAACGTATTACGACTTCACCTCAAGCCCGGCCATGTGGCCATCGGCGCGCCAGTCCTCCAGCACCTTGGCATAGGCGATGGGGCCTTTGCCGTAAGCGCCATTGCGGATGGTGAGTGGATTGGGCTTGCCTTCATTGTTGTAATAGCCCGGCGTGCATTCTTCCTGAAACTTCTGGCGGAAGATGGCGACGTCCATGATCGTCTTCACCCAATCGGCCTCAGCTTCGGCGCTCGGCTCAATCGTGCGCGCCTGCTGATGTATGGACTTCTCAATCACATAGGCGATATGGCGCGTCTGCTCATCGAGCATATGCGGGAAGTTGGCGGCAAAGCCTGACTGTGAGGGCTGGATGATGAAGGCATTGGGGAAACCGCGCGACATCAGCCCGTGCAGGGTTGAAACACCCTCAGCCCACTTGCCCGAAAGCGTGACGCCATCACGCCCGGTCAGGTCATAGCCTGAGCGCCGGGTGTATTCGGTGCCGACCTCAAAACCCGTCGCGTAGATCAGGCAATCGAGTTTATAGGCCTTGCCGTTGGCGATCACGCTGTCCTGCGTGATGCGCTCCACGCCTTTGCCGTCGGTGTCGACCAGCGTGACATTGGGCCGGTTGAAGGTCGGCAGATAGTCGTCGTGGAAGCAGGGCCGTTTGCAGAACTGGTTGTAGAATGGCTTCAACGCTTCGGCGGTCGCCTTGTCTTTCACGATGGCATCGACGCGGGCGCGCACCTGCTCCATTTTCTTGAAGTCCGCCAGCTGCACCAGTTCGGCCGGATCCTGCACCGGGCCGCGCTTGGGATAAAGCAGCAGGATGTTGCGGATGATTTCGGTCCAGCCGTCATTCACCAGATCCACATCCTGATGGCCGCCGGTTACGAGGACGTTGAAATTGTCCATGCGGCGCTTCTGCCAGCCGGGGGTGAGCGACTTCACCCATTCCGGGTCGGTTGGCTTGTCGTTGCGCACGTCGATGGATGAGGGCGTGCGCTGGAAAACATAGAGCTGTTTTGCCCAGCGTCCCAGATGCGGCACGCACTGCACGGCGGTTGCGCCGGTGCCGATAATGCCAACGACCTTGTCCTGAAGGCCGGTCAGGTTCCCTTCGGCATTGCCGCCGGTATAGGCATAATCCCAGCGGCTGGTGTGGAAGCTGTGGCCTTTGAAGCTCTCAACGCCCGCGATGCCCGGCAGTTTGGGCCGGTGTAGTGGGCCATTGGCCATGACGATGAAGCGCGCTTTCATCGCGTCGCCGCGATTGGTGGTAACGATCCAGCGGCCAGAAGCCTCATCCCAGCTGATGCCCTTCACCTCGGTCTGGAAGCAGGCTTTTTCGTAAAGGCCGAAATGCTTGCCGATATTGCGGGAATGCTGAAGGATTTCGGCGGCGGGCGTGTATTTGCTCGCTGGCATGAAATTCAATTCTTCCAGCAGCGGCAGATAGATATAGCTCTCGATGTCGCAGGCCGCGCCGGGGTAGCGGTTCCAGTACCAGGTGCCGCCAAAGTCGCCGCCCTTTTCGATGATGCGCACATCGCTGATGCCGGCCTGTTTCAGCCGTGCCCCGGCAAGCAGTCCGCCAAAGCCACCGCCGATGACGATAACATCAGTATCGTCGGTCAGTGGGGCGCGGCTGAAACCCGGCTCCACATAAGGATCGTCCAGATAATGGGCGAACTGCCCATTGATCTCGACATATTGCGCGTTGCCCTCGGTTTTCAGGCGTTTGTCGCGTTCGGCGCGATACTTGGCTTTCAGGGCGGTTGGGTCGAAGCCCAGGTCACTGGCTTGGCTCATGGCAAGGTATCCGTGATATTTTGTCACTTTCAGCGTCTGTGTGTTCGTCGATTTCGTCAAGAATGACGTAAGCGTAAGTTTCTTGCCCGGGGTCTGATTAACCCGTAATAAATCTTGTATAGATATATAAAGATATGTTTATGCGAAACGCATGGTGCCCATGAACATCTTGCTCGATGCGCTGAAAGCCCTGGCAGAGCCGACGCGGCTGCGTCTGCTGGCACTTTTGTCGCGCGCCGAGCTGACCGTCACCGAAATCACCCATGTGCTTCAGCAGAGCCAGCCGCGCGTCAGCCGTCACCTGAAGCTGATGGTCGATGCCGGCTTGCTGCATCGCTTCCCGGAAGGGACTTGGGTGTTCTACCGGCTGGCGGCTGATGGCGAGGCGGCGGGTCTGGCGCAGGCGATCACCGGACTGCTGAACATGGACGATCCGGTTCTGCGCGAGGATGCCAAGCGGCTGGAGGATATCCGCAAGACCCGCGCTGAGGAGGCCGCCAGCTATTTTGCGGACAATGCAGGTCAGTGGAACGAGATCCGCGCGCTTCATCTGCCGGAGGAGGCCGTCGAGAAGGCGATCCTCGATATACTGGGCGCGGATAAAATCCGTACACTGATTGATCTGGGCACCGGCACGGGCCGCATTCTGGAACTGCTGGCCCCTCGCACCAGCCGGGCCATCGGCATCGACGCCAGCCACGAAATGCTGGGCGTTGCACGCGCCAATCTGGAACGCGGCAATCTGACCAACGTGCAGGTGCGCTATGGCAATCTGCTGCGGCTTGATCCCGGCGCGATGGGTGTCATGCCGAGGGCCGATCTGGTGGTGCTGCATCATGTGCTGCACTTCCTTGAACATCCCGCCGAAGCGGTTGCACAGGCTGCACGTCTGCTGGAGCCGGGCGGGCGCATGTTGATTGCCGACTTCGCGCCGCACGGGCTTGAGCATCTGCGCGAGAAACATGCCCATCGTCGTCTTGGCTTTACCGACAGCGAAGTGGCCGCGTGGGCAGCGTCGGCTGGGCTTAAGGTCTCCGAAACCCGCGATCTACCACCCGCTAAACGGGATGGCGCGCATCTGACGGTCAAATTGTGGCTGCTGCAAAAGCCTGCCGCGAAATCATCGCATACCGCTGGGGAGGCGGCCTGACATGAGCCTCAATGTCTCATTTGAGTTTTTCCCGCCCAAAAATGACGACGCGGAACAAGCGCTCTGGCGTGCCATCCACCGCCTCGCGCCGCTTCAGCCGCGTTTTGTTTCGGTCACTTACGGGGCAGGCGGTTCAACGCGCGAGCGCACGCATGCCACCGTCAAGCGCATCGTCGATGAAACCGCGCTGAAGCCCGCCGCGCATCTCACCTGTGTCGGTGCGACAAAAGACGAGATCGATAGCGTCATCCGCGATTACTGGGAGGCCGGTGTGCGTCACATCGTGGCCCTGCGCGGCGACATGCCCGACATGGGCACCTATCGTGAAACGGCTGGCGGCTATCACTCCACGCCGCAACTCATCGAAGGCATCCGTCGCATCGGCGACTTCGAGGTCAGCGTCTCGTGCTATCCCGAAAAGCACCCCGACAGCGCTTCGCTGGATGCGGATATCGACCTGCTGAAGCGCAAGATCGACGCGGGCGCGACGCGCGCCATCACGCAGTTCGCGTTCGACACCGACCACCACATCCGCTTTCTGGAACGCGCCCGGCGGCTGGGCGTGAAGATCCCGGTTGTGCCCGGCATCATGCCGACTACCAACTTCAAGGGCATTCAGCGCATGTCTGCACGGTGCGGGGCCAGCGTGCCCGCATGGCTGGCCGAGCGTTTTGAAGGCCTCGATGATGATCTTGAAACCCGCAAGCTGATCGCCGCCACCGTCGCGGCGGAGCAGGTTGAACGCCTGACCGCCATCGGCTTTCAGGACATTCATTTCTACACACTGAATCAGGCCGATCTCACCTATGCGATCTGCCGCATTCTGGGCATCATGCCTGTGAAGGACGCCGCCTGATGACCACGCGCCCGGACGCCCGCGCCTATATTCTTGCCGAAAGCAAGAAGCGCATTCTCACACTTGATGGCGCGTGGGGCACCATGATCCAGACCTATGGTCTAACGGATGCCGACTATCGCGGCACGCGCTTCCAGAACTGGCCGCATGATGTGAAAGGCAATAACGACCTTCTCATCCTCACCCAGCCTGAGATCATCAGCGCGATCAGCGAAGCCTATCTGAAGGCGGGCGCTGACATCATCTCGACCAACACGTTCAGCGCGACGACCATCGCCATGGCTGATTACGGCATGGAAAGTCTGGCACCTGAACTGAACCGTGAAGGCGCACGTCTGGCGCGCGTGCTGGCCGACAAATATTCAACGCCCGAAAAGCCGCGCTTTGTGGCTGGCTCGATCGGCCCGACCAATCGCACCGCATCCATCTCGCCAGACGTGAACGATGCCGGCTTCCGCGCCATCACCTTTGATGAGCTGGTCACGGCCTATGCCGAAGCGGTGCGGGCACTGATCGAGGGCGGCACCGACATTCTGCTGATCGAAACCGTCTTCGACACGCTGAACGCCAAGGCGGCACTGTTCGCCTGCCAGTCTGTGTTCGACGAACTGGGCCGCACCTGGCCGATCTGGGTGTCGGGCACCATCACCGATCTGTCGGGCCGCACGCTGACCGGACAAACCGTCGAAGCGTTCTGGCATTCCATCCGCCATGCCGAACCGCTGATCGTTGGTCTCAACTGCGCGCTCGGCGCAAAGGAATTGCGCCAGTATGTGATGGAGCTTTCCACCTGCGCCGAAACGCTGGTGGCGTGTCATCCCAATGCCGGCCTGCCCAATGAGTTTGGCGGCTATGATGACAGCCCCGAATATATGGCGGGCCTCATCCGCGAGTTCGCGGAAAGCGGTTTCCTGAATGTGGTCGGCGGCTGCTGCGGCACGACGCCCGACCACATCGCGGCAATCTGCGAAACCGTGAAAACCGTCGCCCCGCGCACCATGCCTGAAAAGCCGAAACAGCTGCGGCTTTCGGGCATCGAAGCCTTCACGCTCACGCCCGACATTCCGTTCGTGAATGTCGGTGAGCGCACCAACGTCACCGGCTCAGCGAAGTTCCGCAAGCTCATCACGGCGGGCGACTATGAGGCGGCACTGGATATTGCACGCGATCAGGTCGAGAACGGCGCGCAGATCATCGACATCAACATGGATGAAGGTCTGCTCGATGGGAAAGCGGCGATGACGCGCTTTCTCAATCTGATGGCGTCGGAACCTTCCATCGCCAAGGTGCCGTTCATGATCGACTCCTCGAAATGGGAGATCATCGAGGCGGGCCTGAAATGTGTGCAGGGCAAGCCGGTCGTCAACTCCATCTCGATGAAGGAAGGCAAGGCGAAGTTTCTGGAACAGGCGCGTCTGCTGCGCCGTTATGGCGCCGCCGTGGTGGTGATGGCGTTTGACGAGCAGGGCCAGGCCGACACCATCGCGCGCAAGATCGAAATCTGCCGCAAGTCCTATGACATCCTCACGCGGGAAGCGGGCTTCCCGCCGGAAGACATCATCTTCGATCCCAACATCTTCGCCGTGGCGACGGGCATTGAGGAACACGACACCTATGGTGTGAACTTCGTCGATGCGACGCGCGCCATCCGTAACGAGATGCCACTGGCCCATGTGTCGGGCGGCGTTTCCAATGTCTCGTTCTCGTTCCGTGGCAACGAGCCGGTGCGTGAAGCCATGCACTCGGTGTTCCTGTTCCACGCCATCAAAGCGGGCATGGACATGGGCATCGTCAATGCCGGTCAGCTTGGCGTCTACCAGAACATCCCCACCGAACTGCGCGAGCGGGTGGAGGATGTCGTCCTCAACCGCCGCAGCGATGCGACCGAACGGCTGCTGGAAATCGCTGAACAGTATAAAGGCGGTGGCGCGACGAAAAAGGAAGCGGACCTCGAATGGCGCAAGCTGCCGGTGAAGGAACGGCTGGCGCACGCTCTGGTTCAGGGCATTGCCGACTATATCGACGAAGACACCGAAGAGGCGCGTCTGGAAGCTGAGCGTCCGCTTCATGTCATCGAAGGGCCGCTGATGGACGGCATGAATATCGTCGGAGATCTGTTTGGCTCCGGCAAGATGTTCCTGCCACAGGTCGTGAAAAGTGCCCGCGTCATGAAGAAGGCGGTCGCCTGGCTGATGCCTTTCATGGAAACCGAAGCGGCCGGTCAGAAGCGTGAGGCCGCCGGCAAGATCGTCATGGCGACCGTGAAGGGCGATGTGCATGACATCGGCAAGAACATCGTCGGCGTCGTGCTTCAGTGCAATAATTACGAGGTCATCGACCTTGGCGTGATGGTGCCCGCCCAGAAAATCCTCGATACCGCGCGCGCCGAAAAGGCCGACATCATCGGCCTGTCGGGCCTCATCACGCCCTCGCTGGATGAAATGTGCCATATCGCCGCCGAGATGGAACGGCAGGATTTCGATCTGCCGCTGCTGATTGGCGGCGCGACGACATCGAAAGTGCACACGGCGGTGAAGATCAATCCGAACTACACGCGCGGGCAGGCGGTCTATGTGACTGATGCCTCGCGCGCCGTCGCGGTGGCCTCCAGCCTTCTGTCGAAAGATCAGAAGGGCACATTCGTCAGCGACGTGCTGGCCGACTATCGCACGATTGCTGAAAAACATGCGGCCAGCCGCAGTCCCGACAAACGCTTTACCATCGCGCAGGCGCGCGCCAATGCGATGAAGATCGACTGGGCGAATTACACGCCGCCCAAACCTTCATTCCTTGGCACAAAGGTGTTTGAAGATTATCCGCTGGCCGAGCTGGTGGAACGCATCGACTGGACGCCCTTCTTCCAGAGCTGGGAACTGGTGGGACGTTATCCCGCCATTCTTCAGGATGCTGTGGTGGGCGAAGCGGCGCGCAATCTGTTTGCTGACGCGCAGGCCATGCTGAAGAAGATGGTCGCTAAAAAATGGCTGACGGCAAAAGCAACCATCGGCTTCTGGCCGGCCAACGCACAGGGCGATGACATCATCGTGTGGACCGATGAAACGCGCACGAAGGAACTGGCGCGCTTCCATGCCCTGCGTCAGCAGCAGGCCAAGGATGCGGTGCGGCCCAACATGGCGCTGTCCGATCTGATCGCGCCGGTGGAAAGCGGCGTTGCGGATTACATCGGCGCATTTGCCGTGACATCGGGTCATGGCGAGGATGAGGTGGCGGCGCGTTTCAAGGCCGCGCATGACGACTATTCAGCGATCCTTTCCAAGGCGCTGGCCGACCGTCTTGCAGAAGCCTTCGCTGAACGCCTACACGAGGAAGTGCGGCGCGTGCATTGGGGCTATGCACCGGATGAAACGCTGAGCAATGATGATCTCATCGGTGAAAAATATCAGGGCATCCGCCCGGCACCCGGCTATCCGGCACAGCCCGACCATACCGAAAAGGGCACGTTGTTCCGTCTGCTGAACGCGACCGAAACGGCGGGGATCACGCTGACTGAAAGTTTTGCGATGTGGCCGGGCGCGGCGGTCAGCGGACTTTATTTCAGCCACCCCAAGTCAGCCTATTTCGGCATCGGCAAGATCGAGCGCGATCAGGTTGAGGACTATGCCGCGCGCAAGGGCATGAGCATGACCGAGATGGAACGCTGGCTCGCGCCCATTCTCAATTATGATCCACGGCGCGCCAGCGAAGCCGCCTGACGGCCCAATGGTGATGACCTAGGCACGTGCACGCAAACGCGGCCTCGCTTATCCTCATGGCCGGGCCTGACCCGGCCATCAGGCAGGGTCGTGGGGCTGCCCGTATCCGCCCCCACCGGGGGTCTCGATGACGATGGCATCACCGGGGTCCAGCGACACCTCATCAGATGGTCGCAGTTTTTCCTCATGGCCATCGGCACGGATCACACTGTTGCGGCCGGGGGCGCCATCGCCGCCGCCATTCAGACCGAAGGGCCGGTTGATGCGGCGGGTCGAAAGAATGGATGCGGTCATCGGTTCCAGAAAGCGGATGCGCCGGGAAATGCCATCGCCTCCATGATGTGTGCCTGCACCGCCTGAGCCGCCCCGGATAGAGAATGCATCGACCACCACGGGAAAACGGCTTTCCAGTACTTCCGGGTCGGTCAGGCGCGAATTGGTCATGTGTGTGTGCACCGCCGAGGCGCCGTTGAAATCCGGCCCTGCACCCGCCCCGCCGCAGATCGTCTCGTAATATTGATGGCGCGCATTGCCGAAGGTGAGATTGTTCATCGTCCCCTGCGAGGCGGCCAGCACGCCCATCGCGCCGAAAATGGCGTCGGTCACGGTCTGGCTGGTTTCCACATTGCCCGCGACCACCGCTGCCGGATAGCGCGGGGCCAGCATCGAACCTTCCGGAATGATGATCTCAAGCGGGCGCAGGCACCCGGCATTCAGCGGAATATCGTCATCGGCAAGGCAACGGAAACAATACAGCACTGCCGCCTTGGTGACAGATGAAGGGGCGTTGAAATTGTCTGGCGTCTGCGGGCTTGTGCCAGTGAAGTCGATGCGGGCGCTGCTGGTGGCCATATCCACTTCGATCCGTACACGGATGATAGCGTTATTATCCATCGGCACTGCGAAACTGCCGGGCTTCAGCGCGGCGATGGCGCGGCGTGTCACAGCCTCGGCATTGTCCTGCACATGGCGCATATAGGCGGCGACGACATCCGGCCCATGCAGCACCGTCATCTTGTGCAGCTCCTCACCACCTTTGGCGCAGGCGGCGATCTGGGCCTTCATGTCCGCGATGTTGTTCGCAATGTTACGCGAAGGATGCGCGCCGGATGAAAGGTGCTGCGTCAACCCGTCTTCATCGAACACGCCGCCATGCACGATCTGAACCGCGTCCAGCATCACCCCTTCGTCGTCCACAGTCCTGGAAAAAGCGGGCATGGAACCGGGCGCGATACCGCCAATGTCGGCATGATGCCCGCGCGCCGCGCAGTAAAAGCGCGGTGCTGTATCACCCGCCCCGAATATCGGCATCACCACCGTGATGTCGGGCAGGTGGGTGCCGCCCGCATAAGGCGCGTTCAATGCAAACGCATCGCCGGGCTTCATATGCGGATGACGTGCGCGCACCGCCGCAACACTGTCGCCCATGCTGCCCAGATGCACCGGCACATGCGGCGCGTTGGCGATGAGCCCGCCTTCGGCATCGTAAATGGCGCAGGAAAAATCCAGACGCTCCTTGATGTTGACCGATGCAGCGGTTTTTTCCAGCGTCAGCCCCATCTGCTCGGCGATCGACATGAACAGGTTGTTGAAGATTTCCAGCATCACCGGATCGGCCTGTGTGCCTGCCGCGTGGCGCAACGGCCGCGCTGTGATGCGTTTGAGTATGACATCATCGTGGGCGGATAGTTCGGCCTGCCAGCCCGGCTCGATCACGATGGTCTGGTTTGGCTCGATCAGCAAAGCCGGGCCGGGCAGGTGGTGCCCGCAGCCGACATCGCCACGCAGATAGACCGGCGTTTCATGCCAGGCACCGTTGAAGAATATCTGCCGCGTGGCGCTGACCGGCGCTTCATCACCCTGTGCCTTCAGGGCGGATAGCTCCGGCGGGTTCGCGCCCGCGCCGCTGGCCTCCACCTGTATCTGCTCGACGATCAGGCTGCGGCCTTCAAAGCCGAACCCGAAGCGTTTGGTGTGAAGCGCAACGAATGCCACCGCCATGTCATCGGCTGATCCGAACGGCACTTCCAGCGCTGTATCGGTGCCTGCATAGCGGATGAAGGCGCTGGCATCAGCGATAATCGCACCGGATGCGATCCCCTGATCCATCAGGTCGTCGCGTGCTTCCTGCCCGATCTTCGCAACTTCTTCTTTCAGGCGTGTCGCGAGATTTGCCGTCAGCTCCGCGCCGATTGCCCTCTGGCGAAACGCCCGTTGCCGGGCCAGCCCGATGCCATAGGCCGAAAGCAGCCCTGAGAAGGGATGAATGAGAACCGTCTCCATCCCCAGCGCATCCGCGACGAGGCAGGCATGCTGACCGCCCGCGCCGCCAAAGCAGTTGAGCGTGTAACCCGTCACATCATAGCCGCGCGCCACCGAGATGCGCTTCACCGCATTGGCCATGTTCTCAACCGCGATACGAATGAAGCCCTCCGCGATGGCTTCCGGCGTGCGGCCATCGCCAATCCGGCCTGCGATATCGTCAAAGGCGGCCTGCACACTTGCCACATCAAGCGTCTCATTCTCGCCGGGGCCGAAAATCGCCGGGAAGAAATCGGCTTGCAGCTTCCCCAGCATGACATTGGCATCGGTGATGGCGAGCGGCCCGCCGCGCCTATAGGATTTCGGGCCGGGATTGGCACCCGCCGACTCCGGTCCCACCCGCATCCGCAGTCCGTCATAGGACAGGATTGATGATCCGCCCGCCGCGACTGTATGCACCAGCATCATGGGCGCACGCAGTCGCACACCGGCGACCGTTGTTTCCTGCTCGCGTTCGTAAGCGCCGTCGAAATGGCACACATCAGTCGACGTGCCGCCCATGTCGAAGCCGATGATCTTCTCAAATCCGGCAGCCCGGCCTGTCTCGGCAGCACCCACCACACCGCCTGCCGGACCAGACAGAACAGCATCCTTGCCGCGAAAGGCGGTGGCACTGGTCAGCCCGCCCGATGACTGCATGAAATGCAGTGGCACACTGTCACCCAGCCCGCTGCGCACGCGCGAGACATAGCGTTGCAGTACGGGCGAGAGATAGGCATCGACGATGGTGGTGTCGCCGCGCGAAACGAATTTCTGCAACGGCGAGACCTCGTGACTGAGGCTGATTTGTGTGAAGCCCAGTTCTCGCGCGATCTCGCCCGCGCGCTTTTCATGCGCCGGGAAGCGATAGCCATGCATGAAAACAATGGCGCAGGCGGAAATGCCTTTGGCGCGCACGGCGGCAAGGCTCGCCCGCAAGGCATCCTCGTTCAGAGCCGTTTGAACCTTGCCGTCCGCCGTCACCCGCTCGTCGGCCTCGATCACGGTTTCATACAGCATGTCCGGCAAGACGATGCACCGCGCGAACAGTTTGGGCCGGTTCTGATAACCAATGCGGATCTGGTCGCCGAAGCCGCGCGTCACCACCAGCGCCAGCCTCTCGCCCTTGCGCTCCAGCAGGGCATTGGTGGCGACGGTCGTACCCATTTTCACGGCGTCGATGGCCCCGTCCGGCGCGGATTTCAGGAAACGCCTGATCCCTTCAACCGCCGCGTCCGCATAGCGTTCAGGATTTTCTGAAAGAAGCTTGGCCGCCGTAAGCGATCCGTCGGGCTTGCGGGCGATGACATCGGTAAACGTGCCGCCGCGATCAATCCAGAATTGCCATGTGCCGGTCATGCGCCCTGTCTAGCGTGCAGTGCATGACAGGGCCAAGCCCTTCGCGTAGAAAGTCCCCATGTCGATTTGGGGCAAGATAGGCGGTGCGGCGGCGGGCTTCGTGATCGGCGGCGGCCCACTGGGCGCGGCGCTAGGTGCGCTGGCCGGTCATGCGGTATTTGACCGCGAGCCGACGCCTTCCGAAAAGCAGGTCATCTTCACCATCGGGGTGACGGCGCTCGCGGCCAAGATGGCGAAGGCCGACGGCATGTCGACAGATCATGAGTTTGCGGCTTTCCAACGCATTGTGCACATCGAGCCGAAAGACGAAGCGGATGTGCGCCGTGTCTATGATCTGGCACATGAAACGACGGCGGGCTTTGAAGCCTATGCCGGACAGCTCGCGCGTGTGTTCCGCGACCGGCCCGGTCTGCTGGAAGATCTGCTCGACGCGCTGTTCTTCGTCGCGGCTGCTGATGGTGAAGTGCATGAGGCCGAACTCACCTATCTGCGCGAGGTGGCGCGGCGCTTCGGCATTTCGGATTCGGCTTTCAACAATCTGTGTGCGGCCTATGGCGGGCCTTGTGACCCTGACCCCTACGCCCTGCTCAATGTCGATTCAGCCGCCACGGATGTGGAAGTCCGCAAGGCCTATCTGAAAGCGGTGAGCGAGAACCATCCTGATCGCATGATCGCGCGCGGTGCGCCTGAGGAGTTCCTTCAGGTTGCGACCGAGAAGCTGGCGCGCATCAATGCCGCTTATGAAGTCATCAAAAAGGAGCGGGGGCTGTGAAACTGCGTGTCGTTGACATGCCGTCGCCCAACTTTAACGACCGCCCGGAAGGCGCGCGCATCGACACACTTGTTCTGCACTATACCGGCCTGCCCACTGCGAAGGAGGCGCTGGACATCCTGACCGATGGGGTGCGCGAGCGCCGTGTCAGCGCGCATTACACGCTGGATGAAGACGGCACTTTTTATGCCCATGTGCCGGAAGAAAAACGTGCCTGGCATGCGGGCCTTTCATGGTGGCGCGGGCGGGACGATGTGAACTCGCGCTCCATCGGCATCGAAATCGTCAATCCGGGCCATGAATGGGGTTATCGCCCATTCCCCGAACCACAGGTCGATGCGTTGATCGGCATGTGCAAGGCCATCCTCGCGCGTCATGCGATTCCTGCCGTTAGTGTTGTGGGCCATTCCGACATTGCACCGGGCCGCAAGCAGGATCCGGGCGAGTTGTTCCCATGGCAGAGACTGGCGCGGAACGGCATCGGCCTCTGGCCCAGCAAGGGCAAGCTTGCCGTGGCCGAGAATGAAACAGCTCAGGCATTGAAAGCCATTGGCTACGGTATGCAGCCGGACACGGACAATGACCTTGCCGATGTCATCACGGCTTTCCAGCGCCGCTTTCGTCAAGCGAAAGTTGACGGCATTGCAGATCTCGAAACCCGCCGCCGGCTTTTTGATGTTCAGTCGCGGTCGGGGGCGCCCAGCGGGAAGAAAGCGCGATAGGGCCGGGCCTCCTCCACGGCGCGGGCGAATGATGGCCGCGCCAGCAGGCGGCTGCGATAGCGGTGCAGATGCGCGTATTCAGGCGCGATCTGATGCACCCAGTCGGCATAGAAAAGCGATGGCGCGGCGGCACAATCAGCCAGGCTGAATCTGTCGGCGGCCGCCCATTGGCGCGTCGCCATGTGTGCGTCCAGCCAGCGATAGCTTGTTTCCAGTTGCGCCACCGCATCGCTCACCGTGCGCGCGCTTCGCTCCGGCTCGGGCCGCAGGGCGTTGAACACAACGGCATTCATCGGCGTCATGACATAATTGTCGAAGATACGATCGAGCATCCGCACCTCCAGCGCCGCGTCGGCATCATCGGGCATTAGGCGAACTGGGCCGGGGAAATGATTGTGCAGATGTTCGATGATGATCGTTGCCTCGACGATCACGCGCCCATCGTCCAGCAGCACGGGAAACTTGGCATGCGGCCAAAGCTTTTTTAGCTCCGCATTGTTCTGCGGCTCGTCCGGTGAAAGCTGGCGATAGGTGAAGGGCAGCTCGTTTTCATAAAGTGCGATCAGCGCCTTCTGGCAGTATGACGAAAAGGGGTGCGCGAAAAGTTCAAGGGTCATTGTGTGATGCTGGCATGAAGTCCGTGTCTGCCTACAGGCACACTTGACGGGCCTTCGCGCAAGGCCCACACCGTCCCCGCGTCAGATGGCTGGATGACTGCGGTGCGCAAGCATCGAGGAAAGTCCGGGCTCCACGGAGACATGGTGCCGGGTAACACCCGGCGGGGGCGACCCCAGGGATAGCGCCACAGAAATCAGACCGCCCGGCATGCCGGGTAAGGGTGAAACGGTGCGGTAAGAGCGCACCGCGGATGCGGCAACGCAGACGGCACGGCAAGCCCCACCAGGAGCAAGACCGAATAGGGGTGGCACATGGGCCTGTCTCCGGCTCGTCGCCCGGGTTGGTCGCGCGAGGCGTCTGGTAACAGACGTCCCAGAGGAATGGTCATCCATCCGCCTCGGCGGGGGACAGAACCCGGCTTACAGGCCATCTGACGCTTTTATTTATGCCTGCACGGGCAATGCCCGCGCAACTTCTCCCAGAATGATCTTCGCGCCGGTCAGCATGCTGGCCTCGCTCATGGCGATGCCGGTTGATTGCGGCGCGCCACAGGCCAGCGCTTCTTCCTCCATCGGCACGGTGTAGGGCAGGTGGATGAAGCCGGTCATCGCATGGGGCAGGGCAACACGGCAGCGATAGAACACCAGATTGCACATGTAATCGCCCGCGCTGTCTGACCATTCCACCGGCAGCCGCGCCTCGTGAAGCTCCTGTGCAATTTCGGGCAGCGGCAGCGATGATATGTGCGTGGCCGGGGCCATCGGCTCGATCCAGCGGGCAGGCGCAAAGGCCCCTTCGCCATCCGGGCGGCGCACGGTCTGCATGTTGTAAGCGGTGCGCTCCAGCGTGAAGCCATTGGCTTTGGCACTCAGCCCGAACTGCACAACGGCATCCGGCTTCACCTTGTCGATCATCGGCTTCAGGCTGCGCTCATACACGTCGAACACGGTCGGCAGGATATGGGTCACGAGCCGCGCGCCCTCCGGCTGCCAGCCTTCGGCCTCCAGTGTGCGGATCAGCCATTCGGTCGGGTTCACCGGCGCGGATGGGAAGGGCAGGAAGCCCGTGGCGAGAATGGTCGGCATGGCGCTTCATACCATCACCGGCGCCGGTCGTGGAAATCTCATCTGACCTCCTCCCCGGTGCAATGGCGCGCCGCTCGGTTGATGGGCACGCGATGCAGCTCATCGCGTTCGTCGTCCCGGCATAGGTTTTCATGCCCATTTATCTGGCCGGTCATGCATTGAAATATAGGCTGATCTTCCTATATTTGTGGGTTGAAGCGCGCAGGGTCGTCCTGCAGCCAATGCATGGCTGACCTGAAAACCAGTCTGGGGAAGGAGGAGGGGGAGGGGGGCATCTTTATGACGAACGAACATATATCTGGAAATATGATCAAGGAATATTGTCATATAGTTTCGCGCAGCCATGTAAGTGCCCAAAAATCAGGCAGACACGTCTTCCCGTCGACCGTGAAATTAAAAACCCAAAATCGAGGAACGAATAAAAAGTCCGCCTTCAGCCGCGATAATCGACCCACGCGCCACGGGCATTTTGAACCTGAATTCCGTCGCCGGTCTGGCGCACCGTTTCAGGGGTCAGCGGCACTTTTGAATCGCCGCCGGGAATGTCGAGAACATAATGCGGCATAGCCAGCCCGCTCAGACGTGCATGAAGCTGCCGCATCAGGGCCTGACCCTCCGCGATGGTCGTACGGAAATGGCTGGTGCCCGGCGCAAGGTCGGCATGGTGCAGATAATAAGGCTTCACGCCCGCCTGCACGAAACCGTCCATCAACGCGGCCAGTGTCTCCACATCGTCATTCACGCCTTTCAGCAGGACGCTCTGGCTGACAAGGGTGAGGCCCGCCTGCCGCATCCGGGCGAAGGCGGCGCGCGCCTCATCGGTCAGTTCGCGTGGGTGATTGGCATGGATAGCGACCCACCCAGCCCCCCGTTGCGGGGTGATCGCCTTGACGAAGTCGGGGCTCACGCGCGCCGGTTCCGCGACAGGCACGCGCGTATGCCAGCGCAGCACCTTGATATGCGCCAGCGCCTCCAGCCGTTCGGTGATCTCGCGCGCCCGCCGCTCCGACAGCATGAATGGATCGCCTCCGGTCATGATGACCTCGCTGATCTCATCATGTGCGCCGATATAGGCGAGCGCCGCCTCCAATGCTCCGCCGGTCAGCGGCGCTTCGCTGGCCGGGCCGATCATCTCGCGCCGGAAACAGAAGCGGCAATAAACCGGGCAGACGCTGATGACTTTCAGCAGCACGCGGTTGGCATAGCGATGCACGATGCCGGGCACCGGCGAATGCGCGTCATCGCCAATCGGATCGGCTATTTCCCGCGGCAACACGCTCAGTTCATGCGCGGAAGGCACAAATTGACGCGCAATGGGGTCGTGCGGATCGGGCCTGTCGATCAGCCGCACCAGATCAGGCGTTATGGCAATGGCGAAGCGCGTAGCGGCTTCACGCATGGCGCTGCTGTCGTCAGCCAGTCCCGCCGCCACCAGTGCTTTGACATCGCGGATCGTCATTGGGGCGGCGTCCACAGCACCTGCTCGATGCGCGCCGCGCCGCTTGCCAGCATCACCAGTCGGTCAAAACCCAGCGCCACGCCGCTGGCGTCAGGCATGATCTCCAGCGCCGCGAGGAAATCTTCGTCAATGGGATAAGTCTCACCATAAAGGCGCAGCTTTTCGGCCATCGCCACCTCATACCGGTGGCGCTGTTCGGCAGCGTTTGTCAGCTCGCCAAAACCATTGGCCAGCTCGACCCCGCAGGCATACACCTCGAAGCGTTCCGCAACCCGCGCATCGTGCGGCGTTCGGCGGGCAAGCGCCGCCTCTGGTGCGGGATATTCAAAAAGCACCGTCAATCGTTCCGGGCTGAGCGCAGGCTCAATGCGTTCGGCCATCACTCTTGTGAAAATATCCGGCCATGTGTCGTCGTCCGCGATCATGACGCCTGCGCGTTGGGCGGCCAGTGCCATCGGCTCGCGCAGCGGCGCGCCGTCATTGGTCAGCGTAGCAAGAAGATCAATCCCGGCATGGCGCGCGAAGGCATCTGCCAGCGTCAGCCGCTCTACCTGGGCCGTGTCAGCCGCATGGCCTTGATGGCGCAGGGTTTCACCGGCAAGGGCGATGATCGCCAGCGTGTCCTCGATCACCTGTGCATAGGGCGCACCCGCTCTGTACCATTCCAGCATGGTGAACTCGGCGGCATGAATGGGGCTGGCCTCACGGTTGCGAAAAGCGCGGGCCAGCTCAAAAATCCTGGTTTCACCGGCCGCCAACAGTTTCTTTGCCGAAAACTCCGGCGAGGTGGGCAGGTAGTGGGTGGCGTGGCTCCCGTCGGGGAAAAATCGTTTGGTTTCAAAGCCATGCAGATGGGTTTCGGCACAGGGCGAGGTCTGGAGCAGGGCGGTTTCGACCTCGGTGAACCCTTCGGCCTCAAACCAGCTGCGCACTTTTCGGCGCAGCCCCGCCCGCACCTCCAGAAACGGCTTGCGGTCAGCGTGGCTGTCCGGCCGCCACCAGGGCGCTTGGCGCGAGGCTTGCGAAAGTATATGACCCGCCGGGTTTTTCACCGTTCACCGTTGAGTTCGCACCTTGGCCGCACTGGCTGCCGTGTGTGTCAGGAGGATTTTGTGGTCAAGGTCATCGCAAGCAATGTGCGTAAAGGCAATGTTCTGGAGCTGGACGATGGGCGGCTTTACGTCGTGTTGACGGCGGAAAGCTTCTTCCCTGGCAAGGGCACGCCCACGACGCAGATCGACATGCGCCGCATCTCGGACGGGGTGAAGACGACCCAGCGTTACAAGACGACCGATCAGGTGGAAAAGGCGCAGATCGACCATCGCGACTACACCTATCTCTATGACGATGGCGACTATTTCGTCTTCATGAACCAGGAAAACTATGAACAGCTGCAGGTGCCGAAGGACATTATCGGCGATCAGGCCGCTTACCTGCAGGAAAACATGAAGTGCGAAATCGCCGTCTTCAACGACGCGCCGATTTCCGTGGAACTGCCGCAGCGCGTCATTCTCGAAATCGTGGAGACCGAGCCAGTCACCAAGGGCCAGACGGCGACCTCGTCCTACAAGCCGGCGCTGCTGTCCAATGGTGTGAAAAGCGCCGTGCCGCCGCATGTCTCGGCTGGTACGCGCATCGTCGTGAATACGGCGGACGGCACCTACGTCGAACGCGCCAAGGACTGACGGCTAAAGTCCGGCGCGGCGGTGTTCGCAGCTGTCGATCACTTCGATGTCAAGGCATTGATTCAGTGTATGAAACCCGATCGCTGGCCAGTTTTTGGCCTGATCGGGTTTCAGCACAGTCTCAACGCGCTGCTCGAAATGTTCTTCATCCAGGCGCACGACACGGCATAAAGCCAGCGCGCCTCCATAGATTTCCGAACAATCCTGCGCCGGACGCCATAATTCGCCATTGCGCCTGAAAAACATGCCTGCAGGCCGCGCAGATCGCGCATCGAGCAGAACCGGGTTTTTCGGGTGCGGGGTCCAAGGTCCGTCCAAATGCTTGCTTGACCATATATGCAATGCATCCCAACTGGATGCGCCGCCACCACCTACCGTGCCGAACATCCACAGCCGCTCGTCATGCTCGACTATAGTGGCGTCCCCAACTTCGATCCCGCTTAAGAGTGTGCTGTGGTGACGCCACTTGAAGGGGAAATCTTCCGCTTCATACAGATCGACAGTCTTGATCGATGCGCTTTCCGGGATCATCCAGATCTTGCCGTCACGCTCGAAGACAAAGGGATATGAAAGGTGACCTTCGCGCTCCAGCACCGGCACGGGCTTGCCAATCGGCCCGTCGGTCCCCATCTCAACGACCGAAATGATGCCCTTGGCTGTCGACAGCGGATATTCTTCGACAAACAGCCATGTCCGGCCTTCATGACAGAAGACAAACGGGTCGGCATAGAAACGTTGCCCGTCATCTTCCAGCCGACGCCATGTCACGTCGGGCATGCGTGCGGTTTCTTGAATCGACGGGGAAGCAGCATTGGTGTGCCGCCAGCCAACATACCAATGGGGTCTTCTGTTAAACATGCGCACTATCACGCGGCGCATCATATATCGCAGCCAGTTGATATCGCGCGCCGTGCAGTGCTCGGGTGGGGCCATCAAGGGCTTATCGGCAGGGTTGGCAATCGTCTCACCGCGCGCCACACGCATAACGGCATGTTCCATGGCAGAAAGAAGCCGTGCAGCGATATTGTCCATCGCATTGTTGATGCGATGGGGCGCTTCGATGGCAGCAGCTATGGCCATGGGGCGATCTACGGCCCGGCTGTCTACGATGCCGATACCCGGTTTGTGTCCCTTGATGATCGCTGCGATAGCGCACTCCTCGCGCATCTGTCCGGCATAACTGGGGTGCAGGCTGATGGGTGCCCGGCTGGTGCTGGACTGGCCAGAAAGATTGATCTCAAGATCATATGTGTCTGCAAGGCCGTCACCATCTGCTGCGGGCGGCTGCCAGTGGCTGCCCGGCGAAGTGTCGCCATTGGCTCCACCCAGGCGATCCAACCGCTGCACCAGCCGTGCTTCTCGCGTCATGGGTACGGATACAGGCGCAACTGCAAAATTGACCCGGTGACCCGACCGGCGCAACGCTTCCGCAAGAAGCTTGTGCCACTGTCGGGACCGCGCAGGGTCCATCGTCATCAGGATGTTAAGGCTTCGCGCGGACACAGTCTGTCTGACGTTTTGATGTAGTTTTGAGGCGGGTCGCTATGATTGCTGTCAAAGTTCATAAACAACCCACATATGTTTACATTGCTGCTGTTGAAATATGACTAACGGCAAACTTCTATTTTACACGCATGGACTCGTCGGCGGTGGTGCCGAGCGCGTTTGGGCGTTGATGGCCAAAGGGCTGCACGAACGTGGCTGGGAGGTTACGTTTGGAGTCGACTTCGAAGCGCCGGAAAATGAAGGCTTGCTTCCGCCAGACATGAAGCGGGTCGTCTTCGGACAGGGCCACTGGAAAGCCACACGCAACATTGCGCACTTCCTGTCACGCGAGCAGCCCAAGGTCGCCTTCGCGGCTGTCGGGGCATCAAACCTGAAGCTACTGGCCGGCCGCATGATGTCATCATGGCGCGGCCCTGCCGTGTTGTCGGCACACGGCCGAATGGATGCCGAGCAGCGCTTCCTTGGCCGACTTACCTACGCGTTGACACCGCTCACCAGCCGCATGTCAGCACGCACTATCGCAGTCTCGACTGACTTGCGTGATTATCTCCGCCACCGCTTTTGGGCGCATCCGTCAAGGACTGTGACAATTCCCAATGGAATCCATCTACCTGCAATCATGGCGGTGCCTACACGCGAGGTTTTGCACGCACGTGAGAACAGAATTTTGGCCGTGGGTAGACTGGTTCCAGAAAAAGACTATCCGACCTTGCTAAGAGCTGTGGCCGCCTGCCGCGTACCTGCCTCGCTCGACATTTTGGGCGATGGGCCTGAGCGCTCAGCACTCACCGCACTAGCAAGCAGTCTTGGACTATCCAATCGGGTGCGGTTTCTTGGTTATGTAAATGAGCCGTGGCATCACTATGCCAATGCGAAAATGCTGGCTCTGACGTCAAAAACCGAAGCTTTCGGCAATGTTCTGGTCGAAGCTATGGGGTATGGCTTGCCCGTTGTGGCAACTCGCTGCGGCGGGCCAGATGAAATCCTGGAAGGTGGGCGTTTTGGTCGTCTGGTACCCATTGCGGATCACGAAGCCGTGGCGAGCGCGCTCGAGACTGTGCTGACTGATCCAGGTGACCCAGCAAAGCATAGAGCCCGAGCCGACGTGTTTTCGGTCGATAACGCACTCGATAGGTACGAGGCGTTAATTCGCGAGGTGGCGCCAGCATGAGGCAAGACGTCATTACGCGCGACATCATGGGTATTCAGGTTACGTCCGCCACAACCCCCAACATGATTGCCGTGCTGGCTGGACGGCTGGCAGCGGGTGAACGCCTCAAGCTCGCTTATCTCAATGCGCACACTTCAAATCTGGTTGCGGCAGACCCCGCATTCAGACGGATTCTTCAGTCGTTTGTCGTCCTCAATGACGGCGCGGGTGTTGCTATTGCCAGTCGGTGGCTTCATGGCCAGAGCTTCCCGGAAAACCTCAATGGAACGGATTTCACACCCGCCTTGTTGGCGGGTTTAGATGGTCCGCGCCGGGTGTTTCTGATCGGGGCTCAACCGGGTGTGGCAGAAGCCGCTGTGGCCACGCTCAGGAAGATCGCTCCACAACATGACTATGTTGGTGTGCGTAATGGCTTTTTCACGAAGTCAGAAGCGGCGGGCGTGGCTGATAGTATCGCAGCCGTAAAAGCCGATCTGGTTCTGGTGGCTCTAGGGAACCCCGGTCAGGAGTTTTTTATTAACGAATATTTCGAAACGATGAATTGCGAGATGGCGATTGGCGTCGGAGCACTCTTCGATTTCTTGGCTGGTCGTGTCGCGCGGGCACCGCGATGGGTCAGAGCGATGCGGCTGGAGTGGGTTTGGCGGCTCCTTCTTGAGCCAAGGCGCCTCTGGAAGCGCTATATTTTGGGAAATGTTAAGTTTATTAGTCGTTTACTGACGTCCCGAACCAGCCGGTGAGCGCGTAGCGCTTCGGCTTGTTCTGCTTCGTTCAGCTGTGTTGGCTGGTGGTCGCCAAATACACCTGTTGAAACGCGGCGTTGTTAGAGGTTGGTGGATGCGCGCGGCTGTGCTTGCGACAAAAGCAGTTCCGAAAACGTCCGGCCTGCCAGGCACACTGGCGGTTCAGGCGGATCCGTTTTCTGAATCTGGCACATCAGGTGGCATTGATCTTTTCAGTCTTATCGAAATTTTCAAACGGCGCTGGCTCACGCTGGCAACGGTTGCTGCTCTCGTGATGGCAGCCGCGCTGGCTTTTCTGATGGTCTCCCCGAAACTTTATACTGCTGCGGGGCTTATGTATCTTGATCCGCGTGACAACCGGGTTTTGGGTAAAGAAACACAACCCGCTGGGGCCGGCTATGATCAGGGTATGGTGGAAAGTCAGGTTCGGGTCATAACTTCACCTTCAGTGTTGAAGAAGGTCATAGACCGATTGGGGCTTGCCGATATTGCTGAGTTTGGCGGTTCAAGCAGCGATTTGGAGAAGCGCAAAGGCGCTGCAGCAGATCGTCTATACAAGCGCATATCTGTCTTGCGTGCTGATAAGACGTATATAGTCGATATCAAAGGGTCCGCAGGTTCCCCCGAAACGGCGCGAGATATCGTCAATGCCGTGATGGACGCTTATATTGAAGACCAAACCGAAGCTGCCATGGACTATAGCCGCCGGGCAACTGAGGCATTGAATGCCCGCTTGGCCTCGCTTGAAAGTGAAGTGAGACGTGCTGACGAACGCGTACAACGGTACCGTGAAAGCAAAGGTCTGGTCGGGCCTAGTGGTGGAACTATTACGGAGCAGCAGCTTCAGGCTCTTAACCAGAGTCTTATTGCTGCGCGTGCCCGTCTAGCCACAGCACAAGCAAAATACGAAGCGTTGAAGAATGGCGGGGCCGATGCGGTTCCGGACGCACTCAATTCACCCACCGTATCCTCACTGCGTGCGCAGCTTTCAGATGCACGGCGGCGAGAGGCCGACCTGCTTGCCAAATATGGCGAGCGTCACCCGCAGATTATCGCGGTGCGTGATGAAATCGCGAGCATTGAACGTCAGATCAATGCAGAAATTGCCCGCATCCGCGATTCTGCTAAGAACGAATATGAAATTGCCCGGCGGGATGTCGCTACGTTGGAACGACAGCTTGATGAACTGACTGGGCAGGACAAACTTGATACGGCTGCACAGATTGAACTGCGTCAGCTGCAGCGTGAAGCTGACACAGTTCGCCTCCTTTACGAAGAAGTGCTTAAGCGCGCCAAGGAAACGTCAGAGCAGGAGCAACTTGCCCTCTCAGCTACGCGAATCAAGGGCCGCGCCACCCTGCCATCGTCATCAACTTCACCTCCAGTCATGCTCATTCTGGCCGGTGCAATTTTTCTGGGACTGGGGCTCGGCGCGGCGGCGGCCATTATTCGCGATGGCCTGGACCGTCGCATACGCGGCGCATCAGCACTACGCCGTGCAGGGTTTGATGTCTTTGCCAGTGTACCTGTTGCCGGAGCCAGAACTGTCGGGCCTGATGGTTCTTACGAGTATGCAGTGCGCTTACTGCGGGCGCGGTTGCGAGATGGTTTGGTCCGGTCACATGAAGCGTCGGCTCTGCTGGCACCGTGTGGCCCTGCGGATGGTGCAGCTTCCTTAGCACTCAACTACGCACTCTCGATTGTCTCGACTGGCGAAAGTGTGCTGCTTATTGATGCCGACAGCACCAGCAGGTCGCTCACTATGATCGCGGCACCGGATGCTGCTATTGGTCTGGCGGAAGTTTTGAGTGGCGTGGCGACACTAAAGGCCGCTTTGGTTGGAGAGGCTGAAACAGGTATTCAGTTTCTGCCTATGGCAAAAACACCCCTCTCAAGGAATCTGCGGCTGTCACAAGAGGCTGTCAGCCAGCTTATTGCATCAGCCTGCACCCAATTTGACTATGTACTTTTTGTGGGAGCCCCTCTTTCCGAGGCACCGGAAGCCAGCTCCATTGCTGCTTGTGTCTCGCAAATTGCATTGGTTGTGCGAGAAAGCGTTACTACCAGAGATGATATCGCTTTGTGTGTGCGTGCACTGCGAGCTGACCCAGGGAAGACATGTGGTGTCATACTCAATATGGCATCAAGCGGGCGCTAGGTGGCATGACCTTTAGTGCCAAAGCCACGCTCCTTTAACGCATCTGAGTTAGAGTGTGACCCGAATAGACGGGGTCTAACTGGTGACTGCTAAGGTCGGTGAAGCACATTTCGGAACACAGACATCGTTCCGAGCCAAGCGTTTAGAGCGCTTTGTCAAGCTTGTTGACGAGATTTTAGCTGTGCAGGGTGAGTGCCGGGTCATGGATCTTGGCGGGAACCGCGACTATTGGCTTGATCTGGAGCCAGTTTGGAGCGGTCGAAATCTCAAATTTACTGTCGTGAATCTGGAGGCAGAACGACTGACCGATCCACGTTTCCAATGCATTCAGGGCAATTGTTGCGACATGAGTGCATTTGCCGACATGAGTTTTGATATTGTTCATTCTAATTCGGTTCTGGAACATGTCGGACGTTGGAAGGAAATGTCGGCTATGGCGCGAGAGGTTCGCCGTCTAGCGCCGCGCTATTTTGTTCAGACGCCAAACTTCTGGTTTCCTGTAGAGCCGCATTTTCGGTCGTTGTTTTTCCACTGGCTCCCTGAGCCTATGCGTGTTGGCCGAACACTTAAGCGTGGCTTCGGAGCATTCCCAAAGGCACCGACCATCGATGATGCCCAGCGTTTCATTGAAGATTCCAATCTGCTGGATGCGCGCCGCTTCATGCATCTTTTTCCTGATGCAAAGCTTGAACGCGAGCGCGTGTACGGATTCACCAAGTCACTGATTGCTATTCGTTGACCCATGACCGCTGAGATATCCATGACCCAACGCGTTGTTCTGTTCCATTGTTTCGATCCACGTGGTTCGAAAGTTGGCGGCATGGAGACCCATGTACGGCAGGTCATTCGCCGTCATCCGGCGGACATGCGCATTCTTATGGTAGGCCTTGACGATTTCGGTGATCTCGAAATTGGAAAGATGCACACCATAAATGTCGACGGACGTGAGATTGACTTCGTGCCGGTCCTTCACATTCCGGCAACGGTGCAGACGACGGCCGCGAAAACGGTTTCAAACTCTGTGACCTTCCGCTTTGCCAAGGCGTTAGCATGGCACATTTTTTCGATACGGCGGATGATCCGCGGCGAAGCGGCTTGCGCCGAAGTTGAGCGCTTCGAGTTTGCACCCTTTGCACGCATGATTGGTTGCCCACAGGTCGTTATGGGGCACAATGAAGGCGACCCCAAAACAGACAAGATGGACTCAGTACTCAGCCGGCACTGGCGTATCAACGCGGCCGCAGAGCGCATCGCGTTTGGTTTCGCCAGTCGAATCTTTTGTGTAACGCCACGCATCAAGGAGCGTTTGGCTAGCCGCTATCCTAAATACGCCAACAAGGCCGAGGTGCTGACGGTTTCAGTAGACACTGACCTGTTTCATGCAACGCCGTTTGACCTCAGCGACGGTAAACTGAGGCTAGTCTACGCGGGGCGTCTTGACGAGTTCAAGGATCCGCCACTGATGTTCCGCGTGGCTAAGCGGCTGCACGAAAAACTGAACGGCGCATTCGAATTTCATTTCTGTGGGTCGGCAGATCCACACCGCTTCCAAGAGTTCGCGCCTATCGAGGCTTTCACAGTACGCCATGGCGCACTGCTACCCAATGGTGTTGCTGCGGCTATGCGCAAGATACATATGGGCATTCTGGTTTCGCACTGGGAAGGCATGCCTTGCTTCCTGCTTGAATTGTTGGCGAGCGGGCGCCCATTCGGCGGGCTGCGCCTGCCACAGTTTGACCAGGTGATCACCAATGGTGTGAATGGACAGATGGTCGAACGTGGCGCGACGGTAGAGGAATCAGTCGAGGCCGTGACCGGCGCTATTCTTCTGCAATGGGATGATATCCGCTCAGGCAAGACCAATCCGAATGAGGTCCACGCCAAGATTGTGCCTTGGTCAGTCGACAATCAGCTCGTACGCTTGTTTAAGGCTTTCCGCGAGATCGCTCGGCCAGGCAAGGCACCAACCGTTCGAACCGCTGCCATTCTGCCTGCTGAATAAGCAGTGCGTAGGGTCATAGGTCCTGATGGCGGCCCTGTCTCGTGCCTTGGGTTTGGCTGTGCATCCCTTGGTTCGCGGGTTGGAGAGCGTGCTGGGCGTTCAGCAATAGACCGTGCGCTTGCGGCTGGCGTGACATGGTTCGACGTCGCGCCCTCGTATGGTGACGGGCTGGCCGAGTCATTACTCGGTGCGGCGCTGGAGTCCAGCGATGTTGCAATCATTACGAAGGTCGGCCTGACAGCCGGACAGCCGCATTTGTTAAAGCGTCTGGCCGGACAGATCGCAAGACCGCTTGTGTCAGCCGTTCCTGGCCTGCGACCGTTCATAAAAAAACTGCGCCCAGATCCAGCCGAGCGTGTGAGATTGACGGGAGAGACTGTTAAAGTGAGCCTAGGGCGCAGTCTCGAGCGGCTCAAGCGTGACTCAGTCTATGCTCTAGCGCTGCACGATCCATCGTCAGAAGATGTGAGCAACGATGATGTGATCCAGGCGCTTCTGGATGCCAGACAGCAGGGTCTTGTGAAGGCGGTTGGCATAGCTGGGCATATCGATGTCATTGAGAAGGCATTCGCATCCGGTTTTCCGTTGAGCTTGGCACAGTGCGCCAATTCACCCTTTGTACGGGTCGCTTCTACCCTGCGCAGCACGGGCGCTTTCACTATCACCCATTCGGTTTTTGGTGTCGCCGGGGCACTTGACCGGTTGAACGCACTTGTTCGGCGCAATCCTGAAATGCTCAGTCAGCTAGGCTATGGAGACGTCAGTAGTCTGTTGCTCGACTATGCCTTCGCCGCCAATCCATTGGGCGTCGTACTCGCATCAAGTTTTAATCCGTCGCATCTGAGCGCTAATATTGCAGCGGCTGCGCGTATTCCCGATCCCGGCCTCGTAGCCCGGGTGGAAGGTCTTTTGGATTCAGATCGCTAGAGTGGGTAGGCTCCGCGTCAGGTGATTAGCCAGCCGTGCGGCAAGTGCCACCGCCAGAAGTGTTGGATTGGCTTGGCCCGATGACGGGAAGATAGATGACCCCGCAAGGAACATGTTTGATAGTCCGTGCACTTTCGCATTGGCATCCACCACGCCGACGCGCGGGTCATCGGACATGCGAGCGGTACCAATTTGATGAAAACCATCTGATGCCTGCGCCAGAATTGCGGCGGCGCGGTCTTCTGGTTTGAAGCGGTGTTCGATACGCGCGAATCCAGAACGCTCCATGCGTTCACTCATGGCGTCATGAGTTCGGAGAACTGAGTCGGCGTCTCTCTCTCCGAAGCGTAGATCAATGCGGGCTAACGGTACGCCCTTATTATCCAGATTGCGCGATAGCGTAATGCGGCTTTCGGCGTCCGGCGCATGTTCGGAATGAAAATGCAGCGCATAGCGCATCGCCCGATTGCGAATGAAAAAACCCGGAATGCGAGCAGACGATAGATAGCGGGCCTTGAGGAACGAGGCAGCAAACACTGCGGCCGAAGGCGCGCCCTTGATGATGTTCCAAAGGTGAGGTGCAACCTGTACAGGGCCTGGCCCCATTTTCCGCAGACGTATGGCCTCTGACATCAGCTTGCGACCTAGCACTGGAGTTGCCAGCGCAAGGTAGGCTAGCGACAGGATCGCGTTACCGTGCCCTGGGTCGTAGATTTCCGGCAGGTCGGGCCAAGCCGACATGTTTAACAGCTTCAAGCGTGCTTGGGTTTGAGCATCCAGCGTGAAGCGGCGACGCACATAGCGTCCTGTAGTATCCTTCATAAACTCATATTGATTATCATAGCCTTCGCGCAGGAACTGGATGTCGGCGATTGAGCCGAATGCGTGGCCCATATAGAAGCGCCCAAGCGGACCATTCGCACCGCCAAACAGGAACGGTGCATCGCGTTGGCTGTTCAACATAATGCGCGTTGTTTCGATACCGCCCGCCGCAATCACAACAGCTCTGGGTTTTACGGTGCATGGCTGGCCGTTATGAAAAATATGGAGTTCAGTGACACGGCCTGCTTCAGCGTCGGCTTTAATTTTTGTGACCGTTGCGTTGGCCAGAAAGGAAATGTTGGGGTGGGACCTCAACCTTTCGCCGTGCACCTTGCCCATGTCATTACGAGCACACCAGCGTTCAAGATCGCCAAGTCTTAAGCCGTCCATTATGGAGTCATCGGGAGCGGCGTCAAAGGGCAGGTTGAAAGCAGGCGGGCCACAATCAAAGAAGCGGCAGGCTGTTTCATACCAAGGCCTAATTTCATCAGCAGTCAGCGGCCATTCTGTTCCGGCAATCCAGCCACGACGCATGAAGTCGATGGCATCAAATGGGACAGCGCGACCACCCCAAAGTTTCGATGTGCCGCCCAATCCTGTCGCAACGGCAAGATCCATTGCAGCATGAGACGCAGTATTTACTATATCTGCGCGCGCGGGCGGAGCGCCGGATGTTCCATCGGCGGCGCCCGCGTCCAGAAGCAGGACACGTTCCCCTGCGTCCGCTAGATCCAAGGCGACCTTCATTCCGCAAGGACCTGAACCCGCGATGAAGATTGCATCGCTTTTTAATGATGCATCGCACAAAAAGTTAATAGTCATTTACATCCGCTTACTGTAAAGGCCCGCACCGTCGCACGGCCAGATTACGGAATCGCCAACGTTAAACCCGGTTTTTGCGGCACCTGAGGGTAAACAACCGTCGAGACAAAGATTTTGGTAACCCTAATTGCACCCGCGTTGGAAGAGCTGGCACAGCAATTGAAATCTGATTGGCATCAGCGTCTCGAAACCGGACGCCGCGAATTGGAAAGAAAAAGCGTCATGAACAGCGCCGCCAACCAGATCAAGACTGACGCGCAGTTTGCGGTTTCGAGCCTGAAGACTGTTTCCTTCAGCATCGGTGAAGTCGCCATGTCGTCTTTGTTTACGGCCAGCAATGATACCTCTCTCGTCGCTTCCTACCAGGCGCCAGTCGAAAAGGACCGTTCCTTCGACTTCGCTGCCAAGCGCGTGTTCGATTTTTCGGTAGCGCTGACGCTGATCATCCTGCTCTCACCTGTCCTGCTAGCTGTTGTTGCCGCAGTTGCACTGACCAGCAAAGGCTCAGTGGTTTTTGTGCAGCGCCGTTGGGGCCGCGGCAACATGCCGATCAGCGTCTATAAGTTCCGCTCGATGTTTACCGACAAAGGTGACGTTTCGGGTGTTGCCCACACGACCAAGAACGACCCCCGCGTGACCGCCGTTGGCCGTTTCATCCGCCGCACTAGCTTGGACGAACTGCCGCAGCTGTTCAACGTGCTGAAGGGCGACATGTCACTGGTTGGCCCCCGCGCCCATGCGATGGGCATGCACGCCGCCGGCGTCCGTTACGAAGATCTGGTCCCTGAGTACTTCGCCCGTCACGCCGTGCGCCCGGGTATGACCGGCCTCGCCCAGATCCGCGGCTTCCGTGGTGAAGTGACGGATGCAGAGCACGCTCGTAAGCGCGTTGCCTGTGATCTGGAATATATCCGCAACTTCTCAATCTGGGCCGACCTCAAGATCATGATCCTCACGATCCCGGCGGTTCTAATTGGTAAGGGTGCTTACTAATCTGCAATCAAATCTCTTTGGCTAAAAATAGCGCTCGGCGATCCGCACGATATCGCCGGGCGCTATCGCTATGTCGGCGTCGATGTCATAGCGCCGTTCTAAGGACTCATTAGCACGCCGTATGAAGACAGTGTCTGCGTCAGCGCGATATGTGAAGCCGCCTGCCGTTGCGACCGCTGCGAACAAAGACATTCCGGGCTGATAAGCATATTCGCCGGGGCGGTTAACCTCACCCAGAATGTAGAACGGCCGCATGGTCGCCATGTCGACGGTCACGCGGGGGTCCCGAAACAGACGTTGTTCGCGGAGAGCTGCGGCGATGAGTTCGGCGACGCCGCTGGGTGGCTGACCAGCCACCTTGATAGGCCCGGCCAAGGGCAAGGTTACCTCACCCTGTTCATTGACCCGGTATTTGCCAGAAATCTGCTGATCACCGAATACAGAAACCTGGATTTCATCGCCGGGCCCTACGAGCGGGGCTGGGACACCATCTTGTGTTCCAACAGGGCGTTCCGCAGGATTGGCCTCTGTCACATTGACATCTGCCCCCATGCAGCCACCCAGTGCGAGGCAGATGGACAACACCAAAACAAGTGATTGACTGGTGAAACACGGCATAGCGGCAAGATATGTATGAGCTGTTTCTTACGAGTTAACATTAACAGGTTATCCCACCCGGCAGTAAACAGTCATTAACCAAGCTTAAGCGAACACTCTTGAAACGATTCAGGGGTTTTCGGGGGTGACTCGCTCGACCGTCATTTCATTGATGACCGCATGTGCAGGGGGTGCCCTTTTCATTCATGCGGCGTTCGCACAGGCGCCTTTGCGCACTGCAGCGACAGAGACTCCTCCTGCTTCACCCCGTGAGCCTGTATCTGTGGCGGATCGCTTCGGTTACAGTAATGCGCCACCGGGCATACAGGCTGGACCGTGGAAGATTTCGCCATCGGCCACGCTTAGGGGTGGATATACTGACAATGCTGCGTTCAGCCCGGACAATCAGGCCATAGCTAGCTCCATGGTGGAGCTGCGAGGGCGGGTCGATGTTACGAATGCACGCGGATCAGATGTGATCAACATCTCCGCGGAAGCCAGTTATCTCTGGCATGTTGATGCGCCTGAACTTGATCGGCTGAACTGGGAAGCAGTCGCGGCCTATAGCGGCGAGCTTTCGCCTTACATTCGAATCCGTGGGTCCATCGGCGTAAAGGGCGGGACGCAGGATCAGACGTCTGTTGAAGGCATCATGATCGGCAGTGCCTTTGACAGTTATTCTGATCACTCGCGATACATCTCTGTGCCAGCATCTATCCAGGTCACATATGATAGCGGCCGCTGGTACATGACCGGTAGTGGTCAGGTGGTTTGGAATACCTTCAAGGATCGGCACACTGCCGGAGGCCTTACCGTCGATCAGCAGTTCCGAAATGGCTATACTGTCGATGCATCTCTGCGGACGGGCTATCACCTGTCGCCCGGTACATCAGTGTTCGTGCAAGGTGGCTATAATTATCAGCGTTACGCAGATCAGACCGCTAATAGCCAAGGCTGGCGCGCAGTGGTCGGGAGTGAGTTTCAGCTGACCCGCCTGCTTGTTGGCGAGCTATTTGCTGGCTACACCTCGCAAAGTTATCAGAACGCAAATACTGAGGGCGGGTTTACATATGGTGCGTCTCTCACCTGGTTTGCGACAGAACTCGTATCGCTCCGCCTCAATGCTGAACGTCAGTTCGGTGCAGAACGGACAGCGATCGCAAATGGTGGTTTTGTAACGAGCCCGGTCATTAGAGACGATGTTCGCTTGTCCCTAGAATATGAACCACTGCGTCAATTGCTTGTAACAGGCAGTGTTGGTTGGGCTCGTGATGACTACGGGAGCCAGAACCGGGTTGATGAACGGCGTTTTACGGAGCTGGGGGCAGAATATGTTATTTTTCCAGAGCTTAGGGTAAAAGCGAGCTGGAAAAATGAGCAGAGCGTCTCGCCAGTGTCCGGCAAGGGTACACGCAACACGTTCTGGCTGGGTCTGACCGCAGGTTATTGATGACGCAGAAAACCCTCGTTTCGCGCGCCGGGATCACGACCGAGGTGCTGCATGAGGGCGCTGGCCCGGTGGTGATGATGGTGGCGTCGCTTGGCCGGCCCGCCGAGGACTTTGACGATCTCGCTCAGCATGTCGTAAGGGCAGGTTTTCGTGCCGTACGCCCGCAGCCACGCGGCATCGGGCAATCTTCGTCGGCCCTCCCGGGCGTGTCGCTTGACGATATGTCCGATGACCTGATGGCGGTGATTGACTGGGCAGGCGGCTCTCCGGTGGTGCTGATCGGTCACGCCTTTGGCAATCGCCTCAGCCGGAATACTGCGCGCCGTCATGGCGCGAAGATTGACAGCCTCGTTCTTCTGGCCTGTGGCGGGCAGATCAAGTCGCCTGCTTCGGCCCATGCCGATCTGCTGGCCTGTTTTGACGACACGCTTCCGGCAGACGCGCATCTTGAAACAGTCCGCCGCGCGTTCTTTGCACCCGGCAACGACCCGGCGGTCTGGCGCGATGGCTGGTACAAGGACACGGCCATGATGCAGGGCATTGCCGTGCGCAATTCCGACCATGCGTACTGGAAACTTGCTGGCGGCAAACCGTTTTTGATTGTCCAGGCGCTTCAGGACGCCATTGCACCGCCGCCCAATGCCCACGCATTGCTGGAGGCAGCGCCTGACCAGGTCCGCATGATTGAGCTGGATGGCGCAGGGCATGCCATGCTGCCGGAAAAGCCGGATGAGATTGCCCGGATTGTTCTGGAGCGGCTCAACGAGAGACGCGCGGCAGGCTGGCGCTAGCTCTAGCGCTTTGCGCCTTTGCCTTTGGCAGCGACTTTGACCGAGAAGCCGGCGGTGGTTGCCAGCTTGGCCTTGGCTTCTGCAATCTGAGCGGCAATTTCGCGGCGCAGACGTTCGGCTTCCTCGCGTTCAGCGCGCTCTTTCGCTTCCTGCTCAAGGCGGATGCGCTCAGCTTCGGCCTCTATCTTGGCGCGTTCGGAGGCTTCCTTCTTGGCGGTGGCTTTTTCGGCTTCGCGCACCGAGCGTTCGCGGGCGGCCGCGAGACGTTCTGCCTGTCGCTGTGCAAACTCAGGATCATTGAGCGGCGACTTCGCCTTGGCGCGTGCCAGCAATTCCTGCTTGGCTTTCAATGAAGCTTCATGGCGGTCGTTGAAGCTTGTGCCCTTAACCTGCATACGGTGCTCAGATCCTTGAAGAGAGTGCGTCGCGGCGCGCATGGCCCGCGGCGGCGTTGAACCTGACTACGCGCCATTTGTCCAGTTTCTTGATGATGTGTTGGCGCTGATTTGCCCTTGGGGAAGGCAGAAAAGCCACATTATGGGGTCGCTGGCCGGGGCGCTGGTGCAGGCTCCTGCTTACCCTGTATCCTGCTGACACACTTCTCTGGACACACCGCGTTGCCGCCGTTCCGTTTTTCAATCGCCCCCATGATGGACTGGACCGACCGTCACTGCCGGTCCTTCCATCGCGTCCTGACGCGCCGCGCGCTCCTTTACACCGAGATGGTGACCACCAGCGCGCTCATTCACGGGCCGCGTGACAGGCTTCTGGCCTATAGTCCCGATCAGCATCCGGTCGCCTTGCAGCTTGGGGGCAGCGACAAGGCCGATCTGGCTGTGTGTGCGCGGATGGCGGAAGAACGCGGATATGATGAGGTGAATCTCAACTGCGGCTGCCCTTCCGACCGCGTGCAGAACGGACGCTTTGGCGCCTGTCTGATGGCTGAGCCGCATCTGGTGGCAGAGTGCATCGCCGCGATGAAGGCTGCGGTGATGATTCCAGTCACTGTTAAATGCCGTATCGGCATTGACGAGCAGAACCCGGAAGAAAGTCTACGTCAGTTCATCAATGTTGTGGGCGAGGCCGAACCGGATGTGTTCATTGTCCATGCCCGCAAAGCCTGGCTGAAGGGACTATCGCCGCGCGAGAACCGTGATGTCCCGCCGCTCGACTATGAGCTGGTGCGCCGGGTGAAAGAGGAAAACCCGCAGATCACATTTGTGCTGAATGGCGGCATCAGGACTCTGGCTGAGGCGCGCGAGCATCTTGCGTGGGCCGATGGCGTGATGCTGGGCCGCGCTGCCTATGAGCACCCATATATTCTGGCGCAGGCCGATGCTGAAATCTTCGGCGATGACAGCACTGTGACCTCGCCTGATGAGGCTGTGCGCCTGTATCTGCCCTATATCGAACGCGAACTCGCAACAGGCACGCCTCTCGTCGCCATGACCCGCCACATGCTGGGGCTTTTCACTGCACGGCCCGGGGCAAGGTTGTTCCGCCGCCATCTTTCAGAAAATGCCTTCCGCAAAGGAGCGGGCATCGAGGTGCTGCTTGAGGCTTTGAGCCGTGTGGCGCCTGCGGTTCTGGCGGCGTGATGGAGGCATTCGTAACTCTGGGACTGGCGTTGCTGGTCGCGGGACTGCTGGCCGGTTTCAGCGGTGGGCTGCTGGGGATTGGCGGCGGCATTGTTATCGTGCCGGTCTTTGTCGAGATCCTGCGCATGGCAGGCTATGGCACCGATGCCAGTGTGCATGTCGCGGTCGGCACCTCGCTTGCCAGCATTGTTTTCACCTCGCTTCGATCCGTGTCGGCGCACGCCCAAAAGGGTGCTGTCGATTGGCCGCTGTTCTGGCGATATGCGCCGGCTGTGTTCTGGGGCGCAGCGGCTGGCAGCCTGATCGCCGCCTTCATCAGCGGGACCGGCCTTCGGATGTTTTTTGGCTGCGTCTGCTGCGCCTTCGCGCTCTATGTCGCCTTCGCGCCGATCAAATGGACACTGACCTCGCAGGTGCCCCGGCATTGGCTCAGTCATGTTGTTTCAGCGGTGATAGGCGGAGCTTCGGCGCTGATGGGCATTGGTGGCGGCACTTTTGGGGTGACGGCCATGACCCTGTGCGGCGTGCCGATCCATCGCGCTGTCGCAACTGGCGCAGGACTGGGCGTGTGTATCGGTCTGCCCGCCACAATCGGATTCATACTGGCCGGGTGGGACATGCCAGGCCGCCCGCCATGGTCGCTTGGCCATGTCAATCTGGCCGCGCTGGCCATCATCGCGCCGGCCTCGGTGATCGCAGCGCCGTGGGGCGCACGCGCGGCACACGCGCTGCCGGTGCGTCCTTTGCGCATCGTCTTTGGCTGTTTTCTCGCTGCGTCTGGCCTGCGGATGCTTTTGGCATGAAAAAAGGCGGTGCATTGCTGCACCGCCTTTCGCTTCAAGACCGATCAGAGATCAGAGCGCCTTGAGATTGCTTGCCGCCGGCTTGCCGCGCTCCATGAGCACGTCATACGAAAGCGCCTGGCCCTCGTTCAGGCCGCGCAGGCCTGCCGCCTGAACAGCGGTGACATGAACGAACACGTCCTTGCCGCCGTCATCGGGCTTGATGAAGCCGAAGCCCTTTTGCGTGTTGAAAAACTTTACAGTGCCAGTCGCCATGTAGCCAACTCCAAGTCTGAATCTGAAGACAGCGCAGCGCGTTATAGCGCCTCGCAGGTCTGTCTCTGCCAAAGCGGGGAAAAACCTGCGCGCTGATTAGCAGTGTCGCAGCACCGCTTCAATCGCGCCTTCAATGACAATTTTGACAGGTTTGATCCATGGTCTGATCCCATTCGCCAATGCGCGGATCAACATCCAGCATGTCTTTCAAAAAGCGGTACATTTCGCACATGCGGGCCTTGGAAACCGGGCTTTCCGCCACAACCACAAGCTGCGGCTTGTTGGATGACGCACGGATGAGACCCCAGGTGCCATCTTCGGTTGTGAAGCGCACGCCATTCACCGTCAGCACATCCGTGATGCGCTGGCCTGTCACCTTAACGCCGTCGGCTTTCATCTTCTCGAACTTCGCGACCAGTTCATCGACCACGCCGTATTTGATCGTGTCGCCGCAATACGGACCCATCGTCAGCGTCGCGTGGGTCAGTGGCAAAGCGGCATAGAGATCGGCGAGCGACCGGCCGGGATTGCGTTCCATCATGCGCAGCACGGCGATGGCGGAAACGAGACCATCGTCATAGCCGCGACCGATCGGCGCGTTGAAAAAGAAATGGCCCGACTTTTCAAACGCAGCCAAAGCACCGATCTGGTGATTGCGGCGCTTGATGTGGCTGTGACCGGTCATCCAGTAGTCTGTCGTCGCGCCGTTCTTTTTCAGCACCTCGTCCACGGCATAAAGCCCGGTGGATTTCACGTCGGCGACGAAAGCGCGCCCCGGATAAAGCGCTGAAAGATCCCGCGCCAGCATGACGCCGATCTTGTCTGCGAAGATTTCATCGCCATTCCCGTCAACAACGCCGCAGCGGTCGCCGTCGCCGTCAAAGCCGAGGGCCAGTTCGGCGCCCGTTTCACGCACGGCCTCAGCCATCGCGTGCAGCATCTCGTGGTCTTCCGGGTTGGGATTGTAACGCGGGAACGTGTAGTCGAGCGTTGCATCCAGCGGCACGACGTCAACACCGAGCCTTGCCAGCACTTCGGGCGCATAATGCGCGGCGGTGCCGTTGCCGCAGGCCACTACGGCGCGCACACGGCGCTTCAGCGGGCCGTCTTTCAGCAGATCAGCAATGTAACGATCCCTCGCATCGGCATGGAACACATAGGCCCCGCCGGGGCGCTGTTTCCAGTTTCCGCCAAGTGTCAGCTCTTTCAGCGCGGTCATTTCCACAGGGCCGAAGGTCAGCGGTTTTTCCACGCCCATCTTCACACCAGTCCATGGCTTTTCGTTGTGGCTGGCTGTCACCATCGCTACGGCGGCGCAGTCGTAAGCGAACTGTGCGAAGTAGGCGACGGGGGAGAGCGCCAGACCAATATCGTTCACTTCGCAGCCAGCGGCCATCAGGCCGACAGTCAGCGAATGTTTCAGCATGAGCGAATAGTCGCGATAGTCGTGCCCGACAATGATGCGCGGCTTCACGCCTTTCTTCGCGCAGTCATCGACCACCATGGTGCCGAGCGCCATGCCCAGCGCCTGAAAGCCCATCAGGTTGATGTCGACACCATACTTCCAGCGCGCATCATATTCCCTGAAGCCTGTGGCGGCGATGTGGGGAATAATCTCCCATTCCGGCGTGTTGGGCTTCAGATCGTCGCGCGGGGTGGCCAGCATGGTGATTCCATTCACGTTTGCATGGCTTTTAGGCGGCGCAGGGCAGGGGGTGCAACCGGGCTCAGTCGCGCAGAATCAGGCGATCACCACGGATTTCATAAGACGACAGCGTATCCAGAAAGCTGAGGCCCAGCAGCGAGGCATCCGCGCCTTCGGGCAGAACGACCACGGCCAGATTGGTGCGCTCGATAGGGCCGATGGAGAGCTGCCTGATGCGCGCGAGGGCAACTTTCGTGACGCCGCTGGCGGTGTTGATTTCGGTGGTGAAGCTGAGGGCATCGACGTCGATGCCGGCGGCTTTCGCGTCGACCAGTGTGAGCGCGATGCCGGTCGCGCCGGTGTCGATCATGAACGACACTGTGGCGGCATCGACAATCGCATCAGCATGAAAATGCGAATCCGCGCCACGTCGAAGTTCAACCTCGCTGCCGCCATTCGTCATGGCCGTGCCCGGTGAAACCTCACCCTCTATGCGCGACCACAGCATCTTGAACTCGTCCTTGTAGCTGTAGGCAAGGATCAGGATGAGAAACGCCCCGGCCCATGCCAGCAGACTGAACACCGTGGTCAAGGCGCGCTGGCGCGAGGCCGTGACGATCCCCGCGCTCATCATGGCGGCGATCACCGCGAGCCACATGGCGTTTGCGCCACGTGTATCGCTCCAGCCGCCTTCCCAGCCCATGGACTTCGAGATCAGTACGCCGCCCGCGAACAGGATGAGCAGCGCAGCGATGAACCAACCCATCGCGCGCATCAGGATTTTCCGCTTGCGGCGCGCTGTGGCAGGCTGGCCATGATCGTATTGCGTTCAGCATCCGACATGGTGCCCCATGCGGCGATCTCGCGCAGTGTGCGGTGGCAGCCCATACACAGCCCGCCCGCCGGGTCGAGCGTGCAGACCTTGATGCAGGGGGTGGGGACGGGACGCCAAGGCTCGGGCATGACGCGACGTAGCCTCAAGATGGTCTGGCAGACAAGCGCAGAACACGCATTTCTTGACGTTGCGTTGGCTTGCGCGAACGCAAGCGGAAGCTATCATCAGCGCAGTTTGACAAATTGTCGGCGCAGCGTTTCGATAGCGCAGCAGGGGAAAACGATGGATCTGAACTACACCAAGGAAGATGAGGCGTTCCGCGCAGAAGTGCGTGAGTTCATCGAGCAGAATAATCCCGCCTATCTGAAAGGGATGCGGCGCGGCGAGTATCGCGAGAAGGAAGATTTCCTCGCGTGGCACAAGATTCTCTACAAAAAAGGCTGGCTGATTCCGTCGTGGCCCGCGCCCTATAACGAGCTGAAATGGACCCCGACCCAGAAATATATCTGGAACGAGGAATGCGCGCGCGCCGAAACGCCGATGATCCTGCCGTTCGGCGTTTCGATGGTCGGCCCGGTGATCTATTCCTTCGGTACACCCGAACAGAAAGCGCGTCACATCCCCGGTATCCTTTCGGGTGAGGTGTGGTGGTGCCAGGGTTATTCCGAGCCGGGCGCGGGCTCGGACCTCGCCAGCCTGAAAACCACAGCGGTGCGCGAGGGCGATCACTACATCATCAATGGCCAGAAAACCTGGACCACGCTGGCGCAGTTCGCTGACTGGATTTTCGTGCTGGCCCGTACCGACAAGAACGCCAAGCAGCAGGAAGGCATCTCGTTCTTCCTCGTCGATATGAAAACGCCGGGCATCACGGTGAAGCCGATCATCACCATGGATGGCGGCCACGAGGTGAACGAAGTCTGGTTCGACAACGTGAAGGTGCCGGTGGAAAACCGCATCCACGAGGAAAACAAGGGCTGGACCTGCGCGAAGTTCCTGCTCAGCCATGAACGCGCCGGTATCGCCGGTGTGGCCCGTTCCAAGAACGCCGTGCGTCGTCTCAAGACCGTGCTGTCGCAGGAGATGACCGACGGCGGCAGGCTCATGGATGACCCGGACTTCGAGCGCAAGGTCGCCGAGCTGGAGATCGATCTCGCCGCGCTGGAATACACCGAGCTGCGCACGCTGGCCTCGGAGCAGGCGGGCAAAGGGCCGGGGCTGGAAAGCTCGATCCTCAAGATCAAGGGCACCGAAATCCAGCAGCGCCTGACCGAGCTGATGGTCGAGGCGGTTGGCTATTACGCGCTGCCCTGGAGCGATCCGCTGTCTCACAACGAGTTCGCCCCCGGCCCGGACTATGCCGAGGGTGTCACCCAGAACTACGCCAATATGCGCAAGACCTCGATCTATGGCGGCTCGAACGAGATCCAGCGCAACATCATTGCGAAGATGGTGCTGGGGCTCTAGACCCGGCGCCAACAAGAACACGTCAACGTTATCACGCAGGAAACGCACATGGATTTCTCATTCACCGAAGAACAAACCCTTCTGCGCAATTCAGTGCAGAAGTATCTGCAGAGCACCTATGATTTTGAAACGCGACGCAAGGTATCGAAGGGCGACGCAGGCTGGCGCAAGGAAGTGTACGGCTATTTCGCCGAGAATGGTCTGCTGGGTGCAGCCATCCCCGAAGACTTTGGCGGTCTTGGCGGTTCTGCCGTTGACACGATGATCATCGCCGAGGAGTTCGGTCGTGCGCTCGTGATCGAGCCCTTCATCCAGAACGCCGTGATTGCCGCAGGCTTTCTGAAGGCCGCGGGATCAACCGCGCAGAAGGAAACACTGCTGCCGGCCATCGCAGCCGGCGAAAACATCTATGCCTTTGCCTATGCTGAACCGCAGGGCCGCTACAACCTCGCGGACCTGACCACGACGGCGACGAAGTCGGGCAATGGCTACACGCTGAATGGCGCGAAGGCCGTGGTCATGGGCGCACCGTTTGCCGACAAGCTGATTGTCACGGCGCGCACATCAGGCGGCCAGCGCGATGAGAAGGGCGTTTCGGTGTTCATCGTCGACAAGAACGCCAAGGGCGTGAGCACCCGCGATTATCCGACCGTTGACGGCAACCGCGCCTCGGAAGTGACGTTCGAGAATGTCTCGGTCGGCGCTGATGCGGTGATTGGTGAAGTCGGCGGCGGCCTGCCGGTGATCGAGCGGGTGACGGATGAAGCCATTGCAGCCCTGTGCGCCGAGGCGATGGGCGGCATGAAAGTGCTGAACGACGCGACGATCGAATATTCCAAGACCCGCAAGCAGTTCGGCACGCCGATCGGCAAGTTCCAGGTACTCCAGCATCGCATGGTCGACATGTTCATGAACTATGAGCAGTCGGTTTCGATCACCTACATGGTGACGCTGAAGCTGGAAGAGGAAGCCGCCGAGCGCAAGAAAGCGGCGTCGGCTGCCAAGGTGCAGATTGGCAAGGCTGGCCGCTTCATCGGTCAGCAGGCCGTGCAGATTCATGGCGGCATGGGCATGACCGACGAGCTGAATGTCGGCCACTACTTCAAGCGCCTGACGGCCATCGACACCCAGTTTGGCAATGTCGATCATCACCTCAAGCGCTACGCTGCGCTGGGCTGACCGATTGGCGTGAGCTTAAGCAAAACGGCGGCCTTCAGGCCGCCGTTTTTGTTTGCGCTGCACCGTTTTCCGATACGATCTTTTCGGGCGGCAGGAAGACCGTGAAGGTCGAGCCTTTGCCAAGCTCGCTTTCCATCTCCAGACGCCCGCCCTGCAATTCGACCAGCCCCTTGGTGATGGCCAGACCGAGCCCTGTGCTTTTGTGCTCTATGGCCAGATCGTGGCGGCCCTGTCCGAAAACCTCGAAGACCTTTTTATGATCTTCCGGCGCAATGCCGCATCCGGTGTCGGCAACCGCAATGGCCACGCCACCGTCATCTGTCCGGTAAGTCCGTACGGTGATGGAGCCACCACGCGGCGTGAACTTGAGGGCATTGGATATCAGGTTGATGGAGACCTGCTTGGCATAACGCATGTCCTGACGGATCTTCGGATTGAACTGAATGTCGCCTGTCAGCACGACGCCGCTTTTCTTCGCCTGAACAGAAAAGAGGTTCTGCATGGCGATGCCAAGTTCTGCGATATGGAACTCGCTGTCGTTCATCTCAATGCGGCCGGCCTCGATTTTGGCGAGGTCAAGAATGTCGTTGATCAAGCTGAGCAGATGAGAACCGCTGGTGTGAATGTCGGCGGCATAAGACCCATATTTCGGGCTGCTATGCGGGCCAAACATTTCATCACGCATGACCTCGGAAAAGCCAAGAATGGCATTCAGCGGCGTGCGTAACTCGTGACTCATATTGGCCAGGAACTCGCTTTTTGCCTGATCGGCAGCACGCAGATCGGCGATGAGCTGATCCTTGTCACGCGTCAGTCGCGACAGACGCTTTCCCGACCTATGAAACATGCCCAGCATCAAAAGGGTGAAATACCCGAAGGCCAAAATAAGTGCGGCGATGGCGAGGTGGGCTGCATCATTGATGGACGCGAACATGGCTACTGCCGAGCCAACATAGGCGACCACCTGCACCACGCACAATGGCAGCCAGGGCGAGGCCAACATGCAGCCAATCGCCGACGTAATCATGCACAGCGAAAGCATATAGACGCTGGCGGCGTTCTCAGTTGACAACAAAAACCAGCATTGCGCAGACCAGATGATAGCCATGGCGGTCATCAGGTACATGGTGATGGCTATGATCCGGCTGGCATCCTTGGCTGTGGTCGGCTTAGCCTTCTGAATATAGTGCTGTATGGGCCAGTATATGCGCGTGTAGGCAATAAAAAGGGCCAGCCAGCTGGCGGACCAATACCAAGAGGTCCAGTTCAGTGCGACAGTCGCATTGATGGCGGCAAAGTATGGCAGACCCACCATGCCACGATTCATGCCGCTGTATGCGCGCTTCAGCCGCTTGATGGCTTGCGGGCGGTCATCTTCAGTCGGCCACAGGTCAGATTTCAGGGCACCCAGAAAGTATTGGATCCCTTCAAAAACAGTGATGGGTTTCTTTCTGGATGCAGCAGCACCAGACGAATTGTTCTCAGCGAGATGGGTTGATTGAGGCGCCGACAGGGGCATTCTTCAGGCCGCCGCCGCCGCGCTGTCTGGCATCACGACGCGCGCATAGGGAATGACAATAGTGAAAGCCGAGCCTTTGCCAACATGGCTTTCCAGCATCATGCGGCCGCCATGCAGCTCCACCAATCCCTTGCAGATGGAAAGCCCCAATCCGGTGCCTTCGCTGGCGATGTCGTGGCGACCCTGACCAAATGACTGGAAGATCGTTTCGTGATATTCCGGGGCAATGCCGCATCCGGTGTCGGTGATCGTGACGCCTACACCATCTTCATATTGCGCGTTCGAGACGCTGATGCTGCCACCGCGCGGTGTGAACTTCAGTGCATTCGACATGAGGTTGAGGATGATCTGCTTCGCCGCACGGCGATCCCACCGCACGGTCAACATATTGCAATCACCACGCACCAGATTCACGCCGGCGTTTTCGGCCTGAACGCGGAACAATACGAAAGCATCATCCACAACGTCGCAGAACTTGAAGACTTCTTCGTAGAGTTCAAACTTACCAGCCTCGATCTTGGCCAGATCAAGGATGCTGTTGACGAGGCCAAGGAGGTGCTGACCACTGCCATGAATATCTGAAGCATAGGACTTATAGACCTTCGAGCCTATCGGCCCCATCATCTCGTCTTTCATCACTTCAGAAAAGCCGAGAATGGCATTGAGCGGTGTGCGCAGCTCGTGGCTCATATTGGCCAGAAACTGGCTTTTGGCACGGTCTGATTTCTTCAGGCTGGCGATCAGCGCCTCATTCTTGAGGTTCAGCGTCAGGGCATGTTCTGCAAGACGGTAAGACGCTGTCGAATTATCGACCATGAGATAGACGAAGATCAAAACCAGAAGCGAAAACAGCAGGCCGCTCACGCCGCTTTGTGCAACTGGCAATGCAAGGGCATACAAAGATATCGGAACAATGTCCGATGCATAAAAGAGGCGCGATGGCCCGGTGATCGGTGTGGTGCTGGCAATGGTCGCTGCCAGAACCAACAGAGAGAGCGATTGCCCGAGTGTGTCATTGCCCACGAATGACATGACGGTGATGGAGCCAAAGACCGTCATATAGATGAGATTGAAGCCTGAAATCTTCAGGGTCGCGCTACGCAGCTCTTGTGGATTGGTCTTGCCTTCTGCAACGGGCGTTATGATCCGGCGCAGCAGAGGTGCCATAATGTTTATAACAACCAGCCAAGTCAGGCACCAAACAAAGCCCGTCCAATAAAGCAGCGTCACGGCTATGACGCTGGACATGATCGGCATCTTCTGAAGCGACTTTTTTGAATTCGCTGCCGCCAGCTGCAATTGCCCCAGACGGATGTCGCGTGTGGTGTCGTCGGCTGGGTCAACCCAATCCGTCCGGACGTCGCGCGCCTTGACCTTCCAGTCAGTGAAGTGGAACGATGTGTCCATGGCCTCATCATAACCATTGGCCATCAAGGATTGCCTTGCACTCTGGCGCAAATTTAGGTCGTCTGTGCAAGACTTCCGTTACCATCGTAAAGGGCGTGAAAGCCGTGTCTGCACTGAACTTCGAGAAAACCGGGCATCTGGTCACGCTGACCATTAACCGTCCTGAAAGCCGAAATCCGTTGGGGGAGGAGGGCGATGGAGAATTGTTCGCGGCGGCGGCCGCCCGGATCAACGAGGACCGTGATGTCCGTTGCGTCATCCTGACCGGTGCCGGAAAGGCGTTTTCAGCAGGTGGCAATGTGAAAGCAATGCGTGAACGGGCAGGGGCCTTTGCTGGACCCGGCACGGCCATCCGTGAACGCTATCGCAATGGCATTCACCGTATCGTGCGCAGCCTGTGGGGCATTGAAGTGCCGATGATCGCCGCCGTGAATGGCCCGGCGATCGGGCTTGGAAATGATGTCGCCTGCCTGGCCGATACACGCATCGCTGCCGACACGGCCATTTTCGGCGCGACCTTTCTGAAGATTGGCCTGGTGCCAGGTGATGGCGGTGCCTGGCTTCTGCCACGCGTCATCGGCATGGCGCGCGCCAGCGAGCTTTTGTTCACCGGCGAAACGATTGATGCCGCAACGGCCCTGCAATGGGGGCTGGTGAGCCGTATCGTGCCCGCCGCGACGTTGATGGACGACGCGCGGGCGCTGGCCGGCAAGATCGCCCAGCAGGCCCCCGACGTGTTGCGCATGACCAAACGCCTGCTGCGCGAGGGCATGGCGACATCTTTCGACAACATCATGGAACTGTCAGCCTCGATGCAGGCATTGGCGCATCACACCGAGGACCATGCCGAGGCCGTCAGCGCCTTCCTCGACAAGCGACCGCCGCACTTCAAGGGGCAGTAACGCCACGGCACCCCATGTCGTTTGCTTGCGCCAGCCCGCGCATGGACCTAGGCTCGCATCAACAATCATTACGCATAAGGAGAAACGCTCATGACCATCGGATTGCTGGCAGTATTGAAGATCCAGGAAGACAAGTGCGCGGCGTTCGAGGCCGCCTTCGGTGCGCTGCAGAAAGTCGTGAAGGCCGATGAGCCGGGCAATCTGCAATACGACCTGTTCCGCGCGCCCGAGCCCAACACCTACTACGTCTATGAACAGTATGCCGATGACGCAGCGCTGGCCGCCCATGGCAAGAGCGAAGCCGCCAAAGCCGGTATGATGGGGCTCGGCGCCTTTCTGGCGGGCCGCCCCGATGTGAAGAAGCTGGATAAAGTCGGCTAAGGACAAACCGTCATGGATCTCGCATTCACCAAAGACGACATTGCCTTCCGCAATGACGTGCGTGCTTTTATCGTTGAAGCGTTCGACGAGGACATGCGCCACCAGACTTCCAACTCGAAGAATATGTATATGAGCAAGGACGCTCATATCCGCTGGCAGAAGCGGCTATACGAGAAGGGCTGGGCCGCGACCAACTGGCCCAAGGAATATGGTGGTGCCGGGTTCACCTCGGCGCAGAAATATCTGTTCGAGCTGGAAATGGCTGAGGCAGGCGCGCCCGGCGTTGTGGCGTTCGGCATGAAGATGGTGGCCCCGGTCATCATGAAGTTCGGCAGTGAGGCGCAGAAGGCGGAGCATCTGCCGAAGATTCTGAAATCAGAACGCTGGTGGTGTCAGGGTTATTCGGAACCCGGCTCGGGCTCTGATCTCGCCTCGCTCTCGATGAAGTGCGAGGACAAAGGCGACCACTATCTGCTCAACGGTTCAAAGATATGGACCACGCTGGCCCAGTATGCCGACTGGATGTTCAATCTGGTGCGCACCGAAAATACCGGCAAGACGCAGGAAGGCATCAGCTTCATTCTGGTCGATATGAAAACGCCCGGCATCACCGTGCGCCCGCTGCCGACGCTGGACGGCCCGCCCGATGGGCGTCAGGAAATCAATCAGGTCTTCTATGAGGACGTGAAAGTGCCGAAGGAGAACCTTATCGGCAAACCGGGCGAAGGCTGGACCTATGCCAAATATCTGCTCCAGTTCGAGCGCGGCAATCCGTATGCGCCGGGTCTGCGCCGTAGCCTCGCCAAGGTGCGCAAGATCGCCGCGCAGGAAATGGCCGACGGCCTGCGCCTGATCGATGATGCGGATTTCCAGCGCAAGATCGCCGACATCGACGTGCAGATCAGCGCCATGGAGTTCGTGGAACTGCGGATCTTCTCGGCACTGTCGAGCGGTCAGGCGGTGGGGCCGGAATCTTCCCTGCTGAAATGCCGTGGCACCGAAATCCAGCAGGACATTGCGGCACTGACACTGGAAGCCGTTGGCACCTATGCCATGCCTTTTGTGCAGGACACCCAGACCAAAGGCAGCAATGCGCCGCGTCCCGGCCCGAACTATGCCGCGACGGTTGCGCCGTATTATTTCAATGTCCGCAAGGCGTCGATCTATGCGGGCTCGAACGAGATCCAGCGCAACATCATGGCGAAGGCAGTGCTGGGGCTTTAAGCCCCAGCACTCAGAAACGTCGCGATGGCACTGGCGAGTTCCGGGGCGATGACGGCGGACAGGTGATTGCCCGGCACGCGTGCCGCGCTGGCATGGGGCATCAATGCCGCCAGCGCCTCGGCTGAGCCGTTGTCGGCATCGTCGATGCCTGCGATCACCAGAGTCGGCACATCAATACGCGCCAGTTCATCGCGTGTGGTATCGACCTGCTGCACCAGGACGCCCAGCAGCGCTTCCTTTTTCAGGCCGCGTTCTGCAATCGTGGCCTGCATGTATCGTCCGGCAAATGGGCTGGCGGCCTTTTCGCCATTCACGATGCCATCGGTGAAATAGGCGCGGCGGACAGCGACGTTCATGACGCCGCTGTCGCCCATGCCGCCCAGCACGCAGCGCGCGGGGCGCGCCCCACGCGCCATCATCCGCACAGCGGTGCGGGCGCCCAGCGAATAGGCGCAGAGGTCATAGTCGCTGATGCCGAGATGAGCGAGCAGGGCTTCCTGATCCTTCGCAAGTGCATCAGTGGGGTAGGCGCTGCGATCCTCGGGCATGGCGCTGGCACCGTGGCCGCGCAGATCGGGCAGGATGAGCTGACGACCCACGGCCAGAAGGGCAGCCGCAATGCCCGGCTGCACGAAGTTGAGGTCGCCGCTGGCCATGAAGCCATGCAGCATCAGCACGGGACGACCTTCGCCCATCACCTGATAGGCAATGGGCTGGCCGTCAAAGCTGGCGAATGTCTGCAAACTTATTTGCCCGACAGTTTTTCAAGGAACTTGCCGGTCTGTTCGCCGCCCATGAAATAGGGCTTGGCGCCGGTCATGTCTGAAATCTTGTCCCAGTTGGCGGCGACCTCGTCGGCATCTACGCCATCCTTGCCGAGATAGACGCCGTTCGATTCAATGATCTGCGCGCGGGAGAAGGTGCCGGCACCGGCGGTGAGGATCACGCCGGTCGGTGCGTCCTCGCTGGCGAGGAACACGACACCCGGCGTTACATATTCCGGCGCGAACACTTTCAGGGCTTCCGGCGGGAACAGGCTTTCGGTCATGCGCGTCGCAGCGACCGGCGAGATGGCATTCACCTTGATGTTGTTCTTCTGGCCTTCGATCTTCATCGTATTCATGAAGCCGACCAGACCCAGCTTGGCCGCGCCATAATTGGCCTGACCGAAATTGCCATAAAGGCCGGTCGAGGATGTGGTCACCACGATGCGCCCGTAATTCTGGGCTTTCATGATTTCCCACATGGCTTTCACCGGCTTCACTGTGCCCATCACATGCACGGCCATGACGGCGTCGAAATCCTTGATCTCCATCTTGGAGAACGATTTGTCGCGCAGGATGCCGGCATTGGCGATCAGCACATCGATGCGGCCCCATGCGTCCATGGTCTGCTTGATGAGATGCTCGACACCTGCATCGTCGGTGACCGATGCGCCATTGGCCATCGCTTCGCCGCCCGCCGCCTTGATTTCCGCGACCACGGCTTCGGCGGCGGCAGAATTGCCGCCCGACCCATCTACCGCACCACCCAGATCGTTGACCACGACCTTGGCGCCGCGGCGGGCGAATTCCAGCGCATGCTGGCGGCCAAGTCCGCCGCCTGCACCTGTGACGATAACGACCTTGCCGTCAAACCGGATAGCCATGTGAAATCCTCCAAGGCGACCCCACAGTGAGCCGCATGCCATTCAATACGACACAGCTTCTGACTCTGAGGTCCACTGATTGCAAGATGCCGTGGGAGGAAGCAGTCTCATGTCATGCACCTGAACGGATGCTCGATCAGCAGCGAAGGGAGCCGCTGAGGCCGCCATGAAAAACAAAGTGCTGTGTGTCTGCGTTGGGAATAGAAGCCGCAGCCCGATGATGCAAGTGCTGCTTCAGCAGCATTTGGGCGATGCCTTCGTGGTAGAAAGCGCGGGCGTCTGGCGCGAGGCGGCGGGTGCAAAAGCCAACGCGCGGTCGGTCATGGTGATGGGTGAACGCGGAATTGATCTCAAGGGCCATATCGGCCGGTGGGTGGAAGATGTGCGCTTGGCTGATTACAGCCATGTTATCTGCGTTGATGAGCAGGTTGCTGGCAGCGTCCGCGCTCTTGTTCCGCCTGATACCTGCACGACTGTCATCGTGGCCAACGCCAGGGGCGGCGGCGTCGAAGACCCTTACGAGTTGGGGATAGAAGGCTATCGCGCCTGTGCAGCTCTGTTGGACGAAGTTATGCCCACCATCGCGGACGAAATAAGAAACAGTAACTGAGGGCCCGGTGAGCTGTCAGTGTAATTGTCTTTCCTGCATTTCTCGTGCAACGCTGACCTGAACACTCTTCAGCATTTCCGGCCCCCATGACCTTGCTCAATCTGCAAAGCCTGTTCGGCATCTGCGTCATTCTCGGCCTGACGTGGGTCTTGAGCGAGCGCAAACGGGAGTTTCCCTGGCGGGTCGTACTGATCGGCGTCGTATCCCAGATTCTGCTGGCTGCCGCCTTCTTCAATGTGCCGATCCTCAGCAAGGCGCTTCTGGCGCTGAACAGTGTGGTAGATGCAATCCAGACAGCCACCAAAGCAGGCACCTCGTTTGTGTTTGGTTATATCGGTGGCGGTGATGCCCCCTTCGAGGTGACCAACCCGAACGCTATGGGTAATTTCGCCTTCCAGATCCTGCCCAGCCTTATGGTCATCGGCGCGCTGTCGGCGCTGGCCTGGCACTGGCGCATTCTGCCTGCGGTTGTTTCAGGCATGTCATGGGCACTGCGCCGCACGCTCGGCATTGGCGGCGCGGTCGGTACGAGCTGTGGTGCCAATGTTTTTCTCGGCACCATCGAATCCCCGCTGCTCATCAAGCCTTATCTGGAGCGGCTGACGCGCAGCGAGCTGTTCATCGTTTTCACCTGCGGCATGGCGAATGCGGCTGGCACCATTCTGGTTTTCTATTCGATCATTCTGAAGCCGGTGGTGGGCGAGGCGGCCCTTGGCCACATCATCATAGCCTCGCTGCTGTCGCTGCCTGCCTCGATCATCATCGCGATGGTGATGATTCCCGGCAAGGAAACGACCCCCGCCGATGCAGGACTTGGCCATACCTATCACGGCACGATGGACGCTGTGGCGCGTGGAACGGCAGACGGGCTTTCCATGTTCCTACAGATCATCGCCATGCTGGTGGTGGTGATCGCGCTGGTTGCTCTGGTCAATTTCACGCTGGCCGGTGTCGGCGATGTGTGGGGTGCGCCGCTGACCGTTGAGCGTATGGCGGGCTGGGTGTTCGCCCCTATCGCCTGGTGTATCGGCATTCCATGGAGCGAGGCGGTCAACGCCGGAACCCTGCTTGGAGAGAAGTTCATCCTGAACGAGGTCGTTGCCTATCTGCATCAGGCCCGCCTGCCGGGGGATGCCCTGTCTTCGCGCAGCGACCTGATGATGCTTTACGCGCTCTGCGGCTTCGCCAATTTTTCATCGGTCGGCATAACCATTGCCGGTGTGACGGTGCTGGCCCCGAACCGCCGCAAGGAGATCGTCGAACTTGCCCAGCGCTCGCTGATTTCCGGCACACTTTCCAGCCTGATGGTTGGTGCGACGGTGGGCGTTATCTGGATGGGCTGAGCAGCAGCCAAGATCATCCGTCGCCATTTCGTTACCAGACGCCTATAGAACGGCAGGTGCCAGTGGATTCGACCATGCCTCAGACAACCGGCCTTATTACCGAAATCATCACCGACCGCACCGGCTATGACCTGCTGACAGATCCTCTGCTCAACAAGGGCACGGCCTTCACACAGGACGAGCGCGATGCGTTTGATCTGAACGGCCTTCTGCCACCGGCCATTGGTGACATGGAAGGGCAGGTTGATCGGCGCATGCGCGTGCTGCGCGCTTTTGCCACCGACCTTGAGCGTTATGCCTTTCTGCGCGAATTACAGGACACCAACGAAACCCTGTTTTATGCGCTTCTTGAGGCCGACCTCGAAGGCATGATGCCGCTGGTCTATACCCCGACGGTGGGGCTTGGCTGCGAGGAATTCAGCCGTGTCTATCGCAAGCCGCGCGGCCTGTTCCTCAGCCCGCCCCATGTTTCGCGTCTGGACCAGATATTTTCCAATCCGCGCTTCGATCATGTCGAGGCGATCTGCCTGACTGATGGCGAACGCATCCTTGGTCTTGGTGATCAGGGCGCGGGCGGTATGGGCATCGCCATCGGCAAGTTGGCGCTTTACACCGCCTGTGGCGGCATCGATCCGCGCACGACGCTGCCGATCATGCTGGATGTCGGCACCGACAATCAGGCGCGGCTGGACGATCCACTTTATGTCGGCTGGCACCACCGCCGCCTGCGCGGCTTTGACTACGACGATTTCGTGGAAGCGGTGGTCAGCGCCATCCAGCGCCGCTGGCCGCATGTGTTGCTGCAATGGGAAGACTTCGCGCGCGCCAACGCCACACGCCTGCTGAACCGTTATCGTGATCGGCTCTGCACCTTCAACGACGACATTCAGGGCACGGCAGCCGTGGCGACCGGCGCGGTGCTGGCCGCAATCAACGTGACAGGCGTGCCGCTGGCGAAACAGCGCATCGCCGTGCTGGGGGCGGGTTCGGCGGGCACCGGCATCGCCAGCTTTCTGATGCGCGCGATGATTCAGGACGGTGTGCCGCCGGATGACGCGGCGCGACGTTTCTTCATGGTCGACAAAGACGGTCTTCTGACCGAGGGCATGAACGATATTGAAGCGTTTCAACGTCCGTTCCTGCAACCCGCCGATGTGGCGAAGGGCTGGACGCATGAAGACCCTGACCGCACCTCGCTGCTGGACGTGGTGATGAATGCCGGTGTGACCACCCTGATTGGCGTGTCGGGTGTGGCAGGGGCGTTTGACAGCCATGTTGTTTCAGCCATGGCGGCGCGCACACCGCGCCCGGTCATCTTCCCGCTTTCCAACCCGACATCACGGGCCGAAGCGCGCCCGCAGGATGTGATCGACTGGTCAGAAGGAAAAGCGATTGTCGGCACGGGCAGCCCGTTTCCCGTCATCACCCATAATGGCGTTGCGAAACAGGTGGACCAGACCAATAATTCCTACATCTTCCCAGGCGTGGCGCTGGCCGTGACAGCGGTGCGGGCGCGCCGCATCACGGATGAGATGTTGATGGTGGCCGCGCGCGCACTGGCCGCGCAGTCACCGGCGCTGGCTGACCCACATGCCAATCTTCTGCCGCCGGTCGGGGATATGCGTGCCATCGCCTATAACGTGGCTATGGCGGTGGCCCGCAAAGCACGCAATCAGAAACTCTGCGACGACATGTCGGACGCTGAAATCGAGCGGGCAGTGCGCGCCAGAATATGGCGCGCCGTCTATGTGCCTTACCGTCGGGCTTAGATGTCAGTCGGCTGACTGCCACAGCGCATAGGTGAAGCCGACGCGCGCCGCGACGTTCCAGTCTTCCTGATGCAGAAGGCTGGCTTCGTTCTTCGCGCCGCCAGTGCTGATCGCCTTGATCTCTCCCGACAGGCGGAAGCGATCAGTGAGATCGTGGACGAGCTTCATTGAAACTTCTGTCCCCAGATAGCCATCAGCGGCCACAAAGCCGGGATGCGCGTAGAAACGCTGATTGTAGCCATCAAAGCCATATTTCGGAGAGACCGAGAGGCCGAGTCGTGTCGATGGGGTGAGCGTTGTCAGATAAGAGATCTTGGGCTGGATGACATAGCCCGTATAGCCATTGCCAAACTCAAAAGCGGCGCGGGCGGCAAGGCTGGCCTCCAGACGCGATGAGCCATCGGCAAATAGCGCGACGGTCAGTTCAGGGCCGACTTCCACGATGGTGTCGATGTCACCGAGAAAGAGCCGGTCCTTGCTGTCAACATTGCCCTGAAGATCAAATGACAGGCCAAAATCAAAGCGGGACGTTTCAGCGGCATTCACATTGTAAAGTCCGTTGGACAGGATGCTGAAATCCTCGCCGCGATAGGTGACGTAAAAAGCGGGGAAGCCACCGAAACGGCTTTCGCTTGATCCCCAATAGGCTGGCGCGGTGGTCGCAAAAGCGCCGGCGCCGATTTCCCAGCGGGGCCTTTCAGCGCCTGAAGCTGTGGAGGCGAGGCCGCAACGGCGAGCGCCATGATCGTCTTCATGAGGAACATCCTTTTCCGCGTGAGTCGCTAAGTAGTGGCTCGCGCCTTGAGGTTCAACCATCTGTGACGCCCAGTTGTGGCGTGAGGTGCCTGGACCATCACAAAATGGCGTCTTTTGTAGTTGCGCGTACTCTTTTCACCCAACACACTCGCTGGCATCGCCATTGACTACGGCACAGGGCGGCACAGCCCTGGCCGATCCCCGGGGAGGGGACCATATGACCAGACAGCAGGCCGTAACACGGCATGTTCCGACGCGCACGATTCACCTTTATTCGATGCCCAATCTCGCGTTGTCCGTCGCCACTCTGCCGACAGCGGTTTATCTGTCGGCTTTCTACGCCCAGAATCTTGGCCTCAGCCTCGCGATGATCGGCACCATTGCGTTGATGACACGGGTGCTCGACGTTTTTGTCGATCCGGTGATCGGCATGATGTCTGACCGGTCTCGCTCTTCCTGGGGGCGACGCAAGCCGTGGATCGCGATGGGCGTTCCGCTGAAGATGATCACCGTCTGGCTGCTGTGGGTGCCACCTGCTTTTGTGGCGCAGTCAGGTGAAACAGTGGGCCTGCTGTATCTGGCTGGCGTTCTGTTCGCTTATTATGTGTCTACGACGCTGATCAGCATTCCATATTCAGCATGGGGTGCGGACCTTTCACCTGACTATCGTGAGCGTTCGCTCATCACTGGCATCCGCGAGATGTGGAGTTTCATCGGGTTGATCTCGGTGCTGGCACTACCGGTCGTGATGACCATGATGGGCCACGACAAACTGCAACAGTGGGTTCAGGCGATTGCCGTTGCCGTCGCGATTGTTCTGCCGATCCTGTTCATTCCGGCGCTGCGATTTGTAAAAGAGCCGCCCCACGTTGATGACGGGCGCGAACACCCCACATGGTGGCAGGGCCTGCGTATTGTCTGGCGTAACGGTCCTTTCAAGCGGCTCTCGATCATCTTCATTCTGCTTTCAGCCGCGACATCCATGACGGCCTCGCTGTCGCTCCTCTATATGAGTCATGGCATGGGGCAGGCGCGCATCTTCCCCATTTTCGTGATGTGCTATTACCTCTCCAGTGTTGTTGGCATTCCGGTGTGGGTGTGGATTTCGCGCAGGCTCGGCAAACATAAGGCGACAACGCTGGCGATCTTCTGGCTGTCGCTGTGGAGTGCGCCGATCCCCTTCATCGGCGCGGACCATTTCTGGATTTTCTTCGTTCTGATGCTGCTGAAAGGTTCCGCCGTCGGCGCGCTGTACTTCCTGCCTTCGGCCATGGCGGCAGATGTCGTGGACATCGACACGCTGCGTACCGGCAAGCAACGCTCGGGCCTTTACTTCTCGTTGTGGAGCATGGCGCTGAAGCTTTCCGGCGGCATCGGCATTTTCCTCGCCTCGCTGGGCGTCGAAGCGTTCGGATTTAATGCGAAGTGTGCTTCGCCCGCTTTGGCGAATGCCGCTGCGACCTGCACGAACACACAGGACTCGATCTTCTGGCTGGCCTCGTTCTACTCGATCATCCCGGCGATCCTGGCGCTGTTCGCGCTGACCCTGATGTGGCGCTACCCAGTGACTGAAGAACGTCAGCGCCGCATCCGTGAGGTGATCGCCCGCCGCAATGCGGCGCGCGCGACCGCCATGCCTGACATTCTTGACCCGAATGACGCGCAGCAGAATGGATGAGGGGCGGGCTGACGCCTACGTCAGGATTATTTTTCCAAAACTGATAAGGCATCACTTGCGTTGAGTGAGGCCTGCCAGCCATGCTCTCTCCAACAAACAATACTGGGGAAACGCATGGCAGGTCATCTGAGCCGTCGCACGCTGGCGTCATTTGGACAGTTGGCGTTGCCGCTGGCGATCGCCGACCTGCCTTTGTCGATCTATCTCTCGGCGTATTATGGCGGTGACATTGGCGTGCCGTTGGCCGCGATGTCGTGGGTGCTGCTGGTCGCACGTCTGGCCGATGTGGTTGTCGATCCGCTGATCGGCGTGTTTTCGGATCGCTCAGCGCACTGGCCGCTGGGCCGCCGCAAATCCTGGCTGCTGATGGGCATCCCGGTGTTGATGCTCGGCATCTACATGGTGTTCTTCGCGACACGCGGCGCTGGCGCATTTTACATGCTGACCTGGGTGTTCTGTTTCTATCTGGGCTGGACGCTGATCACGATCCCCTATGGCGCGTGGGGGGCGGAACTTTCGCCCGACTATCACGAGCGCAACCGGATCACGGGCTGGCGCACGCTGTTTGGATTTGCAGGCATCTTCCTCGCCTCCATCGCACCGATTTTCCTGGGTGGTGGAGCTGGCACGGCCCAGGGTCTTACGCCCATCATGCACGGGCTTGGGCTGTGGGCGATCATCGCGCTTCCTTTCGCGGCGGTCTTGATCTGGCGCTTCGTGCCAGAGCCGCGCGTTCTACCAACTGAAAAGAAAGTGACTTTCACAGCAGCCTTCAAGGCGGCGGCGTCGAACGGCCCTTTCATGCGTATTCTGCTGGCGACGGTCGTCGGTGCCATCGGATCCAACATCAATACGACCGTTGTCGCCTGGTATTTCGTCTTTGCCGCTGGGCTTGGAGCCAAAGGCGGCTTGCCCGTGCTGGTCTATCTACTGGCGGCGCTGCTGTCCGTGCCGCTCTGGGTGGCGCTGGGTTACAAATATGACAAGCACAAGGTTCTGATCTGGGCGTCGCTGGTCTCCGTCGCCATTTTCGGATGCCTGTTTTTCGTGCCGCGCGGTGACCTCATGCTCGCCTGCCTTGTCATGGGGTTGGCCGGCATTGGCGGCAGCGCTTCAGGCACACTCAGCCCGTCCATCTCGGCGGATGCCATTGACCTTGATGCACTGCGATCGGGCGAACAACGCGCGGGCATTCTGGTTGCCTTCTGGGCTATGGGCGGCAAGTTCGCCACGGCCATTGGTGGCTTCATCGCGCTCCAGATTCTGGCCTGGTATGGCTTCAATGCTCAAGCTGAAACCAATTCAGAAGATGCGATCTGGGGTTTGCAGCTCACCTACATTCTTGTGCCGTGGGTCTTCTATTTCATCTCCATCGTGTTGCTCTGGAACTTCCCGATCACGCACAAGGTGCAGGTGCGGATGCGCCGCCTGATCGACCGCAAGGCCGCGCGCCGGGCGGCACGGGAGGAAGCGGCACAATAAACCGCTTGCGCCGGACCTTGGGTCTGGCTCCATCTCCATCACCGTCCAATGATGGAGACTTGGGAGATCATGACAAGAGCAGGCGATAACGCTGCGGTCTTTGCTGCGCGCTTCGGCGTGACGGTGAAGGCGCTGCGCGTCTATGAACGTCATGGACTTCTGACGCCCGCCCGCACGGCATCTGGCTGGCGCGCTTTTAGCGAGAAAGATGCCGAGCGGTTAACCGCCGTTCTGGCATTGAAGCGTCTGGGCCTGCCGCTGGCTCGTGTCGGGTCTTTGCTCAAGGGCTTTCGCGGCGATCTTGATGCCGTGCTGGCCCTTCAGGAACAGGCGTTGAGTCAGCGCCACACTGAAGTCAGCGATGCGCTGGATCTGGTGCGGCGGGCGCGCAGACGTATTGCGTCTGGTGCATCTCTGTCGGCGGACGATCTTGCAACACTCGCAAAGGAAACCGCGATGACTGATACCAAATGGACACCCGAGCTGGAGGCTCTGGCCGGTAAGCACTACACCAGTGAACAGCGAGAGGCGCTGGCGGCCCGCAAGTTTGATATGGGCGATCAGGCGGCCATCGCCGCCGAATGGGGCGCCATCTTCAGCGATGGCGAGAAACTGCTCGGCTCTGATCCTGCCTCGCCTCCAGCGCAGGCGTGGGCGGCGCGCTGGAAGACAGCGGTTGAAAAGTTCACTCAAGGCGATGCGGGGCTGAACCAGTCAGCCGCGCGCTTCAATGCCGAGGCTCTGAACGACCCATCGACCAGACAGCAGATGCCCGGTTCACCCGAAATCTGGGCGTTCGCCATGGCGGCCATGAAGGTGCTGGCGGTAAAGGGGTAATCCCCTTTGCCTATGCCTCAGCAGTCCTCGTTGACCATCGTCCACCCGATGAGATTGCCCTTGTCGTCGTGGACCTCAGGTGCATCAAAACACTCGCCGCCCGGATTCTTGCCGGGCGCACGAAAGAACATCGGATTGCCTTCGGCCAGCAGGGGTATGCTGTCGTTCACAAGACCAGCCTTTTCAGGTTTCGCGGCTCCGTCGGGAATCGTGCATTGGAAGATGGTGTCCTCCTTGCCGATACGCACGGTGGTCATGCCCTCTGAGCGTGCGGCGATCAGAACCGCGCCACGGCTCTTGGCTTCCTTCAGGCAGATGTCAATCTGCGGCAGCAGTTCCAGCAGGTGGTTGGTCCAGAGTTCATAGGCGCATCCTTTATAGGTGCCAGCCTGCTCCCCGCCTGTCACCGTAACCGTCGCACCATAAGGATAGACCAGATCCGACATGCCGTCGCTGCATGTCGGGTCCGCGCGCAGAGCGATGGACAAGGCCCCGCTCTTGAAGGTGGCTGAGCCATCCGTGCCAATAACCGGGGCGGCATAAGGCACATCAACCGGGGCCATATCTCCATTCTGAAACATCAGGAAGCTGCTTGGGTCGATGGTCAGATTCCAGAACGGCTCGGTTCCAAAGGCAGAAAGCCCTTTGGTGAATGGTGTGCTGGACGTTGGTGCGGCACTGGCCGCCGCCGCCAGAAAAGCAAGGCTTGCGAAGGGGACAGGCATGACATTGTTCCTTTTAAGTTACCCCACACCACAGCCAAAAGCCTGTCAGGGCAAGACCACAGTCTTGGCGGCGGCATGTTTTCCTGAGATTATGCCTGACCATGATGCTGCACCCTCATTTCCGCTATGCCAATCAAGACGATGCTGAAAAAGTCACGGCATTGATCGAGCGCGCCTATCGCGGACCAGAGGCAGCCCGGGGTTGGTCAAACGAGGCGCATCTGCTGACCGGTGCGCGCACGACCGGCGAAGAGATCATGGCCCTTATTGCCGACCATGATGCCCGCTTCGTGCTGGCCGAAATCAGCGACCCGATGGAAGGCGATATTCTGGCGGGGTGTGCGCTGATCCAGAAAGACGGGGACGGCGCGTATTTTGGCATGTTTGCCATCGAGCCAGCGATGCAGATCGGCGGGCTTGGCAAGGCTTTGCTGGCTAAATGCGAGCGGGCGGTGCGCGATTTGTGGGCCTCGCAATTCATGGCGATGGTGGTCATCAGCGTGCGGCACGAGCTGATCGAGTGGTATCAGCGCCGGGGCTATAGCCTGACAGGGCAGCGCGAGGCGTTTCCATTCGGGCCGGGATCGGGTGAGATCCGGCGCGATTTCGACCTCGTGGAATTGCGCAAGGACTTCTAGCGCAAAATCCAGCTCGTGTTTTTCAGACTGGCCCGTTTACTCAATGGCGCCTTTCAGGGTGCTGATTGATCGGGCGCGTGGCCGTGGTGCCGATGATGGTGATGGCTATGCCCCACCAGCTCGCGATAGGCGCTCCAGCTTGCCAGCCCCAACCATGGGAACACGATAATCAGCAGGGCGAAGCCTGTCGCGGCTGACAGCAGAATGAAGGCGACGAGGATGAGACCCCACAGCAGCATGGTGGCGGGGTTCCTAGCGACAGCTGTGAAGCTGGTGACGCTGGCGGCGAAGAAATTGGCGCGGCGGTCGAGCAGCATGGGGGCTGAGACGACGATCATCGCATAGACAAAAAAGGCGATGACGCCGCCGATCAGCGAGCCGGTCATCAGCATCATATTCCCTTCGCTGGTGTTTATCGCGAAGTCCACAAACTGCTTGGCAGAGGCGGCAAAGCGATAGGTCGAAAGGCCATAGACGAGCTGCGCGATGCGCCCCCACAGCAGATAGATGAGCAACAGAAAGAGGCCGAGATAGGCAACTTCCTGTGTCAGTGCGCGGTGAACCAGCGCCATCTGGATGAGACTGGGGCGTTCTCCTTTGTCGAGCCGCCGCGCGCCTTCATAGATCCCCATCGCCAGAAGCGGCGCCAGAAAGACAAAGCCGCAGGTCAGGGTCAGCACCCAGAATGCGGCGTCATACTGATAGAGCGCCCAGGTCAGGCCAGATGAGATCGCCGCGACGACCGCGCCATAGGCGAGGAACGGCACAGGCGCGCGCCACATATATGTCCAGCCCTGAGCCAGCCAGCGAAACGGCGCACTGATATGAACATCCCTGACGGGCGGGAGATGGGGTGTGCCTTCACGCGTATGTTGGCCAGATTCCGGCCTATGTGTCTCGTTCATGTTTCCCCCATTCGCGCAATCTGTTGTCGCGCTTATCTTAAGGTCAGCCTCTTGCGTTCATTGTGCCGCTGCCTTGATCGGGATCAAGCGCGATTTCATGGTCAATCACCTGTATCGCAATGCGATAGGCAAAGCCTGCGCGCGCCAATGCGGCAATATCGCGGTCTCGTTTGGCGGCTCGCGCATCTGGCTGACGCCATGGGCCCAGCCTGCGCCGTTCGGCAAAGCGTCGCGCGGCATCTGAATCGTCGAGTCCTGCTTCACCCAAAGCCTCGAGGCTGATGGCTTGCGGCACGCCTTTCTGCGCCAGCGCTGCGCGTATGCGGCGTTCGGGCCAACCGCGCGTCTTCAGGGTTTCGATGCGGCCACGGGCGAAGGCTTCATCACTCACCAGTTGCGCTGCCTGGCAGGCTGCCACCGCCTCATCAACCAGAGCGGTGAAATCGTTGGGATCGGTGCCCGCCTCGCGGCAGCGTTTCATCACCCGCCGCATCAGCACGCGGTGGAGGTTTTGTGATGAACTCGCATAGCGCGCCAGATAGGCCATGGCCGCGCGCTTCAGATAGGGCAGGTCGGTTTTCTTCACGCCACCTTGCGCACGATCACCGTGCCAGCGGAGTAGCCTGCGCCGAACGAGCAGATGAGCCCAAGGTCGTCTTTCTTCAGGTCTGCTGAATGTTTGTGGAAAGCGATGATCGAGCCCGCCGACGATGTGTTGGCGTATTCATCGAGGATCACCGGGCTTTCTTCCGGTGCCGGATCGCGGCCCAGAACGCGCCGCGCGATGAAGTCGTTCATGTTGATATTGGCCTGATGGAGCCAGAGCCGCTTCAGCGCCGAGGGTACAATGCCGTGTTCAGCGGTGTGGGCGAGGATCATGTCTGAAACCATCGGCACCACTTCCTTGAAGACCTTGCGCCCTTCCTGAACGAACAGCTTGTCGGGCTTGCCGATGCCTTCAGGGGCGCAACGATTGAGGAAGCCGAAATTGTTGCGGATGTTGTTTGAGAACTGCGTCTTCAATTTGGTGTCGAGGATCTGCCACCTGTTTGGCTGGGGATTATCCGAGTCGGCCCGTTCCAGCAGAATCGCCGTTGCCACATCACCGAAGATGAAATGGCTGTCGCGGTCGCGGAAGTTGAGATGGCCGGAACAGATTTCCGGGTTCACCACCAGAATGGCGCGCGCATGACCAGCACTGATCATGTCGGCCGCAGCCTGAATGCCGAAGGTGGCTGACGAGCAGGCGACATTCATGTCAAAGCCGAAGCCCTGAATGCCCAGCGCGAACTGGATTTCCACAGCCATGGCCGGGTAGCCGCGCTGCATGTTGGACGCGGCGCAGATGACGCCGTCAATGTCGGCTGCCGTGCGGCCTGCCTTGTCCATCGCCTGTTGGGCTGCCGCGACAGCGATTTCGGCCAGAACCGAAATCTGGTCGTTCGGGCGCTCAGGGATATTGGGCGTCATCCGTGTGGGGTCGAGCACGCCCGACTTGTCGATCACGAAGCGACTTTTGATACCGCTCGCCTTGAGGATAAACTCGCTGCTGGACGGGGTGAGGGCGGGCATGGACCCTTCTGCGATCTCATCCTTGTGCGCATTGTTGTGCAGCTCGACGAAGGCGTTGAAAGCCGCGACCAGCTCGTCATTGGAGATCGCATTGGGCGGGGTGAAAAGGCCAGTGGCGGCAATGGCGACGCTGTTGCTCACGCGCGAAATCCTGAAAAGTGACGTACCCGGAAGGGCGAAGGCCACGGTTTAGCCCATTGCCCGGCGCGTGCAAGCCAGTGTTCCGCTGCACTGCGGCATGGGCTACAAGGGCTCATGAGCGGCGCACTGGTTCTCTTTTCCGGCGGGCAGGATTCCACCACCTGTCTCGCCTGGGCGCTCGACCGGTTTGAACGGGTCGAGACGGTTGGCTTTGCCTATGGCCAGCGCCATGCCGTCGAGCTTGAGGTGCGGCCCCGCATCCTTGAGCGTCTTGCGCGTGACTTTCCCGCATGGGCTGGCCGGTTGGGCGAGGACCATGTCCTGAACCTCGGCCTGCTGGCCGACATTGGTGGCACGGCACTGACCGAGGCCACCCAGATCGAGATGGGCGCGCATGGTCTGCCAACCACCTTCGTGCCGGGCCGCAACCTGCTGTTCTTCACGGCGGCGGCGGCGCTGGCCTATCGGCGCGGCCTGAAACATCTGGTCGGCGGCATGTGCGAGACGGATTATTCGGGCTATCCTGACTGCCGCGACGAGACGCTGCGTACGCTGAACAAGGCCGTCAATCTGGGCATGGATGCTGACTTCCAGATCGAAACCCCGCTGATGTGGGTGGACAAGGCTGGCACCTTTGCGATGGCCGAGCAGTTGGGCGGGCAAAAGCTGCTCGATCTCATCATCGAGGACACGCATACCTGCTATCTGGGCGACCGCAGCACCCGCCATGACTGGGGCTATGGCTGCGGCACATGCCCGGCATGTGAGCTTCGCGCCAATGGTTGGTCAGGTTATTCGGCGCCCACATGACCTATGCAGTGAAGGAAATCTTCTACACGCTGCAGGGCGAGGGTGGGCAGGCCGGGCGGCCTGCCGTCTTCTGCCGTTTCGCCGGATGCAATCTGTGGAGCGGGCTTGAGCGCGACCGACTTTCCGCCGTCTGCACGTTCTGCGACACAGACTTCGTGGGCACGGATGGCGAAGGCGGCGGCAAGTTCCCGACGGCCGCCGCACTGGCCAGTGCCATTGCCGCGCTGTGGCCAAAAGGGGCAGGGGGCACGCCCTATGTGGTTTGTACAGGTGGTGAGCCGCTGCTCCAGCTCGATAACGCGCTGATTGCGGCGCTTCATCAGGTGGGGTTCGAGATTGCTGTTGAAACCAACGGCACGATCGCCGCTCCGCCTGGGGTCGACTGGATCTGCGTTTCACCCAAAGCCGATGCGGCGTTGGCCCAGACAGAAGGTCACGAGCTGAAACTGGTTTTTCCGCAGGACGCAGCACAGCCCGAACGCTTCGCGCATCTCGCCTTCCAGCATTTCTTCCTGCAACCGATGGACGGGCCTGCGCTTGAGGCCAACACAGTGGCGGCGGTGGCGTATTGCAAGGCCCACCCGCAATGGCGGCTGAGCCTTCAGACCCATAAGCTGATTGGCATTCCTTGAGTTAACCATGGCAGGGGCGTATAGGCCCGCACGCCCATGTTAGAGATCACCAAGACCTTCCATTTCGAGAGCGCGCATTTTCAGCCGGGCGCGCCTGCCGGTCACCCCAATGGCCGGGTGCATGGCCATTCCTATTTCTGCGACGTTGCGCTGGCGGGCAAGGCCGACCCTGTGACCGGCATGATCCGCAATCTCGATGATGTCGATGTGGCGCTGGCAGGTGTGCGCAGTCAGCTCGACCATCACATGCTCAACGAGGTGGCCGGGCTTGATCTGCCCACCATGGAACGCATCTGCCTTTGGATTTACGAGCGGCTGAAAGCTGATCTGCCTGAACTGGCTGCTGTGACCTTGCGCCGCCCATCTTTGGGGCAGAGCTGCACCTACAGGAGCGCGTGATGGCGAAAGCGGTGAAGGGTCTCACACAACTGGGCACCCATGCGGGTCTGCCTGCCTCGCCGGAAGAGGCTGTGCTGGAGAGCGTGGCCAACCCGCACACGGATACGGATTATCTCATCCGCTTCACCGCGCCGGAGTTTACGAGCCTCTGCCCGATCACCGGCCAGCCTGACTTTGCCCATCTGGTGATTGATTATGCACCGGCGAAAGCGATCATTGAAAGCAAGTCGCTGAAACTCTTTCTGGGCAGCTTCCGCAATCACGGCGCCTTTCATGAAGATTGCACGGTGGGCATCGGCAAGCGCCTGTGCGCCGCGATCAAACCGAAATGGCTGCGCATTGGCGGCTACTGGTATCCGCGCGGCGGTATTCCGATTGATGTGTTCTGGCAGACTGGCAAACTGCCCGGCGGGCTCTTCGTGCCGGATCAGGGTGTGCCCACCTATCGCGGGCGCGGATAGCCAGTCGCCATTGCTGAAGATGGAGCAGGGTATGCGTTTTCTGATTTCTTCGGCGGCTCTTGTTCTGATGCTGCGGGCGGCTGTTGCGCAGGAAGCCCCTGTCGCACCCCTGCCGCCTCCGCCACCCGAAACCAAAGCTGAGCTTGCAGATAGTTTCGCGCCAGTGGTGAAGCGCGTCGCGCCGGCAGTGGTGAATGTCTATGCCAAGACCATCGTTCAGAACCCGTTTGCGGGTGATCCGTTCTATGAACAGTTTTACGGGCCGCAGCAGGATCGTACACAAAACTCGCTGGGATCAGGCGTCATCGTGCAGGCCGATGGCCTGATCGTCACCAATAATCACGTGATCGAGGGCGCTGACGAACTGACCGTGGTGCTTGCCGATCGCCGCGAGTTTCAGGCCAAAGTGCAGGTGGCTGATGCCCGTACCGACATCGCACTGCTCAAGATCGACACCAAAGGCGAGCAGCTGCCGACCGTGACCTTGCGCAATTCCGATAGCGCGGAAGTGGGCGATCTGGTGCTGGCCATCGGTAATCCGTTCGGTGTGGGGCAGACGGTGACGATGGGCATCATCTCAGCCGTGGCCCGCACCAACACCAATATTTCCGATTTCCAGTCTTTCATTCAGACTGATGCAGCGGTTAATCCCGGCAATTCGGGCGGCGCGCTGGTGACAGCGGACGGTGAGCTCATTGGCATCAACACCGCCATCTTTTCGCGATCGGGTGGCTCCATCGGGATCGGCTTTGCGATCCCTTCCAACATGGTACGCGCGACGATTGACGGGGCAGGCGCTGGCGGCAAGGTGTCGCGCGCCTGGCTGGGTGCTGAAACACAGACGCTGACGCAGGATCTGGCCCAGTCCATGGGGCTGGACAGGCCGCAGGGTGTCATCGTGCGTTCGGTGTATCCGGGCGGGCCAGCAGCTGGGGCAGGATTGCAGGCCGGTGATGTCGTCATGAAGATCGACGGCTTTGAGGTGAACGATCAGCAGTCTGTGCGTTATCGCATCGCGACGGCTGGCATCGGGAAGCAGGCGAAGCTGGAGGGTCTGCGCGGCGGCCAGTGGACGACCTGGACTGTCACACTGGCAGCGCCGCCTGATGGTGAGCGCAAGCAGCAGACGGTGGAAGGCCGCAATCCGATGCAGGGCACAGAGGTTGCTGAACTCAGCCCTGCTTATGCCGAGGAACTGGGCATTGAGGATATGTCGGGCGTGGTTGTGCTGGGTATCGACCGCCGCTCGATCGCGCGGCGCTATGGCTTTGTGCCCGGCGATATTATTGCACGCGTGAATGATACCGACATCGACACCATCGTTGCGCTGCTGACGGCATTGAAAGCGGGCGAACGGCAAGGCTGGCGCATCGCGGTCAAACGCGGCAGTGAAGTGCTGACGCTGGAGGTGTCGCCCTAGTGTCTGACCTGTTTGCTGCCGCCGGGATGGAGACGGACACAGTGCGTCCGCTGGCGGATCGGTTGCGGCCGCAGGTTCTGGAACAGGTGATCGGTCAGGATCATCTGCTGAAAGCTGATGGACCCATCGGGCGCATGGCGGCAGCCCACCGCATCACCTCAATGGTTCTGTGGGGACCGCCCGGCACAGGCAAGACGACCATCGCACGGCTGCTGGCGCAGGTGAGCAAGCTGCACTTCGTGCAGATCAGTGCGATCTTTTCCGGTGTGGCTGATCTGAAAAAAGTGTTTGAGGCCGCGCGCGCGCGTCGGCTGGCGGGGCAGGGCACACTTTTGTTCGTGGATGAAATCCACCGCTTCAACCGCTCGCAGCAGGATGCCTTTCTGCCGGTGATGGAAGACGGCACCATCGTGCTGATCGGTGCGACCACCGAAAATCCCAGCTTTGAACTCAACGCTGCATTGCTGTCGCGCTGTCAGGTTCTGGTGCTGAAGCGGCTGGACGAGACGGCGCTGGAGGCGATTCTTGCGCGCGCCGAAGCTGTCACGGAAAAGAAGCTGCCGTTGGATGAAACCGCCCGCGAGGCGCTGATCGCCATGGCGGATGGCGATGGCCGCTATCTGCTCAATCTTGCCGATGAATTGCTGGCGCTGGAGACAGCCGCGCCCCTTTCAAGCGCGCAGCTTGCCGAAGTCGTGCAGAAGCGCGCGCCCGCTTACGACAAGGACCGGGAAGAGCATTACAATCTGATTTCGGCGCTGCATAAATCGGTGCGCGGATCTGACCCGGACGCTGCACTTTACTGGCTGGCGCGGATGCTGGCGGGCGGTGAGCAGCCGCTTTATCTCATCCGGCGCATCGTACGGATGGCGGTGGAAGATATCGGCCTTGCTGATCCGCAGGCGCTGACCATCGCGTTGGCAGCGAAGGACACTTATGACTTTCTGGGCAGCCCGGAAGGTGAGCTGGCGATTGCCGAAGCAGTTGTCTATTGCGCCACAGCGCCCAAATCCAACGCGGTTTACAAGGCCTTCGGGGCGGCGCGCGCAGCGGCGAAGGCCACCGGCTCGCTGATGCCACCAAAGCATATTCTGAATGCGCCAACCAAGCTGATGAAGTCGGAAGGGTATGGGGCTGGGTACGCTTACGACCCCGACACCGAAGACGGATTTTCAGGACAGAACTATTTTCCTGACGGGATGGCGCGGCCAGTTCTTTATGCACCGAAAGAAACCGGCTTCGAGCGCGAGATCATCAAGCGGCTCGAATATTGGGCGAAGCTGCGCGCAAAAAAAGGGGCAGGTGCCTGACCTGCCCCGATTGCTTCAGTGTCGTGTCAGTTCCGCGCGGCCAACGACCATGTGGTGTACTTCATCGGGGCCATCGGCGAAGCGCAGGTGGCGCATGTTGGTGTACATCTTGGCGAGCGGGGTCCAGTCTGAAATGCCAGTAGCGCCGTGAATCTGAATCGCCTGATCGATGATCTGGCAGACACGTTCCGGCACCATGGCCTTGACCATGGAAACCCACACGCGGGCTTCACGATTGCCAAGAACGTCCATGGCACGGGCGGCCTTGAGCACCATGAGGCGCATCGCTTCGATCTCGATGCGGGCCCGCGCGATGACCTCAAGATTCTTGCCAAGCTGGGCGAGCGGCTTGCCGAACGCCACGCGGCTGGTGGCGCGTTTCACCATCAGGTCCAGCGCCTTTTCCGCCTGACCAATCGAGCGCATGCAGTGGTGAATGCGGCCCGGCCCAAGGCGCAGCTGTGAAATCTCAAAGCCGCGTCCTTCGCCCAGCAGCATGTTTTCCTTGGGCACCTGCACATTGTTGAAGCGGATATGCATATGACCATGCGGTGCATGATCTTCGCCGAATACATGCATCGGACCGACGATTTCCACGCCGGGCGTGTCTTTCGGCACGAGGATCTGTGACTGCTGGAATTGCGGCGGGGCGTTCGGGCTGGTCTTGACCATGCAGATCATGATTTTGCAGCGCGGATCGCCGGCGCCGGAAATATAATACTTCTCGCCGTTGATAACCCAGTTATCGCCCACCAGCTCTGCGCGGGTGGAAATGTTCTTGGCGTCGGACGAGGCGACGTTCGGTTCCGTCATCGCATAGGCCGACCGGATTTCACCATTCAGCAGGGGCTTGAGCCAGCGTTCTTTTTGTTCAGGTGTGCCGACCCGTTCCAGCACTTCCATATTGCCGGTGTCTGGCGCTGAACAGTTGAGCGATTCTGATGCCAGCGGCTGCTTGCCGAGTTCAACAGCGATATAGGCGTAATCGAGATTGGTGAGGCCGCGACCGATGTCGGAATGCGGCAGGAAGAAGTTCCATAGGCCAGACGCCTTGGCCTTGTTCTTGGCACCTTCCAGAAGCTCCAGCTGGCCTGGTGCCCAGCTCCAGCGATCCTTGCGGTTTTCACCAAGCCGGTAGAACTCCTCGGCGATAGGTTCCACATTGTCGGCGATGTGCTTCAGCACCGCATCCATCAGCGGCTGGGCCTCTTTCGACATGCGCAGATCGTTCAACTCGACCTCCTGATCGGGTGAGACTTCAAAGGCGGGCTTGTTCATGGCGTCCTCATTTTTTGACGCAGAAATCAGACCATGAATGACGGGCGGGCTCAATGCCCCCCGCGTTCCCTAAAGGCAGGCTTTTCATGGGAGCGAAAATCCGCATTGTTGGCATGGCATCATCAGGAGACGGCCATGAAAACCCGCATCACAGAGCTGTTTGGTATCCAGCATCCGATCATTCAGGGCGGCATGCACTTTGTCGGGCTGGCGGAACTGGCGGCTGCCGTTTCGAATGCGGGCGGGCTTGGCATTCTGACCGCCTTAACTCAGCCGACGCCCGAAGCGCTGGCGAAGGAAATTGCCCGCTGCCGCGCAATGACCGACAAGCCGTTCGGCGTGAACCTGACCTTCCTGCCCGGTTTCGCCAATCCGCCATACAAGGAATATATCGAAGCGATCATCGAAGGCGGCGTGAAGGCGGTGGAAACCGCTGGCCGCAGCCCCGAAGCCTATATGCCGCAGATGCAGGCGGCAGGCATCAAGGTAATCCATAAGTGCACCTCGGTTCGTCATTCACTGAAAGCGGAAAAGATCGGCTGTGATGCGGTCAGCGTGGATGGCTTTGAGTGCGGTGGTCATCCGGGTGAGGATGATATCCCCAACATGATCCTGCTGCCGCGTGCCGCCGAGGAGTTGAAGATTCCGTTCGTTGCTTCGGGCGGCATGGCCGATGGCCGCAGCCTTGTTGCCGCCATGGCGCTGGGTGCGGAAGGCATGAACATGGGCACGCGCTTTATCGCCACAAAGGAAGCGCCAGTGCATGAGAACGTGAAGAAGGCTATCGTTGCGGCGAGCGAGCTGGATACGCGTCTGGTGATGCGTCCGCTGCGCAATACAGAGCGTGTGCTGACCAATCCGGCGGTTGAGAAGATTGTCGCCATCGAGAAGGCCAAGGGCGACGCCACCACGATTGAGGATATTCGGGAATATGTCGGCGGTGTTTATCCGCGCATCATGCAGGAAGGCGACATGGATGTCGGTGCATGGTCATGCGGCATGGTGGCCGGATTGATCCATGATGTGCCCACGGTGAAGGAACTCATCGACCGCATCATGGACGAAGCGCACACGATCATCCGCAAGAAGCTGGAAGGGTTCCTCGCGGCCTGAGACTTACAGCGCCGCGACGAAATCGAGGCCAATATCAAGGCAGGCGGCGCTGTGAGTCAGCGCCCCTACCGAGATGAGATCGACGCCGGTTTCGGCGATGCCCCTGACCGTTTCGAGATTGACGCCGCCTGATGCTTCCAGCGTGGCGCGTCCTGCATTGATCTGCACCGCCTCGCGCAGCATCTCAGGCGTCATGTTGTCGAGCAGCACGATATCGGCATTTGCGCCGAGCGCCTGACAGAGCTGTTCCAGCGTGTCGACCTCGACCTCGATCTTGACCATGTGGCCGGTATGGGCACGGGCGCGCTTGATGGCCTCAGCGACGCCGCCTGCGGCCGCGACATGATTGTCCTTGATGAGGACAGCGTCATCCAGCCCGAAGCGATGATTGCCGCCACCGCCGCACCGCACGGCGTATTTTTCAAAGGCACGCCAGCCAGGCGTGGTCTTGCGCGTATCGACGATGGTCGCCGTGGTACCCACGATGCAGTTCACATAGGCGGAGGTGAGTGTGGCAACACCGGAGAGTCGCCCCGTGAAGTTCAGTGCGACACGTTCAGCTGAAAGCAGCGCGCGCGTGTGCGCTTCGATGGTGGCAATCGTTTCGCCGGGGCTGACATCGCGGCCATCGGGAACCTGAACCGTGAACACTGACCCGGCATCCAGCGCCTGAAAGGCACAGCGCGCGAAGTCGAGACCGGAGACACGGCCCTGCTTGCGGGCGGCGATCACCACACGCGCCCGTGCCTCGGCAGGAATGGTGGCGTTGGTGGTGATGTCTCCAGCGCGGCCCAGATCTTCGATGAGTGCCGCGCGCACAGCAGGTTCGATCAGCAAAGCGGGCAGGGGCGTAAGGGATGTCATGATCTTTTATGCCGCAGGTTTTACGGATTTGGAAAGCGCTTCGGCAGCGACAGCTTCGGCCGCACTGAGCGTCGTGCAGGTGCGGTGTTTCCAATCGTCGCGTGGCTCAGGGAAGTCGCTGCGGTAGTGTCCGCCGCGACTTTCTTCGCGCGCCCATGCTGCACTGGCGATCAGCAGAGCGGTTTCGGCGGCGGCGGTTACCGTGTCGCCATAACCGCCATGACGCAGGTTCACGATCTCGGCCAGTGCCGTAGTCAGCGAGGCCGCGTCACGTTCCACGCCGACATGCGCGCTCATGGTGCGCCGCAGACGTGCCATGGCTTCCATGTTGTCATGGGGCTGTGTGGCTGGTGGCGGCGGCACATCGAACCAGCGTTCATCTTCCATGGTTGCGTCGATATGCGCAGCGGCGCGTGCACCGAACACGATGGCCTCCAGCAGTGAGTTCGAGGCCAGACGGTTTGCACCGTGCAATCCCGTTGCGCTGCATTCGCCAGCGACCCAAAGGTTCTTGATGGTCGATCGCGCATCGGCGTCGCAGATGATGCCGCCCATGTGATAATGCGCGGCCGGTGCCACAGGAATGGTGTCGACACGTGGGTCGACGCCAGCACCCTGACAGCCTGCGAACACCGTGGGGAAGCGTTCGGGGAACGCATCGCCCACCGCCTTGCGCGTATCGAGAAAGACTTTACGCCCTGCCTTGATCTCTCGGAAGATGCCGCGCGCGACGACATCACGAGGCGCGAGTTCTGCATCCGGGTGAACGGCCAGCATGAAGCGCTCGCCCTTGTCATTCACCAGCGTTGCGCCTTCACCACGCAGCGCCTCTGTGGCGAGGGGGGCGGGGTCACGACCGACATCCAGTGCGGTCGGGTGGAACTGCACAAATTCAGGGTCGGCGATCACTGCGCCAGCGCGGGCCGCCATCGCCACGCCGATGCCGCGCGCGGTCACGGGATTGGTGGTGACATTGTAAAGCCCGCCGGCCCCGCCAAGTGCGAAAAGAAGAGCATCTGCCATCAGTGCGATGCGGCGGCCTTTGGCATCGCGGGTCCAGACGCCGCGCGCGCGCCCATCAATCATGATGATGTCAGTGGCCCACAGACCTTCAATCACCCGGATGCCGGGCGCGTTCTTAACGGCTTTGGCCAGCGTTTCCATGATGGCCGCGCCAGCCTGATCACCTTTCACACGGACGATGCGGCGACGGCTGTGCGCGGCTTCACGGCCCAATACCAGATGACCGTCAGCATCGCGGTCAAACGGTGCGCCGAGTTTTACCAGGTCTTCAATGCGTGCCGCCGCTTCCTCCGTGACGATTTTTGCAATGGCTTCATCAACGATCCCGGCTCCGGCAGTGATCGTATCCGCCACATGCAATCCAGGGCTGTCGTCATCACCCAGTGCAGCGGCTATGCCGCCCTGCGCCCATGCGGAGGAAGCGCCCGATCCGATGGGTGAGCCGGCAAGGATCGTGACTGGGCGAACCTTGAACTTCAGTGCCGCAAAAAGCCCGGCCAATCCTGCGCCAACCACAAGTGCGGAACCGGCATCGACGACATCGTAGTCGCTCATGTTCATGCCTTTCAGGCGGCTGATGCGGCGCGCATACGAGGCGATCCGACTCTCAGCATGTTTTCAACCGCCTGACGGGCGCGGTCCGCGACCGCCGGATCGACCGTCACTTCATGCGTCATGGTTTCCAGTGAACGCAGGATCTTGGGTAGCGTGATGCGTTTCATATGCGGGCAGAGATTGCATGGCCGCACGAACTCCACATCTTTCAGCGATGCGGCGATGTTGTCGCTCATTGAACATTCCGTCACCATCACCACGCGCTTCGGTCGATTGTTTTCAACATAACCAATCATAGCGCTGGTCGACCCGGCGAAGTCTGCTTCCGCCACGACTTCCGGCGGGCATTCGGGGTGGGCGAGAACGACGACGCCCGGATGCGACTTGCGGAAGGCGCGGATGTCATCGGCGCTGAAGCGTTCATGCACTTCGCATGACCCTGCCCATGTGAGGACTTCCACACTGGTCTGCTTGGCCACATTGCGGGCCAGGAACTGGTCGGGGATCATGAAGACGCGCGGTACGCCGAGCGATTCCACAACGTCTACGGCATTGGATGACGTGCAGCAGATATCGCTTTCGGCTTTCACTTCTGCCGACGTGTTCACATAGGTGACGATAGGCACGCCCGGATATTTCTGACGCAGCAGCCGGACGTCGGCGCCGGTGATGGAGGAGGCCAGCGAGCAGCCTGCTTCCATGTCGGGGATCAGCACGGTCTTTTCGGGGCTGAGGATTTTCGACGTTTCGGCCATGAAGTGGACGCCAGCCTGCACGATGATTTTCGCATCCGTCTTGGCGGCTTCACGCGCGAGCTGAAGCGAGTCACCTGAGAAGTCAGAGACGCAGTGGAAAATTTCAGGCGTTTGATAATTGTGCGCCAGAACGACCGCGCCGATCTCTTTCTTCTTCGCGTTGATAGCGGCGATGTAGGGTGCATGAACGCGCCATTCGATTTCCGGGATGATGGATTTGACGCGCTCGTAGAGGTGCGCGGTCGCTGCTTCGACTTCTGGCGTATATGGCAATGCCTGCATGACCATTCTCCTGATATGCTCAGTCAGAGCATATTGTGGGCCGAAAAGGAGGCGGCTGATGAGCCGCCTCACTCCTTTATGCTAACATTGAGTATAAAAACTTCAAGCCCCTTTGATGAAGCCCAGAATGGCGTCCATGAAACCCGCTGCCAGTGGCAAAGACGGGTCGTTATAGGCTTTGGCGTTTTCGGTGCCATCAGCGGGTGCGATTTTCAGAACGTGGTTCATGCCCTCAATGATCGTATAGGCCGCATCCGGCTTGGCGGCGTGCAGCTTTTCGGCATCTTCAACCAGAACCTGAATGTCGGTCGTGCCCTGTAGAATGGCGACTTTGCCGGGTACCTTTGCGATCTCAACCGCCGGATCATATTTGAACCATGAGATGAGGTAAGGCTGCACGCTCGGGCGAAACAAGGTCGCCAGCGCGGGCATGACATCGGGCACCAGCTCACCCGCTTCCAGTTTTTTCAGGATTGGGTCAATCAGTGGCAGAGCGACTGGATTGGCTGCGGCGATCTGACGTCGCAGGATATCGGAAGCGCGAATACCCGCGCCGGAAACGGAGATGACACCTGCGATATCGGGCGATTGTCCGGCAATCGCGGCAACCAAAGCGCCTTCGGAATGACCCAGCAGGAAAACGCGCTTCACGCCGGGTTGCGATTTGGCGAAGGCCGCCCAGTTTTTGAAATCCTCCACAATGATATCCAAGGTGATGTCATCTTCGCGGGTCATCGCCTTGGCACTTTTGGCGATGCCGCGCTTGTCGATGCGGATGGTCGCGATGCCCGCGTCACCCAGCGCTTCAGCAATCATCTTGAGCGAGTCATTCTTCATGCCCGCCTGATTGCCATTACGGTCGGTTGGGCCAGAGCCGGGCTCGATCACCACCATGTCCAGCGCTTCGCCGACGGGAATCAGCATCGTGCCAAAGAGGCGTCCGTCGCCTTCACCAATGGTGACTTCAGTTTCGGTGAAGGCGCGCTGGCTTTCTTCGGACGCTGCCGTGAGCGGCCATAAGATGCCCAATGCGGCCAACACAACGGAGGTGAGTTTCATGATTTTCCGCCGCGTGATGCGGTGAGTTTAACGCCTGGTGCAGGGCGTTCGCGCAGCACTTCGCGCCGGAAGCGGAACTTTTCAGCCGGACGCCCCTTGGCTGTCGCGGACATGCGGCCAGTGCCCTCCACAAGCCCTGATGTTTCAACAAGTCGGCGGAAGTTCTGCTTGTGCACCTGCGCGCCGGTGATGGCTTCCACCGTGCGCTGCATCTCCAGCAGGGTGAACTCGGCGGGCATCAGCTCAAAAACAACAGGCCGATATTTCAGCTTACCGCGCAGGCGCCCGATGGCGGTGGCCAGAATGCGCCGGTGATCGAAGATCATAGGCGTGCCGAGAGCGACGGGTGCTTTGTCACGCGCGGGCAGGGTGCGCCCATCGTTGCGTGCTTCCGCCACCAGCCCCGCTTCATAAAGCAGCTCGTAGCGCTCCAGCGTTTTTTCTTCATCCCAATGAAGACCATCAAATCCGAAGCACAGTCGTGCGCGATCCCAGCGCGCATCGCGGGCCGCCCCTCCGCTGGCAGCCCAGGCTTTCAGGCTGGGCTGGATGATGGCGTCGATCATCGCTGGCTTTTCTGTCCGCCAGTCTTCCCAGGGAAAAAAGTTGTACCAGTTGCGCCAGGTGGCATCGGGCGCGCTGATCGTGGTGAGTGCTTGCACCAGCGCCAGATAGCCCACTGAAACAACGCGGGGCCCTTCACCCAGGGTGACTTCATGCCGCCCCCGGTCGCCGAACGTGTAGAGCTGTTCGACATAGCCCATCTCTATGCCGGTTTGATCTTTCACCCATGAACGCAGGCCAGCATCCAGCGTCCGATGCGCCAGCGGTTCAAAGGGGCCGAAGGGCAGTCCATCGCGTTCAGGCCGCACCCCGGGCGCTGCGCCAGTCACCACATGGCGCACAGCCAGAACATGCGGATGACCATCAACCAGCGCCACGATCGCGGCATTGAGCCCGATGACGACAGCTTGCAGGTTGACGGAAAAAGCCATCAGTCGGTGCGGTTCATATCGGCTGGGAGTTCAAACTTATAGCCTTCCTTGGCCAGAACAGCCGGGCCAATGGCATCGAGCGCTTCAACCATGCGCCCGTCGCGCCCCAGCTGATCATCCGCAATCGCGACCAGCAGTCGGTTCGGTGCGACATGAGGCGCCAGTTCACGCATCCGTTTCAGAATATCGACCTCGTTATGCTGAGGGTTCAGCTTGCACAGGGCCATATACATTGCGGCTGTTGAACGACTGATCCCGGCGAGGCAGTGGATCAGCAAAGGAGCGCCCTGATCCCAGCTGCCGATGAAGTTGAGTATCTGGGTCACGTGCTCGGCGTTCGGCTCTTTCTGCCCGCGCACTGTGGTCGCGATGTCGTCCACGGTAATCCGCAAATGGTTGTTCTTTGCGATGTCCTTGTGGTGACGGATCATGTGCTTTGCAGCCAGCAAGCTCACCACATGTGACGGGCGCTGCCAGCGGATCGCCATGTCTAGCTGCGATAGTGGGACAACCATAATGCGCGACATAAACTATTCGTGCCTTTCCAGTTCACTGAACCGTTTCAGAAAACGCTGCTGGGCCTCAACCGGCCCCCATGGATCAAGCCGTTTGTTGGGAATATTGCGCGGCTCGTCAAAAGTTTTCTTGGCCTCGGCTGCACTGAACCCCGCCAGATGGATGGCTTCGAAATAGGCGGCGGCCGTGTCAGCTTTCTTGATCAGGCGGGTTAGCGCATCAGGCAGCACCGGTTGCAGCGCAAAGCGCATATGGATCGCTGCCATCAGCCGGTTTTCAAGATCCTTGTAGTTGATGCCCACAGCCCGCTTGAACGGCGAGATCAGGTCGCCAATCACATATTCGGGCGCGTCGTGCAGCAGAGCGGCGAGGCGCTGTGCTTTGGTCGCCTTGTCTTTCATCTGCACGAAGATGCGTTCCACCAGCATGCAGTGCTGGGCGACGGAAAAGGCATGCGCGCCTTTCGTCTGCCCGTTCCAGCGGGCGACGCGCGCGAGCCCATGCGCGATATCCTCGATTTCGATATCGAGCGGGGACGGGTCGAGCAGGTTGAGCCGACGCCCTGACAACATACGCTGCCAGGCGCCCGCCTGTGGTCTTGGTGAGGTCATGCAGTTTTTATCCGGTGCCTGTTTGCCTGCACCGCTGCCCTTGCGCAAGCATCACCGGTTTGGGACGCGCCTTGACACGGCGCAAGGCGGCGGGCAGGGGGCGGCGCGAGAGTGCCCTGATCACAGCGGAGGATTCATGTCTGGCTTGAAGCGCATCCATCTTGAACTTGCCCGCGACCCGGCGCACCCCGACGGTAGCCCGGCCATCGGCTATGATCTGGTCGCACCGTTGACCGCCGATGGACATCTGGACCAGACCGGCTGGGCGAAGGCGCAGGATAAATGCACCGTGCGCCACTTTGCCAACGCCTTTCAGGAGCGTGGGCACCTGAAGCATGGGCCTAAAGGCTGGTATTTCGACTATGCCAAAGGCGCCGCTGATGACGAACCTCTGTTCAGGCTTGACAGTCATCGACTGGCTGTTGGGGAGTATGTCTCGGTCACCGAGCACACCGGCAAGATGATGACGTTCAAGGTGATCTCGGTCGAAGCCGCCTGATCACCTTTCTAGGCCAGCCAGCCCAGAGGATCGTGCATGCGCGCGATCCCGTAGGCCATGGCATAGCTGCCGAGCGACAACAGGAGCAGGCATGCCCTGTTCACAGGCGATGCCGATGAACGCAGCGCCATATATCCTGCGCCAAAATAGATCGCCAGAAACCCCAGTTTCACTGTCAGCCAGTGGTTCTCGAACATCTCGCCTGGCAGGATGGTAAGAAGCATCACGGCTGCCGTAATGATGCATGTGTCAATCGTCATTGCCAGAATGCGCATTGCAAAGTGACGGGGCCATGAAAATCCGGCCAGCATCATTGCACCCCGCATCGTCATGAGAGCGCCGCTGGCCCAGATGAAGCCGATATGGGCTGCGTGGATTTCGGGGTAGAGCTCAAGCATCATATGATCCTGAAATGGAAACGGGGCGGAATGATCCGCCCCGTTTCGCAGTCGTTGTCAGATCACTCAGCTGGATGCTGATCGGCAGTCGAGGCGCGGTCTTCGTATGTGGGGAAAACCCATTGGCGCATGACAAACCACGCTATCAACAGTGCGCCTGTAGCGAAGATGAGATCACCCGGCATGCGCATCCAGACCAGAACATCGAAAATGGGCTTGTTGGTAAACTCCGCTGACCGCGCATACCAGTAACCCGTGTCGAGTGCCGCCTGAAGCTGTATCACGCCCATTGGCAAGAGTGTGAGCAACGCCATCAGGGCCAGGCCTATATTGAAGGTCCAGAACGAGGCCCGCAGCAGGCCACTGTTCCACTTCATCTGTGGCCGCATGCTGCGCAGGCAGAACAGCATCAGTCCGATGCCCAGCATGCCATACACGCCGAACAGAGCGGTGTGACCGTGCAGCGGTGTCAGGTTGAGACCCTGCATGTAATAAAGCGCTATCGGCGTGTTGATGAGGAAGCCAAACAGGCCTGCACCCACGAGGTTCCAGAAGCTCACGCCCAGGAAGAACATGATGGGCCAGCGGTAGCGTTCCATCCACGGGGTTGCGCGGCTGTGCCGCCATGTTTCCATCGCCTCAAGGCCGATCAGGGCAAGCGGCACCACCTCAAGAGCGGAGAATGTGGCACCAAGCGCCACACCAGCCGTCGTGGTGCCAACGAAATAGAGGTGATGGAACATGCCGATGACGCCGCCAGCCAGATAAACGATCGTGGCGAACAGCACGTTGACCGTGGCGGTTTCGCCGCGCAGCAGCCCCAGCTTCACGAACAGGAAGGCGATGACAGCAACGGCGAACACCTCGAAGAAGCCTTCCACCCACAGATGGACGACCCACCAACGCCAGTATTCGACTTCCGAGATATGGCTCTTGGAGCCCCACATCAGGCCTGCGCCATAGAAAAGGCCAATCGCGATGGTGGACAGAAACAGGAGCCCGACGATTGACGACATCTCGTCCCTGCGCTTCAGGGCCGGCCACAGGGCGCGACCCACAAGCGTCAGCCAGATGAGGAGCCCGGCGAACAGGAAGATCTGCCAGAACCGGCCTATATCCACATATTCCCAGCCCTGGTGGCCGAACCAGAAGTTTTCGGCCAGCCCCATTTTCTGCATCACCGCCATCCACTGACCGGCAAACGCGCCGACAACGATGATGATGAGGCAGATCCACAGGATGTTCACGCCCAGACGCTGGAACTTCGGTTCATGGCCTGAGATGGCAGGCGCTATGAACAGCCCCGTGCCAAGCCATGCGGTGGCGATCCACAGGACCGCCAACTGTGTGTGCCAGCTTCGGGTGAGCGAATAGGGGAGGTATTTTGACAGGTTGACGCCATACAGTTCCTGACCTTCCACCTGATAATGCGCCGTGGTCGCGCCCAGCAGGATCTGCACCAGCATCAGCGCAATCACGACCCAGAAGTATTTCTGCGTCGCTTTCATGGATGGCGTGAGCACAAGGCCCGCCAGCGGGTCTTTGGCCGGTGGCGCATGACGTTGTTCATGGACATGCCATCCAGCGTAGTGCCACACGAGCAGTCCGATTCCGGCAATGAGCGCCATGATCGAGAACATCGACCACATGAAGGTTCCGGGCGTCGGGACGTTGCCGATGAGCGGTTCATGCGGCCAATTGTTGGTATAGGTCACGTTCGTGCCGGGCCGTTCCGTTCCAGCCGACCATGCAGTCCAGAAGAAAAAGGCCGAAAGCGCATGTCGATGCCCCGCGTCGGGGACGGTGCCGTCCTTCATGGCATAGGCCTCGCGAAGGCTTTTGCCTGCGGGATCGTCTGAAAACACCGTGTCATAGTGTGTTGCGACTTCGGCTATGGCGGCCGCGCGTTCAGGCGAGATCGTGAGCGTGCCAGACGTGCTGTCATAGCTGTTTGCTCGGAACGCTGCCTTCATTTCCGCTTGAAGGGCGGCCTTTTGTGGATCAGGCAGTTTGTCAAACGCGCCAGGCCCCCCGGCACGCGCATCGAGCTGAGCCACAAGTTCGCGGTGCAGCCAGTCGGCAGACCAATCCGGAGCGACCAACGCACCGTGCCCCCAGATGGAGCCGAGCTCCATGCCGCCAATGCTCTGCCAGACCTGCTGGCCTGTCATGATGTCATCACGCGTGTAGACGGTTTCGCCGCTGGTCGTGACGACCTTTTCCGGGATGGGTGGCTTGGTCTGCATCAAGTCAGCGCCAAGCCACAACATGACTCCAAAAGTGACGACGAGCAGGGTGATCAACCCAGCCCAAAGCCTTCCTGTTACACTCATTGTTCTTCCCCTCTTGCGGCTGTGCCGCCCTCAACCTGTCTGATCTGTCGCACGCCGCTGACCTGGTCTGGCCGGTAGAACAGGGCCATTTTCAGACTGTCGGCTATGTTGCGCGCTTTCTGCTGTATCTGGCTTGCCGACCCTGACGGCAGGAGCTCTGAAGTGACCTCGCACCACAGACCCAGCCAACGATCGAACATGTCCTCGGTTATACGACCTGCATGCTTTAGATGGGCACCCATGGGGTTACCCTTGTAGCGACCGCTCGCACGCGTCACGGATGACCAGAAATCAACCAGAGTGCTGTGATGGGCATTCCAGTCATCCACCGCGCCGTTGAATACCGGGCCAAGGATTTCATCCCTGCGCACCCGTGCGTAGAAGGCAGGCACGAGAGCACCCAGCATCTCCTCGGTCAGGGCATCGGACGCCCGCATGGAATGGTACCCATAAAGATGTATTCAAAATACATGTATTTTATGTCATGTGAGCAGGCAAGTGAATTGTGACGACATGCTATGGGGAAGTTCTGAGGAAAGCCGATGCGCCTGACACGCCACACTGACTATGCGATGCGTGTTCTCTTCTATCTGGGGGTAGAGGAGGGGCGTGTCGCCTCCGTTTCGGATATGGCGGAGCGGTATGCCATTTCGCGCAACCATCTGGTGAAGGTGGTGCACCACCTGGTCAAGGGTGGATATCTGGTTTCTGTGCGCGGCCGCGCAGGGGGAGTCCGGCTGGCGCGCAAGCCGAAAGAGATAAGGCTTGGCGATGTCGTGCGGCATACCGAGCCCGACATGAAGATTATCGACTGCGTCGGCTGCGAGATTGCGCCAGCATGCAAACTCCCCAAGCCGCTATACGAGGCCGTCGCGGCATTCGTCGCCGTTCTGGACCGCTACACACTGGCTGACATCCTGCGGGCCAGCACAGGGCTTGAGGCGTTTCTGGGTGCAGACTGGCCTCCACCAGCGCTGAAAGGGCGTCAGCGTTGAGGGAAGGCTCTGGCTGGCATCAATAATGCCGCATCAGGCCGACAAGACGACCCTGAACCTTCACCCGATCTGACCCATAGATACGCGTTTCATAAGCCGGATTGGCGGCTTCCAGGGCGATGGTGTCACCCTTGCGGCGGAAGCGTTTCAGTGTCGCCTCGGCATCATCCACCAGCGCGACAATGATGTCGCCATTGCTGGCTGTTTCCGTGCGGCGGATGATAACCGTGTCGCCATCCAGAATGCCGGCATGGATCATCGAGTCGCCTTCCACCAGCAGAGCGTAATGTTCGCCACTGCCCAGCATGTCGGGCGGGACGGAGACATCCTCGTTCCGGCTGGACAGAGCCTCGATCGGCACACCGGCCGCGATCTTGCCAACCAGGGGGATGGAGGCGTTTGCCACCGCAGCCTGCATGGCTGCGGCGACCGCAGGTTTGGGTGCGCCACGCAGGGCCTTGCCGGTGTCCTCCACCAGAGTGGGGGCAAAACCCGCCGGCTTCATGCGTTGCGACATGACCGTATTTTCGGGCATCTTGATGACTTCGAGGGCGCGCGCGCGATGCTCAAGCCTGTGGATAAAGCCGCGCTCCACCAAGGCAGTGATGAGGCGGTGAATGCCTGACTTCGACTTGAGGTCGAGCGCTTCCTTCATTTCATCAAACGAAGGCGGCACGCCAGATTCGCGGATGCGTTCGTGGATGAACATCAGCAGTTCGTATTGTTTCCGCGTGAGCATGCTTGCCTCCGGCGCCAGAACAAATGCGCATTATTCCTGATATGTTCTATCTTGGTTCGCAATACACGTCAACCATATTTTGCGGTTGGCGCGCGCCGACCCACATCCATTCGTTCCCCAGTTTTCAATGAATAAGGATGCTGCGAACGACCAGCGCCGTATCCACGACCCGCCTAGCTGATAGCCCGTGCTGCACCCGCGCCATGCAGCGTAAAACCCCTCAAGGTATTCATCGTTTCTGAATGACAACTCGGTGGCAGGTCAGGTATAATACGAGACGATGTTAATGACCAATTCTCTGTTGAGGGTGGATATTGATCTATAGGAAATAAATTCCATGAGAAATTTGTTTAAATGCGTGTGTATGCTATTTTTTCTGATATCCTGTGACGATCCATCACCTGATGAAATTTGCAGAAAATATGCCCATGAAGGGTCTACATTATATTTAACTCCATATTTTAGAATATATACATACCTAGACTTAGATGATCAAATGCTGGTACGTCAACGCGGCGTCATTTGCCTCGACAGAAATAATCATGACATTAGCGCAATTCTTCTTGCGGAGATTTCATATAGGCCCGACCTTAAGGTTATTAACCCCTATTTTATTGAAATCTCGTCATACATAAAAAGAATAGAATATTTCAAAAATTATTTTTATTTTGAAATTGGGCCTAATAATGGAGAATTAAGAATAAAATTACAATCAGCCTGCCCCGACGCGAGATAGAATATCTTAAACTGGGCCTATTTGGTCTGGTTTGTAAAGATGCAGATTTCTGTCACGAGAGCGGTTTTAGGCGGCCGGACGGACTATTTGTCTCACACAAATATTTGCGACGAGGAAACTGAGGGCGATTCTTCAAGGCTGGGCGGACAGGCGTCGTATATGCAGGCCAAGTAGAGTCAGGACCTAGCGGGCCGGATTAAGCGCTTCACACCGCCCGGCCTTTGAGGATGGCGGTGTTGCCGAACTTGGCGCGGACGGCGTCGATGGCGCGTTCGGCGTCGGCGTTTTTTTTCTCGTCGGCCCGAAAGAGATCAAAAAGATCGCACTGATCGGCATCGGCGAGGCTGGCAAGGCCAACTCCGATGAGGCGGTATTTCGCTTTGCCGTCCGCCGTGGCGGTGAGCAGACGGTGCGCTGCCTGATAGATCACCTCGGCAAGCTGGGTCGGCCCATGCAGCGTCGTGCGACGGGTGAGGATTTTGAAATCGGTGCCGCGCAGTTTCAGCTGGACCGTCGCACCGCCAATGCCAGCCGCCTTGGCGCGGCCTGAGACTTTTTCGCACAGCCCCCACAATATGCGGTCGAGCGCAGCGACATCGGCAATGTCGTCGTTGAAAGTGGTTTCGGCCGACATGCCCCGCATGTCGCTTTCCGGGTCCACCGTGCGGCTGTCCTCGCCGCGCGCCAGCCGCCAGATATGCCCGCCCATCGAACCATAGCGTTTCAGCATGTCGGTCTGGTCGCGCGCCTGAAGCTGGCCCATGGTGGTGATGCCGTCTGCTGCCAGCACCGCCGCAAAGGCCTTGCCGACACCATAGATCGCCGTGACCGGGCGCGGCGCGAGAACACTCATCGCCTCGTTGCGCCCGACGATTGCAAAGCCGCGCGGCTTGTCGAGTTCGGAGGAAAACTTGGCGAGGAACTTGTTGTGACTGAGGCCGATGGAAACGGTGATGCCAAGTTCTGTTTCGATGCGCCGGGCGAGTTTCGCCAGAGTCACGGCGGGCGGCTGACGATGCAGACGGTCGGTGCCGGAAAGATCGAGGAAGGCTTCATCGAGAGAGAGCGTTTCCACCAGTGGCGTGGTGGCGCGCATCATCTCTTTCATCGCGCGGCTGACGCCGACATATTTCGCCATGTCGGGCTTGATGACCACGGCATCGGGGCAGGCCTTCAGCGCCTTGAACATCGGCATGGCCGAGCGGACCCCGAAAGTGCGGGCGATATAGCAGCAGGTGGAAACGACGCCGCGTCTGCCGCCGCCGATGATCACCGGCTTGTCGGCCAGCGACGGGTCATCGCGTTTCTCAATGGCGGCATAGAAAGCGTCGCAATCGACATGGGCGAGCGAGAGCACATCCATTTCATCATGGAAGCGCAGGCGCGGGCTGCGGCAGTTCGGGCAGTGTTTCGCGCCGGTACTGGCTGAACGGTCGAAACAGGAAAGGCACAGCGCCGTCATGGGTCAGCCCGGCGGCCACAGCCACGCCGCCCCGCGCACCCCGCCGCTGTCGCCATGCACCGCCCGCACCACCGGTGTGATGATCTCGTCGGAAAAAGCATGGCGCGCGATCACCGGCGGGATCAGCGGATAGAGCGCGGCGATGTTGGAAAGCCCGCCGCCCAGCACGATGATGTCGGGGTCCACGATATTGACCACGCTGGCCAGTGCCTTGCCGATGCGCTGGGCGAGGCGCTCGATGGAGGCTTCGGCGCAGGCCTGTCCGTTCGCGGCGGCTGAGACGATCTCCTCGGCCTTCATATGGATGCCGCTGGCACGCTGGTGATCGGTGGCGAAAGCGGGGCCTGAAATCCATGTTTCGATGCAGCCGCGCTTGCCGCAGTAACACGGGGCGCCTTCGATTTCAGACGGGTCGGGCCACGGCAGGGGATTGTGCCCCCATTCGCCGCCAATGGCGTTCAGCCCTTCGATGATTTCACCCTTCACTACCAACCCGCCGCCGCAGCCGGTGCCGAGGATCACGCCAAACACAACGCCGTGGCCTTTTCCTGCGCCATCGCTGGCTTCTGAAAGAGCGAAGCAGTTGGCGTCATTGGCAAGGCGCACCGGGCGATGCAGTGCCGCCGCCAGATCGCGGTCGAGCGGCCGACCGATCAAGCAGGTTGTGTTGGCGTTCTTGATAAGGCCGGTGCGGCGGCTGATGGCGCCAGGAATGCCGACGCCGACGGGCGCGTTCTTACAAACGCTGCGGCCTGTGGCGAGGTGCGCCACCAGCGCGGCGATGGCAGCGATGATGCCGTGATAATCGTGTTGCGGGGTGGCGACGCGATGGCGCGCGATGATGCCGCCGCCTGCATCCATGAGGATGCCTTCGATCTTCGTGCCGCCAAGGTCGATGCCGATACGCATGGGCATATCATTTCAGTTTCACGGCAGGCGGTCGAGTATCCAGCGCGATGCCTCGGCCCAGCTGTTGGACAGGAGATGCGCGGCTTCGGTCCGCCGTGTGGCCGCGAACAGGCGCTTGTCGCCGACAAACTGGATGCGGTGGCTGTGTGGCAGGGCCTCAGCCACCGAGACATGGTTGTGCGGAATGTCGTCGATGAAAAAGACCGGCGCGCCTGCACCAGCAGCCAGCCTTGCGGCGGCGGGGCCTTTCAGCCCGCTATTGGTATGAACAGGATAGGGTATGCCGTGCGCGGCGAGGTTCGCCTGCCGGGCGGTGGCCAGATCGTCGGCGATATTGGTCAGCACCACAATGTCGGCCTGTGCGGCGATGGCGGCGAGCGCCTCGGCCGCGCCTGCAACGGGCTGAAGGTCAAGGCCGCCGGTGCGGTGGAAGGTCTTGATGAGCGCAGAAACATCCGGGCCAGGCAGGGGAACGCCAGTACTGGTGTCCTTGATATTGCCGGTCAGCGCATAGCCCTGCAGGTCAAGAACCGCGCCCTGTGTGGGCAGCCAGACCTCCAGCCCTTCGACAAAGCGCAGCAACACTTCGTCGGCGTCACAGATGACAAGCGGGCGGCTCACAAGGTGACACCAAGCTGATGGGCGGCGCGGTGCAGCGCATCCGCCGACAGCCCGGCTGATTCCGCAAAGGCGCGTGCCGTTGGCTCGTGCCCCAGCACGAATTGCAGCACGGCGGCATGGGTTTCAGGGTCGCCCGCTGCAGCGCGCAGGGACTGGGGGCTGAGGCCGCTCAGCGCCAGAAAACGGGGCAAAAGCGCCTCGTCCGCCGCCACGAAGGCCAGCGCCTGCAGAGAAATGACGGACGGGTCAACAACCATGGCGGGCATTTCAGTCTGCATTAACACGTTTGCGATATGGTCACAGCAACTCAATAGGCCCGGCCGATGAGAAGCCGCAACAGCGGACAGAAGCCGGGGCTCAACAAGGTGGCGGATCAAATGGCGCTTGCGATGGAAAAACCGCAGAAAACGGTGCTGATCGTCGAAGATAACGAGTTGAACATGAAACTGTTCAACGATCTTCTTGAAGCGCATGGATACCGGACCCTGCAAACAAAAGACGGCATGGAGGCACTGGATATTGCGCGCACCCACCGCCCAGATCTGATCCTGATGGACATTCAGCTACCGGAAGTATCGGGCCTTGAAGTCACCAAATGGCTGAAGGCGGATGATGAGCTGAATGTCATTCCCGTCATCGCCGTGACGGCCTTCGCCATGAAGGGCGATGAGGAAAAAATCCGTGAAGGGGGCTGCGAGGCCTATATATCCAAGCCGATTTCTGTCGCAACATTCCTGGACACTGTCCGTAAATTCATCGGTTAAGGCTTATCGAACGTGACAGCACGCGTCCTTGTCATTGATGACATGCTGACCAACATCAAGCTGTTGGAGGCGAAGCTCTCTGCTGAATATTACGATGTGCTGAGCGCACAGAACGGCCTGGATGGGCTTAAGCTGGCGGCTGAGCACAAGCCCGACATCATCCTGCTGGATGTGATGATGCCTGGGATCGACGGGTTCGAGGTCTGTCGCCGCCTGAAGAACAATCCCGATACGGCCTATATCCCGGTGGTAATGGTGACCGCGCTGGATCAGCCGTCTGACCGTGTGAACGGGCTTTCGGCGGGCGCCGATGATTTTCTGACCAAGCCGGTCAATGATGTCGCGCTGATGGCGCGCGTAAAAAGCCTGTCGCGTCTGAAGATGATGACGGACGAGCTGCGCATGCGCGAGGCGACAGGCCAGGCGCTCGGCGTAGTCGATGCCGCCCAGGTGTTGAGCCCGGATGCACAAGACAAAGGCGGGCGCATTCTTCTGGTGGATGATCGTGAATCAGCCACCCGGCGCGTGTCAGAAACATTGTCGCCCCTGCACGAGCTGAAACACACAGCATCTTCTCAGGAAGCACTGGTGCTGGCTCGTGATGGCGACTTCGACCTGATCATCATCTCGCTGTCGCTTGAAGATGTGGACTCGATCAGGGTGGTTTCCCAGATCCGCGCGATGGAAACGACGCGCAACACGCCGATCCTCGCAACCGTTGATGAAGGCGACAACCGACGTCTGCTGCGCGCAATGGAAATCGGTATCAACGACTACATCATGCGTCCGGTTGAAAAGAACGAGCTGGTGGCGCGCGTGAAGACCCAGATCAAGCGCAAGCGCTATTCCGACAGCCTGCGCCATAACCTTCAGCTTTCTCTGGAAATGGCCGTCACCGACCAGCTGACGGGGCTCTATAACCGGCGCTACATGACCCGCCACCTCGACGGCCAGCTGGCGTCGTCGCTTGCGGCGAAGAAGCCACTGTCGTTCCTGATCATGGACATCGACTTCTTCAAGTCGGTCAACGATACCCACGGCCACGCGGCTGGCGATGAAGTGCTGAAAGAGTTCGCCGCGCGTCTGAAGGCCAATGTGCGTGGGATTGATCTGCCTTGCCGGTTTGGCGGCGAGGAGTTCGTGGTGATTATGCCCGACACCGAGGTTTCGTTTGCCTATGCGGTGGCCGAGCGTCTGCGCCAGAGTGTCGCGGAAAAGCCGTTCCCGATCTCGACCAAGTCTGAGCCGCTGAACGTGACCGTTTCCATCGGCATCGCTTCCATTGAGCGGGCTGATGAGACAGCCGACACAATGCTCAAGCGCGCCGATGAACGCCTTTACAAGGCCAAGCGCGATGGTCGTAACCGGGTGGTGGCTGAAGCCGCCTGACCCGCACACGAATACTGCAAACAAAAAGGCCGGGCAGTGCGCCCGGCCGTTTTTGTATGCGCTGGAGTGGCTGTTTCATCAATCAGCATAACAATAAAGCGCCGGAAGAACTTGCGAGCCTCGTTCATCTGAATCTTTGTCAGATCAGGGGATTGATTGTCATGCAAAGAAGTTGATCTTCATGAGATGCTGCGCCATGGTCCAACAATCCAGCGTTGGGTAACCCATGAAAAATCCATTTGTTTTTCTGGCAGTGTCTTTGCCAATACTGGCTGCCTGCTCGCCAAGCGGTGGTGCGAGTGAAAGTGCCGACGAGGCCAGCGGACCATACAAGACAGCTACAGTTGAAGTCGGTGATGTCCGCGATGTGGTGCCGGCGGTGGGTTCGCTGGAAGCGGTGGGGCAGGTCGAGGTGCGGGCTGCCACCACTGGCACGGTGACGAAAGTTCTGGTCGGCCTGAACGACACTGTTTCAGAAGGTCAGGCATTGGCTGAGTTACGTGACCCGAATGAGGCCGCCGATGTGCGCGCCGCCCGTGCCAATGCCGATGCCGCCAAGGCGCGCGTCGATGAAGCCAATGCTGCCATGCGGCAGATCGAAACAGAGCTGAGAAACAAAAGCTCGCTGGAAAAAGCCGGCATCAACAGCCCGGCAGCCTTGGAAAAACTGCGCCTGCAACTTGATGCAGCGAAGGCTGCCGTAGAGCGGTCTGAGGCAGAAGGGCGCAGCGCCGAAGCCCTATATGACGCCGCGGCGGCCAAGGCGAAGCTTTATGTTATTGCCTCGCCCAGTGCGGGCGCGGTGGTAGGCATCAGTCTGCGGTCCGGCCAGACGGTGTCCCCTGGGGACACGGCACCGGCTTTCCTGATCGGCAATACACTCGACACGATGCAGGTGATCGCGCTGATCCCGGAATCTGATGTTCATCGGATCAAGCCCGACATGAGCGTGATTGTCCGGGCCGACGCCTTTGGCAAAACCCGTTTTTTTGCCAAGCTTGAAAAGCTGGACTCAACGCCCACCAAGAATGGTCGGTTTGTTTCCTATCCTGCCATCATCACGGTTCAGAACCGTGGCAAGATGCTTTTTTCCGGTATGACGGCATCGGTGGAGCTGATCCGTGCTGATGCCCTTTCCACGCTGCGCATTCCCGTCGCCGCGCTTTACTACAAACCGCGAGACTATCTTGCGAAGCTGCCTCAGGATTTGATTGATACGTTTAAGGGCGATGGACTTGATCTATCTGAGCCGGGGGCAGTCAATGCTGCTGAGGCGGGGTACCTGCGCGGCAAAGGCCTGGCCAGAGTTTTTGTTATGCAGGACGATCAATGGGCGCGGCGGGAAGTGAAAATTGGAATGCAGACCGACGACTACGTGGAAGTGACGGAAGGTCTCTTGCCCGGTGATGTTGTCATCACCGGCGACACCAAGCCGCAAATGTAGGGCAGAGGGTAGCGCACGATGCGTCGTTCAAGATTGCCATTTGTGGCTTTGCTCGGCGCTTTGTCTTCTGCCTGCGCACCGGATGGCAGCAGCACATCAGACGGACATGGTGGCTGATATCGCTTAATTCGTGGAGGGTGCAGCAATGATGCGTGCAAGTGCTGTGAGTGTAGTTTTGATGTGCGGTGTCATTTCTGCACCATGCGCAATATCTCAACAGCTGAGCGTGATTTACCCCGAGGGGTGGAAAGAGTTGCATGAATGCCCTTCAATGAGCGCCTACATCCCCCCCAATGCGGGGTTCAAGGTGCGCTTTCAGGCTTCATCATCAAAATATCTGGAGCTTATCACCGATGTTGAAAAAACAGTTGATAATACTGTTTTTTACAAAACCTATTTGCATATCGCGAATGTGGCTGGAGTTCCGGCTGATATTCGTAAATCAGTTATGAGTGAAGGGTCGATGATGTATGGTATTGTTCCGATTGCATATAACTCTTACCAGCAAAATGGCGATTTGAGTGCATCCAGAACCTGGACATATTCTTCTGACTTAGTGAAAGAGATTTCTGCATTGAAGGTTGGCGGTTCTGTGACGCTGAAGAGTGAAGAAAATTCACAAATTGATGGAAAAAAAGCCCAGACTGCCGGGGATGTTTCGATCCGTTATATCACTTGTGGAGAAATGAGTGACCCATCGGGCGCGGCTCAGGTGAGCGTATTCCAGGTCGATAGTTTTGGGCTAATGCCCACCGAAGAGGGAGATAACCAACCAAACATTGATCGTACAAGCGAAATTGTGTTTCTGGACTTGAGTAAAGGGTGGCGTCTACGGAGCCAGAGCGCTGAGGGGAAAGTTTTATATCATGCCGCAAACGAATAAAGTTTCTCGGGTTGGTGTGTCGTCTTTGTAAGGATGATGAAGGTGCGAACTGGCGCTGAGTTTCCATTCATTCTGGCTCTTGTAGTTTTGTCTTCTGCCTGCTCGCCGAATGGCGGTAGCGCGTCAGACGGGGGCGATGGAAAATACAAGACGGCGGTCGCCGAGATTGGTGACGTGCGGGATATTGTGCCCGCAGTTGGAACATTGGAGGCCGTTGGTCAGGTTGAGGTGCGGGCTGCTGCGACTGGCACGGTCGCCACTATTCTGGTGAAGCCCAATGATACGGTGACCAACGGCCAGATCCTCGCAGAGTTGCGCGACCCCAATGATGCAGCGGATGTGCGCGCCGCACGGGCGGCGGCGGATTCCGCCAAGGCACATGTCGATGAAGCCAGCGCCGGCATGAAGCAGATTGCAGCTGACCTTGCAGCGCAGGAAGAACTGGCAAGGTCAGGGGTCAAGAGCGCTGCATCACTTGAGAAACTGAAATTGCAGCTTCAGCAGGCGAAGGCATCACTTGAGCGGGCCGAGGCCGATGCGCGCAATGCCGAGGCGCAGCATGATCTCGCCGTGGCGAAGTCCAAGCTCTATGCCATCACAGCACCGCGTGAAGGCGTGGTGATCGGGATCAATCTGAGGGTTGGGCAAACCGTTGCACCGGCCGACAAGGAATCGGCGTTCCTGATTGGCAACACGCTCGACAAGATGCAGGTGACAGCCCTTATTTCAGAATCCGATGTGCGCCGCGTTCAGCCGGATATGAAGGTCTTTGTGAAGGCGGACGCTTATCCGGATGCACCATTCAGGGCCTCGCTGGAACGACTTGAACATGCGCCCGTGAAGAATGGCCGTTTTGTTTCCTATCCGGCGGTGATCTCGGTTGAGAACTTTGGGAACAGATTGTTTTCCGGCATGACCGCTGCCGTTGAGCTCGTGCGCGCCAACGCACGCTCGGTCCTGCGTATTCCCGTCGCTGCGATCTATTATGCGCCGCCAGATTATACGCCTGAATTGCCGCCTGAACTTCTGGCCAGACTGAAAGCGCGGGACAGGCCGATCACCCAAAACACTCTGGTCAATGCCGAAGCTGGCTGGATATTCAGCAAGGGATTGAACCTCGTCTTCGTGCTTCAGGATGGCCACTGGCTGCGTCGCGAAATCAAGATCGGCGGCGAGACCGATGAATATGTGGAAGTGACAGAAGGTCTTTCGCCCGGCGATGTGGTGATTACCGGCGACACCAAGCCGCAGATGTGACGATGATCGAAGCCACTGGCCTGACCCGCATCTTTGAAACGCCGACCGGGCCGGTAACGGCACTTCATGATGTGTCGTTTTCGATAGGCCCCGGAAAACTGTTCGTCGTGTGCGGGCCATCGGGCTGTGGCAAATCAACTCTGCTCAATCTTCTGGGGGTTCTGGATGATCCGTCAGCGGGCGCGCTGAGCCTTGAAGGGCAAGTCGTTTCAAACCTTGATGCCAATGCTGCCGCCGCGCATCGCAGCCTGAACATCGGCTTCCTGTTTCAGGATGCGGGGCTTATTCCGCGCATGGCACTGACAGACAATATCGAGCTGCCTCTGGTCTATCGTGAGATGGATACATCTGCCCGACGCGCCATGGTGCAGGAGGTCATCAGCCGTGTGGGTCTTGGTCATCGCCTGAGCGCCAGTGTCGATACACTTTCGGGCGGCGAACGTCAGCGCGCCGGGTTTGCACGCGCGATGGTCACGAACCCGCGCGTGCTGATCTGTGATGAGCCAACGGCCTCGCTGGACCGGGAAAATGGCGACAGCATGATCGCGCTGCTTCTGTCAGAGGCCGCGGCCGGGCGTTATGTGATCTGTTCAAGCCATGATCCGCGCCTCATGCAGGCGGCCGATACTGTCATGCGGCTTGAGCATGGCCGCGTGGTGCACTGAGCCATGAAAACCGCAGACACAATCAGGTCAGTGTGGTGGGCAACAACCAGCACGCCCTCGCGCACGCTGGCCCAGATCGGCGCACTTGCGGCGGGTGTGACTGCGGTGGTTCTTTCCGCGACCATCCTGAACGGATTTTCGTATCAGATCGAGCGGCTGGCTTTTGGCGATTATGCCCGCGCGCTGGTTGTGCGCAGCGCCATGAACTTCGATGACGGCATGCCCGTGCCACCCAGCAAGGCCAATCTGGCACTGGTGATGGAAAGGGTGGAGGGCATTCAGTCCACCGCCTCGTGGGCGTTCGGTATAACCGACATCCAGCACGACAGCGAATACAAGCGCGTCTTTGTCTACGGCGTCATGGGCGATTATCAGCGCGAGCTGGATACGCCTGTGGCGGCAGGCAAGATGCTGAGCGATGAGCAGACATCATCGCTGGGCCGCGAATGCTTGGTTGGGGCTGATCTGGCGGAGCAGCTGGGTGGCAAGGCGCTGCTCGATACTTCACTCAGGGTGGGCGGCGCCAACTGCAAGGTCGTGGGTATTCTGGGCGAGCCGCGATCGCGCCCGGCGCGGCGCTATGCGGGCGCCATCATCGCGCCGTTCGCTACCGCGCGCCGTTATTATCTCTCCACGGAAAATGTCTCGCCTGACGATATCGACCAGATGACGCTGTTCTTCAAGGAAGGCACTGACATGCTGGACGCCAAGGTGCGGACTGATGTTGTGCTGCGCAAGGCGCGCGGCGTGCCGCAATCGCGCCCCTCGCCATTTGAATATGAAGATCCACTGGCCCCCGCCAAGGAACAGCTGGCGCAGCGCAATCTGCTGAGTCGGCTGCTGCTGACGCTGACGGCGGTGACGTTGATTGCAGGCATTATCGGCTATGGCGCAGTGGCATCGGGCGCGACGCTGGCCCGTCAGCGCGAGATTGCACTCAGGATGAGTGTCGGGGCGCGGCCTAAAGACATTGTGGTGCAGTTCATGGCCGAGCATGCCTTGTTGGGTCTGGCCGGCGGGCTGATCGGCTTGCTGGCAGGGTTGGTGCTGGGTGTCGTCGCCTCAACATTCTGGGGCTGGCCGTTCCAACCTTCGCTCATGGTCACAGGGATGGCGATTGGTCTTGGCCTTGCCACTGGGCTGACGCTGGGCGCGGTTCTGTCGCGCCGTGCGGCCAAGGCCTCACCGGCCCTAGCGGCGAAATCGTAGAGCGGTGGTTAGCGGCAAACAAAAAGGCCGGGCAGTGCGCCCGGCCTTTTTTGTATGCGTGGGAACGCGAAGGCTTACTTGATCTTGCCTTCGGTGAACTCGACATGCTTGCGCAGCACGGGGTCGTATTTGCGGACCTTGAACTTCTCGGTCATCGTGCGGGTGTTCTTCTTGGCAACATAGAAGAAACCGGTGCCGCCGGAGGAGTTCAGGCGAATCTTGATCGTGGTTGGCTTGGCCATGGTGCTTGGGGCCGACGCATCGGCCCTCCCTTCAAAACGAGCGGCGGAAACTACTCATCGCGGGCTTGAAGTCAAGCCCCGAAAGGGGCGGATTTCCGCCTTTCAGGCGCGGCGGCCGCGCAAAGCAGCGATAGCAAAGACAAAGCACACCCCGGCGACGAACCAGCCGAGTCCTGCGTCGCCCGCCAAGTCCATGGCCAGGCCAGCGCCGCCCGGCCCCAGAATCGAGCCGAGCGCATAGGTGGCTGCGAACGCCGCGCTGGCCGGGGCCAGCCGCGCACCGGTGAAGAGCTGGCCCACCAATGTGAGACCCACCGTGTACATGCCGATAATCGCGCCGCCGCTGAGGAAGGTGACGAGCGCCAACCCCACCGGATAGTGGATCGTCAGTGGTATCATGAGGCCGCAGACACAGCCGACGCCTGCGCACATGGCCAGCACGGCATAGCGGTTGATCTTGTCGGCCAGCCAGCCAATGGGCAGTTGCAGGATGACATTGCCCAGCCCGAACACCGTCATCAGCAGGATGGCGTTCGGGCCGCTCCAGCCTTCGCGCACGGCATAGACCGGCAGGAAGCTGGCAATGGCGGTTTCCGCGCCTGCATGGAAGAACGCTGCCAGCACCGCGACGGGCGCGGCGATGAGCGCGGCGGTCAGCCCGCTCATCGGTGTGTGTTCAGGCTGCGGCGTCAGGTCGCGCGCTGCCAGCACCGGCACGAGACCCGCCAGAATGACCCCGGTAGCGAGGAAGAATGGGATCATCGACCCGTCCGCAAACAGCGCGGCGATGGCCGGACCTGCGGCAAAACCTGCGGTGGCCAGCGCGCCATAGAGGCCGATCAGCCGCCCGCGCGTTTTTTCCGTCGCCAGTGTGTTGATCCAGATTTCGCTGATGATGAAGAGCCCCTGCAGGGCGGCATTCATCAGAAAGCGCAGCACATACCAGAGCGGAATGGGCGACAGCGGAAAGAGCGCCATGCACCCCGCCGCCAGCAGGAAACACCCGATCAGCAGACGCACCGTGCCGAAGCGCGCCGCCCAGGCGGGAATGAACGGGGCCGTCACCAGCAAAGCCAGCGCGCCCATCACGCCCGACAGCCCGTTCATCGTGGAGGAGTAGCCAGCGCGCTCAATGCCAAGGGGCAGCAATGGGAGCGAAAGGCCCAGCGCCGCCGTGGTGGCGATGACGCAGGCATAGGCTGCCATCAGTCCACGCACGCGCTGACGCGGTGTGAAACTGTCTGCCGTGGTGCTCATCCCTGCACCCAGCGTATGCCGGATTTGCCGCGCCGATAGGTGAAGACCGGCATGGGCGCGCCCTCTGGCAGCAGATCAGGCAGGGTGTTCAGCAGGAACTCGGTGACATCGATGATCGGCAGGCGTCGCGCTTCTTCAAGCGGGTACCAGGCAAGGTCGGTCAGTTCACCGCAGCCGCCCGGCGCACCTGTCAGCGCTGCGCCATCGGCCAGAAAGAAGCGGGCATGAAAGCGGATGGGGCTGATGCGCGGTGTGATGGCGCGCGCCGCGAAGGTCAGTGCGCTGTGATCGGCGGTTAGGGTTTCACTCTGGGCCGTACTGTCGCCAACCAGATAGCCGGTTTCTTCCCATGTCTCGCGGATCGCAGCTGAGGCAAGGCGTCTGGCCATAAGCTGACTGGTCGCTGCCTGTGCCGCACCGATGCGAGCCGATTGCCGGGCGGTCAGCGCAGCCGAAATCGCAATGCGGTCATCCTGTGCTTCGGCGCGTCCGCCGGGAAAGACGAAGACATCCGGCACGAAGGCGGCGCGGCGCGAGCGGCGACCCATCAGGACAAGCGGCAGACCCTGTTTCTGGTGCTTCACCAGAACGACGCTGGCGGCATCGCGGGGCTTTGCTGGTTTTGCAGGTGGCGCCGGAGTGGTCATCCGATGGTGTCCCACACCGCTTTGCCATGCGCGAAGCGGAAGAAGGGCACGGGTTTATCCGCATGCGGATCATCGGCGCGCGCTTCCACCTCGTCCAGCACCCGGCGGGTGATGTTCGGCAGGTCGAGTTCGCGGGCCTGCGGTAGTGTCACCCAGGCCAGTTCCAGCAGCTCGCCCGATTCAGGTCGCGGACGTTCAGGCAGATCGTGCAGCGCCTCGGCATCGGCGATGAAGAAGCGCGTGTCGAAGCGGCGGTCGCGGAAAGGCGGGGTGATGGCGCGCGCGACATAGGCGAGCGATGAAAGATCGGGCTCTACGCCCAGCGAAAGAAAGTGCCGCCATACATCGTTGCGGCTGGTGCGGCGCTGTGGTGAGGGGCGACCAAGGACAAGGCCGACTTCCTCAAATGTTTCGCGAATGGCCGCACGGGCAAGGCCTCGCGCTTTGGCTTCACCGCCATGCAGGGCAAGGCGCGTCAGAACTTCGGGCCGCAGATCACTGTCATGGCTGATGCGCAGATCGCTCGCATCCAGCCGTCCGCCGGGGAACACGAATTTGCCCGGCATGAAACGGTGCGCTGCGCTGCGCTTGCCCATCAGGATTTCATGACCGGCCTTGCGGCGGCGCAGGATGATGAGCGTCGCGGCATCGCGCGGGCGTACGGCACGCGGGCGCTTCGCCTCAGCGGGCGCGTCAAACATGGCAGTTGCCGGCGCAGGCGGCGCAGCGTTGAGTGCGGTGATGCGATTCCATTACCGCCACCATGCCGGTTTTTCCTGCTCAGGGACATGGGGCTGAGCCACGCATGGACTGGCAGGATGTGGGCTTTGTTCTTTCGGCCAGCCGCTTCGGAGATACCGATGCTGTGCTGGAGGTTCTGACTGAGAACCACGGCCGTCATATGGGCCTTGTGAAAGGGGGGCTTTCCAAGACCCGGCGCGCCATGTTGCAACCCGGTAATCAGGTGAGTGTCGCCTGGCAGGCAAGGCTGAGCGAGCATCTGGGCCGCTTCGATGTCGAGCCGCTGCGTGCCTATGCCAGCCTTGCCTTGGATTCAGGGCGCGCACTGGCGGGGATTGCGGCAGCAGCGGCGCTTGGCTCTGCCGTGCTGCCTGAACGTGAAAGCCACCCGGCAGCCGCCGAGGGGCTGGCTGTGCTGATTCAGGCGCTGACCGGTGGGAATGGTACCATCGCACCTGCCATTTTCGTGAAATGGGAACTGGGACTGTTGCAGGAACTGGGTTTCGGGCTGGACCTTTCGGTCTGTGCGGTCAGCGGGGCGCGCGAGGGGCTGGCGCTGGTTTCGCCACGCACCGGACGGGCGGTGACGCGGGATGCGGCGGGCACCTATGCCGGGCGGCTTCTGCCTTTGCCGGGGTTCCTGATCGAAGGAACTGGGGTGACGCCATCACCACACGATATCGCCGATGGCTTCCGGTTGACCCGGCACTTCCTGTTGCAGTCGGTGTTGGAGCCGCATGGCAAAACCATGCCGCCCGCCCGTGATCGCTATGTGGACATGGTGACACGCGAACCGCTATCGCCGGGGTGAACCCCACCTTTTGCGATTCGCATGGCCCGCACCCCCGCCGCTCCGCCGACACGCCCTGAGGACGAGATCATCGACGAGCCGCTGGCCCGTGCGCTGGGCGAGCGTTATCTCACCTATGCGCTTTCAACCATCACGGCGCGCGCTCTGCCAGATGTGCGTGATGGGCTGAAGCCGGTCCACCGCCGCATCCTCTATGCGATGACTCGGCTGGGCCTTTCACCCACAACGCCTTTCAAGAAAAGCGCCACCGTGGTGGGCGAGGTGATCGGCAAATATCACCCGCATGGCGACCAGTCGATTTACGATGCCATGGTGCGGCTCGCGCAGAACTTCGCCGTACGTTACCCGATCGTCGATGGTCAGGGCAATTTCGGCAGCGTCGATGGCGATAACGCAGCTGCCTATCGTTACACCGAAAGCCGCCTGACAGCCGTGGCGCTGTCCATGGTGGAAGGGCTGGACGAGAACGCCGTCGATTATCGCCCCACCTATAATCAGGAGGGCGATGAGCCGGTGGTGATGCCGGCGGCGTTCCCCAACCTGCTGGCCAATGGCTCGGCCGGCATTGCGGTGGGCATGGCGACTTCCATTCCGCCGCATAATGTCAGCGAGATCTGCGATGCGCTGGCGCATCTCATCAAAACGCCTGCCGCCCGCGATGATACGGTTCTGAACTATATCAAGGGGCCGGATTTTCCGACCGGCGGCATCATCGTGGAAAGCCGCGAAGCGATGGCGGAAGCCTATCGCACCGGACGCGGCGGGTTCCGCACACGGGCGCGCTGGCACAAGGAGGAAGGTGCGCGCGGCACCTGGATCGTGGTGGTCGATCAAATCCCCTATCAGGTGCAGAAGTCGAAGCTGATCGAGCGCATCGCCGCCTTGTTGAGCGAAAAGAAGCTGCCGCTTCTGGAAGATGTACGCGATGAAAGCGCCGAAGACATCCGTATCGTGCTGGAGCCGAAAAGCCGCACGGTTGATCCGGAGCTGATGATGGAGCAGTTGTTCCGGCAGACGGAACTGGAAAGCCGCTTCTCGCTCAACATGAACGTGCTGGACGCCGAAGGCGCACCGCGCGTGATGAGCCTGAAAGAAGTGCTTCAGGCTTTCCTCGACCATCGCCGTGATGTGTTGCAGCGCCGTGCGCGCCACCGCCTGGAGCAGATCGCGCGGCGTAGCGAAATACTGGAAGGCTATCTCGCCGCCTTCCTGAACCTCGATAAGGTCATCAAGATCATCCGCGAGGAAGACGAGCCCAAGCCCAAGCTGATGGCCGCCTTCAAACTGTCCGAGATTCAGGCCGACGCCATTCTCAACATGCGCCTGCGTTCACTGCGCAAGCTTGAGGAAATGGAAATCCGTGGCGAGCACAAGGCGCTGAAGGAAGAAGGGGCAGGGCTGAAGAAGCTGCTCGGTTCCGACGAAGCGCAATGGAAGAAGGTCGGCGACGAGATCGCGGCCATCAAGGCGCAGTTCGGGCCAAAGTCCGCATTGGGTGCGCGCCGCACGCAGTTTGCCGATGCACCGGCACTCGATGAACTGCCCGAAGAACATTTCATCGAGCGCGAACCGATCACGGTGATCTGTTCTGACAAATTGTGGATCCGCGCCATGAAGGGTCATGTCGCGCCGGACACAGAGCTGAAGTTCAAGGAAGGCGACAAGGAACGGTTCTTCCTGCACGCCGAAACGACCGACAAGATCATCGCCTTCGCCACCAATGGCCGCTTCTTCACACTGGGCGGCGATAAACTGCCAGGCGGGCGCGGCATGGGCGAGCCGATCCGTCTGCAGATTGATCTGGAAAACGATGCCGACATCGTGGCGCTGTTCGTCCACAGGCCGGGGCGCAATCTGCTGGTGGCCTCAAGCAGCGGTCATGGGTTCATCGTGGCCGAAGATGAAGTCATCGCCATGACCCGCAAGGGCAAACAGGTGTTGAATGTGGAAGCCGGTCACGAGGCGATGGTGGTGTCTCCTGTTGTGGGCGATACGCTGGCCGTCGCGGGCGACAACCGGAAAGTGGTGATCTTTCCGGTTTCGGAAGTGCCCGCGATGGCGCGCGGCAAGGGCGTGACGCTCCAGAAATACAAAGACGGACGCCTTGCCGATGCCAAGGTGTTCACCCTGAAGGAGGGCCTAAAGGACTCCAACAACAGGGTCTGGAGCGAAAAGGAGCTGGCTGACTGGCGCGGCGGCCGCGCCAATGCCGGTCGCCTTGCGCCCAAGGGGTTCCCGAAAAACAATCGCTTCACGCCGATCGGGGTGTTTTCGTGATTTGAGCAGGGCGGCGCGGATTAGCCGTGGCCTTCTGAACAGTCTGTGCGATAGAAAGATGACGAGACCGGGGGATGCCCGGCCTGACTGGGAGACCTCGCATGGCTCGTATTGATGATATCCTGCCGCTGCTGAAGCCGGCGCTGGTCAAGTTCATGACCTATCTGACAGGCGATACGATTGCCGCCGACGAGACGCTCGACGCGCTCGCCAAACGCTATGCCGACTCAAAGGGCAAGCAGGGTCGTGATGCCGTGGCTTCGAAGATCGGCATGAACGAGGCAGAGCTGACGCTGTTCGATGCCGCGTTACGTGAGGGTGTGCGGCGCTCGGAGCGGCTGACACCGGAGGCTTCTTCGTTCGAACAACGCAATGTTTCCATCGCGGCGCTGCGCCTGCTGTCGTGGATCGAGACGATTTCAGACCGTAAACCGGAGTTCCAGTTTTCGGCCGAGTTGCCGGGACAGAATGATGAAGTTGGCCGCAAGCAGGTGCGCGCGCTGGAGCTCATCATCCGCAGCCTGATTACCGAAAACTATCAGGACCAGCCCAAGCTGGTGGAGCGCCTGAAATCGCTGCTGAGCGACAAGGTCGTGCAGCAGTGGATGAGCAGTGCCGACAAGAACGACGTGCTGTCGGGCACCACGTTCAGCGAACTCGCCAGCCTGTTCGTGTCGACGCAGGAATATCCCAATTACGATCCGCTCTACAAAGAAACGCCGCTTCTTTCTCTGCTGAAGGAAAAGCGCGTCACTATCCGCAATTATCTGGATGACATCCGCCGCATCCGCAACGTGCTGGCGCATAACAAGCGCGTCACGCCCGCGCAGATGGCGCTGCTGAATATGTATTATGACGAACTGATCGAGCCGTTGCAGGAAGCGCACGATCAGGGCCGCATCAAGCTGAACCCGGAAACCTATCTGAATGTCAGCAAGGAAGAACTCAGCGGATACTTCACCAATCTCAAAGACGATGTGAAGGGTGTCAAAGACGACATCGCCGAGCTGCGCACCGAACTGGGCGGCAAGCTGGACGATGTTAAGAAAGATACCGCCGCGATCCGCGAGACCACCACGCGGATCGAGGGCAAGACCGATAGCGCCAATCGGAAAATCGCTTTCATCCTTGCCGCTGTCATCGGTGTCCTGGCTGTGCTCGGCCTCGTGTTCTGGATCGTGAAAGGCACCGGCGAAAAGACCGATCAAATCGCCGACACGACCAAACGCACTGAACAGAAGACCGACGAGATCAAGGGTTCAACGGACCGGATCGAAGAAAAGACAGGGGATATCAAGGACTCCACCGACCGTATCGAGGAGTCGCAAAAGCGGACGGAAGAAAAACTCGGAGAGATCGCCGACGCCTTCAAGCGCATCGACAAGAATGGCGGCGTGATCGAGAACGCTTCCTCACCCGCCGAACATTATCACAACGCCATCGTCTATGAGCAGCGCGGTGACAGCGCAGCGGCCCGCAAGGAATATCTGGCGTTCGCCGAAGCCGACGTGGACGCCATCGACGTCTATGAGCGCTTTGCTCGTCTGGTGCGCGTGCAGGATGGCCGGGCAGGGGCGCGCGAATTGTTCGGCGATCTGTCGTCGCGTCTGAAAGCCCCCGCGCTGAAGTTGGTTTACGCCATGCAGTACGAGGATGCCGAGCGCACCAAGCGCATGGAAGAGTTCATGGCGGCCAATGCCGATTACGGCCCGGGCTATTATCTGCTGGCGCAGGAATATTCAGCCGAGCGCACGGGCGGTCAGGCGGTTGCCGACAAGAAGCGCGCCTTTGAACTGCTGAACAAGTTTCTGGATGCTGACAAAGGCGGCACGCTGGTCCGTCACTTCGTGGATCAGCAGGTGCTGGGTGAGTGGCTCGACAAGGCACGCCAGCAGGTCAAGCTGCTGAAGCCGCAGCTTCAGGAGACACTAACCAAGCCGACCATTACCCAGAGCCGCAGCAATCAGGGCTGGACGATCATCATCAGCATTCCGGAAGCTGCCTCGCAGATATGGTATCGCATCGGGGAGAGTGGCGAATGGACGGATCTGGGTGTTGGCACCTATGTCGATCCGCGCACCGGCAAGCCGATGCCGAACATGTTCTTCATGCTGCCCGACGATCAGCCCGCGACGAAGATCTATATTAAGTATGTGGACGCGAACGGCGCAGAGCAGGGGCCGTTCGACTACGATTTCGGCAACGGCGCTTCCGCACTGGTTGATGAGCAGAAGCGCACGATGGAGATGATCTGGACCTCGTGGTTTGTCATCCAACCCAATCCCGGCAACGAGGCGCAGATGCTGGCTTATTTCACGGGCATGGTCAGCTATCGCTGTGCGGTCGAGAAGGTCATGTATTCGGTGGATAGCGACGCACTCGACAAAGAGCTGGTCTTGCCGCCTTGTGATTCGTCTGACCCTTATGCGATCCCGTCGGACTTCATGCCCTACTTTGAGGTGTCGGGTACGATACAGAAGATTGTCGCCCAGGTGACATACAAGGACGGCACACAGTCAGCGAAGCACGAATACAAGCCCAAGAAGTGACTCTGAGCCTGACGCGGACGTAAGTTTGTTGTATATCCCTGACGCCTGCGCCTGACGCGGGCGCCAGGAGATATATGAGCCGCTATCGCAAGAAAGATGTCGCAGGCCAGCAATTGCGCCCGCAAACCCAGATGATGAGTTTCGGTTATGATCCCAGCCTTTCCGAAGGCGCGATCAAGCCGCCTTTGTTTCAGACTTCGACCTTCGTTTTCAAAAATGCCGAAGACGGCAAGCGGCAGTTCGCATTGCGCAAGGGCCTGGCCCAGCGCGCGCCGGGCGAGGAGTTCGGCCTCGTCTATTCGCGCTTCAACAACCCCAATCTGGAAATCCTTGAGGACCGGCTCGCCATCTGGGAGCAGGCCGAAAAGGCGCTGGTCTTTTCATCGGGCATGGCGGCGATTTCCTCCACCCTGCTGGGCCTGTCGCGCCCCGGCGATATCGTCGCCAATTCCGAGCCGCTTTATGGCGGCACTGAGGGTCTGCTGCTGAATGTGATGCCCCAGTTCGGCATCACGCATGCAGGTATGCCGGTGGGCACCAGCCTGACCGAACTTGAGAAGATTTTGCGAGAAGCCGATGAAAAGGCTGCAAAAAACGGCGGGCGCCTTTCTGCGATCATGCTTGAAACCCCGGCCAACCCGACCAATGAGCTGACCGACATTGCAGGTGTTGTCGAGATTGCCAAACGGCTGGAGCGCAATGGCTATCGCCCCGCCGTGTGCGTGGATAACACTTTCCTCGGCCCGATCTGGCAGAAGCCACTGACGCTCGGCGCGGACTACGCGCTTTATTCGCTCACCAAATATGTGGGCGGACATTCCGACATTGTCGGCGGCGCGGTGCTGGGCTCGATCGACGCCATGAAGCCCATCGCGCCGATGCGTTCCTCGCTGGGCGCGACGCTGGACCCGCATACGGCATGGATGTTGTGCCGTAGTCTGGAGACGCTGGAGCTGCGCATTTCCCGGGCGACCGAAAATGCCCGCATCGTGTGCGGCTTCCTTGAGCGCCACCCCAAGGTGAAGAAGGTGCTGTGGCTCGGCAATCTGCCCGCAGGGTCGGATCAGGCGCGCATCTTTGCCTCGCAGTGCACCGGGGTGGGGTCCACCTTCTCGATCCGCGTGCATGGCGGTGAGGCGGAGGCTTTCCGCTTCCTCGATAATCTGAAGGTCATCAAGCTGGCGGTGAGCCTGGGCGGCACGGAAAGCCTTGCCTCGCACCCCGCGACCACCACGCATCTGGACTACACGCCGGATGACAAGCAGCGCTTCGGTATCACCGGCGATCTGGTGCGCATATCCATCGGCATCGAGGATTCGCGCGATCTGGTGGCGGACGTCGATCAGGCACTGTCGGCGGTGTGAAGCCATAAGGGCAGGGCGGACTGATGGTCCGCCCGCGCCTCAGGCTTCGGTCAGGTTCAGCCGGCCATCTTTGACTTTCAGCGCGATCCGGCCCGCTTTGAGGGCCAGCGCCGCTTCGCCGAACAGCTCGCGCCGCCAGCCATTCATCGCGGGCACGTCCGGGTCACGATAGGCGGCGATGCGTTCCACATCCGTCGCATTGGCGATGAGGCGCGGCGCGACGCCTGCTTCTTCGGCTTTCACCTTCAGCAGAAGTTTCAGCACCTCAACGACGCCGGGGTCGCTGTCGGGCATTTTCTCGAACCGCTCAAGCTGAGGCACCTCAGCAGCGGGCAATGCAAGCCCTGCTTCCACGGCTTCGATGATCGCCGCGCCCTGTCGCGACTGGGCAAAACCGCGCGGGATGGAGCGCAGTGCGTCGAGTTCAGCGACCGTGCGCGGGGCGTGGCTGGCAACATCCAGCAACGCGTCGTCCTTCAGAACACGCTGGCGCGGCACATCGCGGCCCTGCGCCTCACGTTCACGCCAGGCGGCGAGCCCCTTCAAGGCGGCCAGAAACTTCTTTGAGCCTGACCGCACTTTCAGCCGTCGCCAGGCCTCGGTGGGGTTCACGTCATAAAGCGCAGGATCAGTGAGCGCCGCCATTTCCTCAGAGATCCAGTCAGTGCGGCCCTGGTCGGCGATTTTCTGCGACAAAGCCAGATAGGCGTCACGCAGATGCGTCACGTCGGCCAGCGCATAGACAAGCTGCTTTTCACTCAAGGGGCGGCGGCTCCAGTCGGTGAAGCGCGACGACTTGTCGATGGCATGGCCGCTGGTTTCGCGGATCAGGTTTTCATAGCTGATTGATTCGCCAAGCCCGCACACCATGCCCGCGATCTGGGTGTCGAACAGGTTGCGGGGTGTGCGGCCCGACTGGTGATGGAAAATTTCCACATCCTGACGGGCAGCGTGAAAGACCTTCACGATGGCGGGGTTATCCAACAGGGCAAAGAAGGGCGAAAGGTCCAGCCCTTCAGCCAGCGGGTCGACCAACCACGCATCATCGGGCGCGGCGAACTGCAAAAGGCACAGTTTTGGCCAATAGGTCGTCTCGCGCATGAACTCGGTATCGACCGTGACGAAGGGGGCCGTTCGGGCCTGATCCACCGCGCGGGCGAGATCGGCAGTGGTGGAGATCAAATCCATGGTCCCTCTCAAGAAAGCGCCGCAGCGGCTGAGGCCAGGGGGCGCTGTCACGACTCGAAAAGCGCCGCTTGACGCTCTGGGGCCGAAGGGCCACAAACCCGCGCTTCCGGCAAGGGAAATAGTGATTTCATGGTTATGCACGCCTATCGCAGCCACACCTGCGGCCAGCTCACCGCCGCTGATGCAGGCGCTACCGTCCGCCTTTCGGGCTGGGTGCATCGCCGCCGCGACCATGGCGGACTGGTCTTCCTTGATCTGCGCGATCACTACGGCATCACGCAATGCGTGGTGGAGCCCGACAGCCCGGCCTTCAAACTGGCCGACACGGCGCGCTCGGAATGGGTCATCACCGTGACCGGCCCGGTCGTCATGCGTCCGGCGGATACACGCAATGCCAACCTGCCGACTGGCGATATCGAGATACGGATCACCGACGTGCAGGTGCAGTCGCGTGCTGAGGACCTGCCGGTACAGGTGTTCGGTGACATCGAATACCCGGAAGAAACACGCCTGAAATATCGCTTCATCGACCTGCGCCGCGACAAGCTGCATCGGAACATCATGCTGCGTTCGCAGGTGATTGCATCCCTGCGCCGACGTATGATCGATCAGGGCTTCACCGAGTTCCAGACGCCGATCCTCACCGCATCATCGCCGGAAGGCGCGCGCGACTTCCTCGTGCCCGCGCGCAACCATCCGGGCAGGTTCTACGCGCTGCCGCAGGCACCGCAGCAGTTCAAGCAGCTGCTGATGGTCGCAGGATTTGACCGTTACTTCCAGATCGCCCCCTGCTTCCGCGATGAGGATGGTCGCGCCGACCGCAGCCCCGGCGAGTTCTATCAGCTCGACTTCGAGATGAGCTTCGTGACGCAGGAAGATGTGTTCGCGGCCATCGAGCCCGTGCTGGAAGGCACGTTCCGCGAGTTTGCCAATGGCAAGGCGGTGACGCCTGCGCCATTCCCGCGCATCACCTATGCCGATGCCATGCTGAAATATGGCAGCGACAAGCCCGATCTGCGCAACCCGATCATCATTGCCGATGTCAGCGCCGAGTTCGCTGATGAAAGCGTCGAGTTCAAGGCGTTCAAGTCCATCGTCGCCAATGGCGGTGTGGTGCGCGCCATTCCAGCACCAGGCGCAGGCAGCCGCCCGCGCAAGTTCTTTGACGATCTGAACGACTGGGCGCGCGCCGAACACAAGGCAGCTGGTCTTGGTTATGTAATCATTGAGGAAGAAGGCGGCGCGCTGAGCGGCAAGGGGCCGATCGCCAAGTTCATTCCAGCGCCGGTGCTGGCCCGGATCGTTGAGAAGTCTGGTGCCAAAGCGGGTGATGCCGTTTTCTTTTCGGCCAACCGTCCGTTGGAAGCGGCGAAACTGGCGGGGGCTGCGCGCACCCGCATCGGTCATGAACTCGGGTTGATTTCTGGCGGCGAGTTCAAGTTCTGCTGGGTCATCGACTTCCCGATGTATGAACTGAACGACGAGAACCAGATCGACTTTTCGCACAATCCGTTCTCGATGCCGAACTTTGACCACGAAGCGTTCCTGAAGCTGGACCGCGAAAAGGACCGCGACACGATCCTTGGCATCACGGCGTTCCAGTATGACATCGTGTGCAATGGCATCGAACTGTCGTCAGGCGCGATCCGCAATCACAAGCCGGAAATCATGATCAAGGCGTTCGAGCTGAAAGGCGACGGACGCGAGGTGGTCGAGGCGCGTTTTGGCGGCATGCTCAACGCTTTCCGTTTTGGCGCGCCGCCGCACGGTGGTTCAGCCCCCGGCGTGGACCGCATGGTCATGCTGCTGGCCGATGAAGGCAATCTGCGCGAGGTGACGCTGTTCCCGATGAACCAGCGCGCCGAAGACGTGATGATGGGTGCACCTTCGGAAGTGACGGCGAAACAGCTTCGTGAGCTACACATCCGCATCGTCGCGCCAGAAAAGGCCTAACCAGAAGGGTTGAGGCGAAGGGTTAGTTTACAACGCGCACCGCGCCGGACACCGGCGGTTCTGAGGCGCGTTTGTTGAGCCCGAAAATCTGGTGCAGGAAGGCCATGACCTTCATGGAGACATGGCTGCCACCCTGTGGCACGCCATAGCATTGCCCATCGAAGTCCACCTTGATGATGGCGTCATCACATGAGCCAAGCTCGAATACCGGCACGAAGCCATCGCCGATCAGCACATTGGCGTCAGCGCCACCTTCGCGCACATAAGCCCCCAGATAAAACATGATGGAGTCAGGCGAGCGCAGGCTTGCGGTCATGTCGGGGATGGCGTCGGCGCTGGTCGTGTCGCCTTCGATCCGCAATTTGGTATTACCCAGCCGGGTGAGCCGCAGACCCGGCACCCATGACCAGGTGGTCATGACATAATTGTCGCCATTCCGTTTGAAGTTAGCCGCGCCTGTCGACATGCGTTCCAGAAGATTGGCGTCGGCATAAACGGGAATGGTTGCCGGGAAGCTGGCCGTGCTTTTTACATAAGTGCCATCGATGGTGAGGCCGAGCACGATCATCCGCAGCGCCAGATTGTGAAAGGCATCAAACGCCGCCGGATTGCGTGGATCGTTTGTGAAGACGAGTATCTCGCCTGCCGGGGTCGGCACTGCGCCATTTGTGCTGGCGATGCGTGCACAGGCGGCATCATTACGCCCAGCGCACAGGGCATCACTTTCGGCAACAATGCGGCGGTAGAAGGCGATGCCGACTTCCAGTTTTTCCACCGCCAGCGCCATGAGCAGGTCCATGGGCCAGCCATTGTCGAGGTAATAGCGAAGCTGCCCAAGCTGAACCGGACGCATGACGCCCTGATAATACTGAACGTCATCCAGCGGGTTGGTCGAAAGTGACGCATACTGGTTCGGCCCGGCATTAAACGAGGCGCTGTAGGCAGGACTGGCGGCAGGACCAAACGGCACGCCGAGCGATGCGCCCGCATTGTTGGAGAAACTTTCGTTCACACCATTGAACTGGGAGTAGATAACGGGGCGGTCGAGCTTGGCGCGCACAATGTTCAGCAGCACGAGTTGATCGGCAGCACCGGCGATCGCGCGGTTATGTTCCACCGCTCGTTCGGCATAGTCCTCGCCTGACATGCAACCGACGAGACTGAGTGCGATCAGCGACTGTGAAAGAATGGTCCGCATGGCTGCTCCTTTCGTATGGCGCAGCCTACGCCGATTCCCGACGCTGTCACCCGCCCTTGCCGAAATGGCGCTTCATCCAGTCGATAATGACCTCGTTGGTTTCGGCGGGGTGTTCCTGCTGAGTCCAGTGCCCGCATTCTTTAACCAGGTGACGTTCAAGGTTGGGCACAAGGTCTTCCATATTGTCAGCCATCGAAGGACGCAGGACGACGTCGTTCTCGGCTGTAATCATCAGACACGGCACTTCGATGCGTTCACCCCGGCCTTCGCTCTCCTGCCAGTTGCGCGTGAAGTTGCGATACCAGTTGATCGGGCCTGTGAATCCGGTTTTCTGATATGTCTCGATGAAGGTGTTGAGTTCCGTCTGGCTCATCACGAGTTCGCCCGGCCAGAGTTTTTCATCTGTCTGAAGGGCCTGAACGAGTGCGAGGCGCTTGTTCTCAGCAGGTTGGCGGTCGAACTCCTCCAGAGTCATACCGCCTTTGCGCATGAAGAAGCGGAAAGTCTTGGCGGTGTCTTCCGCCAGCAATGCGTCAGCCACGCCCGGCTTCTGGAAAAACACGATATACATGTCGTCGCCATAGACCATGCGCATCATCTGTATCGGGTCCATTGGCGCGCGTGGCAGATGCGCCGTGTTGACGCCGATGACACCGGCCACGCGGTCAGGATGCATCAGCGCCATCTGCCAGACCACGAGGCCACCCCAGTCATGTCCGCAGTAGACGGCTTTCTTCAGTCCCATGGCATCCATCATCCCGACAAGATCATCTGTCAGATGCTTCATGGAATAATCTTCGACCGCCGTTGGCGCAGAGGTGAGGCCATAGCCGCGCTGATCGGGCGCAATCGCGTGAAAGCCTGCACCGGCCAATGCCGGTAGCTGATAGCGCCAAGAATAAGCGAGTTCAGGAAAGCCGTGACAGAAGATGATCGGGAAGCCCGATCCCTGTTCATAGACAGCCATGCGGATGTTGTTTGTTTCTATAAACCGGGGTTCAGGCAGGATTGGGAAACGCATGACGGACCTGTGGGTGGTGGTTTAGCTGGAAGGCAAAGACAGAAGATCGAACATTTCGCGGCGCGCTGGCCCGTGTTTGGGCTCGTAAAGGTGCGCCTTGAAGCGGCGCGGGGTCATCCACGCCTTGAGGATCGCCCAGCGATTGCGCCCGCGTTTCAGCCACAGCGACGGATGTTCAAGCATGTGAAAGGGTCGCATCATGTCGCGCATGAGATCGAGATTGCTGCGTGATGCAGGGCCGATGGCATCGGCGAGAAGGCTGGTGACGATACGCGATTTGAGGCTGGGCTTGTAGCCTTCACGCTGTTCGTTCGCGGCACGGCGTATGGCCTGCGCATCCTGCTTCACCATGACATCGAAGAAGGCGCGCAGTTCATCGTGACTGCGTTGTTCAAGCGAGGCGAGGCGGGCAGTGCGATCCTGCACATCGTCAAGAACGCCGGCCAGCAGATAAGATTGGATCGCGCCGATGGAACATCCCCGCCCGTAAAGCGGATTGGTGCGTAGCGCCGCATCGCCGATGGCGAAGAACCCGGAAAGCGCGGGCTTGCCGTTGCCCGCGTAGCGCCGCCACACGCTTTTCAGATTGCCCATGGCAAACACTTTGGAAACTGGCTCAGCGCGTTGCGCGTTGGTCCAGCGCCCGGCACCCGGGATCGCCGCGCAGATCGCGTCGAAGGTTTCCGGTTTCATGATCGCCATGCGCAGTGCCGTCTCGATTTCGGGGACGGCGAGGGTCAGGGAGAAGTGGCGATTGTCGGCCGCGAAGACGCCGTACTTGATGTAACCCAGATCGCCCGCGCCCGGTGTGCCATCGCGCGAAGGTTCGTCCTGTCCTTCGCGGAGTTTGTAGTGGCGCGTGAAGTAAAGAATGCCGGCCGGATCAGATGGTGCATCGGCCTTCACACCCTGCGCCGCCAGCCAGTCAGGAAACTGTGTGTCGCGCCCGGTCGCATCAACGATGATGTCGCCGTTCAGAGTCTGCTCGCCCGCCTCATTGGAAACCACCAGGCCGGTAACAACGGTGCCACCGTTCTGCGGCTGCGTAATGACGCCGCGAATACCAGTGCCGGTGAGGAAGCGCACGCCGGGCAGAGTTTCTGCATAGCGCCGCATGACCAGTTCCAGCGTCGTGCGACGGCTGAACAGGAACGACATGTCCTCGTCGCCGGGCTTATAGGCGTAATCCTTCTGCATGTGATGGGGCAGGGCATCTGCGAATTTGAATTCGCGCGCGCCTGACACCAGCAGATTATCCCATAGTTTGGGATGATGTGTGCGGATCAGTTTGATGAGCCGCCCCAGAAACACATGGCTGTGTCGCAACTGTGTGACGCCCTTGCGTTCCCATTCATGGAACGCGGCTTCAGCATCAAGATCAGGCGGTGGCGGATCACGATCAATAACGATCACCGTGCGATCGGCGCGCGCGAGCGCCATGGCCGCGTTGAGCCCTGCAATGCCAGCGCCTGCAATGAGCAGCGTCTCGGCCATGAATCGTCCGATGAGTTTCTGTCAGTGAATCCTAGCGGTGCATCTGCACTCGGTAAAGTTACCGACACGTCACCGTGAAGTGCTTCTCAATGCTGCCGATGCAATCGTGATCCATCCGGCAATTAACAGCACACCGCCGACAGGTGTAATCATTCCCAAAGCACGGATGCTAGTGAGCGAAAGCAGATAAAGTGGACCTGAAAACAAGATGATCCCAAGCGCGAACATTATACCAGCAATGAAGCGCACGCGTTCTTCAAGTCCGGCAGTTCCAAACGCGATGATGAGCAACACGATTGCGTGAGTGAGATGATAGAATACACCCGTCTGCCAGATGGCAAGGGCGTCAGGGCTCAACTGTCCCTTGAGCGCATGTGAGCCAAAAGCACCAGCCATGACGGCCGTCGCACCGGCAATGCCTGCTACACTCAGCAAAATGCGCATGGGCGCTCCTTAATTTCCAGACAGCTATCATTGCGTGGACCTTACGGAAAGGTGCAGCCGGTGGTTGCGCCCGCTTCACGCTGGCGTCATGCTCGGCGGCATAAAGAAAATCGAGGAACGCCATGTTGAGCAAGGCGGATGACTATCCCATCCATCAGACACCCGAACCCATCGCCTATGCGGGCACCGACCGCAACTTTTATGACCGCTATTTCTTCAATGGCTACACGCCAGATGGAGACGTGTTCTTCGCTGCGGCGATGGGCATCTATCCGCACCTGAACATTATCGACGCATCGTTCTGTGTGGTCGTCGAAGGCAGGCAGTACAATCTGCATGCCTCGCGGTTTCTTAACATGGAGCGCATGGATACGCATGTCGGTCCCATCGCCATCGAGGTGATCGAGCCGTTGAAGAAGCTGCGTGTGCGCGTTGCCAGCAACACGCATGGCGTGTCGGGCGACATCGTGTTCACCTGCCGCGCTGCCGCCATCGAGGAGCCGCGCTTCATCTACCGTTCTGGCCCGCGCACCTTGATGGACTATACGCGCCTCACCCAGAACGGATCCTATGAAGGATGGATCGAGGTTCAGGGCAAACGTATTGCGATTTCGTCTGACCGATATGTGGGCACGCGCGACCGGTCGTGGGGCATACGCGGTGTGGGCGCGGCGGACAGCCAGCCCGTCGCACCAGCGCGTGCGCCGCAATTCTATTGGCTGTGGGCGCCGTGCAATTTCGATGATCGCATCACGCTTTATCACAACAACGCCGAAGCCAGCGGCGAGCCGTGGAACGAAGCGGGCGTGATGGCACTGACCGGCGAGGCCGAGCCGGTGCACATGAAGTCATGCAGCTCGCAGGTCGTGTTCAAGCCGGGTACCCGCCACGCGCGCTCGTGCGTGATCTCGCTGAAAGAGTCATCGGGCAAAAACTGGGCTCTGACCCTGACGCCGCAATGGCAGTTTTACATGGCGGGCCTTGGCTATCCCGGTTCGACCTGGCCGCATGGTCATAACAAGGGCGACAACGCCACCGGCTTTGAGATATTTGACCTTGCCGCCGAAGACGAGCGCACGTTTGAACGTCTGCATGTGCAGGCGTTCAGCAAGGCAGTGCTGGAATCCGACAGCGGCGAACGGCGCGAGGGCAGGGGCGTTCTGGAACAGCTCATCATGGGGCCATTCGTTCCAGCGGGCCTGAAAGACTTTCTGGATGGCGCGCCATGACGCTGTGTGATGAGCCGCTTGCGCGCCGCATCGCCGCCTATCTGAAAGCCAAACAGAATCTGGATGCGGAAGTGACTTTCCTTCAGCGCATCTATGGCGGTGCCTCGCGCGAAACCTATCGCGTGCGGCTGGCGGAAGCGGGCCGCGAGCGCGGTTTCATCCTGCGGCGCGATCCTGCGTCATCGCTGATCGAAACCGAACGCACGGTCGAGTTCGCCGCTTATCGCGCCTTTCATCGCACCAAAGTGCCGGTGCCCGAAGCCCTTGCACTTGAGCAGGATGAAAGCTGGCTGGAGAGGCCATTCTTCCTGATGGAAGAAATTGAAAACGCCGTGCCCGGCGGTATTTTGCATGCCGAACCATACGGCGTGCATGCAACGGCAATCGGGGCACAGTTCTTTTCCATTCTGGGTGAGATCGCCAAGGCCGATCCGCAGGTGAGCGGCATCGACTGGGAAAGGCCAGCACGTGATGCGTGCTGGTCGCGCGAACTGGCGAAGTGGGAAAAGGTGATAGACGAAGATGAACGTGCACCGCAGCCCATCGCCCGCGCGGCGATCCGCTGGCTGAAACGCAATCCGCCACCGCCCGCCCAGAAAGTTTCCATCGTGCATGGCGACTATCGCACCGGAAATTTCCTGTTCAGTGATGATGGCGTCATTCGCGCCATTCTGGATTGGGAAATGGCGCATCTGGGTGATCCGCTGGAAGACCTCGCCTGGGCCATGGACCCGTTATGGCATCACGATCCGGCGCGGGTGGGCGGCATGTGTTCGCGTGATGAAGCGATAGCTCACTGGGAACAGGCGAGCGGATTGAAGGCTGAACCAACAGCGTTACGCTGGTGGGAGATGTTCGTGAGCCTGAAAGGGTTGGGCATCTGGATTTCGGCGGCCGCAGAAGTGCAGGACGGCAAGAACACCGATCCGATCAACGCTTTTTCAGGCTGGTATTGCACCAGCGTCCATAAACAGGTGCTGGCTGACCGCCTGGAGGCGATGGCGTCATGACCCCAGAAGTTGACATGCTGATGCTGCTTTCTGCAGGCAAGCTCACGCAGGAGATCGCACCACAATTGCCTGCCGGGCATACGCAGGGGTCTGTTGCAACGATCGGAATGGTGATGGTGCTGGCGGCACAGGAATATGGCCGCGCAGCCGATGTGCGGTCATGGGAAAACGCCCGCATGCGCGAGATTCTGGCGCGGGCCGGGGTCGAGGCGGTGGCGTCATCGGGCACCCTGACCATTGCAGCGCTGAATGAAGAAAATGCCCAACTGGCTAAATCTCTCATCGCGCTTCATGAGGCCGTTGAAATACAGACAGAAGGGGATGGCCCTGCGCTCAACCGGGAGATACTTTCATTCCTGAAAGAGTCGGCGGCGCGGAACAGACTGTATTTGCCGCCCATGTAATTACCCATGCGGCTTGCTGCCCCTCGTTTTGCGCTGGCCCAAAGCGCGCTCAATCTGCTGGGCGGCATTTATCTGCCGTTCTTTCCGCTGTGGCTGGCGCATAACCAGATCACGCCCCAGCAGACATCGCTGATCCTCGGCACGGGCATGATCACGCGCGTGTTCGTGGCACCCTTTGTTGGCATTGTCGCGGACGCCATCAATGACAGGCGGCGGGTGACGGTGATCGTCGCCGCGTTCTGCGTGTTCCTGTTCACCCTGCTGGCGGTGTTTGGAGAGGGCAATGGCTTCTGGCCGATCTTCGCGCTCACCGTTATCGGCGCGACGTTTCATTCTTCGCTCGGTGCGCTGATCGAGGCGCAGACCATGCGTGGTTCTCAGGATTATGGCTTTCAGTATGCGCAAGTGCGCGCGGTCGGCAGCTTCACCTTTCTGGCCATGACCTATCTTGGCGGGCATCTGATCGGCGCGGTCGGCATTGAATGGCTGGCCTGGATGATCGTCGCCATCGTGGGCGTGCAGGTCATTTCCTTTCTGCCGATGCCGCGCCTGAAAAGCGAGATTGGCGCACCCAAGCGCGCCATTGGCCCCGCAGTCAGCAAGACATTGAAAGAGGCTGGGCTGCTGATGCGTCAGCCGGTGTTCCTGCTGTTTCTGGTGGCGGTTGGTGCGGCACAGGCGGCGCATAGTGTGTACTACGCGATGGGCTCGCTGAACTTTCAGCGCCTCGGCTATGCGTCAGACACGATCGGTCTGCTCTGGTCGCTGGGCGTGCTTGTCGAAGTCGCACTGTTTTTGCTCGCCCCCCGATATCTGCGCCATGTGCCGGTTCTGACATTGATTGTGCTCGGCACGCTGCTGGGCGCTCTGCGCTGGTTCGGCATGTCGCTGGATCTGGCGCCTTTGCCGATGGCGGCCTTGCAGGTGCTGCATGCCGGATCGTTCGGGCTGGTGCATCTGGGCACGATGGGGTTTCTGGCGCGCGCCGTGCCCGTGCAGTTGTCAGCGTCTGCTCAGTCGCTGTTTTCGATGATGGCTTACGGCATCTGCACCGGGCTGGCGACGCTGGCCGCCGGGCCGCTTTATCAGGCGGTGCAGGGTCACGCTTATCTGCTGTCAGTTGGGCTTTCGCTGGTTGCCGCAGGGTTGATGCTGATCCTGCGGCGCAGATGGCACGGCGAAGTGCTGTTTGAAATCAGATGAGGTTCATGCGGCGAAAGCGATAGGGCGGCGGTGAAGCCTGCGCTTCATCCGCGCCGATCTGCCGCATCATCGCATGATGTGATGACAGGGCGCAGGCCGGATCGGTTGCACTGGCATCGCCGGTGAGGGCGAGCGCCTGACAGCGGCAGCCGCCAAAATCAACCGGCGCATTGGCGCAGGAACGACAGGGCTCCTGCATCCAGTCTGTGCCACGAAAGCGGTTGAAGGCAGCGCTGTTCGTCCAGATGTCGGCCAGCGCCGAAGTCGTGACGTTCTCAAAGCTCATGCCCGCAATGCCCGCCGCCGCATGGCACGGCATGGCCCGGCCATCGGGTGCGATCACCATCACCTCGCGGCCCCAGCCGCCCATGCATGGCTTGGGCACATCGGCGTGGTAGTCCGGCACGACCATGTCGATGACGAGCCGTCCTTTCAGAGCCTCGCGTGCCAGTGCGGCAATCGCCATTGTTTCCATCACCTGATCGCGGGTGGGCAGCAGCGCGGCGCGATTGGCGAGTGCCCATCCGTAATACTGAACATGCGCGAGTTCGATGCGGCCTGCATCCATTTCAACGGCCAGGTCGATGAAGCGCTGCGTGTTCTGCACATTGGCGCGGTGCAGGGGCGCGTTGAGCGTGAGCGCCAGACCGCGTGCGCGGGTCCATCGTGCGACATCGCGTTTGCGGGCAAAGCCGCGATAGTCACCGATCCTGTCGGATGAAGCGGCGTCAACGTCCTGAAGTGAAAGCTGAAGATGGTCGAGCCCGGCATCGGCAAGGGCCGCAAGCCGCGCTTCGGTGAGGCCGATGCCTGAGGTGATCAGGTTGGTGTAGAGGCCTGCCTGATGGGCAGCGCGCACCAGATCTTCAAGATCGCGGCGCGAGGCCGGCTCGCCGCCCGACAGATGCACATGCAGTACGCCCAGTTGTGCCGCTTCATTGAACACCCGCGCCCATGTGTCAGTGGCAAGCTCGCTTTGCTGCTGAACCAGTTCCAGCGGGTTGGAACAATAAGGGCAAGCAAGCGGGCAGCGATGGGTGAGTTCGGCCAGCAGTCCGTTTGGCGGCGCGATGGTCATAGCGCGATATAGCCCTGCGCGTTCAGGTCACGCAGCAATGTGCTGGCATCTGTTTCGATGTCGGTGATGTCGGCGTCATATTCCGCCGACAGCTTTTGCGCGATGGCACAGACTGAGCGCGTGCCATCCACCTGTTCCAGAATAGCGTGGGCCGTTTCATCCAGCGCCATAATGCGTTCCGGCGCCAACAGAACCCAGCGCGCCCGCACTTTGTCATGATGCAGGCGCACGCCGGGCCTGAGACGCGGCACTGTCATGGCGTGGGTGCAAACGCGCCGGGGATCGGCAGGCCCGGCTCGACATAGGCGAAATAGAGCGCATCCAGCATCGACCACAGCACGCCGCATTTGAATTGGAGTGCACGGATCACCGCCTGCTGATCTTCTGGCGTGCGCGCATGTTCGGTGCACCAGGCCAGCGCAAAAGCAGAATCCTGCGGCGCTTCGGTTAGGCGTGGTGCGAAATAGGCGAGCGCCTCGCGGTCGACGAAATCATAATTGGCCAACATGCCCTCAACACGCTCGGCAATGATCTTCGGTGCGAACAGCTCTGTGAGTGACGATGCAACCGCCTCCAGCAGCGAACGCTGGCGCACGAAGTTCACATAGGCTTCGACAGCGAAAATCGTGCCGGGCAGGGCGGCCCGCATGGATGTCACCATGGTGCGATCAAGACTCAGCGCATCGGTGAGTTTCAACCAGCGGGCAATCCCGCCAATGCGTGTTTCATCTCCATCGTGATCGGCAAGGCGCGAACGCCACGCTTTGCGCAGTGCAGGATCGTCACAGCGCGCGATCAGGGCCGCATCCTTGATGGGGATATGAGCCTGATAGACATAGCGGTTCAACGCCCATGCCTGAACCTGTGTACGGTTCAGCCTGCCGTCATGCAGCATCCGGTGAAAGGGATGCTTGTCGTGATAACGCTCGGCGCCAACCGCGCGCAGGGCGGCTTCAAAGGCGGCGGCGTCCATGAAAGCTGTCACAGCGTGATCTCCATCCCGTCTTCGGCGATCTCCCAGCCAAGCTCCAGCAGAGCACGCCGTTCGCCGCTGTCATAGCGCAGCGCCGGGTTGGTGTTGTTGATATGGATGAAAACCTTGCGCTTCGGGGTTAGTACGCTGAAAGCCTCAGCCGTGCTGTCCGGGCCGGTCATCGGCATGTGCCCCATGCGGCGTCCGGTCTTGGTGCCTTCGCCGGATGCGATCATTTCATCATCGCGGAACAGCGTACCATCGAAGAACACAATGTCGGCCGTATTGCAGGCGGCGATGAGGTCATCCGTCATGGCGGCGCAGCCCGGCGCGAATACGGCACGTTTGCCATTGTGCCCGATGACAAAGGCGAGGCAGTCGCCCGCTTCGCCTTGTGTGGGGTTGGCGCGCGTCCGTTCCAGATAGAGAGGGGCCTTGCCCGGAATATCGAGCGCGGTGACGCTCAAGTCATTGAGTGGCGCGAATGGCCGTGACGGCTCAATCGCACAGCGCGCCACGACGCCCTCGGCCAGCGCCTCAAACACCGGGTTCATCGCCAGCGCCGTCAAGGTGGGGCGCGATCCGTAAAGCGTGAAAGGCTGGCGCTCACGCAAGGCCAGCAGGCCCGTGATCTGGTCGATCTCTGCGCCCGTCAGCAGGACTGCCTTGATGGGCGAGGACCGTGGCGCATCCTTTGGGTGAAGCTGCGGGTTGTCGATAATCTGCTGGCGCAGGTCAGGCGCGGCGTTGAGCAGGGCCCACGACACACCATCAGCACTGACCGCCAACGCACACTGGGTACGATGCGAAACGAGCGGGTCACGCCCGAAGGCGGCCCGCCCGTTTGGGTTCAGTGCATTCCATTGCGGAAGACCACCGCCAGCCCCCGATCCCAGAACCAGAAGCCGCATGGAAAAGGTCTGAATGCCTTACTTCGTCTTCAGCGTGCAGGAGACGTAGCAGTTGATCTCCATGGCCGCATGCGACTCGACAGCCTTGGGCTTGGTCCAGCTTTTCTTCTGCATCGGAGTCTACTCCCTCATATGATGACAGCCCGAGGATACGCCGCTTTGGCTGCGGCGCAAGACCCTAACCCCACAGTGAACGGGCGGGCGGGTGCATCAGGCTGCCCTCAAAACGCAGGCCCCCTTGCCGGTCATTCTTCAGCAGAAGAGGGCCGTCGAGGTCCACATAGGCGGCATGCCCGGCGAGCAGAGCCGCCGGGGCCATAGCGAGCGAGGTTGCCACCATGCAGCCCACCATGATCTTCAGGCCCGCCTGTTCAGCGGCCCGTACACTGGCCAGCGCCTCGGTGAAGCCGCCGGTTTTGTCGAGTTTGATGTTCACCGCACCATAGCGGCCCGCCAGCTTTGGGATATCGGCGGCGACATGGCAGCTTTCGTCGGCGCACAGGATGATGGGGCTTTGCCATGTGCTCAACATGGCATCATCGCCTGACGGGACCGGTTGTTCCACCAGTTCAAGTCCCAGCCTTGTAAGCTCAGGGGCGATTTCCCTGAGCTGGGCAAAGCTCCAGCCTTCATTGGCATCGGCAATCAGGCGCGCGCGGGGCGCTGCCTGGCGCACTGCGGCAACGCAGGCGACCGGATGATCTGCGCCAAGCTTCAGTTTGAGTAAGGGCCGCATATGCGCCGCCTCAGCCTGCGCGCCCATGTCATCCGGCGACCCGAGACTGATCGTGAATGCTGTAATCGCGGGCTGCGGTTCAGCAAGACCGGCCAGCCGCCATGCATGCATACCTGCCAGCTTGGCTTCCATGTCCCACAGCGCACAGTCCGCTGCATTGCGCGCGGCCCCGGCGGGCAGCATGCGTTGAAGCATTTCGCGTGATGCTCCGTCGCTGAGAGAATCGCGGATTGCCTCCAATTCCAGCTCAACGCTTTCCAGCGTCTCGCCATAGCGGCCATAGGGCACGCACTCGCCGCGCCCGGTAAATCCGTCCTGTGTGATCTCACAGACGATAACGTCTGCAGTGGTCTTGGTGCCGCGTGAAATCGCGAATGGTCGCGCGAGAGGCCATGATTCGCGGCGGATGCTGATATGACGGCTGGTCATTGGACTGGCGCTTTGGGCAGGTTCAGAACCGGCCCCTTGCGCGGGGCAAAGGCGGCCGCGCGCTGGACAGCTTCTTCAATGTCGTGCTGCGTCAACCGGGCCTCAAGATCAAAGCGGCGGCGCTGCGCTTCCTGAATACCCTGTGTCCCGGCCAGGATTGACCATTTCAACGCTTCGATCTCGTCTTTCTCGACGCCCTGCCCCGAAAGATAGCGGGTCGCTATCTTGTCCTCGGCCCGTGCATGACCGCGCTCTGCCGCCTCAAGAAACCAGAACAATGACAGTTCATCGTTCTTCGTCATGCCCGCCCCGTCGCGGAACACCTTGCCAAGATTATACTGCGCCTTGGCAAACCCCTTAATCGAGGCGCTGAGGAACAGCTCTGCCGCCCGGCGCTCGTCTTTCTCCACGCCGACGCCTTCCTGATAAAGCTTGCCGAGCGTGTATTCAGAATTGGGATAACCAGCGTCAGATGCCATTTTGAGCAGGCGCAGAACGGCGGTGAAGTCGATGTCTTCGTGGGGGCCATCTTGCGGCTCTCCCATCAGCATCGCCAGTGCCAGATTATGCGAGGCACGCACATGAAGCTGATCGGATGCCCGCCGCCACCAGTCCATAGCAGACTTCATGTTGCGTTCGACGCCCAGTCCGTTGGCATACATGACACCGATATTGAACTGGGCGGTGACGTCTCCGCCATTGGCAAGCGGCAGCCAGATGGCCAATGCCTCCTCATATCGCCCGGTGATGAACGCCTCATAGGCTTCGCTGGAGCTGCCCCTTTCAATGGAGCTGTCATCAGTCGTGTCCTGCGCGATGGCCGGAGACAGGAACAGCAGGGCAGTCAAAACTGCGTGAACGAGCTTCATGACAGGCTCATCACATAGAGATGCGGCTGATTCGTGTCGATGGCCCTCAAATGACCATTCAGGGTTGACGCTGCCGGGGCAAGACGTTCATTTGCGCCATGACCCTGACTGAAGTCAGTGACCCACACGATGCGCCTGCAGGTGCGCCATTGCGCCCGGCCTCGGCTGTGCTGCAGATGCGCGGCGGCGCGCCCGTTCTGGTCGCCTCTGGTGACTGGGTGGTGCGCCAGTCGAACATGCTGGAAGAACAGCTCGACGCGCTGCGTATTCCCTCAGCCGCGACGGCGGCCTTCGACGTGTCCGGCGTCGGCAAGTTTGATACAGCCGGAGCATGGCTGATCGAGCGCACCCGCGACCGCTTCATGGCGGCAGGCGCCACCGTCACTATTGAGGGCATGTCAGAAGACGCGGCTTCTTTGCTGGATGCCGTTCATCTTGCTGAACCCAAGCCCGAAAAGCCAAGGCCCGACCCTGGTGTTGTCGTCGAGCTTCTGGCGCGCACAGGCCAGAGTCTTGAACATGTCTGGCGGGGCGCACTGGATGCTGTCGGATTCATGGGACTGATCATCAGCACCTTAGGGCGCACGATCGTCAAGCCGGCACGTCTGCGCTTCACGTCCCTGGTGCATCATATCGAGGCGACCGGGCTCGATGCCGTGCCGATCGTCATGCTGATGTCATTCCTGATCGGTGCAGTGCTTGCCTATCAGGGCTCGGAACAGCTCATCAAGTTTGGTGCGGCGATTTTCACGGTCGATCTGATCGGCATCTCGTTCCTGCGCGAGATCGGCATCCTTTTGACCGCCATTCTGATTGCGGGCCGTTCGGGCAGCGCCTTCGCAGCCCAGATCGGGTCGATGAAGATGCGCGAGGAAATCGACGCCATGCGCACACTAGGGCTTGATCCGGTGGAGATGCTCATCATCCCGCGCGTTCTGGCGCTGGTCATCGCACTGCCGCTGCTGGGCTTTCTCGCCAACATGGCGGGCCTGTTCGGCGGTGGGGTGGTTGCGATGTTCGCGCTGGATATTTCGCCGGGCATGTATGTGGATCGCCTGCAAAGCGTGCTGGGGGTTTGGACTTTCTGGGTCGGCGTCATCAAAGCGCCTGTTTTCGCCTTTCTGATTGCGTCGATTGGGTGTTTTGAGGGGCTACGCGTGTCAGGCAGTGCTGAGTCGCTTGGTGAGCGTACGACGAAGGCTGTGGTCGAAGGTATTTTTGTGGTCATCATTGCAGATGCGTTCTTCTCCATCCTGTTCGTCAATCTCGGCATCTGACGCATGACCGGAAAACGCGAAGCAGTCATTCAGGTGCGCGGACTGCGCAACCAGTTCGGCGAGCAGGTTGTCCACGATCAGCTTGATCTGGATGTCTATCGCGGCGAGGTGCTGGGTATTGTCGGCGGCTCAGGCACGGGCAAGTCGGTTCTGTTGAGGTCCATCGTGGGCTTAAGCACGCCCGCCGATGGCGAAGTTCGGGTGTTCGGTCACAATCTTCGTGCGATGCCGGATGACGAACGCCGCGAAGTGGAAACACGTTGGGGCGTGCTGTTTCAGGAAGGCGCGTTGTTTTCCAGCCTGACGGTGGCCCAGAATATTCAGGTGCCAATGCGCGAGCATCTTCGCCTGCCGCAGCAGCTCATGGATGAGTTGGCCGCCGTGAAGGTCGGGCTGGTTGGCCTGCCGCAAAATGCCGGGCCGAAATATCCATCGGAGCTATCTGGCGGCATGAAGAAACGGGCCGGGCTGGCGCGCGCGCTGTCACTCGACCCCGAGATCGTCTTCCTTGATGAGCCCACCGCAGGCCTTGACCCCATCGGGGCGGCGGCCTTCGATCAGTTGATCCTGCAGCTCAAGCAGACCATGGGGCTGACCGTGTTCATGGTCACGCATGATCTGGACAGTCTGCATGCGATCTGTGACCGGATTGCTGTCCTGGCCGAAAAGCGTGTGCTGGTCACAGGTTCGATGGAAGATATGCTTCAGGTGGAGCATCCCTGGGTTAAAGAGTATTTTCATGGTCCGCGCGCACGGGCGGCAACTAATGCGTGGGTGGCCGATGGCCATACGGCGCAGGCGGAGAGGTAGATGGAAATCAAGGCGCGGCATGTTCTGATCGGCGCGTTCACACTGGCCACCGTGCTTCTGGCCTTTGTGTTCCTTGTCTGGCTGGGCCAGTTCAGGTTCGATAAGCGCTATGACGAATATCGGATTTTCTTCGAGGGTGGCGTCTCAGGCTTGGGCGTCGCTTCGGAGGTCCGGTATTCGGGTATCAAGGTGGGCGAGGTCGCCGATGTGCGGCTTGACCCCAACGATCCACGCCGCGTTCGTGTTCTCGTGCGCCTGAATGCCGGAACGCCTGTGAAGGAAGATACTGTCGCGGCGATTGAGTCTGGGCTGCTGACCGGCGTTGGCACGGTTCAGCTTTCCGGCGGCTCGCCAAACAGCAAGCCGCTGGAAGCTGTCGATGAGGATTATCCGACCATCCCGGCACGGTTGACCGGCATTCAGGAGCTGGCCGAAACAGCGCCGAACCTGATCGCATCGGCAGCCAGCCTGCTGGCCCGTGGCAATGCGCTTCTGTCGGACAGGAACCGCGCTGCCGTTGCAGAATCACTTGAGAATATGCGCACCTTCTCGGCCAGCCTCGACAGCATGACCAAGAAGATCGACGCTGCGGCCAACAGGCTTGATGCGATTACCGCCAATCTGGAAGTGGCCAGCAAGGATGCCGGACCCGCTTTGCAGAACCTGAGTGCAGCAGGCGAGAAGGTCGCTTCGCTGGCGGCGAATGTCGATGCCATGATGGTCGATGTGCGGCCAGCCTTTCGCGACTTCGCGCGCGGCGGGTTGAATGCGCTGACCGCTTTCGTGCAGGAAGCACGTTCGCTGACGTCAACGCTCCAGCGTGTCTTCAGCAAGATCGAAAGCAATCCGGCGGGCTTTTTCACTGGCAACAATGCGCCAGAATACAAGGGCGGCAGATGATGGCGCGTTTCACAGCAGGCTTGTTTCTGGCAGGCGCAGTGATGTTGGGTGGATGCTCGGTTATTTCACCGACCCCGCCGACTCTGTTTGATCTGTCCCCCAAAAACACATTTACGGACCCGTTGCCCGATGTGCGCTGGCAGCTTGTGGTGGAAGAACCCACCACACCGAACGCGATCAACACCGACCGTATTGCCATTCGTCCGCAGGCGCTGGAGATGCAGTATTATCCCGACGTGAAATGGACAGACCGCGCGCCTGCGCTCGTGCAGACCCTGCTGGTGGAGTCGTTCGAGAACTCAGGCAAGATCACAGGCGTTGGGCGACGTGCCATCGGCATGATCGGCGATTATGTGCTGACATCGGAGCTGCGCGAATTTGAAGCCATCAAAAGCGATGGTGCCATAAACGTGACCGTGCGTCTGGTGCTGAAGCTGGTGCGTCAGTCGAGTGGTGCCATCATCGCTTCGACCACGGCGACGCAAAGCGTTGCTGCGACCAGTGATCGTGTACCCGACATCGTGCAGGCCTTCGATGAGGCGCTGGGCAAAGTGCTGAAGCGCACCGTTGTCTGGGTGCTGACTGAGGGCAATGCCGACCGGAAACGATATTACGAATGAAATCTCACAACCGTCCGACCGCAGCAGCGAGCAGGAGATAAAGCCGACCAGTCTGTGACGTCAGGAAGGTTTCTGCCAACACCTGATCGCGGTCGCGCGCGGCGGCATCGTCCAACAGGCCCTCAAACTCGGTCATGTAGCGGTCGGCATGCGCGCGGAACTCAGGATCAGCTGCATAACGTTCAGCGATGCGATCAGCACCTTCGCGCCCAATCATCGAGACCAGGCGCCGCGTGAACACGCTACGCTCGCCATTCACATAACGCCGCCACAGATCGGGCGCGGGATCATCCCCCAGCGCGCGATCAAGGTCGATGGCCAGCGCCTGCAATTTTTCAACGACATGAAGCGCCTCGCGGTGGAGATCAACAGACATGCGTGAGGAAGGGGTGCGGCGGCCCGGTGGCGGGAGCGGATTGTCATCGACGTTGGCAAGAGCCGTGGACAGCCGCCAGTCCGAGGATTTCGCCGCCGCGTCCGGCTCTTTTCGGATGAGGCCCGCAAGTCGACGTGCAAAGCCGAACCATTCGGGTTTGTCACGTTGACCATCGGTGTCGGGATGACTGGTGCTGGCGTGATCCTCACCAGGCGCCGACAGGGCCGTTTCTGACTCTGTTTCAGGTGGGTTCAAAGCGGCGAGATCGGCAGCCCTGATGGCCTTGACCCGTTCCGCCAGAAGCGCAGGCAGGGCGTCAGCTTCGGCCCTCAGTTCACTCACCGCCAGTTGCGCCGCACTCTGGGCTTCCTGCGTACGGGCACCGAGCGCTGTCAGGGCTTCGGCAATCAGCGAGATCGCCTTGTGCGCCGCGTGACTGGATTGTTCCGCTGCGCTGTTGGCCCCTCGCGCAGCCATTTCAAAGGCCGCTCGTGTCTGTTCCGCTGCATCGGATGCAGCAGCAACAACGTCTTTCAGGCGGGCTTCGGCAGCGCCCGCAACGCCGTCCAGCCGTTCGACCTGACCCGCAAAGCTGGCGGCGATCGCTTCAACCCGCGCCCCAATCGCACCTGATGCCGTTTCGCCCCGCCTGACAATTTCCGAAGCCACTGCATCGGCGCGCCGGGTCTGTTCAGCAAGGCTCTGTCCGATGCCGCTCAGCGCATCGAGGTTCTGGCCGATGGCCGTTTCGAGCGCCTGTGTTTCGGCCTTCATGGCGCCAACAGCTTCGTTCAGCACACTGCGCTGGCGTTCGCCGCGCTGGATGAAGCCATCCAGACGCTTGTCGAGTTGTTCTGCTGCCGAGAGCAGGGTGGCGCTGCCGCGATCAGCCGTCTGAGCATTGGCCAACGCAGCAGCGGACGCCGCGTGGAGGGCGTCGCGCAGCATGACCGCGCGGCTGTCGATCAGTTCCTGCGCGGCGGATATATCGTCAGCGGACTGTTTCACCAGATCACGCAGGGCCTGAGTCCGGCTGCGCATATGTTCGCCCATGCGGTCGGCATCGGCAGAAACGGCATGGACCAGCGTTGCCAGATGTTCGCGCTCCTCGCGCAGTGCCGTTCGGATCACATCGCCGCGTTCTTCAAGGCTGCGGGCGCTTTCCTCCATCGCGGCCAGACGTTCCGCCATCGCGCCTTCCAGATTACGGACACGCAGTAGCGCGCCCTCCAGCCCGGTATTCAGGGCGTCAATTTCACGCCGCACGGCGCGGCCTACGCTCTGGATTTCACGCCCCGCGGCTGTGTCCGGCTCAACCAGCCGGGCGGAAATCTGCAGCAGATCCTCGCTGGCCAGTTGCAGCCCGTGCGAGCGCTTGGCCATCAATGCCGCCAGCCACATGAACGAGATAGGAAAAACAACGGCAAAAATGACACCAGCAATCCAGGGCCAGTCCAGCGCCAGAAATCCATTCAGCCCCAGATAGCCCAGCACGAAGGCCACCGCGCCGCCAAGCCAGAAGGCACTGACCAGTGCAGCCAGCCGATAAGGTCGGTTTGACGGCTGGCGCAGACGATAGCGCCGCGCAGGCTCGCCGAACTGTTCGGCGAATGGCACGGCGGTCTGCCCTTCAGTCTGCTGCGAGGGGATATGCAGAGAGGTGACGTCTTTCAATTCCATCGCCAGTTCTTGATGCGTTCGGCTTCAAAGATGTTGCCGGTACTTTGGCTTTGAGCCAATCTTAACACGATTGCGCAATCCTGCGGGATAGAAAAGGCGGCACTAACCGCCAGCGTAACAGGTGGGTGTGATGGCGGCATTGGAAAGTGACCGGAGCCTTTGGGCGCCGACGGGGGCTCAGAGGGCCTATCTCGCACGGGGGCTGAAACAGCCCGGCGGCAAGCTGCCGCTGTTCGATGAAGAAGGCCAGTCCATCGACCCGAAACTCATCCGCGCCTGCCTGGCGCAGGGATGGGCCGCGCCCTGGTTCAATAATTCCCTGAAGCCTGACTGGCTGGTCTGCCGCCTGACGGATGCTGGTCGCCGCGCTGTCGGCTGACCACACAGGCACATTAATATGCCTGCAGCATTTTCGTGCGACGTTGGGTCACAACGGGGTATGTCATGCAGAGTTCTGCGGCGCGGGCGATCGATTTCAACCATCTGGATGCCTATACGGCAGGGGATCAGGATCTGATCCGTGAGGTGCTGCGCCTGTTCCGTGGTCATGTTGCCCAGTCTTTGACCGTTCTGGAGAGCGCGGCTGACCAGAAATCCATGAAGGATGCCGCCCACGGCATCAAAGGGGCGGCGCGCGGCATCGGTGCATGGGCGGTGGCTGAGGCGGCCTCGGATATCGAAAAGACTGATTTTCACGACACCGATGCCAAACTGAATGCCTTCGCCCAACTCAAGGCGATGGTGCAGCTGGCGGCCATCGAGATCGACCGCGAACTGGCCTGACCGGCCGCTGATAACAAACCTTTCATACGGCAATGCAAATCGGCAGGTGCGTGAATCACCCGCGCTGGTTTAGAATGACGGCCACATGCGCCGTTTCATTGTCATTTCCGTTGCCGTCGCCATCGCGGCCCTCGTTCTCATCCGGATGTTCATGCCCGGCTGGCTGGGCATTGGCGGCGCGGTAACAACAGCCGGGCGCAGCAGCGCGCCGGTGGTTGAAGCCATGAGCGTGACCAAAGCGCGCTTCGCGGACACGATCGAGGCGGTCGGCACCGCGCTGGCATCGGAGAGTGTGACCATCACCGCGAAAACAGCCGACACGGTGGGCGCGATCAATTTCACAGAAGGGCAGGATGTCGCCAAGGGTGACATCCTGCTGGAGATGACTTCCACAGCACAATCAGCTGATCTGGCCGCTGCCCGCGCCCAGCTTTCCGAAGCCCAGCGCGCCTATGAACGCGCGGCCGATCTGGTGGCCAAGGGTATTGCCGCGCGCGCCGCGTTGGATTCTGCAACAGCGGATCGAGATGCTGCCCGCGCACGCGTGCAGGCCATCGAGGCCAAGCTGACCGACACGATCATCAAGGCACCTTTCGCGGGTGTGGTGGGGCTGAGGAATGTCAGCGTAGGCAGCTTTGTGCGGCCCGGCGACATCATCACGACGCTGGATGCGATTGATGTCATCAAAGGCGACTTCACGGTGGCAGAACGCTTCATCACCCTGTTAAAGCCGGGGCAGACCATTCACGCTGAAGTCGCCGCCTATCCAGGTGAGGCTTTCGCCGGAAAGGTCGCCAGCGTGGACACACGTGTCGATCCGGCCACACGGTCGGTGAAAGTGCGCGCCGAATTGCCCAATGATGGCCGCAAACTGAAGCCGGGCATGCTGATGTCGGTGATGCTGACGGTCGGCGAGCATGACGGTCTGTCGGTGCCCGAGAGCGCCATTGTCGCACAGGGCGGCAAGCGGTTTGTGTTCCGCATCGGCGCTGAGAATAAGGCCGAGCGTGTGGAAGTGGTGACCGGGCTTGTTCTGCCGGGAACCGTGGAAATCATCTCTGGCCTCAACGAGGGCGACCGCGTCATTTCAGGCGGCGTCAATAAGGTGCGGCCCGGCCAGCCGGTTGAGATTGATGGCGCGGCAGCGAAAGGCAATCCGGGATGATCCTCAGCGACATTTCGGTTCGCCGCCCGGTCTTTGCGACCGTCATGTCGCTGCTGCTTGTGGCGTTCGGCTTGCTGTCATTCTTCCAGATTCCCTTGCGCGAGTTGCCCAATATCGACCCGCCGGTGGTGTCGATTGCCGCCAATTATCCGGGCGCCTCGGCAGATGTGGTGCAGAGCCGCATCACCGAAGTGCTGGAAGATCAGGTCTCAGGCATTGAGGGGATCGACACCATCACCTCGCGTTCGCGCGATGGCGGGTCTGAGATCACCATCGAGTTTTCGCTCTCGCGCAATATCGAGGATGCTGCCAACGATGTGCGCGATGCCGTGTCGCGCATCGCCGACCGTCTGCCGGATGAGGTTGATGCGCCGCAGGTTTCCAAGGCCGATGCCGACGCCGATCCGGTGATGTGGCTGAACTTCTCGGCCACCGGCATGGACCCGATGGAGCTGACCAGCTTCGCCCGCAAGATGATCGTTGACCGTTTGTCGATCATTGATGGCGTCAGCCGTGTGTTCGTGGGCGGCGGACAGGATTATGCCATTCGCATCTGGCTCGATCGCCGCGCGCTTGCGGCGCGCTCTCTGACAGTTGCCGATGTGGAAAGCGCGCTTCGTTCGCAAAATGTCGAACTGCCTGCTGGCCGCATCGAATCCGGCCAGCGTGATCTGACGGTGCGCGTGAACCGGGTCTATCAGACGGCGGAAGATTTCAGCGGTCTGGTCATCAAGCGCAACGATGCAGGTCATGCCATCACGCTTGGCGAGATCGCCCGTGTGGAGCTTGGCAGCGCCAATGACCGGCTGATCTTCCGCGGCAATGGCGTGCCACAGATAGGGCTGGGCATTGTCAAACAGTCCACCGCGAATGCGCTTGAAGTGGCACGTCTGGTGCGGGCCGAAATGGCGCGCATATCGGCGTCTCTGCCCGAAGGCATGGGGCTGGTGACAGCGGTGGACAGCGCGCAGTTCATCGAAGAATCCGTCAATCAGGTTTACCGCGCGCTGATCGAGGCCATGATTATCGTTCTGGCGGTGATCTATCTGTTTTTAGGCAGTGCGCGCGCGGCGCTCATTCCTGCCGTCACGGTGCCGGTGTGTCTTATCGGTGCGTTCATCCTGCTCAACGCCTTTGGCGGAACGCTCAACCTCATCACGCTGCTGGCGCTTGTTCTGTCTATCGGCCTCGTGGTGGACGATGCCATCGTGGTGATGGAAAACATTCAGCGGCGCATTTCATCGCTGAACGAGCCGCCGCTGATCGCTGCCACGCGCGGTGCATCACAGGTAGCCTTCGCGGTGATCGCCACGACCACTGTTCTGATCGTGGTCTTTGTGCCGATCTTTTTCCTCACCGGGAATATCGGACGGTTGTTCTCGGAACTCGCCGTGGCGATTTCGGGTGCCATTCTGTTTTCCGGCCTTGTTGCGCTGACGCTGACACCGATGATGTGTTCCAAGCTGCTGACCAAAAGCGAAGGCCGCTTTGCCGAGAAAGTGCACAGCGTCTCGCACCGGGTGGAAGGCTGGTATGAACTGCGTCTGCGACAGGTGCTGGCCCGGCCATGGATCGCAGGCATCGCGGCTGGCGGCGTTTTGGCGCTGATCGCGACGCTGCTCATGACCATACCGGCGGAAATCGCGCCCAGCGAAGATCGCGGTATGGCTGATGTGCGCGCCGATCTGCCTGAAGGGGCCTCGATGGAGGAAACCACCGCGCAGCTCAACAAAATGGAAGAAGTGCTGCTGAGCTATATCGCTTCGGGTGAAGCGGCGCGTATCATGGTCCGTGCGCCCGCCAGCTTTGGTTCGACGCAGGATTTCAACAATGGCCGCGGTGTGATTGCCCTTGCGCCGTGGGATCATCGGGCGCGCAGTCAGAACGCCATCGTTGCTGAGATTCAGAGCAAGATGAGCACTGCGGTACCCGGCGCCCGCGTGTCGGTGACGACCCGTGGCGGCATGGGTCAACGCGGCGGCAAGCCGGTCAACTTCGTGATCGGCGGCGATGACTTCACTGAAATTGCTGAATGGCGCGACCGCATCATTGCAAGGGTTTCGGAAAATCCGAAGCTGAATGGCATTGAAAGCGATTATCGCGAAACCAAGCCGCAGCTTGTCGTTTCCATCGACCGCCAGCGCGCCGCTGATCTGGGCGTTTCGACATCTGAGATCGGACGCACGTTGGAAACCATGCTGGGCTCGCGGCGGGTGACGACCTTCCTGAAGGAAGGCGAGGAATACAATGTCGTCCTTCAGGCCGAGAGTCAGGACCGTCGCACCGCCGCCGACCTGACCAATATCTTCGTGCGCTCCAATCGCGGCGCGCTCATCCCGCTCGCCAATCTGGTGACAGTGCGCGAGGTGGCAGGGCCGCAATCGCTCAACCGCTTCAACCGTTCAAGGTCCATCACCATCAGCGCAGGTCTTGCCCCTGACTATACATTGGGAGAGGCACTGGCTTACTTCGACAAGATCGCAGCTGAGGAGCTGCCACCCACGGCGCGCACCGATTATCAGGGCCAGTCGCGTGAGTTCCGCCAGACCTCTGCGGCGCTCTACTTCACCTTTGGCCTGGCTTTGCTGGTGGTGTTTCTGGTGCTGGCCGCCCAGTTTGAAAGTTTCATCCATCCGCTGGTCATTCTCGTCACCGTGCCCCTAGCGATGGCGGGGGCGCTCGCCGGGCTGTGGCTGATTGGTGGCAGTCTCAACATCTACAGCCAGATCGGCATCATCATGCTGGTTGGGCTGGCGGCCAAGAACGGCATCCTGATTGTTGAATTCGCCAATCAGCTGCGCGACGAGGGCAGGGCGTTTGTGGATGCGATTGTGGAAGCGGCGCGCATCCGCCTGCGGCCCATCCTGATGACATCGCTCGCCACCTCAGCGGGCGCGCTGCCACTGGTCTTCGCATCAGGGGCAGGTTCGGCCAGCCGTCAGGCCATTGGTATCGTCATCTTTGCGGGCATGATCGTGGCAACGGTGATGACGCTGTTCATCATTCCCACTGTCTATGCTGTGCTCGCCCGCCGCACCGGCTCACCCAAGGCACTGGCGCACGAGATCGAACGTTGGGAAACGGCTGAGGCCAAAGGTGCCACACTCCCGGCAGAATAAATCAGGGAATAGGCCGTCCGAATGAGGCCGTGTCCGGGGCGGTCGCGCCACCGGACAGGATCATGTTCATCGCTTCATCAGCTGTCAGGCTGGTGGTGATGCATTTGTCGATGGGCACGATTTCAAGATAGCCGCAGGTTGGGTTTACGGCGGTGGGCATATAGACCGCTGCCAGTTCCTGACCCGACGCGACATCGGTGAACGTCTTGGTGACGAAACCAATGGCCCGCATGTCAGGCGAAGGGAAGGGCAGCAGCACGACGCGCTGCACGCCATCGGGCTTGCGGGTCAGTGACTGCACCAATTTCTGGACCGCGCCATAGACCTGCTTCACCAGCGGCACCCGATTCAGCAGGGCGTTGAGCCAGGAGATGATCTTCGCGCCCAGCACGTTCGAGGCCACCGCCCCGACCATGTAGATGATCCACAAGGCGACCAGCACGGCGATCGTGGTGACAAGCGTCTCGTTGCTCATCCAGGGCATGACGCCCATCTGGGCGGAGTAGGTGGCGAGCAGCCAGCTCACGACGGGCCGCCCCAGCCATGACAGAATGCCAACCAGAAACGACAGCACCCACCACACCACAGCCAGCGGCAGCAGCGTGAACATGCCAAGGATCAGCTTGCGCTGGATGCTGGTCCAGGCCGAAACGGTGGGTGGTGTGGAGGGAGTCGAAGCCATGATAGGCGAAGGCATAGCACAACCCGCATTGACCGGGGAACGCTGAGTGTGACAAGCCACACTCATGTCACGCGTTCTGATTACCTCAGCCCTGCCTTATGTCGGCCGCAAGCATCTTGGCACCCTGGCCGGCTCGATGCTGCCTGCCGATGTCTATGCGCGTTTCAACCGGGTGTGCGGGCGCGAGACGCTTTATATCTGCGCCGCTGACGAACATGGCACGCCGACAGAACTGGCGGCCCTGGAAGCTGGTCTTTCGGTTGAGGATTATGCCCGTCAGCAGGCCGAAACCCTGCGCGACACTTGCGCGCGCTGGAATCTTTCGTTCGACTATTTCGGGCGGTCGTCGAGTACGCAGAACCACGAGATGACGCTGCATTTCGCGCGCGCCTTGTGGGAAGCGGGTTTCATCGACGTGCGTACTACGCGGCAGGTTTATTCCCATGCCGACAAACGCTTCCTGCCCGATCGCTATGTCATCGGGACCTGTCCGCATTGCGGCTATGATCGGGCGCGGGGCGATCAGTGCGAAAGCTGCACGCGCGTGCTCGATCCGACGGATCTGAAAGAACCGCGCTCGGCCATTTCTGGTTCGCCGGACATTGAAATCCGCGACTCCAAGCATTTGTTCCTGAAACAGTCACAGTTTGAGGGTGACTTGCGCGCCTGGATCGACGGCAAGGCGGGGACATGGCCGCATGTGGTCGTCTCCATCGCCCGTAAATGGCTGGACGAGGGCCTGCGTGATCGCGGCATCACCCGCGACCTTTACTGGGGCGTGCCAGTGAAAGTGGATGGATGGGGGGCGAACCCGTCTGGCGAGAAGCTCGACCCCGCCGACTGGCAGGGCAAGGTGTTCTATGTCTGGTTCGATGCCCCGATCGAATATATTGGCGCAACGCGGGAATGGGCCGACGCCAAGGGCGATCCCAGCGCATGGGAACGCTGGTGGCGCGCACCCGATGCTGAAGACGTCCGTTATGTCCAGTTCATGGGCAAAGACAACGTGCCGTTCCACACGGTCGGCTTCCCTGTCACCATCATGGGTGCCAATCGCACGGCGAACCGGGCGTGGAAGCTGGTGGACGATATCAAGGGCTTCAACTGGCTCAACTATTACAACGGCAAGTTCTCAACCTCGCAGAAGCGCGGCGTCTTCATGGATGACGCACTGGAGATCATCCCGGCCGATTACTGGCGCTGGTATCTGACCGCCAACGCCCCGGAAAGTTCGGACTCCAATTTCACCTGGGACCATTTCGCCGCCACGGTGAACAAGGATCTGGCCGATGTGCTGGGCAATTTCGTCAATCGGGTGCTCAAGTTTGCGACGGCTAAGTTCGGCGGCACCATTCCGGCTGATGGCCTGCCGGGCGCTGTTGAGGCCGATCTGGCCGCCAAGCTTGAAACGCTCGTCGCGGCCTATACGCAGAACCTTGAGGACATGCAGTTCCGCAAGGCGGCGCAGGAATTGCGTGCCATCTGGGCGCTGGCCAATGAATACGTCGCGACCGCCGCGCCCTGGACGGCGTTCAAAACCGACCCGGCTGCCGCCGCCGCCTCGATACGGACGGCCATCAATCTGATCCGGGTGATTGCTGTGCTTTCCGCGCCCGTCATTCCTGACACATCCATGACACTCCTCTCGGCACTGAGCGCGGGCGATGTTGGCGGGTCATGGATTTCTTCTAACATCATGACAGAGCTTGATATTTTGAAGCCGGGACACGCTATCTCGGTCCCTCCCGTCATGTTTGCCAAGCTTGCGCCTGAGCAGATTGAGGCTTTCGAGCAACGCTTCGGCGGGCTTTCTTAACCACTCCATGTCAGACTAACTTGCCGCGAACTTAAACGCACCGCAGAGTGCAAGTCCGGTCAGTGAAACAAAAGAATGGCTTGGGGATACCGGGGATGATCAGGAAAGCGCGGTGCGCTGCCACTAGGGCGATGCTGTCCCTGCTGCTCGCCAGTCCATCTGCCGTGATTGCTGCGGATATGCGTGGCTCGCTGTCTTCTGGCGCGGGCAGTGAGATGGCATTGGCTGGTGAAGCTGGTGACATCATCAATGCCGCCGCTGCACAGACCCGTGCCATGCCGCTGGTCATGCAGGCTGTACCTTCTGGCGGAACGGCGCTCACGACATCAGAGGGGGATCCAGCCAAGCGTCTGCTCGCCAGAACGCCGGATGAAGTCGAGCCCTATTTCGATCTGATGATCTATGTGAGCAAGGCTGAGGCCGGGCCGATCGCGCAGCATATGTATGTCTATCAGCGCGACCCGGCTTCTGGAAGACTTTCGCTTGTTTATGATTGGCCAGTCTCCACCGGGCGCGAGAAACGCGAACGTACACCGAGTGGGCGCAAGACCTATACGCACACACCGGAAGGCATCTTCAAGCTCGACTATAACCGCTTCCACAAAGTGTGGCGGTCTCGCGCCTGGAATGCAGACATGCCGTGGACCATGTTTCTGGATTACACTGAGGATGGCGGGCCAACTGGTCTTGCCGTCCACGCGGCTGGACGCGGCAAGATTGCCCAGCTCGGCACGCGCGCATCAGGTGGCTGTATCCGTCTGCACCCAGATAATGCCGAAACACTTTTCAAACTGATTCAGAAAAATTATGGCGGGTTGGTGCCGGTGTTCGCTCTGGTGGGTGATAGCAGCAATGTCATTGGAACGCCTGCGCGCCTGCCCGATGGTTCGCTGGCGTTGACCTATGGCTACAAGGTCCTGCTGCACATCGAAGACTATCCAGGTGTGGAAGGCAGCGGTCCTGATGTTGCGGCAAGTGGTTCTGGTACCGCAGCCCACTAATCCACTGCGTCAGGTTTTTCTGAACGGCGCCAACGCTCCCAACACCGAGATGTCGTCGCTGACAGCTGCGCGTTCGCGTTCCAGGTAATCCGCAACAGCCCGCCGCAATCCGGGATGCATGACATGATGCGATGAATAGGTCGGCACTGGCGTATAGCCACGCAGTAGCTTGTGTTCGCCCTGAGCGCCTGCCTCGACGCGGCGCAGTCCGTGCGCGATGGCGAAGTCTATGGCCTGATAATAGCACACCTCGAAATGCAGCAATGGGTGATGCTCGATGGCGCCCCAGTTGCGTCCATACAGCGTGTCGCCGCCGATGAAATTGAGCGCCCCCGCGATGTAACGGCTATTGCGCTTGGCCATGACAAGCAAAGTGTGTTCAGCGAAGGTCTCATTGATGAGTGAGAAGAACAGCCGCGTCAGATAGGGCGAGCCCCATTTCCGGCTGCCTGTGTCCATGTAGAACGCGAAGAATGCGTCCCAGTGGGATTCGGTGAGCGCAGAACCTGTGAGCCATTCGATTTCGATGCCAGATTCCAGCGCGCGCTGGCGTTCCTTGCGCAGCGTCTTGCGCTTGTCGGCATTCAGCCGGGTCAGAAAGTCTGCGAAGGATGCATAGCCATCATTTGTCCAGTGGAACTGGCGATCCATGCGGGTCAGCCAGCCCGCTTTCCGGGCGAGCGCCCATTCGTCTTCCGGCTGGAAGGTGATGTGGACAGAGGAGAGCTGATTGCCTTCTGCAATACGGGTGGCGGTTTCAAGCAATGCGAGGCGAGCACTGTTGTCTCGTGCCAGCAGCCGCGGGCCAGTGGCGGGCGTGAACGGCACGGTGAGCTGCAGCTTGGGATAATAGTGCCCGCCAGCGCGTTCAAATGCCTCGGCCCAGCCATGATCGAATACATACTCGCCGCGCGAGTGCGCCTTCACATAGGCCGGTGCGAGGGCACTGATGACACCTGCATCTTCAATCATCAGATGCGCAGGCTGCCAGCCGGTTTCGGGCGTCGCAGAGCCTGACTCTTCCAGTGCCTTCAGGAAGGCATGCGCAATGAACGGGTTGAAAGGGCGGCCTGCCGGGTTGGCGAGGCCGTCCCAGATATCGGGCGCGACATCACGGATCGACGTGAGAACCTGCGCCCTTGCTGTCATTCGACTTCGAAGATGGCCTCAACCTCGGTTGCGACATTGCGCGGCAGCGAGCCAGCGCCAACCGCCGCACGGGCATGGCGGCCAGCGTCGCCAAACACTTCAACGAAAAGATCGGACGCGCCGTTGATGACTTCCGGGTGTTCCTTGAAGCAGGGCACGGCGTTGACGAAGCCGGTCACCTTCACGACGCGCTTCACTTTATCGAGGTCGCCGCCGCATGCCCCTTTGACCTGGGCGATCAGATTGACGGCACAAAGGCGCGCGGCCTTCTTTGCATCATCGATCGAGATGTCCTGACCGACGGTGCCGACATATTCCAGCCCGCCTTTGCCAAGGGTCACCTGACCCGACACGAACACCAGATTGCCGGTTTTCACATAGGGCACATAGCTTGCCACGGGGGCGGGCGGCGTCGGCAGTTCTATGCCCAGATCTTTCAGTTTCGCGTCGATACGTCCGGTCATGATGTCCTCGGTTTGCGGTGGGCCGCGAAGCCCCTTAGATGTGCGCCAGCTCTTACCCAAAGGAAGCAGCCAGCGCCATGCGTAACCTCGACGCCGACGAAGATTGTCCGGTCCGCGACCAGTTCTATATGCCTGCCGAATGGACACCGCATGCGCGCACCTGGATGCAGTGGCCGTGCCGCGTTGCGCCCTGGGGCACGCCGGAAGGGATGTCTCTGGCGCGACAGGCCTATGGCGTGGTGGCGCGCACCATCGCGAAGCACGAGCCGGTCACCATGGTTGTGCGTCCGCAGGATGCGCCGGAAGCGCGGTTGATCCTCGGACGAGGCGTTGATCTGTTTGAAGCGCCGATTGACGATTCATGGGCGCGCGATTCCGGGCCGACCTTTGTGGTCGATGGGAAGGGCGGCGTCTCAGGGGTCCAGTGGACGTTCAATGCCTGGGGCGCGAAGTATATGCCCTTCACGAATGATGCCGAAATCGCCACGCGCATTCTCAAATCGTTGAACCTGAAAGCCTACCGCGCACCGCTGGTAGCTGAAGGCGGCGGGCTGCATGTGGATGGCGCAGGCACGCTGATCCTGACTGAGCAGTGCATGCTCAACGAGAACCGCAACCCGGAGCTGACCCGCCAACAGATCGAGGCGCGTCTGGCGCTTTATCTCGGCGTGATGCGGATCATCTGGCTGGGCGATGGGCTGAAGGATGATGAAACAGACGGGCATGTGGACAATGTGGCCTGTTTCGCACCCGGCGGGCGTGTGCTGGCCGCTGTCGCGCGTGACAGGTCTGATCCCAATTTCGCGCCGCTGGCTGAAAATCTCGCCCGGCTGAACGAGGCGCGGCTGGCCGATGGGCGAAAACCCGAAGTGGTCGAACTGCCGCTGCCGTATGAGAGCCGCACCCGTCATGACGGCTCAAGGCTGGAGATGTCGTATATCAACTATTATTGCGCCAACGGGGCGATCATCATGCCCGCCTTTGAGGACAAGGCCGACGAGGAAGTGCGGAAGATCCTGGTTGATGTCTTCCCGGACCGGGTGATCGAACAGATCGAGATCCAGCCGATCATTGAGGGCGGCGGCGGCATTCACTGCATTACCCAGCAGCAACCCGCATAACCCACAGGAAATTGGCGCAGGCTGCCTCACGCGGGGCAGCGAATCGGGCAGTATGGCAGGGCTGACGGTGGATGGCGGGTGATGCGGCAATATCTTGATCTGATGGAACTGGTGCTGAAAACCGGCGTGAAGAAAACCGACCGCACCGGCACAGGTACGCTATCGGTATTCGGCCACCAGATGCGCTTTGACCTCAGCGAAGGGTTTCCGCTGGTCACCACCAAGAAGGTGCATCTCAAGTCGATCATCCACGAGCTGCTGTGGTTTTTGAAGGGCGAGACCAACATCGCCTATCTGAAGGAAAACGGCGTCGGTATATGGGATGAATGGGCTGATGAGCGTGGCGATCTGGGCCCGGTCTATGGTCATCAATGGCGTTCGTGGCCAGCACGCGACGGCTCGACCATCGACCAGATCTCCAAGCTGGTGCAGATGATCCGCACGACGCCGGACTCGCGGCGCTTGATGGTGACGGCCTGGAACCCGGCAGATGTGGACCGGATGGCCCTGCCGCCCTGTCACTGTCTGTTCCAGTTCTATGTCGCCGAGGGGCGGCTTTCGTGCCAGCTTTATCAGCGTTCGGCAGACATCTTTCTGGGCGTACCGTTCAATATCGCCTCCTATGCTCTGCTGACCATGATGCTGGCGCAGGTGACGGGCCTGCGTCCCGGCGATTTCGTGCACACGCTGGGCGATGCGCATCTTTATTCCAATCATCTGGAACAGGCGGCGCTGCAGCTTTCGCGCGCGCCAAAGCCGTTGCCCAAGATGCTGGTCAATCCGAACGTCACAGATGTGTTCGCGTTCGCCTATGACGACTTCAAGCTGCAGAATTACGAGGCGCACCCGCATATCGCCGCCCCTGTGGCGGTGTGATGGGCCGTCCTTTGATCTCGCTGATCGTCGCGATGGCGCGCAACGGCGTGATCGGTGCTGACGGAAAGCTGCCGTGGCGCATCCCGGAAGACATGCGCTGGTACCGTCAGAACACGCTGGGCAAATCGGTCATCATGGGGCGCAAGACCTGGGAAAGCCTGCCCAAACGCCCCTTGCCCGACCGCACGAATATCGTCGTCACATCAAACGCCAGTTATGATGCACCCGGCGCCATTCTGGCGAGTGGCTTTGATGAGGCCGTGCTGAAAGCCGGTGATGTGCCAGAAGTCGTCGCCATTGGAGGCACGGCGATCTACGCCGCTGCACTTCCCGTGGCCGGGCGGCTCTATCTGACAGATGTCGATGCGGAACCGGCAGGCGATACCTATATGCCGCATTTTGATCGCACCGCGTGGCGCGTCACGTTCGAACGCGTATTTCCTGCGCTGGGTGATGCCAATCCGGGTTTCGCGCTCCGCATTCTGGAACGGATTTCATGAAGCAATGACTTGTGCGGGCCGCCAGTCGCGCTAACGTCTCAGCATCGAGATTTCATATTACGAGGAAGCGCCATGAGCATCACTGAAGTCGCCACCGGATTGAAGTTTCCTGAAGGCCCGGTCGTCATGGATGACGGCTCGGTCATACTTGTCGAAATTGCCGCCGGGCAGATCACCCGCGTGAGACCCAATGGCAAGAAGCAGGTGATCGCGAAACCGGGTGGCGGCCCGAACGGTGCGGCCATCGGGCCGGATGGCGCGCTCTACATCTGCAACAATGGCGGTTTTGAATATCACAAGGTGCAGAAGCTGCTGATCCCCGGCCACAAGCCGCAGGATTATTCCGGCGGGCGGATCGAGCGCGTCGATCTTTCAACCGGCAAGGTTGAGGTGCTCTACACGCATTGTGATGGCCAGGCGCTGCGCGGCCCGAACGATCTGGTGTTCGATAAGCAGGGTGGCTTCTGGTTCACCGATCATGCCAAGTCCACGCGCGACCACCGTGAATGGGGTGCGCTGTATTATGCCAAGGCCGATGGCAGCCACATCTCGATGCAGGTGCATCAGATCAATGCGCCCAATGGGGTTGGGCTCTCGCCGGATGAAAAGACCGTCTATTATGCCGAAACACTGTCGGGCCGGGTGTTCGGCGCAGCAATCAACAAGCCGGGTCAGCTGAAGAAGGTTGCGGGGCTGGTGCCCGGCGGACAGTTCCTCGGCGCACAGCCGGGGCACGCCTTTTTCGACAGCCTCGCCATGCAGGCCGATGGCAGTGTGTGCGTCGCCACCATCCTGAACCCGGGCATCTCAACCTTCTCGCCGAAGGGTAAGATGAGCTTCACCTCGCTGGCCAAGTTCGGCGACCCGCTGGTGACCAATATCGCGTTTGGCGGCAAGGGGATGAAGACGGCGTGGATCACGCTTTCGGGCAGCGGCAAGTTGATCTCAATGCCGTGGAAGAAGCCGGGCCTGCGCCTGAACTTCAACGCGTGAGTCGCATATGACCGCACGCTACGAACTGCATGGCATCTTTCCATCCGGGCCGACCTACAAGGTCGCGCTGCTGCTGAAGCTGGCTGGGACGCCTTATGATTATGTGCATGTCGATCTGAGGTCGGGCGCGCACAAGCAGCCCGACTATATGGGGCTCAACCGCTTTGGCGTTGTGCCGACTCTGATTGACCGCAGCACGGGCGCACATCTGGCCCAGTCTTCCGTCATCCTCGAAGACCTGGCTACCACGTTGGGTAAGTTCAATGGCTCAGGCGACGATGAGCGTCGTCAGGCCCGTGAGTGGATCATCTGGGGCTGGGATAATCTTTCACGCGGCATCTATCGCACTCGCGCCTACCGGGCAGGGTTTCGCAAGGCGCCAGCCGATGTGGTCGAACACTATCGGGCCGAGGGCGAAGGGGCATTGAAGGCTTTGGACGGCTATCTGGCAGGGAAAGACTGGATATGCGGTGGTTCCGCACCGACCTTCGCCGACATCGACCTGTTCGGTGTGGCTGTCTATGCTGGTCAGGCTGGTTTTTCGCTTGAGGCGCTGCCGAACCTTGCAGCATGGATCAAGCGGATCGAAGCACTGCCCGGTTATGATGGGCCTGATACGTTGTTGCCCAAGGAAAGCCGCAAGGCTGGATAGGCGTCAGGTCGTTACGGTTACGCCTGCGGCCATCAGGGGCAGGCTGGCCGTTTCCAGCCGGTCAAGGCGCATGATGGCGAGGCCTTCGCCATCAATACCAGAACGCATCTCGCCGATGGTCAAGGCTGTGGCGTCGGTGATCTCTGATCCGAAGGCGGGAAGGGGGGCGGCGCGCACACGTACCAGCCGCTTTCGGGTCTGCCCTTTGTGCTTCATGCGCGCGGTTACTTCCTGACCGACAAAGCATCCCTTTTTGAAATCGACACCCTTCAGTTCCTCGAAGTTCACGTCCAGGGGGAACTGGCCTTCGATATCGGCGCTGTCCGGCACAGTCAGCGCAATGCGATGGCGCGTATAGGCGGCGGCATCTGACGGGGCATCGCCGGTCCCGATCCAACGCGCGCCAAGTTGGGGGTGACGCGGATCGGTGGGGTGGCCCGTCGCCTCGCTACCCCATGCGGCGAACACGGCAAGGTCAGGACGTTCGGCCAGATCAACCGCCGCGCGCAGCCTGTATTTCTTCAACTGTGCCAGAAGGTCAGTGGCCTTGCTGGCTGTCACATCCAGAAAGAAGCCGTTTTCGCCTGTGCTGAACATGAGGAAGTCGAAGGCAATCTTGCCCTGCGGTGTGAGGAGCGCGGCATATAGCGGGGCTTCAGGTGTCAGGTGCCGCACATCACTGCTGACCAGCCCCTGCAGGAATCCAGGCGCATCCTTGCCGGAAACGGCAAGCACTTGGCGGTCATCAAGGCGGACGGTTGGCATGGCACTCACATGGGGCACTGCGTCTTGATGGGCAAGAGTGCTTGTCTATAAGACATCATGCCCCAGATATTTGATCTCGTGATCCGTAACGGCCAGGTGGTAACGCCCGGCGGTATCGTCGCCTGTGATGTCGGGGTGCAGGGCGGTCGCATCGCAGCGCTTGGGGCCATCACAGCTGAGCAGGCGGGCACATTCGTTGATGCACGCGGGCTGCATGTTCTGCCCGGCGTCATTGACGCGCATGTGCATTTCCGTGAACCAGGCCTCACCCATAAGGAAGATTTTGAAACAGGCTCACGCGCCGCCGTTCTGGGCGGGGTGACAACTGTGTTCGAAATGCCCAACAGCGATCCGCCCACCGTGACGGCAGACCGCCTGCTCGACAAGCTGGCGCGCGCCAAGGGCCGCATGGCCTGTGACTATGCCTTCTATATTGGCGGGTCGTCCGAAAATGCCGGGATGCTGGGTGAGCTTGAGCGTCTGCCGGGCTGTGCAGGCGTCAAGATTTTCATGGGAGCCTCGACCGGATCGCTTCTGCTGGCGGATGAGGAAGGTCTCATGCGGGCGCTCAGGAGCGGCCGGCGGCGTATTTCGTTCCATGCCGAGGACGAAGACCGTCTTCAGCAACGCAAGGCGCTGGCGATCAGCGGGCGACCTGAAACGCACCCCATCTGGCGTGATGCAGATTGCGCGCGGCTGGCCGGTGAGCGGCTGATGCGGCTGGCGCGTGCGGCGCGGCGTCAGGTGCATGTTCTGCATGCCACAACGGCGGATGAGATGGCGATCTATGCATCGCATCGTGACATCGCGACGGTTGAGGTGACGGTCAATCATCTGACCATGACCGCGCCGGATTGTTACGAAAGACTGGGAGCCTATGCCCAGATGAACCCCCCCGTGCGCGATGCGACGCATCAAAAGGCGCTATGGCAGGCGGTCGCTGGCGGTCTGGTCGATGCTGTGGGGTCTGACCATGCCCCGCACACACGCGCTGAGAAGGACGGTATCTATCCCGCAACGCCATCGGGCATGCCGGGCGTACAGACGCTGGTGCCGGTATTACTGACCCATGTCGCCGAAGGGCGGTTGTCACTGCAACGCATGGCGGACCTCACCTCAGCGGGACCGGCGCGCATCTATGGCGTCGCGGGGAAGGGACGCATCGCGGAAGGCTATGACGCAGACTTCACGCTGGTGGATTTGAAGGCAGAACGGGTTATCCGTCATGCCGACATGGCCTCGCGCTGTGGCTGGACCCAGTTTGACGGTGTGACCGCCAAAGGCTGGTCGATCATGACCATCGTTCGTGGACACGTCGCCATGCGCGACGGAGAGGTCAGCCCCCCGTGCGGTGAGCCTGCCCGCTTCCATGAAGCGCCTTGATCTGAAACAGTGTTTACCACCGCAATCTGATTAAAAAATCCCAAGGACTTTCAAAGCCATGTCAGACATTTTTCGCGCACTCCTTCTGGAAAAAAGCGATGGCGGTCAAACGGGCCGCTTGGCTGAACTGACGGATGCGAATCTGATGGAGGGCGATGTCACCGTCGATGTCAGTCACTCCACAGTGAACTACAAGGATGGCTTGGCGCTGACCGGCGCAGCTCCGGTGGTGCGGCGCTGGCCGATGATCCCCGGCATCGACTTCGCGGGCACGGTGCGCCACTCGACCCACGCAGGCTTTGCTGCGGGCGATAAGGTCATCCTGAACGGATGGGGCGTAGGAGAGACGCATCTGGGTGGCTTTGCCGCACGCGCCCGCGTGAAGGGCGACTGGCTGGTCAAGATGCCTGCCGCCTTCACGCCTGCAGAAACGATGGCCATCGGTACAGCGGGTTACACGGCGATGCTTGCTGTGATGGCGCTGGAAGATCATGGGCTGACGCCCACCAGCGGCCCGGTTCTGGTGACGGGTGCTGCGGGTGGTGTCGGCTCAGTGGCAGTGGCTCTACTGGCGAAACTGGGATTTTCGGTCATTGCCTCAACCGGGCGGCCTGAAGAAGCGGACTATCTGAAAAGTCTGGGCGTTTCTGAGATTATCACCCGCGCGGACCTTTCCGGCGATCCGCGTCCGCTGAACAAGGAGCGCTGGGCCGGTGCTGTGGACAGCGTTGGCTCGAAGACGCTCGCCAATGTGCTTTCGATGACGAAATACGGTGGCTGCGTTGCGGCTTGCGGGTTGGCGGCGGGCATGGACCTGCCGTCATCCGTGGCGCCCTTTATCCTGCGCGGGGTGACGTTGGCGGGCATTGACAGCGTCATGGCACCGAAAGCGCGCCGCGAAAGAGCGTGGGCACGGCTGGCAGCTGACCTCGACAAGGCGAAACTCGCTGCCATGACCCGCGCCGTACCTCTGATGGAAGCTGCCGGGCTTGGCCCGGATATTCTTGCCGGGAAGGTTCGAGGACGAATTGTCGTGGACGTCCATGGTTGATGGGTGTTTGCTGCGACAAGCGGACGCAGCAAATGGACATTGGCAAAATGACCAGATCGCACTACGGGTTGGACCGCATATCAAGATGAGAGCCACCAGAAGGAAAAGCCGTCTGTAATGCTTGGATTGGTGTCGGAAACATTTCTAAGCTGGATGTGGCTGGCCGCCGCAGGGTTTGGCTTCGGCTTCATCTCGGCGGCCCCGATCGGGGCGGTCAATATCATATGCATCCGCCGGACACTTCAGTTCGGCCCTCTGAATGGATTTCTGTCGGGTACGGGCGCGGCGCTGGGCGATGGCTTCTTCGCCATGCTGGTGGCTTTTGGCTTCACCAGCCTGTCGACCTTCCTGACCAATAACCGCTTCGTGCTTGAACTGACCGGGGGGCTGATTCTGGTCAGCTATGCGATCTATGCGCTGTTGACCACGCCGCAGATCCGCAAGATCGAGGCAAAGGGTGAAAAGCTGGAGACCAAGATCGAGGAAAGTTCTGCGGGGTTCCTGACCTCAGCCTTCTCGACTTTCGGGCTGACCATCATCAACCCTGCGACACTGTTTTTCTTTGCTGCGGGCACGGCTTCGGTTGCCAATCTAATGACTGTTACACAGCCAGCCTATCTTGGCCCCGCGATATTTGTCGGCGCGGTCGTGGCCGGGTCTTTGTTCTGGTGGGCCGTGATTGTCGGTATCACCGCATTCGCGCATAAGCAGATCGGCGATAAATCAATCGTGGTGATCAACAGGATTACAGGTATTCTCATTGGTCTGTTCGGGATTATCGTATTATTCAATCTGTTCAGCGGTCACATACTGTTCTGAAAGCAGGGTTCATGACTGACATTCAAATGACGGGTGCCGAAGCACTGGTGAAGACGCTTGAAAACTGTGGCGTCGAACAGTGTTTCACCAATCCCGGCACTTCAGAAATGCATGCCGTTGCAGCGATCGGCCGTGCCGAAAAACTGAAGGCGTCGCTGTGTCTGTTTGAGGGCGTGGCAACTGGGGCGGCGGATGGCTATGCCCGCATCGCGCGCAAGCCTGCTTGCACTCTGCTGCATCTGGGGCCGGGTCTGGCCAATGGTCTTGCCAACCTACACAACGCAAAGCGCGCCCGTTCGCCCATCGTGAACATCGTGGGCGATCACGCCGTGCCGCATCGCGATCTGGATGCGCCTCTGGCTTCTGACATCCGAGGTTTTGCTGCGCCAGTTTCGCAATGGATCATGTCAGCCGATACAGCGGATGAAGTGGGACAGGCCACGGCTGAAGCTGTCGCTGCATCACAGTCTGCGCCCGGCGGTGTGGCGACGCTGATTCTCCCCGCCGATACCGCTTGGATAGATTCAAAATCCGGTCCTGCGCAGCCAGTAACGCCCTCTGCCTTTGAAAGCGTGAGCGATGACGCCGTCCGCGCAGCGCGGGAGGCTCTACGCTACGGTGATCGCGCTGCATTGCTGCTCAGCGATCCTGTGCTGACCGGCGAAGGCCTGGAACTGGCGGCGGCGATTGGTGCTGCAACAGGGGCGCGCGTTTATTGTGACACGTTCGTTGCTGTTATGGCGCGCGGGGCGGGCACGCCATTCATCCGTCGCCTGCCTTACTTTGCCGAGATGGTCGAGGATGAATTGAAGGGTGTCACGCACCTTGTGCTTGTGTCGACCAAGGCTCCAGTTGCATTCTTCGCCTATCCAGGGCGGCGTGGCGCACTGACGCCTGACGGTGCAACAGTCGTCACGCTGGCCCGGCCCGATCAGGACGCTGTGGGGGCGCTGCGGGCGTTGGCCGAACAGGTGGGCATCAAGGATGCAAACCCGAACCGAGTGCCCGCCACCAAGCTGCCGGCACAGGCCGGAGCGCTGGATTCAATGAAGGCGGGTGTGATCATGGCGCGCTATCTGCCCGAAGGCTGCATCGTTTCGGATGAGGGAGCCACAAACGGCGCGGGCACATTCATCCATACGGCGGGTGCTGCACCCCATGATTGGCTGCAGCTCACCGGTGGTTCAATCGGTCAGGGTCTCCCGGTGGCCGTGGGTGCCGCGACAGCCGCGCCAGATCGCAAGGTGCTTTGCCTTCAAGGGGATGGCGGCGCTATGTACACCATTCAGGCGCTGTGGACGATGGCGCGCGAGAATCTCGACGTGACCACGGTGATCTTTGCCAACCGTTCCTATGCGATCCTCAAGATTGAGATGATGCGCACGGGCGCTCAGAATCCCGGTCCGGCGACCATGGCGATGTTCGATCTCTCTCGACCCGATATCGGGTTCGTTGATCTGGCGCGTGGGATGGGTGTTGAGGCCGTACACTGCGAGACGGCTGAAGAATTCGAACGTGCCTTCGCACACGCCATGAAGCAGCGCGGACCGTTCCTGATTGAAGCGGCAGTCCCGTGATTACGGCGCGCTGATCGGCAGGCGCAGAAACGCGACAAGGTCGATATAGGCCTGCCAGGCGGTGCTGCGGTCGAAGGTGAGCGGCGTGCCGGTTTGCCAGGCTGCAAACGTATCGCTGCCCGCTTCGTCGATGTCGAAGCCGTGTCCAACCCCCACATAGCGGGTGATCACCACAGGCCCCGGACCATCTGATTTTTCTGCCCAGGCTTTGCAGACAGCATGAGCGGAAACCGTGTCTCGTTCACCGGTAAACACCTGTGACGTGACTTCGCTTTTCCACGGCACCGGCGCGGGGCAGGGTGGGTAAAATGTGGCGGCTGAAACCAGACCGTCACTGCGCTGGGGCTGCATGATCACTTCAAGAACCCCGCGCCCACCCCATGCCCATCCGGCGAGATGCAGGCGGCGGGGATCGACACGTTGATCTGCGCGAAGTTGTGCCAGCGCGCCCGCGATCATCATGGCCATCGCTTTGGGGTCGGTCACCTGCTGACAGACGGGCGAGCCAAGACCTGAACCGGGATAGGCGAGGATCGCTGTTGTAAACCCATCCTTGTTCAGCTTTTCCGCAAGGCGTGTGTAGAATGCGGCACGCGACGAGAGCAGCGGCGCTTCGCAGCCCGGCACGATCAGCACGGCGGGATGTGCGCCCTCGCCAGCGCCCGAAACCCGCAGTACCGGCGGATCACCCGGCATGGGCGCTTCGAGTTTTACACCGCCACCAGAAGCGCAGGCGGCGAGGGTCAGCATCAGAGCGCCGCATGCAAGGCGTTTCAGCATCAACTGGCAACCTTCTGGTTGATGGCTCCGAAGATGGATACGCCGTCATCATCGCGCATCTCGATGCGCACACGGTCACCGCGTTTCATGAATGGCGTTTGCGGTTTGCCTAAGCGGATGGTTTCCACTGCCCGTAGTTCTGCAATGCAGGAATAGCCGACGCCGCCTTCAGAGATCGGGCGGCCTTCATCGCCCGATGCACCCTTGTTGGAAACTGTGCCCGATCCGATGATTGCGCCCGGCCCCAAAGCGCGTGTCTTGGCCGCATGTGCGATCAGGCGCGGAAAACTGAACGTCATATCCACACCTGCATCGGCTTTGCCGAAAGGCTGACCGTTCAGTGACACTTCAAGTGCGCCATGAAGTTTGCCACTGTTCCAGCGCGCGCCGAGTTCATCAGGCGTTGCTGTGATGGGTGCGAAGGCGGTGGACGGCTTTGATTGGAAGAAGCCAAAATTTTTGGCGAGTTCCGCCGGGATGAGATTGCGCAGAGAAACGTCATTCAGAATGGTGATGAGGCGGATGGATTGCAGCGCCTCTGCCTCGCTGACACCCAGCTTCACGTCGCCGGTGATGACGGCGACCTCCGCTTCGCAGTCAATGCCCCAGCTTTCGTCGTTCGCCGGAATGTCTTGCTGCGGGCCGAGCATGATATCGGAGCCGCCCTGATACATCAGCGGGTCGGTCCAGAAGCTGTCTGGCATGTCGGCATTGCGGGCTTTGCGCACCAGTTCAACATGGTTGACGTAAGCCGACCCATCCGCCCACTGATAGGCGCGGGGCAGTGGTGCCATGCAGGCGGCTTCGTCGAAGGCGAAGCCTTTTTCCGTTCCGGCATTCAGCGCGTCTGAAACCGTTTGCAGTCGTGGCGACAGGGTTTCCCAGTCATCCAGCGCAGCCTGCAGGGTTTTGGCGATACCTTCTGCAAAGACCGCACGTTTCAGATCGCGCGAAACAACGGCCAGACGGCCATCACGTGAGCCGTCATTCAATGTGGCGAGCTTCATGCCTTGGGCTTCCAGCTATCGGCATAGGCCGGGTTTTCAACCGATGACGCACCCGCGAGCACATCCAGCGGATCGCGGGTGTCGATCATCACGGCATACTCATCCGTCGCTGCTTTGGTTTGCGTCAACATGTTTTTGAGCGCTTTGGGATGCGGCCCGTGCGTGAACCCCGCCGGATGGAAGGTCATCATGCCGGCGTCGATATTGTCGCGGCTGAAGAAATCACCCGCGTGATAGAACAGCACTTCGTCGTAATCGTCGTTGTTGTGAAAGAACGGCACCTTGATCGCGCCGGGGTCCGTTTCAAACAGACGTGGTGCGAAGGTGCAGATGACGAAGCGGTCGCTCAGGAAGGTCGTGTGGGCCGAGGGCGGTACATGATAGCGGTGCGACATCAACGGCCTGATCTGATCGACATTCAGCCGCACGACCGACAGATCGCCGTGCCAGCCCACTGCATCCAGCGGGTTCCACGGGTATGAAATGCGGCTGACTTCGCCGCGTTTCTTCACCGCGACTGTATAGGCGCGGTCTTCCTGCTGCTGGGTGCGGAAGGCATCGTCCATGGCGGGCGTGTCGAGCACTGCCGGATCGAAGATCGCATGACGGCCCACCAGACCGCGATCGGGCAGAGTGAAATGCGCGTTGGTCGCCTCGATGGTGAGAAACGAGGATGGCGCTGATGGTTCGATACGCCACATTGTACCGCGCGGGATCATCACATAGTCACCGGACCGAATGGTAAGGTGCCCATAGTCGCAGAAGAATGCCCCGCCGCCCGTGTGCACGAAAATGATCTGGTCGCCGTCGCCATTGCGGACCAGTTCGTTCATGGGTGCGCTCAGTTTCCAGAAGCGGACATCACAGGCCGCATTGCCCAGTACGCGCGGCGCGTCCCACGGCAGGGAGGCGGCTTCGTTCAGGCGCGTGAGGTCGAAGGCGCGCGGGCGCAGCGGCCCTTCAAAGTTCACCCACCCGGTTGGTGGGCGCGGGTGATACAGAAAGGCGGCCGGGCCGAAGAAGCCTTCCTTTGAGATCTCGCGCTCATAGGTGCCTTCAGGCAGGTCGGCATGCGCCTGTCGCGAGGCGCGCCCTTCCACCTTGTTCACCGGAATCCAGTTCTTGCCGCCCATGATGTCGTCTCCTCGGAGGGCCTTCTATCCGAGCGCTTGCCGATGGGGAAGGCGAGCCGTGTTGATACGGGTCAAATCGTGAGGCGGGGTGCAGGATTCAGCCACACTTCTGAAGTCGGGCTTTCAGCTCAGGGTGATCGGCCCATGCAGGCATGTTGGCCATATAGGCCAGCGTTTCCTTTTCCGCTGTTGCGCGTTCGCTGCCACGGCGCAACTGCCAGGCCAGCATGCGTCCAAAGCGGGTTTCGAAATCCTGCAACGCGCCCTGTTCGTTCACGCAGTACTGGCAAAAGACGCCGGTTTCGATTGGCATGCCGCAGCTCTGGCACTTGTGAGTCATGATCAATCCTTTCGCTGAACCTGCGGCGTGAGGGCCGCGACAAAAACCTCAAGTTGTTGGAGCAGCCGGGCACAACTTTCAGGGCCAATGCTTGTGAAGGCTTCCGCAAGCATGTGTGGGTCAAGCACCTGGCGTTCGCGTGCCAATGCCGATCGGCCCGAAGGTGACAACCAGATGAGCGCGCGCCGTGCGTCTTCAGGATCGCGGTCACGTTCAATCAGGCCTTTATCCAACAGATGGGCCAGCATTTCACTAAGGGTTGAGGGAGCGCGACCTATGTGCTGTGCCAGCTCACCGGGCGTCAGCGGCCCTGCCATTTCCATGTGGGCAAGAAAGGCCACGGTTTCCGGCGACAACCGGTCACGCTTGTCGTCAACGCGCCTGACAGCCGCGAAATAAATGCGGGTAAAGAGGGTCTGGAACGCCTTGGCATGATCGTCTTCTGTCATGACCATGAGGCTAGGAGCGCAATGATCCTTCGTAAATCCCGAAGGAGTGTGCGCTCCAGATGATGGTCCTCAGGCCAATGTGCGTCCTAATGTGGTTTCGCCAACCGTATTGGAGCGATGCAGAAGATGCAGCAACCGGAACATCAATACGATCACCACCGTTGATGAGAGTGGCAGCGCGTAAACAGCGAGTGCCAGTGTCAGTATGGGAAGCATCCAGCCAGATATAAGCACTGCATGATCCAGCCAGGTGAGACCAGGCCTTCTGGTGAGCGGAAGGATGAATACTGAAAGTGCGACCAGATCATAGTTGAAGGCGTATGGGCTGGCGACGATGGTGGCTGTTGTGACAAGGGCACAGGACAGCGCCGGATCTCGCCGCCGTGCATAGGTCCACGCGACTGCCACAGCTGATGCAATCCCTGCTATGGCCTGTGCGATCCAGCCCCACAGTTCGGGTGCGCCTGCCATCCGTAGATTCTGGAACACGGTCGGCATCATCGCCAGCATTGGGCCCTGACTTTGACGCATCACAAGGCTTTGTATTGGCAGGACCGTTTCAAAATAGGCGCGCCATGTGTCCGCGCCGAAGACGGCTGCTGAGATGCCGACAAGAGCGATCGTGGTTGCCGTCGCTGCTATAATGACTCGCCATTGTGCTGAAGCAAGCAACATTACCGGTAACATGATTCCCAGCTGCGGCTTGATGGTCAGAAGCCCAAACATGATCCCTGCGAGGATGGGCTTGCGATCCATACATGAGAGCCCGGCGATCATCAGCGCTGCCGTGAACAAGCCGTTCTGCCCCGCAAAGACATTCACGGCTGCTGCGGGCGACAGAAACACGAACATGTAATCGGTTGGTGAGTGCAGAAAGCGCCGGACGGCTGCATACAGACTGGCATATCCGGCGAGCGTCCACACGCACAGGGCGACCAGATAGGGCAGCAGCGCCAGCGGCCACGTGAACAGCATAATGTGTGGGGGATACGACCAGTTGTGAGGTCGGATGCTGTCGCCGAACCGTTCGTGGATGGCCGCATTGTAGGTAGCCATGTCAAACCAAGCAGGCGCATTTCCGTTCAGCGCCGCTTGACCGCTGAGCCAGGTATTGAGGAAGTCGCGGCCGATCAGATATCCCGAGATGTCATAGGGTGGGTGCGTACGCGCAATGAAATAGTAGATGAGCGCTGCCACAGCCGAGATGCTCGCCACGCCAGCCAGCTTCGCATACATGTCAGCGCCATTCCCTCGCAGTCGCGAGCGGGACGATGGCCTTAAACCGATAACATTGCCCTAAACGACTAAGGCCGGTCGGCTCACTTCAGTTTGATCTCAGCCAGCCGTTCATGGAGGTAATCATGCGCGGTGATCGGCGTGGGGTAGCGGTTGGGCCGGTCTGTCGTGATGCACGAAGGCAGTGTTTCGATCAGATAATCCGGCCTGAAATGCAGGAAGAACGGGGTGGAGTAGCGCGGGAATTGTGCGCGCTCGGGCGAGGGGTTGACGACGCGATGCGTCGTGGACGGCAGAACATGATTGGTCAGGCGCTGGAGCATGTCGCCAATGTTGATGACCATCGCGCCCAGCGGAGGCTTCACTGGCAGCCATGAACCATCCCGTTCCTTGATTTCAAGCCCGGCTTCTTCAGCCCCCATCAGAAGGGTAATGGTGTTGATGTCTTCATGAGCGCCAGCCCGCACATGGTCCGTTTGCCCAGTGACGGGTGGGTAGTGCAGCAGTCGCAGGACTGAATTGCCGTCGCGCACGGTGTCATCAAAGAAGTGTTCGTCCAATTTCAGATACCGGGCAATCGCCCGCAATATTCTGACGCCAAGTTTGTCGAGAGCGCCATACAGGGCCGAAACGTGTTCACGGAAGCCGCGCACTTCGACAGGCCAGACATTGGGCGGCATGGAATCGTTGAACGGATGGCTCTGAGGCAGGTCGCGTCCGGTATGCCAGAACTCCTTCAGATCGCTGCGACTCGCACCCTTCGCAGTTTCGACACCGAAAGGCGTGAGGCCGCGCTGGCCCATCGCACCTTCCACCACATATCTGCGCTTCACCGCATCGGATAATGCGAAGAACGCCTTCATGTCGGCAATGGCGGCATCGATTAGGGATTGTGGGATGCCAAAGTCGCAGATTGAGGCAAAGCCATAGCGCTGGAAGTAATCACCCAGTTGCGTAGCAAAGGCTGTTGGATCTTTGTCATCGAGCGTGACAGGGACGGGTTTATCGAGCGGGCCAGTCATTTTCGCATTTTATCAGGTTTCAAAATTGATGACAGGGACAACGTGCTGGGCTGCCTGAGCGTTTTTCTCAGCGGGGCAACGCGCCACAGCACGAGAGGCAGAGCCTGATTTCGAGGGAATTTCTTAATGACATCTTTGCACAACAAGGCTGAAAATACATGCGATACTAGAGGCCCACCTCCCGGGTGATTCGATGCGCATCATTCTTCTGGCTTCTGTCCTTTTCATCGGGAATGCGGTCGCAGCGACCGAAACAGGCAAGGCCGCCGATCCTGCCAATGTCTCAAAGCTCGGCAAAATCACCACCGATGGCGCCAAGGGGCTTATGCCCGTGGTGCCCCAGATTACAGACCCGGCATTTCAGGCTGAGGTGCTGGCCACGCACAACGCCGAACGCCGCTCGCTCGGTGTGCCTGATCTGAAATGGTCACCCGAACTGGCTCAGGAGGCATTGAATTGGGCCACGGTCATCGCCGCCAAGGGGGTGATCGAGCATGAGAATCAGCGCGTCCATGGCGAGTGCCTCTATTCCAACAGCATCGCCCGCCGTACGCCGACCCTTATGATCAAAGGCTGGCTGGACGAAAAATCCATGTATCTGCCTGGGCGTCCGCATCCTGATGTGAGCAGCACCGGAGATTGGCGTGATGTGGGGCACTATCAGGCCATGATATGGGCATCGACGACCTCGGTTGGCTGCGCCATCGGCCGCGGCGCGGAACGCGACTTTCTGGTCTGCCGGTATGACCCGATCGGAAACCGCCGTGGCTATGCTGCCTATGATGTAACGGCGGTGCCACGTGTTGCAGGTGCAGCTGCGGCTCCGGCCTCAACCATGGTGGCGAAGCAATAAGTCAGGCGCCTTTTTTCCCCGTGTAACGGCCATCAAGGCCAAACAGGGCGTCAAGCGAAAGAATGCCGGGCCCGCGAGTGATCAGCAGCAGCAGGAGCGCAGCCCATGTTGCATGGATGTCCCACGCACCTGGATAAACGAAAATCTCGATGATGATTGTCATGCCGAGCAGCGGCAGTGCGGCGAGGCGTGTGAACAGGCCCGCCACGATCAGAATGGGCATCGACAGTTCAGTATATGCACCCAGATGTGCGGCGAGATCAGGGGGTAGCAAAGGCAGTTTGTATTCGTCCTGAAATAGCGCCACGGCGAGGTCTGTCACCTGCCAATGGTCATCCACCTTTGTCAGGCCGGAGCGGAAGAACGTGCCCGCAATGCCGATGCGCGCCAGCAGCAGGATGAGCCAGAGCGGGATGAGCATTTCTGTCAGGCCGAAAAGGCGCTGATATGCGGCGCGTGCCGCCGTGATGAAAGACATGAGGGCTTCCGATCAGGTGCTTGTGGTAGGGGCGAGGGATGCGGAGAGCGCATCAAACTCACGCCGGGTGAGGGTGCGCTGCACGATGCGTTCGCCCTGAATGATCAGGGCGAGGCATGTCTCGCCGCTGATATCAGTTTCTTCCGGGCCGTTGACTTCGCACAGAAGATCAACGCGCCAGGGCGAGGTGTAGAGCGCGGCGGAACCTTCCTGCGTGTCCAGCGTATCGCTCATGCTGTGCCGTAGCCATTCAAGCCGCGCGACATCGGCAAGCCATGGAAATCCGCTGGCGGGCCCGAAATTGGCAAGGAATGCAGGAAAGCCTTCGCCGAAATGATTGACGATCGGGTCTGTGGGCGGGGCCGATGCGATGAACTGTGCGCAGGCATAGGCGAAGAAGCCATCGCCGGTGAGACGTTTCACGGACGGGAACGCATCGGCCAGCGCGGCTGTGAGTGTTGTTCTGAAATGCCGCGCGTGAATGGCGAGGCGTTCTGGCCAGTTCAGGCCGTCGGTCATGTCTGGGGCAATGACTTCCTGCGCGGCGGCACTGCAGATGGCGCGCGCCATTTCTGCCTGAAGATCAGGCTGCATCGCGCATACCCGTCTGCGCTGCCGCGACAATGGCGTCTGCCCGGCGTGCTTCAGTCAGCAGATCGTCAAGTCCGGGCAGGTTTTTGTCGCGTTCAAGGAGCGTCGGCCTGACGCCAAAGCGGCGAATGGCGGCGGCGTATAGGCCCCACACATCATCGCAGACTGGCGCGCCGTGCGTGTCGATCAGTACGCCGTCATCATCGTCATGGCCTGCAAGATGAAACTCACCGACCAGATCGGCGTCAATGTCGTTCAGCATGGCGCTGGCATCGAGACCCGTATTGCATGCGCTGACGTAGACATTGTTGATATCGAGCAGAATGCGACAGCCCGTGCGACGGGACAGGGCGTTCAGAAACGCAGCCTCGGTCATCTCGTCTCCCTGAAAGCTGAGATAGCGCGAGGGATTTTCAATCAGCAGCGGACGCCGGATGGCAGTCTGGGCAATGTCGATATTGCGCACGACATCTTCAAGTGCAGCCGCATCATAACGGACTGGCAGCAGGTCGTTCAGATAGACGCCATTACTACGGCACCAGGCCAGATGTTCAGAAACCAGCACGGGTTCGATGCGCGCGACAAGATCGGCGAAACGGCTGAGATGCAGCGGGTCGGGCCGATCATGTCCGCCAAGAGACAGGCCCACGCCATGAATTGAGACAGCGTAGTGTTCGCGCACGCGCCGCAAGGTCTGGAAGGCGCGGCCATCACCCATGTGATTTTCGGCATGAACCTCAAGAAAAGGAAGGGGAGGGCGTTCATTCAGAACGGCGTCCATGTGGGGGGCACGCAAGCCAATACCAGAAACATGGCTGTGCGCGTTGTCATGGTTCGGCTCGTTCAAGATGAAGCCCTCCCCTCAGTTCGGTCTTACTTCGGCATTTCCAGCGAGCCGCCAGCGAGCTTCTCGCAAAGGCCCGCCGGGACGAAGATCCAAGCGGTCTTGTCTGCGTCAGCCTTGGACGAACCGGCACAGGAATTATGGCCTGCCGTGGCGCAGTCGTTCTTGCCGGCCTTGGCGACGCCGTAGCACTTTTCATTCGCTGTCTTACCAGCGTCAGGTGCAGGCATGTCAGCAGCGAGTGCCGGGGTGGTGAAGGCCGCGAGAACGGCGATTGCCGACAGTTTCTGGATATTCATGGAAGGCTCCATTCGGGGTTGTTGACGAAGGCGCGCCACGTTGATGTGCCTGCCTTCATGGATCAGTTCCTTCAGGCCGCGGAAAAGGTTACACGAGGGACGTGATCGACGATGAAATCGACCTCAAATGGCGGGGCATGATGCGGGCATCGCAGGATGGCGACCGCGCCATTTATGCGGCGCTGTTGCGGGAATTGCTGGTGCCTCTGCGGCGATATTGCCGCCGTCGCCTGCCAACGGCTGAGGATGCCGAAGATACTGTTCAGGAAATCCTGCTGACTCTCCACAAGGTCAGAGCGACCTATGATCCAGCACGGCCGTTTAGGCCCTGGCTCGTGACGATCAGCCGTCGCCGGATTGCGGACCGTCTGTCGGTTCTCAAGCGGTCAGGTTCTCATGCGCCGCTTGAGGATGCCGAGAACGTAACCTTTGACACACGTGCGCAGAACAAACCTGAGGCGGCTCTGTCTGCGGCTGAGTTGCGTGCGGCCATCGCCGCCCTGCCAGCCGCACAGCGCACGGCACTGGAGTTGACAAAAATGAATGAAAAGTCGCTGGCCGAAGCCTCCGCACTCAGCGGCATGTCAACCGGGGCGCTGAAAGTTGCCACACACCGCGGCGTGGCGGCACTGCGCCGTATTCTGAAACCGGGTGGATGAAACGATGGCGCGCCAGAAAGCCACCGATGACCTCATTGCAGAACTGGCCGTTGATGCGCAGGTGCGACGGCTTTGGCCACCGGCCTTGCGGGCCGGTCTCTGGCTGGCGCTTGTCTTTGGCGGACTGATTGCTGTTGTTCTTGTTAAAACCACGCGCCCCGGGTTTGAAAGCGCCTTGGCCGAATCTGGCGGCTGGTTTTCCTGTGCGGCGGGTGTGGCTACGGCGATCACTGCTGCGATGGCTGCCTTCCATCTGTCGATACCGGGTGAGTCCCGCAAATGGCTGCTTCTACCGCTGCCATTTGGCCTTCTCTGGCTCGCCTGCATGGGACTTGGTTGTTATGGCGACCTTGTCGTGCGGGGCGGGCAGATCTCGTGGCTCGATGGTAATGAGTGTTTTCGCGACATACTCATGACGAGCCTGATCATCGGCGTGCCGCTGGTATTCATGCTGCGCTATGCCCGCTTTATTCGCCCCGTTGAAACCGCGGCCATGGCAGGCTTGTCAGCCAGTGCGGTGTGTGCGGTGGCGCTTGAGTTCATTCACGAGCACGAGGCCCATGCCATGGATATCGCCTGGCATCTCGTGGCGATGAGCATCGTGATCCTGTTCTGGACTGTTTCGGCTGCCGCCATCCGTAGGATGGCGCGCCCATCAGTGTGACGTCTTCCACTTTTGCACGGCATCCAGCGCGCCGGTGACATGCGCCATGCCGTCTTTCATGTCTGTCAGTGCGAAGATGATCTTGCCGTCCGGCGCGATCACATAAGTTGTGCGCTTCGAGATGGGCGGGTTTTCCTGAAGCACGGCGTCATAGGCCTTCATGACGGTCTGATCCTTGTCAGAAAGCAGAACACACTCGCCGCATTTCTCGCTGGAAAACGACTTGAGATCCTCAATGCTATCGCCCGACACCCCAATCAGTTTGGCCCCCGCCGTCTTGAAGTCAGCGGACTTGGAAGCGAAGCCTTCGGTTTCTATCGTGCAGGTCGGCGTGAAAGCTTTTGGGTAGAAGAACAGGACCACCGGGCCATCTTTCAGTGCACCGGCGAGGTCGAACGACACTTCATTCGTGCCCGTCGCGCCTTTGGCTGAGATCGCAGGTGCCACTGTGCCAACTTCGAGTTGTGCGAATGCCGGGCTAATGAGGGCAATAGTGGCGGCGGCGATGAGGGCGGTGCGCATGATAGGTTCCTTGTTCAGTTTTCCGCCAGCACGATGATGCGGTCGTCTTCACCATAAACTGCTTTTTCGGATTTGCACGGGTTGAGAATACAGCCCTTGCCATGCAGCACATGGCCGATGGCCGTTTCACCCCGCTGGCGAGCGGATTCCAGAACCGTATAAAAATCAACGGGCTGGCCGGTGACGAGATAATCGGAGGCAGGTCGCATGTAGATTTCTGACCCTTGCTCATCCAGCAGATCGTCAAAGATTGCGGACAGATAGGGATTTTCGGAAGCCTGCGCGAGCATCAGACTGACCAGCTTGTTGCTGACCACGAAATCGTCGGCTCGTGTGACTTCTGCCAACTCGCGGTTGCGTACATCGACCATCTCGCTGACCACACTGACATGCCCGCCCGCATCATCGGCCAGTTGACGCATATGCAGCAGGGTGATGAGTGTGCGGGTGTCGGCTGATTGCGCGGGCAGGGTGTCGCTGTAGCTGAGCACCATGACGTGATCGAAAGATGTCACATCGAGCGCCGCCAGTGTTTCCCGATCGGAGCTGTCTGCCTCGGTGACATGAACTGTCATCTGATCGCTAACACCCTGAAGCGCGGCGATATCGTCAGTGATATGAGGTGTGTCGGCGATGACGGTGATCGATGAGCCGGGCTCAACATAGCGCGAAAGTTCGCGCAGCATGATTGCGCCACGCCGGTTCCAGCCGAGCAGCAGTCCGCGTTCGGGCTTTGTCTCCCGCACCGGTGCGGTGGCCATCAGCGCTGTCTGAACAGGAGGTGCAGGTGTTTGTGAGATTTTGATTGCCGCATCATCTTCTGCGATGAGAATGATGCGCTCGTCAGCGGCAATCACCCGGTCCATCGACGGGTTGACCTTTACCGATCCATCGCCATTGACCAATCCCATCACGGCACAGGATTCAAAAAACCCAAGCGCCTCGCCATAGGTCTTTCCTGCCAGACCTTTTTGCTCGCTCGTGTAGATTTCGCATCCATCAAAATCGAGCAGGTCGGAATAGACCGCGCTGAGACCCGCCTGACGGCTTGAATGCACGACGATGCGCGAGATGAGATCATCAGCAAATACCAGCTGCACTTCTTTGCCACCGACCGTGCGGGCGATATCAGCATTCTTGATGGTACGGATTTCGGCTGCGATGCGGTAAGGTTGAGCACGCCGCTTGGGATCGTGCACCAGAGCCAGAATGGTCTTCAGCACCGCCGCATCAGGGTGATCACCTTCCGGCGACAACACAATGATTGACTTCGATGTCATCGGGCTGGTCAGTGACAGATCGAACAGATCGGTCGGGTCACCGCTGCGGCAGATGATGCGCATGCGTCCGAGATTGGAAACCTTGGCGGCAATTTCGTCTTCCATCTCGGCCTTGTCGCGTGTCGATAGGATGACGATGCGGGGTGTCCGCTCGCTGGCATTGGCGATGGCGAGTTCGGAGATGATGTCAAAGATCGAGGACGACCAGTTGAGAATGATCGTGTGTCCGCTTTCCAGAACCTGCGAGCGGCCTTTGCGCAGTTCGGTCAGCCGCTCCTGAAGGCCGCTGGCCAGAATACTGACCAGCAACGACACGATGAAAATACCGGCGAGGGTTACGCCCAGCATGACAAACCGGAATCCCCAGCCGCTGTCTCCGGCGACGGTGCCAGCGTCCATGGCGCGCATGGTGCTTTCCCAGAGGCTCTCGCCAAATCCCAACGGCTCCCCATCGCCTGGCGCAATGCCGGTCACGCTGAGAAGGACCGCAGCCATTACGATGATCGCCAGAGAGATTAGGGCCAGCCAACCGATCAATGCGCCGGTGCCAGCCGACATGGATTGGTCAAAGGCATATTTCAGGCGCTCGCGCCAGGTAGGAGTGCGATTCATAACTCCGTTATGCGGTGATCATCGCGGTGCAATCAAGCTCGCAGCTTGAGGTGCGACAATTCGCCCGCTGGCTTGGTGCGTTCTCTTATGCTGTGGCGGCGTGGACCCGGCTGAGAACCGTCGCCCAGGCCGTTTCGTCATCGGGGCTCCAGGCATCACGCAACAGCGTGCGAAACGTATCCGCCATGCTCTGGAAGAAGACTGGGAACACGTCCTTCGGGACACCAATATTTTCGTGATTGATCGACTCGCAAAGCAGCATGTTGGCGGCATAGTCATTATCGCCTGCCAGATCGAGCAGCGTATCGACAGCCGTGTTGAACATGTGCCCACGCACTGCCCCGGAGGGGTCGTTGTCGAACAAGGGCTTCATGGCCGGGTGGGTGTCGAACAGGCGCGCATACACAAGCGGGCAGGGATCACCATACTGTTCAGCGACCATCTCAAGCGTGTGTTCAATAATTTCGCGCATCTGGAAAATATGCACGATGTTGATGGGTGCGCCAGCCCATTGACGCCCCTTCTGTTAGCTGCGCTCAATTCGGGATCAGCATTGGATCTTAAACGCATGACAGACTGGGATGGACGGGGACTGGTTTCGACAGAATGGCTGGCGGGGCATCTGGGTGAACCGGATCTGCGTATCTTTGATGTGACCATGCATCTGCGCCCGACATCTGAGCCTGGCCCAAGCCGACTTGAGGATGGACGCAAAGGCTATGAGGAGGCGCATATTCCGGGCGCTGTCTATCTTGATCTGCTTCGTCAGTTCTCTGACCGAGCGGCCCCTGTGCCATTCACGCACCTGCCTGCCGATCAGCTGGGGCGGGCGCTCGGCAATGCGGGCGCGCGCCCCGGTGACCGGGTCGTGATCTACAGCCGCTCACTCATCATGTGGGCCACGCGCTTCTGGTGGATGCTGAAGGCAGCGGGGTTCGAAAATGCCGCAGTGCTTGATGGCGGCTTCTCGCTCTGGAAGGCGGAAGGTCGCCCCGTTGAAACCGGCAGCCGGGATTATCCAGCGGTGGATACTCTGCCACTGACCGAGCGACCCGGCACATGGGCCGACACGAACGAGGTGCTGGCTGCGATTGGTGATGGCGATGTCTGCACGATCAATGCGCTGGCACCCGAGGTGCACCGTGGTGAGGGCGATACGAATTATGGCCGCAAGGGACGTATCAAAGGCAGTGTCAATGTTTCAGCCTTCCATCTGATGGACGATCAGGGCCGCTTCCGTAGCGATGCAGAACTGCGTCCGCTGTTCGATGCGGTGGGGGCTTTCGGCAAACCGCGCGTCATCTGCTATTGTGGTGGCGGTGTGTCGGCCACGATGGACGCGCTGATGCTCACGCGCCTCGGTCATCCTTCCGTAGCAGTCTATGATGGATCGATGGCCGAATGGAGCAATAATCACTCATTGCCAATGGAGACTGGTCCCCAATGAAACTGACAGGTGGATGCTATTGCGGCGAAGTGCGCTACGAGGCAGAGGGCGCGCCGATGATGCAGGCGCAGTGCCATTGCCGCGAGTGCCAATACATCACGGGCGGCTCGCCCAATGTCTTTATGGCCATGCCCATTCCGGGGTTCCGGTATACCAAGGGCACGCCCAAAGGCTTTACACGCAGCGACATTCCCAATCCGGTCACGCGCGAGTTCTGCCCGAACTGCGGCACGCACGTGGTGACAAAGCCACAAGGCTTCCCGGCCGTGATCCTGAAGGTTGGATCGCTGGACGATCCCAAGGTGTTCAGCCCGCAACTGGCGATCTACACGGTGGACAAGCAGCCATTCCACTGTATCCCGGAAGGGACCGCCACCTTCGAGCGGCTGCCGGGCTGACCCGGTCTTGATGACGCTCAAGGCGTTCTAAGCCCGTTGGGTGCAGAATATGCATGGTCATCACGATCAGGAGTGATCCGTCATGCGTGTTCATCTGTTCATTGCTATCGCGGCAGTTGTTTTGGGTGCAGGTCTGGCGCGCGGGGATTGTGGCGCTGATTGTGCCGAGAAATGCTCGGACAAGCAGGGGCGGGACTATGAAGACTGCATGGTGCCCTGCCTGCAGGCCTGTATCCCCGATGAGCCTGTACCCACCGTTCCCCCGCCTGAGCCCGTGCCGACGGGTGAGCCTGAGCCAACAGCCACTCCGACACCAACCCCTGAGCCCACACCAACGCCAGAACCGACAGAAGAACCTGAATACTGACGCTGGAAGGCCTGAAGATGCCATCTGAGGCCGCTGGTTCGTCTGGCAGCTCGCTGATCAAGCTGGGACGGTATTTTGCTCTGGTCTTTCTGTTGAGTTTGCCCTGGTGGCTGATGACGGGGTTTGTGCATTCCGATGCACTGCCCGACAATCTGCCTGTCACCGATGTCGGCGCGGTCTTCATGCCCCTTCTTGCCGCCATCATTCTGGTATGGCGCGAGGGCGGCATCAGCCCCGTGAAGGTGCTTCTGGCGCGGGCGGCAGACTTCCAACGGATCAGGACATGGCGCTGGTTGGCGTTGATCGTGGGGCTGATGCCATGTGTGTATGCCCTGACCAGTATTCTGATGCAGGCCGTGGGTATGACGCTGCCGGAATGGCGGCTACCGGCGCTGGGCCTTGGCATGGCATTCCTCGCCTTCTTCATCGCCGCGTTGGCTGAGGAGCTCGCCTATACCGGGTATGTGGCGGGTGGTCTGCTAACTCATGTGCCAGTCGTTCAAGCCGGCGTGCTGATCGGCGTCCCATGGGCTCTGTGGCACCTGCCGTCGATGATCCAGCTTGGTCAGCCGGTTGGGCTCATCCTGATGGGAGACGGGGCGACCATCGCTTTCCGCGTCATCTATGTGTGGGTGTTCCGCACAACAGACAGCGTGTTTGCAGTCATCCTGTTGCACACCATCGCAAATACCGGGCGCACATTCTTCCCCGGCGGGCGCGCGGCTTTCGAGCAGCATGATGCCATCATCGGATACGGGATCGTCATCGTGCTGGCGATTTTCATATGCGTTTGGCGGGCCCCTCGTCCTGTGTCTAGGATGGATGACGCCATTGAAGGATCACATCCATGAACGACTACGAAAGCTACGATGCGCTGGGTCTTGCAGAATTGGTGCGCACGAAACAGGTGTCACCGGGTGAGTTGCTGGATGCGGCGATGAAACGGGCCGAGGCAGCGCAGTCGCGGCTGAACTGTTTTGCAGCCCTGTTTCCTGATGTGGCCCGCAAGGACATCGCAGCCGGCCTTGGCGACGGCGCGTTTCATGGCGTGCCGTTTGTGCTGAAAGATCTGGGCGCTGCGATCAAAGGGCAGAAGCTCACGCAGGGCTCGCGCGCCTATAAGGATTTTGTAGCTGACTATGACGGCGTGCTGACCACCCGCTATCGCAAAGCGGGCTTTGCGATCTTCGGGCAGACCACAACGCCTGAGTTTGGCAATACGACGACGACCGAATCCACACTGTTCGGGGCGACACGCAACCCTTGGGCGCTGGACCGGATTGCCGGTGGATCATCAGGTGGTGCGGCGGCGGCGGTGGCGGCAGGCGTGGTGCCGATGGCGCATGCCAGCGATGGCGGCGGCTCGATCCGTGTACCTGCCGCGTGCTGCGGACTGTTCGGGCTGAAGCCCTCGCGCGGGCGCACGCCGACCGGCCCGAAGCGTACCGAAGGATGGGGCGGATTTTCAATCCATCATGTGGTTTCGCGTTCGGTGCGTGACAGCGCCGCTGCGCTGGACGCCACGCATGGATATGAGTCTGGCGCACGTTACACCGCGCCGCATATCGCGCGGACCTTTCTGCATGAGGTTCATTCCGACCCCGGCAAACTGCGCGTGGCGCTGTGGACCAAAGCCGCCAATGGCACGGAGCCGGATGCCGATGCCCGCAAGGGTCTGGATGAGACAGTGAAGCTACTGCTTTCATTGGGGCACGAGGTCGAGGAGGCCGCGCCCGCTATTGACGGCACGGCTCTGGCGGCGGTGTTGCCGCGCATGGCGGGGGCACATATGGCCGCCTCGCTGGAGCTTTGGGGCGAACTGCGCGGTCGGCCGGTCAGCGAAGACGAACTGGAGCCGATCGACGCCGTCATGTGGCGCAATGCCAAGTCCATCACCGGCGTGCAGATGGCGCGCGATGATGCCACACTGCAAACCACGGCGCTGGCGTTTGCCGATTTCATGAACCGCTATGACGTGACGCTTTCACCCACCATCACGCGCAAGCCGGAAAAGCTTGGCGTCATCAGTTTGGCCAATCCCGACATGCGCGAGTTTGGACAGGCCATCGGCTCGTTCCCGGCCTTCTGCGCCTTCTTCAACCAGACAGGCGCGCCAGCCATGAGTGTGCCCCTGCACTGGACCGATGATGGCCTGCCCATCGGCATGATGTTCGGCGCGGCCTATGGCAACGAGGCGATGTTGCTGCGTCTTGCCGGGCAACTGGAGCAGGCCAGACCCTGGAAGGATCGCCGCCCGCCCACCGCGTGACTTACGGGCGCGGCCGATCGCCTTCGCTCATCCAGCCGAACAGGAAGCCGGGGGGCACGATCCAGGCGACACCGGCAAAGGCGTAATAGAGGACCTGAACCAGCCAATGCGCGTTCGGCAGAATGCTGACGGCCAGCTTGGCGGCCAGCAGAACATAGAAAAACAGCCAGATAAGGATCAGGACAAGGCCGATCAGTTTTTTCAGGCGCACAGGCATGGTGTGAAGGAAAGCGCTCGCAGCGGAATGGATGCTGCGCTATCACGCAGGACATCCCATGTCGATGCGCCGCCGCTTCTACCGCTCAAAGCCATTCAGCTCGCGCCCGTCGCGCGCGGTAGCGCTCTGGCTGGTTGCCATCCTTGTCATGGTCGCGGCCATCGTGGTGGTGGGCGGACTGACGCGTCTGACCGAGTCTGGTCTTTCCATCACCGAATGGAAGCCGGTGACGGGGGTGATCCCGCCACTGAGTGAAGGTGACTGGCAGGTGGAACTGGAGAAATACCGCTCCACCACGCAATATCAGACCATCAACAAGGGCATGAGCGTTGAAGCCTTCAAGACCATCTTCTGGTGGGAATGGGGGCACCGTCTGCTGGCGCGGGCCATCGGGCTGGTGGTTTTGATCCCGCTGCTGTGGTTTGGCTGGCGCGGCAAGCTGCAAGGCGGCTTGCTGGCACGCGGGTGGATGCTGTTCGGGCTTGTCTGCCTTCAGGGTCTGGTCGGCTGGCTGATGGTGGTCAGCGGGCTGGTGGGCAGGCTGGAGGTGTCGCAATACCGGCTGGCAGCGCATCTGGGCGTCGCTTTTTTCATTTTTGCCTGGGCGCTGGTGATGCTGCTGGATCACCTGCACTTTGGCGCACGGCACGAGCATCGGGGCAGAGGGCTTGCTTTACTGCTTGTCTGCGCCGTGTTCGTGCAGGTTCTTCTTGGCGCGCTGGTGGCGGGGTTGGATGCGGGCCTCGTCTATAACACCTGGCCTTTGATGGACGGCCAGTTTGCACCGGACGGACTGTTCCTGGCGCGTCCGTGGCTCGCGAACTTCACCGAGAACGTGACCCTGGTTCAGTTCCAGCACCGCATGATGGCCTATCTGGTGGCTCTTCTTGTTCTGCTGGCGGTGGTGAGTGCTTCCCGCCAACGGGCTTCCGGCACAACCACAGCCATTCTTCTGGTGGCTACGATCATTCAGATCGCGCTTGGCATTTACACGCTGCTGGCCGGGGCAGGGGGCGAACAGCCCATTGTACTGGGGGCGATGCATCAGGCGGGTGCGGTGATTCTGTTCATGGCGGCGATCATCCATTGGCGGGGGCTCAGGCGCGCCGAAAGTGCCGGGTTTCGCTGAAAATTCATTGCCGTTACGCGAAGCCCGGCGTTAAGGTGCGGAACAGGCCTGAGGCGCATTGTTCGCCTATGGTGTTGATCCATGAAGGAGAGCCGTCATGTTCATGTTCTATGTGATATTTTTTCTCACCCTGGCGCTGCTGATTATCCTTGGCTTCACCTCATTGGCAAATGGCGCAGGCCCCGACGCGCTCAAACCCTTGCAGGGCCCGATAAAGCCGGTCGCTGATGCGGTGAAAGGTGTTGTTGGTATTGCAGGCGTCACGGCAGTCATATGGGGCACCTGGCTCGTCATCCGTTTCGTGATCTCGATAGATGGCATTGGGCATGGCACCTTATCGCAGATCTTCGGTCTGATGGTCGCGTTGGCTTTGATTACCTCTGGGGTACTGGCTGCCTACACCACCGTGGCGGCTTTTTTTGGTGCTCCGGCCTCAGGCGCTGGCAGGTATGTTGACTGGTTCAAACGCAGCTTTGGCAACATGGAGTCGGTCGTCGGACTCGTTACCCTCGTTCTGGCACTGTGGACTCTGATCGAGTTCATCCTGAACCGCAGCGGCGTTTATATCTGAACAGCGACAAAATATCGCAGTTGCGAACGTGCTGTTGGGGTGGCGGGCTGCGGCGAGGCGTGCCAATGGTGGCGTCAGGCAGGCTGAATGCCAGATTTTTTGGAGGAGTGAGAACAAATGAACGGTACACTTGGCTTTATCATCAATATTGTTCTGCTGGGTGCGATGGGCCTTCTTGGCCTGGCGAGCACCGGTGGCATGCCGGGCGCACCCAAGGAAGCGCAGGCTGCTGCGGCTGACGCCGCCGCCAAGATGGCACCGTTTGCCGGAATTATTGGCCTTGTCGGTCTGATATGGGGTGTGCTGAGCCTCGTTGCGAACCTCGGCATTGTGAGTTTGATTTCAATCGTTCCGGTTACGGTGATCGTCGTGCTGGCTTCCACCATCACAATGTCGCTACTCGGCCTGATCCTTGCCTATCCGCTGATCGCCAAGACCATTGGTGGCAATGAAGGTGCGGCCAATGCCGTAGCGAAGGTGAAAGGGATTCAGCGTCCTTTGAGCCTGCTGGCCGTTGCTTTGGCAGCCGCTGTAGTTCTTCTGTGGGTTCTCAACCTCGCCCACGTCGTCATCTGAGGCGTTGCGCGTTCCCATTGAAAAGGCGGCGGGGACGACCCGCCGTCTTTTTGTTTGCGGACGACAACCGATGTCAGGCGTTCAAAGCCTGATCGAGGTCGGCAGTGATGTCGGCGACGTCTTCAATCCCGATCGAAAGACGCACGACATCCGGCCCGGCGCCAGCCGCGATCTTGCCCTCATCCGGTAGCTGAGAGTGGGTCGTTGAGGCCGGGTGGATAGCGAGGCTGCGTACGTCGCCAATATTGGCAAGATGCGAAACGAGCTTGAGGCTGTTCACAAACTTCACCCCTGCCTCATAGCCGCCCTTGAGGCCGAAGGTGAGAACGGCACCAGCACCCTTGGGCGCGTATTTGCTGGCGAGCGCGTGATAGGGGTCGCTTTCAAGGCCAGCATAGGACACCCAGCTTACCTTGGGGTGCGCCTTCAGCCACCGCGCGACCGCCAGCGTATTATCGCTGTGGCGCTGCATACGCAGGTGCAGCGTTTCAGCCCCGGTGAGAATGAGGAAGGCGTTGAAGGGCGAGATCGCAGCGCCGAGATCGCGCAGGCCAAGCACGCGGCAGGCGATGGCGAACGGAATGCCCATCGGGCCGAACACATCATTCAGCACCATGCCGTGATAGCTGCCTGAAGGCTGCGTCAGCGCTGGGAACTTGCCCGAGGCCTTCCAGTCGAAATTGCCGCCATCAACGATGACACCGCCCAGCGCATTGCCGTGACCACCAATGAACTTGGTGAGCGAGTGGACGACGATGTTCGCGCCCCATTCAATCGGGCGGATCAGATAGGGCGAGGCGAGCGTGTTATCGACCACATAAGGCAGTTTCGCATCGGCGGCGATTTTGGCGATGGCTTCAAGGTCCATCACGATGCCGCCGGGATTGGCGAGACTTTCCGTGAAGATGAACCGCGTCTTTTCAGAAATGGCGGCGCGGATATTTTCAGGATTGGTGGCGTCAACCAGCTTCACGCCCCAGCCGAACTTTGCGAAGGCCTGTGTGAACTGATTGAGCGATCCGCCATAAAGCTGTTTCGCCGCGACAATCTCGTCGCCCGCTTCCATCAAGGTATGCGCCACGAGGGCCTGCGCGGCATGGCCTGAGGCGACAGCGAGCGCTGCCTTGCCACCTTCCAGCGCGGCGATCTTGTCTTCCAGCGCGCCCTGTGTCGGGTTCTGCAGGCGGGTATAGATGTTGCCGAACTCCTGAAGTCCGAACAGACGCGCGGCGTGCCCGGCGTCCTGAAACTGATAGGAGGCCGTCTGATGGATCGGGATGGTGCGCGAGCCGGTGACCGGATCGGGCTTTTCGCCCGCATGCACGGCCTTGGTGGCGAAACCCTGTTCGCTCATGGAACTCTCCTTACAATGAATGGCGCTGTCTTATAGGCGGGCCTTTGATGCGGCGCACCTCGCCTGAACTGATGGCTGTGTTCAGTCTGGCTTATGGATAGGTCCGCGCAGATGTAACCGATGGTATTCGATCTTGGGGCAACGATCCATGACGACGAAAAGGCCAGCCCGTTGCGCGCGTCTGGCGGCGTCCTCGTCCCACACATCCAGTTGGGTCCAGATGGCTTTGGCCTTCACGGCAATGGCCTCATCAACAACGCCGCTGACATGCTCGCTGGACCGGAACACATCGACCATGTCGATGGGCGCATGGATCTCCCCAAGAGCTCCCATGACCGTTTCGCCCAAAAGCGTTTGTCCGGCGAGGCCCGGATTGACCGGGATCACGCGGTGCCCCTTCGATTGTAGAAAGGCCATGACTTCGTGGCTTGCGCGTTTGGGGTTCGCGCTGGCACCCACCAGTGCGATCACCCGCGCGCCGTTCAGCAGCGCCCCGACAGCATCATCTGGTGGGTTATTGAAGCCGCCACTCATGCAGGCCAGTTGGGTTTGCGCTTTTCAACGAAGGCGCAGATGCCTTCATTGGCTTCCGCTGCGAGCATGTTTTCCGTCATGACGCGCGCGGTATAGGCATAAGCCTCATCCAGGGTCATTTCGGCCTGAGCATAAAATGCAGCCTTGCCGAGCTTCAGTGTGGCCGCTGGCTTGGCGGCGATCTGCCGTGCCAGAGTCATGGTTTCTTCGTTGAGCCGGTCGTGCGGCACGACGCGATTGACGAGGCCCATTTCGCGGGCTCGCGCGGCGCTGATGTTTTCCCCGGTCAGCAGCATTTCCATTGCCTGCTTGGCGGCGACATTGCGGGAAAGGGCGACCATGGGCGTCGAACAGAACAGGCCGATATTGACGCCCGGCGTTGCGAAATGCGCGGTATCCGCCGCCACGGCCAGATCACAGCTGGCGACGAGCTGGCACCCGGCAGCCGTGGCCAGCCCATGTACCATCGCGATGACCGGGCATGGATGGCGCACGATCTTCAGCATCAAGTCACTGCACTGACGGAACAGGTCTGCGTAAAATGACGCCCCTGCATCGGCATCGCCGCGATGCGCCGTCATTTCCTTCAGATCATGACCGGCACAGAAGGCCGGGCCATCTGCGGCGATCACCACCACACGAACCGCAGTGTCAGCAGCGGTGTGATCGAGTGCGTCCACGAGTGCGCCCATCATGGCCGCAGACAGGGCATTGCGCTGCGCCCCGCGATTAAGGCGCAGTGTGGCAATACCTGCCGACGTTTCGGTCAGAACAAACGGCGCGGTGGCAGGTGCGTTCATCAGAAGATCGGGCCAATGCCCAGCATGTTCCAGATGACGCCGACAATGGCACCGAGCAGCAGGGCCAGCATGGCGAGGGCCTGAATGCCGAAGCCGGCACTACGCTTCTCGGCGTCTTCGATGTAGCCTTCCATGTACATGTAGCGGCCAGCGATCCACAGAAAGCCGAGTCCTGCGGCCACATAGTCATTGATGTACATGGCGAACAGGAAGAGGGCGGGCAGATAGACAACCAGCCCTTCCAGTGTGTTCATGTGAACGCGGAAGGTACGTTCAAACTCAGGGTGCCCTGACGTGGCGGGTGCCTTGACGTCGTACTTGGCCCGGGCCTGTCCCACCCGAATGCCCATATAGACATAGAGAACCAGAGACAGCAGCGCGACGAGCATCGTCAGATTCCAGCCAAACATGTGACCTCCCCAATCGGTGATTTGAAAAACGCTCCCGACGATAGGCCGGGTTTGCGCCCTTCACAATGCGTCTGTCGTCCGTTATCGACCCGCTATGCCGTTTCGGAGAGTCCCATGACCGCAATCGTTGACATTCAGGCCCGTGAAATCCTCGATAGCCGGGGCAACCCGACCGTCGAAGTCGATGTCTTTCTGGAAGATGGCAGCATGGGCCGCGCTGCCGTGCCATCGGGCGCCTCGACCGGCGCACACGAGGCGGTCGAGCTGCGCGATGGTGGCAGCCGCTACGGCGGTAAGGGCGTGCAGAAAGCGGTTGAGGCCGCAGAAGGTGAAATCTTCGACCTGCTCACCGGGCGTGACGCAGAAGACCAGCGCGATCTGGATCTGGCGATGATCGAGCTGGATGGCACACCAAACAAGGCGCGCCTTGGGGCCAATGCCATTCTGGGTGTCTCGCTCGCCATCGCCAAGGCTGCGGCGCAGAGTCACGATCTGCCGCTTCATCGTTATCTGGGCGGCCCGCAGGCGCGCGTTCTGCCGGTCCCGCTTATGAACATCATCAATGGCGGCGCACATGCCGACAATCCCATCGACTTTCAGGAGTTCATGATCGTTCCGGCTGGCGCGCCAACCTTCGCCGAAGGGTTGCGCTGGGGGGCCGAGGTGTTCCACGCCCTGAAGAAGGAACTGAAGGGCAAAGGCCACAACACCAATGTTGGCGATGAAGGGGGGTTTGCACCCAACCTGAAATCACCTGACGAGGCGCTGGCCTTCATTGTTGCCGCCATCGAGAAGGCGGGGCTGAAACCGGGCAAGGATGTGTACCTGGCCCTCGATGTTGCTTCGACCGAGTTCTTCAAGGACGGCAAGTACCATCTGGAAGGCGAGGCCCGGACGCTGAGCGGTGAGGCCCTGATTGGCTATTATGCCGATTTGTGTGGGCGGTATCCGATTGTGTCCATTGAAGACGGTATGGCCGAAGACGACTGGGATGGCTGGGCGGGCCTGACCCAGAAGCTGGGCGCGAAAGTGCAGCTGGTGGGTGACGATCTGTTCGTGACCAACCCCAAGCGTCTGAAGGACGGCATTGATAAGGGGATTGCCAATGCGATCCTCGTCAAGGTCAACCAGATCGGCACGCTGACCGAAACCTTGGATGCAGTAACCATGGCCCAGAATGCCCGCTATGGCGCGGTCATGTCGCACCGTTCAGGCGAGACCGAGGATTCAACAATCGCTGACCTCGCGGTTGCGACGAATTGTGGGCAGATCAAGACCGGCTCTCTCGCCCGCTCGGACCGGCTGGCTAAGTACAACCAGCTTCTGCGCCTTGAACAGGAATTGGGATCGAGCGCACTCTATGCCGGACGGTCGATTCTGCCGGGACACTGAGGAGAACCTGATGAAGCGCTTTGCCACGGCCTCGTTTCTTCTTTTTGCGTTGGCGGGCGTTGCATCGGCGGGGCATCCTTGCGGCGCCGATGCGCGCGAGAAAGCGGCCAGTCTTCTGGCCCTTCACTTTGGCGATGACTCAGACCCATCTCAGCAGTTCATTGCCGATGAGGTCACGGTTCTGTCGCCGGTGCGTGCACTGAAGGGCAATGGCAAGTTCGACGTTCTGGAAGTGTGGGGTTACATCTACAAGGCCGAATACCGGATGCACTTTCTTTACGCGCAGATTCCCGGCGAGTGCGTGCTGATGGGTCAGGAGATTCTCGAAGCGTCCGATCCGTACTGATTTTTGCCGCATGTGCTAACAAGACGTTGATGGCGCCACGCGGCATTAACTTCTCAAGAGTTGTATTTGGCGTCGGTGTTGCTCATGATTCTCCCATGCGCCGCCGTCGTTTTACGTTCCGCCGTTTTCTTCAGGGGATGATTGTGCCTTCGGTGTGTATGGCACTTATCTCGTATTTTGCTTGGCACGCCGTTTATGGCGAGTATGGCATGTTCAAGCTGACACGTCTGGATGAACGCATGGCCATCCGTAATGATGAGCTTGAGTCTGTGACGGCTGAGCGTTCGCGGCTGGAACGCCGAGTAAAACTCATGCAGCCCGGTCATGTTGACCCGGATATGCTGGATGAACAGTCCCGTCTCGCACTGGGCTATGTCAAGCCGGAAGAGCTGACGATCTATTGGGACAAGCCAGCACGCTGATCTTTTATCAGTCCCTGTAAAAGGGGTGACATTTCCACTGCCGCTGCGTTAGATACCCGCACCACCTTCCGTGCCGGGAAATCATGGCCAATACAAACGCCAACGCCGCGCTGCTCACCCAGTTCTACCGCGACATGCTTTTGATCCGCCGCTTTGAAGAACGGGCGGGGCAGCTTTACGGCATGGGGCTGATCGGTGGTTTCTGCCATCTTTATATCGGGCAGGAGGCGGTGGTTGTCGGCATGCAGGCGGCGATCGAGCCGGGCGATCAGCTCATCACCGCCTACCGCGATCACGGCCACATGCTGGCAGCGGGCATGGACGCAAATGGCGTGATGGCGGAACTCACCGGTCGCGACGGCGGGCTGTCGCGCGGCAAGGGCGGCTCGATGCACATGTTCAGCCGCGAAAAGAACTTCTATGGCGGCCACGGCATTGTCGGCGCACAGGTGCCGCTGGGTACCGGGCTTGCCTTTGCCAACACCTATCGCGGCAATGACCGCGTCTGCCTGACCTATTTCGGCGACGGTGCCGCCAATCAGGGGCAGGTCTATGAAGCCTTCAACATGGCCGCGGTCTGGAAACTCCCGGTGGTCTATGTGATCGAGAATAATCAATACGCCATGGGCACGGCGATTCAGCGTTCGACCTCGGAAACCCACCTGCACCGACGCGGTGTCAGCTTCAACATTCCTGGCGAAGAAGTGGACGGTATGGATGTCGAAGCCGTCTATGCTGCCGGGCGCAAGGCGGTCGATCACTGCCGCAAAGGGAACGGCCCCTATATTCTGGAAATGAAGACCTACCGCTATCGCGGCCATTCGATGTCGGACCCTGCAAAATACCGCACCAAGGAAGAAGTGCAGGAGATGAAGGAAAAGCACGATCCTATCGAAGGTCTGCGCGCTCGAATGCTGAAGGCGAGTGTTCTCGAAGAAGCAGCGCTCAAGGCCATCGACAAGGAGATCAAGGACATCGTGGCGGCTTCTGCCGAGTTCGCGCAGATGAGCCCGGAACCTGATCCCAAAGAATTGTGGACCGATATCTACGCTGCATAATGAAAACGGAGTGGGGGAATTGAGATGACTGTTGAGCTGACCATGCTGGCGCTGAGTGTGGCGCTGCTATTCGTGCTGATCATGATTCAGGCCAATGCCGGTGTCATCCAGAACGGCATGAAAATGCAGGTGAACAATCGCGATGATGCGCCTGTCGCCTCCGGGTTCGCGGCGCGTATGAAACGCGTGGTCGACAATCACCGCGAAGGCCTGACCATGTTCGCGCCGCTGGTGCTGATCGCGGCGGTGGCAGGGATTTCAACACCCACCACGGTACTGGGCGCGCAGCTGTTCTTCTATTCGCGTGTCGCGCACGCCATCATCTATGTGCTGGGCCTTCCGGCTATCCGTCCACTCGCATGGGCCATTGGCATCGCGGGCACGGTGATGATCTTCCTGGCGCTTTTCAAGATCGCCTGAACCCATTGACCTGAGTTTTGCATGTCCATTCAGATCCTGATGCCTGCGCTGTCGCCGACCATGGAGGAAGGCAAGCTCGCCAAATGGCTGGTCAAGGAAGGCCAGAGCGTGAAAGCGGGCGACCTTATCGCCGAAATCGAGACCGACAAGGCGACCATGGAAGTGGAAGCAGTCGATGAAGGTGTGGTGCAGCGTCTGCTGATCGCGGAAGGCACGGAAGGCGTGAAGGTCAACACGCCCATCGCCGAACTGGCAGGAGAGGGCGGCGCTTCTGCTGTCCCCCCTCCGTCGCCGCGTGACACCTCTCCGGCAAGCGTGGGAGGGAAGATACCAACAGCTCTGGGCGTGCCTCCGGCCATTTCCTCCCCCGTTCACGGGGGAGGTGCTGCCATAGGCAGCGCAGGGGTGGCTGCCGTTGAGTCAAACGTCGGCCCCACTGAAATCATGACTGTGCGCGAGGCCCTGCGCGATGGCATGGCCGAGGAAATGCGCCGCGATCCGAATGTGTTCCTGATGGGCGAGGAAGTCGGCCAGTATCAGGGCGCCTACAAGATCAGTCAGGGTATGCTGGACGAGTTCGGGCCGAAGCGCGTGATGGATACGCCGATCACCGAACATGGCTTTGCAGGCCTTGCGGTTGGCGCTGCATTTAACGGTCTGCGCCCGATTGTTGAGTTCATGACATGGAACTTCGCCATGCAGGCGATTGACCAGATCATCAATTCGGCGGCCAAGACTCTGTACATGTCGGGCGGGCAGATGGGCTGCCCCATCGTGTTCCGTGGACCCAATGGCGCAGCGGCACGTGTCGCAGCCCAGCACAGCCAGAACTATGCGGCATGGTATGCCCACGTGCCGGGGCTGAAAGTGGTCGCGCCTTATTTCGCCGCTGATGCCAAGGGGCTGATGAAGGCGGCGATCCGCGACAACAACCCAGTGCTCGTTCTGGAAAACGAGATTTGCTACGGCAAGTCCTTCCCGGTGCCGACGGGCGATGACCACATTGTTCCCATCGGCAAGGCGCGGGTGGTGAAGCCGGGCCGTGACATCACGCTGGTGTCGTTCTCCATCACCATGGGCCTCATCATCGAGGCGGCGGAACTGCTGGCCAAGGAAGGCATCGATGCTGAGGTGATCGACCTGCGCTCGCTGCGCCCGCTGGATGTGGAAACGGTGCTGGCCTCGGTGAAGAAAACCAACCGCCTTGTGGTGGTGGAAGAAGGTTGGCCGATCTGTTCGATCTCATCCGAACTGGCGGCGCAGGTGCAGGGCGCGGCGTTTGATTATCTTGATGCGCCGGTCATGCGTGTCACCGGCAAGGACGTGCCGATGCCCTATGCGGCGAACCTTGAAAAGCTGGCTCTGCCATCACTGGACGATGTCATGGCAGCGGCCAAGTCCGCGCTCTACAGGTAACGCGCCATGACCATCAACATCCTGATGCCCGCTCTGTCGCCGACCATGGAGGAAGGCAAGCTCGCCAAATGGCTGGTCAAGGAAGGCCAGGCTGTGAAGGCAGGTGATCTCATCGCTGAGATCGAGACCGACAAGGCGACCATGGAAGTGGAAGCGGTCGATGAAGGCGTGGTGGCAAAAATCCTCGTGCCTGAGGGCAGTGAGGGCGTGAAGGTGAACACGCCAATCGCCGTGCTGGCAGGCGAGGGTGAGGTGGTGTCCGATACAAAGATGCCCCCCGCGTCGTCTGCGCCCCCTCCGTCGCCAGCCTCTGTCCCATCCTCCCCTGTTCACGGGGGAGGTGCTTCCGCAGGAAGCGGAGGGGGGATTTCCAAAGGAGCAAACGCTGATGGCGGCGCTCGTGTATTTGCCTCGCCGCTCGCCCGGCGTATCGCGGCGGATGCAAAGGTCGACATCGCGCGCATTTCCGGCACCGGCCCTGGCGGGCGTGTTGTGAAAGCAGATGTTGAAAAAGCGCTGGCTCAGGGTCTGCCCCTTGCTTCACACCGCGACACGTCTGCGGTCAGCGGAGCAGGGAAAGCAGCGATGGCTGGTGCTTCCGCGGCAAGCGCAGGTGGGAACGGACTTCCTGATGCGCGGCTGTTCTATACGGATGGCAGCTATACCGCCGTGCCGCATGACTCGATGCGTAAAACGGTGGCGCGCCGCCTTACCACCGCCAAACGTGAAATCCCGCATTACTATCTCACCGTCGATGTCGAGCTTGATGCCCTGATGGCGGCGCGAGAAGCGATCAATGCGAAGTCACCCAAGGATGGCCCCGAAGCCTATAAGGTGTCGGTCAACGACTTCATCGTGAAGGCCGCCGCCGCCGCACTGATGAAAGTACCGGATGCCAACGCCGCCTGGACCGAAACCGAGATGCTGCTGCACAAACATGCCGATATCGGCATCGCGGTGGCGCTGCCGGGCAATGGCTTGATCACGCCGATCATCTTCGCCGCCGAAACCAAGGGGTTGATCCAGATTTCGCGTGAGGCGAAAGACCTCGCCGCCAAGGCCAAGGCGAAGAAACTGAAACCGCAGGATTATGAGGGCGGATCGTTCTCGATCTCCAATCTCGGCATGTTTGGCATTCGTGACTTCACGGCGGTCATCAACCCGCCGCAGGCCGCGATCCTCGCCGTGGGTGTTGGCGAGAAGCGCGCGGTTGTGCGCGGTGACAATGTCGAGATTGCAACGGTCATGACCGTGCGCCTGTCGTGCGACCACCGGGTGATAGATGGCGCGTTGGGGGCGACGTGGTTACAGGCACTCAAGGGCTTCCTCGAAAACCCGGTCACAATGTTGGCATAAGGGGTTTTCGTGCTTCCGTGAGACGGCGGCGCAGATAAAATATTTCAGATTGTTGGGGGAAACAAAGTGCTCAAGAAACTGCTTGCAAGCTGCGCCATTGCGCCGTTCCTGCTTGTATCCGCCTTCGCCGAGGGTGAGGATGACAAGGCCAAGGACACCGGCCCGAAGCTGGTAACAGACAAACATTTCACGGCTGAAGAATATCGTACCGAAGGCGCCGTTACGGTTGGTGGCAGCTCCATCGACTATGACGCGATTGCAGGCACGCTGGTCATTCATCCGCAAGGCTGGGATGATGTGCCCAAGCCGCCATCGAAAGACGACAAGCCCGATCCGAAGAACACCGATGCTGAAGCGGCCATGTCGTTCGTGGCTTATGTGAAACAGGATGAGGAGCCGAAAAACCGGCCCATCATGTTCATCTTCAATGGCGGGCCGGGATCAGCGACCGTGTGGCTACATATGGGCGCGTTCGGCCCCCAGCGTATCGTCACATCAAACGACAGCCACACACCCGCCGCGCCCTATAGTCTCATCAACAATGACTACAGCCTGCTGGATGTATCAGACCTCGTATTCGTCGATGCACCGGGCACGGGTTATGGCCGTATTACAGGCGAGAACAAGGAAGCGGCGTTCTGGGGCGTCGATCAGGATGCTTATGCCTTCGCTGAGTTCATCACCCAGTTCCTGACAAAATATAACCGCTGGAACTCACCCAAATATCTGTTCGGCGAAAGCTATGGCACCACGCGCGCGGCGGCCCTGATCAACGTGCTCCAGAACGACCGCGACGTTGATTTCAACGGCGTGATCATGCTGTCCCAGATTCTGAACTTCGATCTCAGCCCGGATGGCCCCGGCACCAATCCGGGCGTTGATCAGGCCTATCAGGTGGTGCTGCCGACTTATGCGGCGACCGCCTGGTATCACAAGAAGCTGCCGGACTGGCAGGGCGATCTGCGCTCGCTGCTGAACGAGGTGGAGAAGTTCGCGCTGACGGATTACGCGCTGGCCCTTCAGGCAGGCAGCGATCTGACGGACGATCAACGCGCCACGATTGCAGAAAAACTGCATCGCTATACCGGCCTGCCGGTTGATTACATCCTGAAAGCCAATCTGCGCATTGATGGCGGTGTGTTTGAAAAGAACCTGCAGGACGATCAGTCGATCACTACAGGGCGTCTGGACACGCGCTTCAAGGGCTATACGCTTGATCCTCTCAGCAAGGATGCGGACTATGATCCGCAATCTTCTGCGCTCAGCTCGGCCTATATCTCGTCGTATAACGATTATTCCCGCAACGTTCTGAAGTTCCCGGCTGATCGCAAATACAAGCCTTCCGCTGGCCTGTGGCGGTTCTGGGACTTCCTGCACGCCCCTCCGGGCGCGGGTCGTCAGCAGCAGTCAGCCAATGTGATCCCCGATCTTTCCGTGGCGATGAAGATCAACCCCATGCTGCATGTGCAGCTTCATGCGGGATATTACGATCTCGCGACGCCGTATTTTGAAGGCGTCTACGAGATGAAGCATCTCCAGATTCCGAAAGAGCTGGTCGGCAATATCGAGTACCAGTTCTATGAATCCGGCCATATGATCTATGCGCACGAACCATCGATGAAGCCGCTGCACGATTCAACGGCCGCCTTCATCAAGCGCACGGACAACATCGCGGACGAATGAGGGCGCAGCCATCGCGTACCTCTGAGACAATCAGACGGATCTTGCTTTCATGACTGACAGCTTTGATGTGATCGTCATTGGGGCCGGGCCGGGTGGCTATGTCGCCGCTATCCGGGCCGCGCAGCTGGGCCTGAAGACCGCCATTGTTGAACGCGCCCATCTCGGCGGCATCTGCCTCAACTGGGGTTGCATCCCGACCAAGGCGCTGCTGCGCTCCGCCGAGGTGTGGCACACCCTGCATCGCCTGAAAGAGTTCGGCCTTGCTGCCGATAATCCGCGTTTTGACCTTGAGGCCATCGTGCAGCGGTCGCGCAAGGTTTCGGCCCAACTCGCCAATGGCGTGAAGTTCCTGCTGAAGAAGAACAAGGTCACCGTCATTGACGGCGAGGCGAAGCTGGACGGCAAGGGCCGCATCACCGTCGCCAAGGACGGCAAGGCAGCGTCTTACAGCGCGAAGGACATCATCATCGCCACGGGCGCGCGCGCGCGTGCGCTGCCGGGGCTGGAGCCGGACGGCAATCTCGTGTGGTCATATCGCGAGGCGATGGTGCCGTCCGCCATGCCAAAGTCGCTGCTCGTGATTGGTTCTGGCGCCATCGGCATCGAGTTCGCCAGCTTCTACCGCACGCTCGGCGCTGAGGTCACGGTGGTTGAGGTGATGGACCGTGTGCTGCCTGTGGAAGACGAGGAAATCTCGGCCTTCGCCGCGAAGTCGTTCGTCAAACAGGGTCTGAAGCTCATCACCGGCGCATCGGTGACAAAACTGGACAAGGCGAAGAACAACGTCACCGCCACAGTCAAAACCAAGGACGGCAAGGAACAGAAGATCACGGTTGAGCGTGTCATCTCGGCGGTGGGCATTGTCGGTAATGTGGAAAATCTCGGCCTTGAGGCGCTGGGCGTGAAGGTCGAAAAGACCCACATCGTCATCGACCAATGGGGCGCAACGGGCGTGCCCGGCGTGTGGGCCATTGGTGATGTGGCCGGGGCACCGTGGCTGGCGCACAAAGCGAGCCATGAGGGCATCATCGTGGCCGAGCGCATCGCAGGGCACAAAGGTGGGCATCCGCTCGACACCTCAAAGATCCCCGGCTGCACCTATTGCACGCCGCAGGTGGCGAGCGTCGGCCTGACCGAAGCCGCCGCAAAAGCCAAGGGTCATCAGGTGCGGGTGGGGCGCTTCCCATTCATCGGCAATGGCAAGGCCATCGCGCTGGGCGACACCGATGGCATGGTGAAAACGGTGTTCGATGCAAAAACCGGTGAGCTGCTCGGCGCGCATATGGTGGGGCCGGAAGTGACTGAGCTGATCCAGGGCTACACCATCGCGCGCACATTGGAAGCAACCGAAGCCGATCTGATGGCTTCGGTCTTCCCGCATCCGACCTTGTCAGAGGCGATGGGCGAGGCAGTGCTCGATGCCTATGGCCGGGTGATCCACGTTTAGGCGCTGAGCGCCTTGCCGAAGCGGATGAGCGCTTCTGAAAGCCGGTCGGCGCTCTGGGCAAAGCAGAGCCGCAGGTAAGACTCGTCCTTTCCGTCATCACAGGCAAAGGCCATGCCCGGCGCGACACCAACTTTAGCTGTGGCAACGAGGTTCTTGGCAAAGGACAGCGAGTCCGTCAGCCCATCAACATGCACATAGGCATAGAACGCGCCTTCGGGCTGAACCCATGACAATCTGTTCTGTGTACGGATGAAGTCGGCGACAATGGCGCGGCCCTTGCGGCAGCGCTCTACGATGTCGGCGATGAAGGCATCACCCTTGTCGAGCGCGGTCACGGCGCCGATCTGCGCGAACACTGTCGCGCCGGTATTGTTGTTGGTGCAGAGCTGCGACATCGCTTGCGCCAGTCGCTTGGGCGCAATCAGCCAGCCGATGCGCCATCCGGTCATCGCCCAGGCTTTAGAGAACGAGTTGACGACAAACACATTGTCGTCAGGGTCGATGTGGTTGAGGAACGAGGGCGCGTGGCGCGCCTCGTAATAAAGCGTCGTGTAGACCTCATCGGCGATGATCGCGACGCCGTATTCACGGCTGAGCGCCACAAGCGCTTTGATCTCGTCATCCGTGGCGGTCCAGCCGGTTGGGTTACCCGGCGTGCCCACAAAGATGGCCTTGGTGCGCGGCCCGATGGCGTCGCGCAGGCGGTCGATATCAAGCGTCCAGCGACCGCCCGCGACATCATGGGTCAGGCGCAGATAGCGCGGTGTGCCACCGGTCGCGACAATCGCCTGACTGATATTCGGCCACATCGGCCCGATGACGATCACCTCGTCGCCTGATGTCACGCAGGTCTGCAACGCCGTGACGATGCACAACATGGCGGCCCCCGGCACCCAGATACGGTCGAGATCGGGCGTCATCCCGAACCATCTGGTGGTCCAGTCCTGCAGGGCGGTTTTCAGTTTTGGGTGGCCGCCGGAATTGACATAGAAGGTATAGCCATCGTCCAGCGCCTGCTTGGCGGCGTCGCGGATGAAGGCGGGCGTGACTAGGTCCGTTTCCCCGAACCATAGCGGTATGACGGAAGGGTCACCCAATCCGCGAGAAACTTCAGCAATGCCATTTGGCTTGAAGCTCAGCATTTCCGGGCGGATAGGGTCACGATTGGTCACAGGCGGCCTTTGAGAGAATGGCGGGAATCGCGGCTTGCGCGGGGGGGCAGGTTTCCGTATAAGCCGCGCCATCTCACACGCGGTCAAGACGCGGGCGGGGCCTTAAGGGGTTTTGTCCAACTCGACCTTCCGGTGACGGCATGGGCCGTCATTAGAGCCGCGGCGGAACAACCGGTTAAGGAGTTACGGCACATGGCATTGCCGCAGTTTTCTATGCGCGATCTGCTCGAAGCGGGCGCACATTTTGGTCACCAGACGCATCGCTGGAACCCGAAGATGGCCCCGTTCATCTTTGGCGACCGCAACAATATCCACATTATCGATCTCGCCCAGACAGTGCCGCTGCTGCATCAGGCGCTGCTGCAGATCAAGAAGACCGCCGCTGCCGGTGGCCGCATCCTGTTCGTCGGCACGAAGCGCCAGGCGTCGGACCCGATTGCTGAAGCCGCAAAGAAGTCGGCCCAGTATTATGTCAACCATCGCTGGCTCGGCGGCACGCTGACCAACTGGCAGACAATTTCCAATTCAATCAAGCGCTTGCGTCAGCTTGAGGAGACTCTGGATACAGGCGCTGTCGGCCTGACCAAGCGCGAGACGCTGGAGCGTCAGCGCGACCGCGATAAGCTCGACCGCTCGCTGGGCGGCATCAAGGACATGGGTGGTCTGCCTGACCTGTTGTTTGTGATCGACACCAACAAGGAAGCGATCGCCATCGCCGAAGCGCGCAAGCTGAATATCCCGGTGGTCGCGATCCTCGATTCGAACTGCGACCCCGATGGCATCAACTACCCCATCCCGGGCAATGACGATGCCTCGCGCGCGATCGCGCTGTATTGCGATCTCGTGTCACGGGCGATCATTGACGGTCTGTCGGAAAGCCAGGGCGCTTCGGGCGTTGACCTCGGCGCTTCGGAAGAAGCCCCTGCGGAAGACCTGCCTGCTGAAGAAGCACCCGCCGCCTGATCGCACAAAAATGTCGTCGGGCGGTCGTATCCTCCAAACGGTGCGGCCGCCCGTTTTTTATCTAACGCCCCATGCGGGCCTGAATGAACTTGAAAAGGAAGACTGACATGTCAGCCATTTCCGCCTCTATGGTGAAAGATCTGCGCGAAAAGACCGGCGCAGGCATGATGGATTGCAAGACCGCCCTTACCGAAACCAATGGTGACATCGAGGCCGCCATCGACTGGCTGCGCAAGAAAGGCATCACCAAGGCCGCCAAGAAGGCTGGCCGTACGGCGGCTGAAGGTCTGGTGGCGCTGGCTGTCGAAGGTGGCAAGGGCGTCGTGGTAGAAGTCAATTCGGAAACCGACTTCGTCGCACGCAATGCTGAGTTCCAGGAAATGGCCACCAACATTGCTGCCATCGCCCTGAAGACCGGCGATGATGTGGAAGCCCTCAAGGGCGCGGCCTATCCGGGCGGCGGCACCGTGGCCGACAAGATTCAGGCAACCGTCGCCAAGATCGGCGAGAACATGAACCTGCGTCGCGCCGCCTCAATCACGGTCGGGCAGGGCGCCATCGGCTCGTACATCCACACACAGGTCGTTCCGGGCGCAGGCAAGATCGCCGTGATCGTCGGTCTGGAATCTTCTGGCAAAACAGAAGAACTGTCTGCTCTTGGCCGTCAGATCGCGATGCACATCGCCGCCGCTGCTCCGCTGGCGTTGGATGCCGCCTCTATCGACCCGGCTGTGCTGGAGCGTGAAAAGAATGTGCTCGCGGACAAAGCCGCAGCATCCGGCAAGCCCGCCAACATCATCGAAAAGATCGTCGAGTCGGGTCTCAAGACCTATTACAAGGAAGTGTGCCTGCTGGAGCAGGCTTACGTCCATGATGGCGGCAAGACCGTTGCCCAGGCTGTGAAAGAAGCCGAAGGCAAGGTCGGAGGCCCGATCAAGGTCACTGGCTTCCACCGCTATGCGCTCGGCGAGGGCATCGAGAAGGAAGAAAGCGATTTCGCAGCTGAAGTGATGGCGGCGGCCAAAGGCTGAGATAGGATCGCCCCGACTCACCCCAACACAAGGCCTCGCCCATGTCCGATGCTCTGCCCTACAAGCGCGTATTGCTGAAAGTGTCGGGCGAGGCGCTGATGGGTTCGCGCAGTTATGGCATCGACCTCGAAACGGTCGATCAGATTGCGGCTGATGTGAAGGAAGGTGTCGCGGAAGGCGTGCAGGTCTGCCTCGTCATTGGCGGTGGCAATATCTTTCGTGGCCTTTCTGCTGCCGCCTCGGGCATGGACCGTGCCAGCGCCGATTATATGGGCATGCTGGCGACCGTCATGAACGCACTGGCCATGCAGAACGCGCTGGAGAAGATCGGCCTGCCGACGCGGGTGCAGTCCGCCATCCCGATGAGCGCGGTGTCAGAACCTTACATCCGCCGTCGCGCGGTGCGGCACATGGAAAAGAGCCGCGTGGTGATTTTCGCTGCTGGCACCGGCAATCCATATTTCACAACCGACACGGCGGCGGCGCTCCGTGCTAACGAGATGGACTGCGATGCCCTGTTCAAGGGCACGCAGGTCGATGGCGTCTATTCCGCTGATCCCAAAAAAGACCCTGAAGCGGTGCGTTATGAACAGCTAACGCATCACGAGGTTCTGGCCAAAGACCTGAAAGTCATGGATGCGGCGGCGATCAGTTTGGCGCGCGAAAACAATATCCCGATCGTCGTGTTCGATATTCATCAGCGTGGCAACTTCGCGCGCGTCTTGCGCGGTCAGAAGGGTCTCGCCACAGTGATCCGGGATGCTGCCTGAGGCAGCAGAAGGCTAGGGAGAAAAACCATGGCGCAGCTTCAACCGCTGGACATGAATGAACTGAAGCGCCGGATGACCGGCGCCGTCGCCACGCTGAAGAACGAGTTTGCGGGTCTGCGTACAGGCCGCGCCTCGACTGCGCTGCTCGATCCGATCACCGCAGATGCCTACGGGCAGAACATGAAGATTTCCGAACTGGGCACGGTCAACGTGCCCGAGCCGCGCCTCATTACCATCACCGTATGGGACAAGGGCACGGTTGTTGCGGTCGATAAGGCGATCCGCAATGCGGGCATTGGCCTCAACCCGCAGGTGGACGGCACGCTCATCCGTATTCCCATTCCGCCGCTGAACGAGGAACGCCGCAAGGAGCTGGTGAAGCTTGCCGGCAAATATGCCGAAAATGCCCGCATCGCGATCCGCAATGTGCGCCGTGATGGCATGGACCATCTCAAGAAGCTGGAGAAGGACCACGTCATCAGCCAGGACGAACACAAGAAGCAGGGTGAAGACGTACAAAAGGCCACCGACACCGCGATCAAAGACATCGACAACCTGCTCTCCGGCAAAGAGCAGGAAATCATGCAGGTCTGAAGGCGGGCCGGGGAGGACACGCGCATGAGCAGCGCAGCATTGGCTGAAGAAACGCTGCGCCTTCCGCGTCACGTCGCCATCATTATGGATGGCAACCGCCGCTGGGCTCGCGCCCGCATGCTGCCCCGTGTGCTCGGTCATCATGCAGGCATGCGCGCGGTGCGCCGGGTGGTTGAGGCGGCCTCGACCATGGGCATCGCCTATCTGACGCTTTACAGCTTCAGTTCTGAAAACTGGCGCCGCGACGCACATGAAGTGTCTGACCTCATGGGTCTGATCCGCCGCTTCATCCGTGAAGATCTGGCCGAGATGCATGCCAAGAATGTACGACTGCGCTTCATCGGCGGGCGCGATCGCGTATCCCCTGACATCCTGAAGATGCTTGATGACGCTCGCGAGCTGACCAAAGACAATAAGGGTCTCAACCTGACCATTGCCTTCAACTACGGCGGGCAGGATGAAATCGTGGACGCCGTGCGGGCGATTGCGGCCGAAGCACGCGAAGGCCGGTTGGATCCTGAAAAGATCAACCGGGAAACGATCTCAGGTTTCCTGCATACGGCGGGCGTGCCTGACCCTGACCTGATCATCCGCACCAGCGGCGAGCAGAGATTGTCAAACTTTCTCATCTGGCAGTCGGCCTATGCCGAGTTCATCTTCATGGACACGCTCTGGCCAGAGTTTGGCGCAGAGGCCCTGCGCGAAGCCATCACTGAGTTTTCGCGCCGCGACCGGCGTTATGGCGGCGGAGATCAGGCGTGAATCCTGAGCCTGGCCAGCCTGCCGATAAAGGATCGGTCTGGGGGCCATTGGGTCGCGATTTTGGGGTACGTCTTGCCTCCGCATTGGTGCTGTTCGCCTGTGCGCTGCTGGTCGTGTGGCAAGGCGGATGGACATTATCGGCATTCATCGCCATCGCCTGCGCTCTCATGTGCATCGAATGGGAACGCATGACACAATCGCCGTTCTCATGGGCCGGCGTGCTGCTGTCGGCAGGCACGATTGCGCTGGCGGTGCTGCTCGCCACACAGGCCCGCTATGACCTTGCGCTTGCGGCTGTCGCTGTCGGGGTGACGCTCGCTTTTCTTCATGCACAGGCCATGAAGCGTCACCGGCGCTGGGCAATCGCACTGCCGCTTTATCTTGGCCTGCCTGCTGTGGCGCTGGTGTGGGTGCGCGACACGCCCGAAGGGTGGCTGCCACTTCTGTGGTTCCTGTTCGTTGTGTGGGCGACGGATTCATGGGCGATGATCGCCGGACGTCTGTTCAAAGGTCCGCTGCTCGCCCCGCGCATCTCGCCCAAGAAAACATGGTCGGGCTTCTGGGGCGGCATCATCGGGGCGGTTGGAATTGGTTCTGTTTTTGCTGCCGTCGCAGGCTGGCGCATCACACCCACCCTGATCGCCGTCATGATTGCCATTTCACTGGTGGGACAGGCGGGTGACGTTCTGGAATCAGCGGTCAAGCGCCGGTTCAAAACCAAGGATGCCGGTGATGTCATCCCCGGTCATGGCGGTGTGCTGGATCGCGTCGACAGCCTTCTGGCCGCAGCTCTTCTTTATGCCGCGATCCGCATGATCATGCCGTTGATACCGGCTGGTGGCACGCCATGACGCAGATGCGCCGGATTTCCATACTCGGCTCCACCGGCTCGGTGGGGGTTTCCACGCTTGATGTGCTGTCTCAGGCGCGTGCCACCCATCAGATGCAGTTTGAAATCGAAGCCTTGACCGCAAACAGCAATGCGGCGCTGCTGGCTGAACAGGCCATCACCATGGGGGCGCGATTGGCGGTGGTTGGAGACGAAGCCTCGCTGCCTGACCTGCGTGAACGATTGGCAGGCACAGGCATAGATTGCGCTGGCGGACAGAAGGCGATCATCGAGGCCGCGGCGCGCCCTGCCGACTGGACCATGGCGGCCATTGTCGGTGCGGCGGGGCTTGAGCCGACACTGGCAGCGGCAGCACAGGGCGGGGTCATTGCCCTCGCCAACAAAGAGTGTCTCGTCTGTGCCGGGCCGGTCTTCATGGAAGCCGTGCGGCGCGCAGGCGCGACGCTGTTGCCGGTGGATAGCGAGCACAACGCGGTCTTTCAGGTGTTCGATCACCAGCGCCCCGATGCCATTGAGCGGGTGCAGATCACGGCGTCGGGCGGTCCGTTCCGGCAATGGAGCAGGGACGCCATCGAGGCAGCAACGCCTGACCAGGCCCGTCGTCACCCGGTGTGGAATATGGGTGTGAAAATCTCCATCGATTCCGCCAGCATGATGAATAAGGGGCTGGAGCTGATCGAGGCGCATTATCTGTTCGATCTTCCGCCTGAAAAGCTTCAGGTGCTGGTTCATCCGCAATCCGTGGTACACAGTCTGGTGACCTACACGGACGGCAGTGTTCTGGCGCAGCTCGGCTCGGCGGACATGCGCATTCCCATCGCCCACACGCTCGCTTGGCCAGACCGCATGACGACAAGTACGTCGCGTCTGGATCTGGCGAAAATCGGCACTCTGAGTTTTGAAGCGCCCGATACCTCACGCTTCCCATGCCTTGCTCTTGCCCAAATGGCACTCCAGCGTGGCGGGGCAGCGCCCGCCATTCTCAATGCAGCCAATGAGGTGGCAGTTGAGGCTTTCCTGCGTGGTGGCTGTTCGTTCGGCGGGATCGCACGCCTGGTGGAGGACGTATTGCATGAGAGTGAACGCCAGCGGCTATCGGCGCCTGCGTCTCTGGCAGATGTTCTGGCGCTCGATGATCTCGCCCGGCGTCACGCCCGCGCATTTTTGATCAAGGCCGCCTGACCATGGATTTTCTATCGTCTCTTTCGAATGTGTTCGGTGGCGGCCTCGGCTACATCATTCCGTTCATACTGGTGCTGACGCCTGTCGTGTTCATCCACGAGTCCGGCCATTTCTGGATGGGCCGTCTGTTCAACACGCGCATCGAAACATTCTCGATCGGCTTTGGCCGTGCGCTGCTGTCGTGGACCGACCGCCATCAGACCCAGTGGAAGATCGGCTGGATGCCATTAGGTGGCTACGTCAAATTCTGGGGCGATCAGGACGAAACATCATCGCCCGATGAAGATCATCTCGCCGCGCTGCGCAACCATCCAGACGCAGCGCGCTGCTTCCATTTCAAGCCGCTGTGGCAGAAGGCGCTGATTGTGCTGGCCGGACCTCTGGCCAATTTCATCTTTGCCATTGCCGTATTGGCCGGATTGTTCATGACGTTCGGCATTTCACAGATTGAGCCGCGCATTGGTGCTGTGCTGCCGGGAAGTCCAGCTGAACGGGCAGGGTTGCAGACGAACGATATCGTGGTGTCGGTTGACGGTGAAGAAATTCACGACTTCGCCGATATTCGCAAGATGGTGCGCACCTCTGCCGGCGATGCCGTGGCCGTGGTTTACCGGCGCGATGGACAGGACAGTCTCATCGAGTTGAAGCCCGAACTGACGGAAGTGCCCGATCCTATCGGACGAAAGCAGAAAGAGTTTCTTCTGGGGATTTCTCCAGCCAGTGATGCAGTCATCACATTCCGGCGGTTTGGGCTCTTTGACGCTGTCGGTCAGGCCACAGGGCATGTGGCGCATGTCGTTCAGGCAACTCTGGCTTTCTTCAAAGGGTTGATCCTGGGCCGCGAGGACGCCAGCAAATTATCCGGCCCCGTTGGCATCGCCGAAGTCTCCGGGAAGGTCGCAAAACTCAGCTATGTAGCGCTGATCGAACTGGCGGCTATGGTCTCGATCGGGCTTGGGCTGATGAACCTTTTCCCCATTCCCATGCTCGACGGCGGTCACCTTATGTTCTATGCCGTTGAGGCCGTTCGGGGCCGTGCTCTTGGCCCCAAGGCTCAGGAAGTGGCGCTTCTCATAGGTCTGGCGCTGGTTGCCAGCCTCATGCTATTCGCCACATGGAATGATCTGATGCGGATATTCTGGTCCTAGGCTTTTAGGTTAGAGCCAGAGGCAGGCTTTTGGCCTGTAGAACAAAAATCGAGTGGTGTTGGTAAACATGAAGCGCACGATAGTTTCCCTGGCTGCGCCTGTCGCGGTCCTGATGCTGTTGTCATCGGTCAGCCCGCTCGCTCTTGCACAGCAGCCGGGCGGCGGCGATCTCGGCCCGTCGGAACCGGCAGCGCCAACGCGCAGTGCATATGGCAATGTCATCACGCGCATCCAGATTTCCGGCACCCGCCGCATCGAGGAAGGTACGATCCGTCAGTATCTGCCGTTCTCAGAAGGGCAGCGTTATAGCGAAACCGATGGCGACATAGCGCTGAAGCAGCTGTTAGCTACGGGCCTGTTCGCAGATGTCACCATTCGTGAATCTGGTGGCGTGGTGGCCATCGACGTTATTGAAAATCCGATCATCAACTCGATCAACTATGAAGGCAACGACCGGCTCGGCGAAAAAGAGTTGAGCAAGGAAGCCAAGCTGCAGCCACGCCAGATTCTGGCCCGCGACAAGGTTCAGTCCGATGTCCAGCGCATGCTTGAACTTTATCGCCGATCAGGCCGCTTCGCCGCGACGATCGAGCCGAAGGTGGTCGAACTTCCGCAGAATCGCGTCGATCTGATTTATGAGATCGAGGAAGGCCCCTCGACGGGCATCCACGACATTTCGTTCATCGGCAACAAGGTCTATTCCGACCGCGAGCTGCGCCAGGAAATCGTGACCACTGAATCGGCTTGGTGGCGGTTCTTCACCAGCCAGGACAATTATGATCCCGACCGCGTGACGTTTGACCGCGAGCAGCTGCGGCGCTTCTATCTGCGCCACGGTTACGCAGATTTCCGCGTGCAGTCGGCCGTCGCTGAACTGGCGCGCGACAAAGCCGGTTTCTACCTCACATTCACGATTGAAGAAGGCGACCGCTACGATTTTGGCGACGTGTCTATTCAGTCGAACGTGCCCGACCTCGATACCGAGGAAATGTCCAAGCTGATCAAGTTTGGGGCAGGCGATACCTACAACGCCGAGCTGATCGAGAAATCAGCCGAAGCGTTGACCTATTATGCCGGTTCTAACGGCTATGCCTTTGCTGAAATCAAGCCACGCGTGAAGCGTGATGCGAAGAACCGCATCATCAATGTCGTGTTCGAAGTTGAGCAGGGCCCGCGTGTTTATGTTGAGCGCATCAACATCATCGGCAACACACGCACGCTCGACCGCGTGATCCGCCGCGAGTTCCGTCTGGCGGAAGGCGATGCTTACAACAAGGTTCTGGTCGACCGCTCCAAGAGCCGCATCAAGGGGCTTGGCTTCTTCAAGGATGTTGAGATCAAGGAAGAAAAAGGTTCGGCGCCTGACAAGACCGTTTTGAATGTCGGTGTGACTGAAACGACCACCGGCCAGCTGCAGTTCGGCGTTGGTTATTCAAGCCAGGAAGGTCTGGTCGGTGACGTCGAGGTTTCGGAACGCAATCTGCTGGGTAAGGGACAGTTCCTGCGTCTGCGCGCCAGCTGGTCGGGTCGCCGCAAGCAGTTCGAGTTCCGCTTTACCGAACCCTATTTCCTGGACCGCAACCTGGCAGCAGGCATCGACGCCTATCACCTGCAGTCAGTGTACAAGGAATCGAGCTATGAATCGATTTCGACTGGCGGTGGTCTGCGCATAGGCTTCCCGCTGTCTGAGTATTCGCGTCTGGCGCTGCGCTACACCATCCGTCAGGACGAGATTACCGCCCTACCGGGTGCGACCGCCTATATCCAGAACTTCCAGGGTGAATATCTCACATCCGTTCTGGGCTTTGATTATGGCTATGATGACCGCGACGATCCTGAGAAACCACACAAGGGTTTTGTTGTGAACTTCTCGGGCGACTTTGCCGGGCTTGGCGGTGACGTGAAGTTCTACCGCTTTGAAGGTGGCGCCAAGTGGTACCAGCGTCTGTGGTCGGACGACTTCATTTTGTCGGTTGGCGTAAATGCCGGGTACATCGCGGCATGGGACAAGAAAGTGCCAGTGCGCCTGAATGACCGTTTCTTCAAGGGCGGCTCGACCTTCCGCGGCTTCAAGACGGCAGGTGTTGGCCCGCGCGAGTTCGATACATTCACGACAACTGTGAACGGTGTGCAGGTCAATCAGAGCACTGCAGAGAACGCCATCGGTGCGGAAGCCTTTGCAATCGGCACAGTTGAGATGTCCTTCCCCAACTACCTGCCGAAAGATCTTGGCATTGATACAAGCATGTTCGTGGATTTCGGCACGGTCGGTCTGGTCAATGGCCAGTCTGGTTGCCGCACCACCAGCAACACCAATGTCATTCCGGCAGTGCCGCCCTCGGCAGGCCCGCCTGCGACACCGGGAACGCCGCAGCAAACCGTTGTGACATCGACAAATGCGTGTGTGCGCGATGACTTGTCGATGCGCGCTTCTGTTGGCATCAGCGTCTTCTGGGATTCTCCGTTCGGTCGTGTTCGCCTTGATTTCTCCAAGCCTCTCGTGAAAGAGGACTACGACCAGACCGAGTCATTCCGCTTCAGCACCAGCACCCAGTTCTAAGGACCAGAAAGCATGAAAAATCAGACATTGATCAGCGTCGGCTCGGCTGTTGGTGTGGTGGCGCTCGTCGCGGCCATTCTGTTCGCCGGCACGCAGACGCCCGCACAGCAGCCTGCTGCGGCCCCAACTGTACCCGGCTCACAGATGATCCTGACCGTTGATCGCGCGGCAGTCCTGCGCAGCTCGCTCGTCGGCAAGGATCTGATCCGCCAGATTGACGAGTTCAAAGCGTCGCTGGAGGCGAAGTTCGGAGACGAGGAAAAGAAGCTACGTGCTGATGCGCAGGCCCTTCAGGAGCAGGCGGGTGTGCTGTCGCCTGAAGCGGCTGCCAAGAAGGAAAAGGAACTGCGTGACCGCGACGAAGCGCTGCGCAAGAAGATGCAGGACGAGCAGGCCGCCATCCAGAACGGAATCGGCAATGCCCAGCGCGAGCTGGATAAGGCGCTCGGCCCAATTCTCAATGCGGTATTCCAGGAACGGAAGGGCTCGATCCTGCTGGAGCGGGCTGCTGTTATCATCGGCCCGAATGACATCGACATCACCGCTTCTGTGATCCAGCGCCTTGATCAGGTTCTTCCTGCAATCAAGGTCACGCCGGTTGCCCCCGATCCGAATGTGCCTGCGGCACCCGCCGCCGGTCAGTAAACTGTCGTTGCCGGGAAATGGCGGATCCACGATTCTACGATAATCGGGGGCCATTTCCCCTTGGCCATCTGGCTCAGGTTTTAGGCGCGGGATTGGCGACGGGCGCTGATCCCGCACTTCCTGTCAGTGATGTCTGTGACATCACGGCTCTGGCGGCGGGCGAGCTGTGCTATGCCCTTGGCCCCCAGCACGCCGCCCGTTTGGCGGAATGTCCAGCAGCTATTTGCATCGTATCGAATGCGTTGGCAGGCGCGACGCCGCAGGGTATGGCACTTCTGTTGAGTGATCAGCCGCAGGCGGCGTTCGCCAGAGCGACGGCGCTTTTCTATCCTGATGCGGCGACAGCCATGTGGCCAGTTTCAGAAACACGCATTGACCCCACAGCCCGCCTGGATGATGGCGTGCGTGTAAGCGTGGGTGCGGTCATCGGTCCAGGCACACATATTGGTGCTGGCACCGTGATCAGCGCCAATGCAGTGATCGGCCGGGGCGTATGCATCGGACGAAACTGCCATATCGGGCCGGGCGTCACTATTGCCTGTGCGCTGATCGGTGACCGTGTGGCCATTCAGGCAGGATCGCGGATTGGCAATGATGGCTTTGGTTTTGTCCCGGCGGCTGCAGCGCTTATCAAGATTCCTCAGCTTGGGCGGGTCATCATTCAGGACGATGTGGAAATCGGTGCGAACTGCTGCATTGATCGCGGGGCCTTGGGCGACACGGTGATCGGCGAGGGTGCAAAACTCGACAATCTTGTTCATGTGGCGCACAACTGCCGCATTGGGCGTTATGCCATTCTGGCAGGTCAGGTCGGATTTTCTGGGTCCGTGACTATTGGTGATGGCGTCATCATGGGCGGCCAGGTGGGTATTGCTGACCATGTCACCATTGGTCACGGCGCCCGCTTAGCTGCCGGTTCAGGGGTCACTCGCGATCTGGATGGCGGGCAGGACTATGGCGGCGCTCCAGCACGGCCAATTGCTGTGTGGCGGCGTGAAGTTGCTGCGGTCCGGCGTTTGGTGAAAGGGACAAAACGTAGCCATGAGTAACGATGCGAACCCGTCCTCTGATGTGCTTGACATCCGGCGCATCATGGAATTGCTGCCTCACCGCCCCCCCTTTCTCCTGATCGACAGGGTGATCGACATCGTGCCGGGTGAAAGCGCGACAGGCATCAAGAACGTGACGATGAACGAACCCCAGTTCGTGGGCCACTTCCCCAATATGCCTGTCATGCCGGGCGTGTTGCTGGTCGAAGCCATGGCTCAGACGGCTGGCGCACTGGTGGTGCATTCCACACAGATGACGCGCGGCGAAAAGATTGTTTACTTCATGACGATCGACAAGGCCCGGTTCCGGGTGCCTGTGGTGCCGGGCGACGCGGTGCATTTGCCGGTCAAAGTCGTGCGCCAGCGCGGCCCGGTGTGGAAGTTCACAGGTGAAGCGCGCGTCGATGGCAAGCTGTGCGCCGAAGCTGAATTCGGGGCGATGATCATGGACGGGTCGGGCCGTCCAGACACGACGCATGCAGATGGCTGACATTCATCCCACTGCCATCGTTGATGCTTCGGCGGTTCTGGGTGACCGCGTCACTGTTGCGCAATTCGCAACCATTGGCCCGAATGTCGTTCTGCATGATGGCGTGGAAATAGGCCCGCATGCCGTGATCGCCCGCAATACCACGATTGGCACTGATACGAAGGTTCATGCCTTTGCCGTGCTTGGCGGCCCGCCGCAGAGCGTGGGGTATAAAGGTGAGGAAACGTCGCTGGTGATTGGCGCCCGCAACATTATCCGTGAGTTTGTCACCATCAATCGCGGCATGCCTGACGCGCGTGGTGAAACGCGCATTGGCGATGGCTGCTTCATCATGACACATGCGCATGTCGCACATGACTGTCTGCTGGGCGATGGCGTCATCATGGCGAACAATGTGATGATTGGCGGCCATGTCACGATTGGTAATTCTGCGTGGATTGGCGGCGGTGCGGCGGTGCATCAGTTTGCGCGCATAGGCCGCAACGCCATGCTTGGCGGCATGGCCGGGCTGGAAGGTGATCTCATTCCGTTCGGTTCGGCACTGGGCAATCGTGCGCATCTTGGCGGGTTGAACCTTGTTGGCATGAAGCGGCGCGGGCTATCGCGCGAAACCATTCATGACATCCGCAATGCCTACCGGCTGCTGTTTGCGGAAGAGGGCACCTTTCAGGAACGGCTGGATGACGTCGCTGAGACGTTCGCCAACTGCCCTGAAGCCATGGAGATTGTCGAGTTCATCCGCGCCGGAAATAATCGCGCGATCTGCATGCCGCATCGCGAACCAGCCGCGTCGTGACTGACGGAGGGCTCGGCATCATTGCCGGGGCTGGCAGGCTTCCGGTGGATCTCGCCGAACGATGCAGGGATGAAGCGCGCCCATATCATGTGATCCGGCTTGCAGGCATCGCATCGCCGGAGCTGGATGCACACCCCGGCACGAGTGTCGCCTTGGGCCAGCTTGGCCGGGCGCTTCAGGCACTTAAAGGCGCAGGCTGCACGCGCATCCTGTTCATCGGCAAGGTCATGCGTCCGCCATTGCACGCGCTGAAACTGGATTGGGCCGGGTTCACCGGCCTCATGTCTGTTCTGTTTTCTGGCTGGCAGCATGACGACCGCCTGCATCGCGGCATCTCGCGTCTGTTTGAAAAGCGCGGCATCCATGTCGTTGGCCCGGCGGAAGTGTGGCCCGATATGCTGGTTGGCGAGGAGGTTCTGACGAAGCGCCAGCCTACAGATGCAGAAAGCAGCGACATCACTCTGGCCGTTGTAACCGCCTTGGAAGTCGGCGCGACAGATCGTGGGCAAGGCGCGGTGGTGCGTGGAGGAGCGGTGATCGCCACAGAAGGGCGCGATCACACCGACGGACTTCTGGCGCGCGTGGCAGCTTCGGGGGGGCAGGGCGGTGTGTTGGCCAAGTTCGCAAAGCCACATCAGGACCGCCGTGTCGACCTGCCCGTGATTGGACCAGACACCATCAAAGCCGCAGCCAGTGCCAGATTGAGCGGCATTGTAATCGAAGCCGGCGGCGCGATATTGGTGCGGCGTGATGAAACCGTGTTAGCGGCCGATGCCGCAGGTCTGTTCATCATGGGCCTGAAGCCGGATAAGCATCATGGCTGATTTCAAACCGCTTCACATCATGCTCTCGGCGGGTGAACCTTCCGGTGACGCGCTGGGCGGAGCGCTGATGCAGCAGCTCAAGGTGTTGTCGCCCGGCGTCACCTTCAGCGGTATCGGTGGCCCGGCCATGCAGGCAGAAGGTCTCAGCAGCCTGTTTGATATCGCGGACATCACCGTCATGGGCATCGCAGATGTTCTGCCTAAGTTGCGCGGCCTGTTCCGCCGCATGGATGAGGTGGCAGGACTGGCGCTGCGCACACGCCCTGATGCTGTGGTGCTGATCGATAGCGGTGACTTCAATCACCGTGTGGCTAAGCGCATCAAGGCCCGCGCACCAGACATGAAGGTCATCAAATATGTATCGCCGCAGGTCTGGGCATCCAGACCGGGCCGGGCGGCTTCGATGCCTGCTTATCTCGACCGCGTGCTTTGCCTGCTGCCATTCGAGCCCGATTTCTACAAAGCCTACAACATGCCCGCGACCTTTGTGGGCCATCCCGCATTGGAACGGGCAAGCCGCATGAAAGGCGGCGCAGCACTGCGCGAACGGCTTGGCATTTCTGCTGATGCAAAGTTGCTGTGTGTGTTGCCCGGCAGCCGCAAGGTCGAGGTGACACACCTGTTGCCAGTCTTCGGCCAGGTGATCGCGGACGCGAGGCGCTCAGTCCCCGGCCTGCGTGTCGTTCTGCCAACCGTTCCCAATGTTGAGCCGCTTGTGCGCGCCGCGCTGAAGGATTGCGTGGTGCCGGTGGATGTTTTGACGACGGAAGCAGAAAGGTTTGCGGCTTTTGATGCAGCGGATGCGGCGCTGGCGGCATCAGGCACTGTGACAACAGAGCTTGCGATTGCGGGCGTGCCGATGGTGGTTGCCTACAAAGTCGGCTGGCTGACAGCGGCCATCTGGCAGCGGCTCGTGAAAGTGCCGCATATCACGGTCGCCAATCTGGTGATTGGCCGCCGCGCCATTCCGGAGTTCGTGCAGGCTGAAGCAACACCAAAGGCGCTGACTGACGCGCTCGTTCCTCTGCTGAACGACGCAAATGCCATCGCTGCCCAGAAGTCGGCCTTGAAGGAAGCGGTTGAAAAACTGGGGTCGAAAGAAGAAAGCCCCAGCCGCCGGGCGGCTGAGGCTGTTCTGGCCGAAATCGGGCGCTGATCAGCGCTTGTTCAGCGGCACATAGTCGCGCTTGGGCGCACCGGTATAAAGCTGGCGCGGGCGGCCGATCTTCTGTGCCGGGTCTGAAATCATTTCAGACCACTGCGCGATCCAGCCCACAGTGCGGGCCAGCGCAAACAGCACGGTGAACATCGAGGTCGGGAAACCCATCGCCTTCAACGTGATGCCTGAATAGAAGTCGATATTCGGATACAGCTTCTTCTCGATGAAATAGGGGTCCGACAGCGCGACCTTCTCCAGTTCGACCGCGACATCCAGCAGCGGGTCGTCCTTGATGCCGAGTTCTTTCAGCACTTCATGCGCTGTCTTCTGCATCACCTTGGCGCGCGGATCGTAGTTTTTATACACGCGGTGGCCGAAGCCCATCAGGCGCTGGCCGGAGTTCTTGTCTTTCGCCTTGGCGATGAACTCAGGAATCCGGTCAACGGTGCCGATTTCCTGAAGCATCTGGAGTGCCGCTTCGTTGGCGCCGCCATGAGCCGGACCCCACAGGCAGGCAATGCCAGCTGCGATACAGGCAAACGGATTGGCGCCCGACGAACCGGCCAGACGGACGGTCGAGGTTGAAGCGTTCTGCTCGTGGTCGGCATGCAGGATGAAAATGCGGTCGAGCGCACGGGCCAGAACCGGGTTCACCTTGTACTCCTCGGCGGGCACCGCAAAGCACATGCGCAGGAAGTTTTCGGAATAGCCCAGATTGTTCTGCGGATGGACGAAAGGCTGGCCGACCGAATATTTGTAAGCCATGGCCGCGATGGTCGGCATCTTGGCGATCAAGCGGTGGCTGGAAATTTCGCGCTGGCGGGCGTCATTGATGTCCAGGCTGTCATGGTAGAAGGCCGAAAGTGCGCCAACGACGCCAACCATGATCGACATCGGGTGGGCATCACGGCGGAAGCCACGGAAGAACTGTGTCAGCTGCTCATGCACCATGGTGTGGCGCGTGATGGAGTCATCAAACTTCTTCATCTGCGTGCCGTTGGGCAGCTCGCCATGCATCAGCAGATAGCAGGTCTCAAGGAAATCGCCCTGTTCGGCCAGGGCGTCGATAGGATAGCCGCGATAGAGCAGGACGCCTTCATCGCCGTCGATATAGGTGATCGAGCTCTCGCACGAGGCGGTTGAGGTGAAACCGGGATCGTAGGTGAACGCGCCCGTCTCGCCGTAGAGCTTACGGATGTCGATGACGTTGGGTCCGACCGAACCCTTCATCACCGGAAAATCGAATGACTTGCCTTCATAGGACAGGGTGGCATTGCCGCCGGCTGTCGCTTTGGAATCTTTGAAATCGCCCATGTCGGCACCTGATGATTTGAGAATCGCCGTTTACGTTGCGGCGCAATATAAGCAGGTCACGGTTAACGCGCCATTGTGACAGGCGCTTGAAAGCTGACCTCAGGCTGTGTCCTTCAGGCGGGCCAGTGCTTCGTCCCGACCCAGCACGGCCAGTACGTCGAACACTGGCGGTGACACTGTCTTGCCCGTCAGGGCCGCCCGCAAAGGCTGCGCAACATCGCCCAGTTTGATGGCCTCGGCCTCAGCAAAGGCCCGTACGGCTGCTTCCAGATCGGCCAGCTGCCACGGTGTATCTGCCAGTTTTGCAGCAAGGCCCTGAAGGCGAGCGCGTGCATCGGGCGAAAGCGCCTTGGCTGCCTTTTCATCCAGAACAAGCGGGCGTGACGACTTAAGAAAATCAATATTTTCAACGATTTCAACGATAGTCTTCGCACGCTCTTTCAAGACCGGCATCAGCTGCTTCACCTGTGAACGCTGTGCGTCGTTCAAGGCTGCATGACCCTGACGGACCATCAGCCGTTCGGCTTCAGCACACAGCGCCGCATCATCGGCCTGCCGCAAATAGTGACCGTTGAGATTGTTCAGTTTCTTGAAATCGACCCGGGCTGGGCTGCGCCCGATGCTCTCCAGATTGAACCATTCAATCGCCTGTCCGGTGGAGATGGTCTCGTCATCGCCATGGCTCCAGCCGAGCCGCAGCAGATAATTTCGCATGGCCTCGGGCAGATAGCCCATATCCTGAAACTCATGGATGCCCTGCGCGCCATGGCGCTTGGAAAGCTTCGCGCCATCCTCGCCATGCAGCATCGGCAGGTGGGCATAGACCGGCTGCGGCCAGCCCATCGCGTCGATGATCTGACGCTGCCTTGCGGCGTTGGTCAGGTGGTCATCACCCCGGATGATGTGGGTGACACCCATGTCGAAGTCGTCCACCACGACGCTCAGCATATAGGTGGGGGTGCCGTCGCCACGCAGCAGCACGAAATCGTCCAGCACATCATTGCGGAACACGACCCGGCCCTGCACCTGATCGTCAATGACGGTTTCGCCCGTCTGCGGCGCCTTCAGGCGGATGACCGGCGGCACGTTCGGCACCGCACCTTCCAGTGCCCGGTCACGCCAGCGACCGTCATAACGCATCGGCTTGCCGGTCGCTTTCTGCTCTGCCCGCATGGCCTCAAGCTCTTCGGCGGTGGCATAGCACTTATAGGCCATGCCCTTGGAAAGCAGCTCCTCGGCCACCTCGCGGTGACGGGCGGCGCGGGCAAACTGATAAACCACCTCGTCATCATGATGCAGGCCCAGCCAGCTCATGCCTTCCAGAATGGCGTCAATGGCAGCGGGCGTGGAGCGGGCACGGTCGGTGTCCTCGATACGCAGGCGGAAGATGCCGCCGGTGTGGCGGGCATAAAGCCAGTTGAACAGCGCGGTGCGTGCGCCTCCGATGTGCAGATAGCCGGTGGGCGAGGGCGCGAAGCGGGTGACGATTTTGCCAGAGGCGGACATGAAACTTCTGTGCTTTGCTTTGAGGCGTGATTTCCTGCCTCTTTAGACGCCGCCCTTCCCATGTCGCAAGGCCAGCCTGCCGCTGACCACCCTCCGCGCGGTTTTCTGCCCTGGCTTGCCGGGCAGAGCCGCCGCTTTGCGCTCTGGTCGCCGGTGGCGCTTGGCACGGGTGCCGCACTCTATTTCGCGCTTTTGACCGAACCACCTCTCTGGACAGGATGGGCGGCAGGGCTGGTCTTGCTGGCCCTGTTTCTGATGGGGCGCTTCTGGCTGGGCACGATCCTGACAGGGCTCGCCTTTGTGGCGCTGGGGTATGCGGCATCGGTGATGCGCGCCGAAATGCTTTCGACGCCGGTCTTACGCGCGCCACTGCCAGCGCAACAGATCGCGGGCGTGGTCGAAGATGCCTTCGTCCATCGCGATGGAAAACCGCGCGTCATCCTGCGTCTGACCGAGGCATCCGCATGGCCCGGTGAGTTGGGCGAGCGGCGGGTGCGCATTGCCCTGCGCAAGACGGACGCAGTCCCGCGTCCCGGCTCTGCCATCACGGTCAAGGCACGACTGTCGCCCTTGACCTTGCCGGTGACGCCCGGCGGCTTCGACTTCGCCCGCGCGGCATGGTTCAGCCGCATTGGTGCTTACGGCTTCGCGCTGGGGCCACCGCAGGGTGTGGTGTCAACGCAAGATACGACATGGCTGGAAAGATTCTGGCTTTGGGTGGGCGGGGTGCGTCACGATGCCAGCCAGCGCATTCATACTCTGCTGCCCGGCGGGCCCGGCGCGATTGCGGCGGCTCTGACGGTCGGCGACCGTGGCCAGATTCCAGCGCGCGACGAAGAAGCCTTGCGCGATTCCAGTCTGGCGCATGTGCTCTCGATTTCCGGCCTGCACATGGCGATTGTCGGGCTCGGCGTTTTTGGACTGCTGCGGTTTGTTCTGGCGCTTGCCCCGCCCGTGGCCTTGCGCTGGAACATCAAGAAATGGGCGGCGGCGGCGGCTCTGCTGACCTGCGCGGCCTATCTCGTGCTGAGCGGCATGTCGGTGCCTGCCGAGCGCTCGTTTCTGATGCTGGGGCTGGTGTTCGTCGCTGTTCTGGTGGATCGCGCAGCGATCACCCTGCGCATGGTAGCGATATCTGCCTTTCTCATCATCCTCATCGCGCCTGAGAGCGTGGTGGACCCAAGCTTCCAGATGTCGTTCGCAGCCGTGACAGGTCTGGTTGCCTTCTTTGAATGGTTCGAGGACTGGCAGCGCCGCAGGCCCGTTCCACTTTTCTATCGCGACACATGGGCGGGGCGTCTCAGCGCATGGTTGGCGATTGCCATCCTGTCATCGGCGGTGGCTGGGCTGGCCACCGCGCCCTTCGCGGCGTTCCACTTCAACCGTGTGGCGCTTTATGGCGTCGTTGCGAATGTCGCAGCGATGCCGGTCATCAGTTTTATCATCATGCCCTTTGCCATGCTGGGTCTTGTGCTGATGCCGTTCGGCCTCGACGCATGGGCCTTTCATGTTGCGGGGTGGGGCCTTGAAGCCATGCTGGCCATTGCGCACTGGACTGCCAGCCTTCCCGGCGCATCCGGCCATGCGCCGTCATGGTCTGTGTCCGCCCTTGTTCTGGTGACACTGGGCGCCTTGTGGCTGGCCTTGTGGCGCGGCCCGTGGCGTCTGCTGGGGTTGGCGGGTGTAGCTGCGGCGTTTGTGATCGGTGCCTTCGCACCAGTGCCGGACATTCTCATTGATCGCGAACTCAAGAATGTCGCCCTGCGCAGCGAGAGCGGACGACTGGCGCTGCTGTCAGGACGACGCGGTGCGTTCGCGGCCACCGAATGGCTGGAGCGTGATGGTGACTCAAGTGCGGTGCGTGATGCTGCCCGGCTGGGGCGCGAAAGCGTCTGGTCGTGTGTGGATGGTCTGTGCGCGGCAGAGATCAAGGGCGCGCGGATCGGTTATCTTGAAAAGCGCGGCGACGCGCGCACCGCCTGCGCGCAGGGTTTTGATCTGCTGATTGCCGCGCGCGAGGTGGCATCGTGCGGACACGGGTTGACCCTGACGCCTTCAATGACAGCCGAACAGGGCGCGCTTGCCATTTCAGTAGGCGAGGGTGGCGCGATGTCCATCACCACTGTGCGCGATATGCTTGGCGTGCGGCGCTGGACCGTATGGCCATGAGAAAGCCACAAACACTGCGGATTTCGCCGCCCAACATCTCATGAGCACATTACCCAGCAGACCTCATCAAAGCGCCGCATCCAACTGGCCGCTGTTAGCCCGCTTCATCGAGGCAGAGGCGCGGCTGGGGGCATGGGCGTCAGCACGCGGTGCGGTCGCCAGTGGCCTTTATGAGTTCGTCCGCTTTGGCGTGAAGCAGGCTTGGGCCTGCCTGTTTGGCGGCTTGCTGCTGGCGCTCATCCTCGGCACGAAACTGCTTTATCCCGCCGATGCGCTTCTCAACCGCTATGACGTGCTGTTTCTGTCGGCGCTCGGTATGCAGATCGTCCTTCTATGGACGCGCATGGAAACATGGGGCGAGGCGAAGGCCATCCTCATGTTCCATCTCGTCGGAACGGTCATGGAACTGTTCAAGACCTCAGCAGGGTCGTGGGCCTATCCGGAAGCTGCGTTTTTCCGCATTGGCGGCGTGCCGCTGTTCAGCGGCTTCATGTATGCCTCTGTCGGTTCGTATCTGTGCCGGGTCTGGCGGCTGTTCGATTTCGGCTTCACGCACCATCCGCCCCTGTGGGGCTGTGCGCTGCTGGCGATCGGGATCTATGCTAACTTCTTTGCGCATCACTTCATGCCCGACCTGCGCGTGTTCCTGTTTGCCGTGATTGTGCTGATGTTCGCCCGCACATGGGTTTACTTCAAAGTCTGGAAGACGTGGCGGCGTATGCCGCTGCTGCTGGGCTTCTTCCTGGTGGCGCTGTTCATCTGGCTGGCTGAAAATCTGGCCACGCTGGGCGGCGCATGGCTCTATCCGCATCAGCAAAGTGGATGGCATACGGTGCCGCTGTCGAAACTCTCCTCATGGTTCCTGCTGATGATCGTTTCCTATGTCATGGTTGCCTTCGTGAACGGGCCGCAGTCCCTGAAAGATCGCCCCTCATGAGTGCCGATGGCTGGGTCCAGTCCGGCAAGGTGCGGGCGCGCGCGGAAGGTGGCGCTGTCACCATCGCCATTGATGGCATCACCACACAGGCCAAATACTACAAGGTGCTGCTCTACGAGTTCTTCCGCAAAGAGTGGCGCGGCTCTCGCCCGGTATGGGGCGACCAGCATGTCGAGATCATCGTCGAGCACCTGGGCGAGCCGCCGCATATGGATCTCGACAACCTGGCCAAGGCGGTGCTCGACGGCATCAAGGGCTGGCTGTTTCACGACGACGCGCAGGTGTCACGCCTGCTGGTCGAACGCCGACCAGCAGACCGTGACCGCATCACGGTGACGGTGCGCGCGTCTTAGCTCAGCAGCGCGCCATAGACCCCCATCACCAAGCCGCCAACGCGAGCATCGCCGGTGGTGGTAGAGACCATCTTGTTCATCGCATAGGCCATGGTCATGCGCCGGTCATAGTCGATGATGACCAGCGATCCACCCCAGCCACCCCAGAACATCGAGTTGGCTGAAGGCAGGGGCATCATGCCGCCCGGCAGGCCATAGCCAAGTCCGAAGCAGACCTGAATCCCCAGCACCAGATCCTCGTTGGTGATCTGGGCCTCAAGTGGCTTGCGGGCGCTCGCGGCGCTCATGAAGCGCTTGCCGCCCATCACGCCGTCATTGGCCAGTATGGCCTGCAACTGCGCCACGGAGCGGGCATTACCGAACCCGCCCGCGGCCGGAATCTCGGCCCGCCGCCAGGGAGTCGTCTTGGTGAGGTTCGGGCTCATATTCGTGAAGCTGCCGAAGGTCTTGCGGGCAACCTCACTGCCGGGCGTTGCTTCCAGCAATCCGGTGGCGGGTGGAATAAGATCGCCGATACGGGCATCTGCTTCGGGTGGCACGCCGATATGGAAGTCAGCGCCCAGCGGTCCGGCCAGCTCATCGCGGAAATAGGTGCCGACTGATTTGCCGGTCACCCGGCGGATGACTTCACCCACCAGATGGCCCTGTGTCACGGCGTGATAGCCAGATCGCGTACCTGGCTCCCACATGGGTGTCAGCACCTCAAGTCGGCGGATGATGCCGTCCCAGTCATACAGCGCTTCGGCAGGCACGGGCGTATCCAGAGCGGGAAGTCCGGCGGAATGGCTCATCAGATGAGCGACGGTGATCTTGTCCTTGCCGTTCTGCGCGAACTCCGGCCAGTAACGGGCGACCGGCGCGTTGAAGTCGATCAGGCCGCGATCGGCACACAGATGCGCGGTAAGCGCACACATGGTTTTCGTTGTGGAATAGACATTGACGATCGTGTCGCGCTGCCACGGCTTTGTCTTTTCAGCGTCGGCATGGCCACCCCACAGATCAACCACCAGTTCGCCATCCACGGTGACGGCGAACGATGCGCCGACATCACCATTTTGGGTGAAATTGTTTTCAAATGCCGTTCTGACGGCTGAAAACTTTGCATCGCATGTGCCGTCGATGGGTGTGGTCATGGGCGTGCCTTGTTCGATGGATGGTATAAAAAATGGTACGTTCTGTTCGAGTAGCGGGTTTCGAATATCACTTTACGATGTTCTTGCGTGCTACTGATCTTTGGCAAGCCCTCATGGCCGCCCTTGAGGCGGCCATCCAGCTATTGCGATCCAAATGGATGGCCGGGTCAGGCCCGGCCATGAGGAAGACATGAGCCATTTGGACGTTCATGCCTCAGTAAAGTGTTGCAAGTTCCTTGGGATCATAGGCCTTCATGCCGTCCAGATCGCCTGTCTGGGCGCGGTTCACCCAGTCCGGATTGGCGATCAGCGCCCGGCCCACGGCCACCATGTCGAAATCGCCGCGCGTGAACATCTCGGCCAGCGTTTCCAGATGGCTGGCTGTTGCACCCACTTCATCGGGTGAAACGAACGAGTTGAGGAAGTCGCCCGAAAGGCCAACGGACCCCACCGTTATGGTCGGCTTGCCGGTCAGCTTCTTCACCCACCCGGCAAGGTTCATGTCCGAACCATCGAACTCGGGTTCCCAGAAACGACGCTGCGAACAGTGGAAGACGTCCACACCGGCATCCACCAGAGGCGCCAGGAAGGTCTCCAGCAGCTCCGGCGTCGTCGCCAGTTTGGCGGCGTAGTCCTGCTGTTTCCACTGCGACCAGCGCAGGATCAGCGGGAAATCGGGGCCGATGGCGGCGCGCACGGCTTTCACCACATCGGTGCCAAAGCGTGTGCGCTGAACCATGTTGCCACCAAAGGCATCGGCACGCTGGTTGGTGCCGTCCCAGAAGAACTGGTCAATGAGATAGCCATGCGCACCGTGCAGCTCCACGGCATCAAAACCGATGCGCTTGGAATCCGCTGCGGCGCTGGCATAGGCGGCGATGAGGTCGGCGATCTCGTTTTCGCTGAGCGGGTCGTTCACCTGCTTGCCGGGGCGCGACAGGCCCGATGGCCCGATGGATTTCGCATCAGGATTGCGTGCGGCCGCTGAACGCCGGGCAGCGCCCACATGCCAGATCTGCGGTGCGATGAAGCCACCCGCCGCCTTCACCTCGCGCACGACATTGGCCCAGCCGGCCAGTGCGTCCTCGCCATAGATGCGCGGCACGCCCGCATCGGCATCTGAAGCCGGATGGTCGATCACCGTGCCTTCGGTGATGATGAGGCCGACGCCGCCTTCCACGCGGCGACGGTAATAAGCGGCCACGTCATCATTCGGCACCTGACCGGGCGACTTGCCGCGTGTCATCGGCGCCATGGCAAAGCGGTTGGGAACCGTCATCGACCCGATGGTCAACGGCTTGAACAGAGGCGAGAGCAGGGATGTCATCGAGCACCTGAAAAAAGACTACACCTGTCACATGTCGTGCGGGTGCGATCCTGTCCAGATATCCGCAGCGTCAAGGGGGCTGGCGCAGATCAGGCCGCCTGGCGCGACACCTGACCATCGCGGAGCGTGTAACGGTCACCGGAATGCGGGCATACGCATGCGCCGTCGCCTTTCACGGGAAGGTCCAGCTTCTCACCGAAAGCGCTCATCCAGCCCACCTGTTTGGCGGGCACGCCGACCATCATGGCAAAGTCCTTCACGTCGCGGTTGATCACCGCGCCTGCTCCGACAAAGGCGAAGGCACCGACGGTGACGCCGCACACGATGGTGCAGTTTGCGCCAAGCGTTGCACCCTTCTGCACGAGCGTATTGCGATACTCGTCCTTGCGTTCGATCAGCGCACGGGGGTTGTAGACATTGGTGAACACCATGCTTGGCCCGCAGAACACCCCTTCTTCCAGCGTCACATTGTCATAGACAGAGACATTGTTCTGGATCTTGCACTTGTCGCCGATTGTAACCTTGTTGCCGACAAATACGTTCTGCCCGAGAGACACGCCCTTGCCGACGCGCGCACCGCCGCAGACATGGGCGAAGTGCCACACCCGGCTGCCGTCACCAATGACAGCGCCCTCGTCGATGATGGCGGAGGGATGAGAAAAATAAGACATCCAGAAACCCTTGTTGAATGCGGCGTAGTGTGTGCCGTGACGCTTTTGCGAGACGACTAAACATGGATGGGGGAAGGGTCAATGCAGCGCGAGCGCCTGTCTTCCGCCTGAGCGTGACGCTACGCAAGGCTTTGGGATTAGCGGTCTTCAACATAATCCAGCAAATCACCCGGCCTGCATTCAAGCGCCCGACAGATGGCATCCAGCGTTTCAAAACGAATGCCTTTCACTTTGCCTGTACGCAGCAGGGAAAGGTTGGCTTCGGTGATGCCGATGTCAGCGGCCAGATCCTTCGCCCGTTTCTTGCGCTGGGCCAGCATCACATCCAGCTTTACGATGACCGTCATGGTGTCAGACGATTGCGTCGTTCTCGGATTTGATCTCTGCCGAAGCTTCTAGCGCCGCGCGCCAGGCCCTGCCTATGGCGGAAAGAATAACGCCAAGGCCGGCGAGCGTGATGCTGTCCGCATCGAGATCCCAGACGATGCCGCCTTGTTGTTCAGAAACCCACCGCAGCAGGGTCGGGGCGAACAAGGCCTTCCAGGCGGCGGCAATGACAAGCGCTTCCCCGATGCGCGAAAAAAGCGCCATCGTGTCAGGCACGAACAGATCACCTTTCTCAAGCCGGGCGAGATAGGTCTGGGCCTCCCACAACGCCCAGAGCAAAGCCAGTGCTGGACCTATATGGATCAGTTGAAGCCCGATCTGATGAATGGAGCAGCGGAGCGAGAAGCGCTCGCCGCTTGCGGCCATTTCATCAACGCACATCAGGCTGAAATCATGAGACACGTCACGCAGCGTGAATACGGCCCCAATCGCCAGTAGTGCGAAGGCCAGCGGTCTCATCTGCTTGGCAATTTTGGAGGCGTGGGCGGCAGCGGCGGCATAGTCAGTCATGGAACATCCTTTCACTCAGGGATGCCATATCATGAAATTATCGTTTTACAATAATTAATTTTTGCAAAACGATAAACATCCGTCACAGTTTCGGCGGTTCTTTCTTCTTCGCCGGTCTGATGAGCCCTTCCTGAACAACACTGGCGACCAGCTTGCCGGCGCGTGTGTAGATCAGGCCGCGATTGAACCCGCGCCCACCTGCCGAAACCGGCGCGTCGTGGGTGTAGAGCATCCAGTCATCAATGCGGAACTGGTGATGGAACCACATCGCATGGTCGAGGCTCGCGCCCATCATCTCGCCGGTCATCCATGAAACACCGTGCGGCTGGGTGGCGACATCCATCAGCGACATGTCCGAGGCATAGGCGAGCAACACCTGATGCAAACGCGGGTCATCCGGCAGTTTGCCGTTCGAGCGTATCCACGTGTTCTTGTAGGGCGGGCGCTTGGGTGGGTTGTATTCGTCCACGGCGTCGATCTCGCGCTGCTCGATGGGGCGTTCGCGAAGCCAGCCCTTTTTAATCCGGTCGGGCAGTGTTTCGGCCTGTTTGATGTTCCATTCGTCTTCCGTGGGCAGCGTTTCTGGCCCCGGCAAATCAGGCATAGGGAACTGATGTTCCCAGCCTTCTTCCTCGACATGGAACGAGGCTTCCATATGGAAGATCGGCTTGCCGTGCTGGATCGCCACGATGCGGCGCGTGGTGAAGCTGCCGCCATCGCGGCTGCGGTCCACCTCGTAAAGGATCGGGGCTTTCGGATCACCGCCAAGCAGGAAATAGGCGTGGAACGAATGGCACAGACGGTCTGTGCCCACCGTGTTCAGCCCGGCCATCAGGGCCTGCGCCATCACATGGCCGCCATAGACACGTGTTGTCCGGTCCACGGGCGAGACACCGCGAAAATAATTGCCCTCGATCTGTTCGAGGTTCAGCTGGTCAAGCAGTTCTTGCAGCGCGCCGTTCATGACGCCAAGCTCCTCGGTAAGGAATCTGCGCCTGTTAGACCATGGTGCAGCGCAAAAACAAAGCCGGGAAGGGCGCTGAGATGACCGCAGAGGCACTGAAAGGGCGCGAGCCATCGGCAAAGGAGCTGCGTCTGGTCGTGGCGGCAGCCTCTATCGGTACGGTCTTCGAGTGGTACGACTTCTTCGTCTACGGTACGCTGGCAACGCTGCTCGGCGCACTGTTTTTCCCTGCGGGCAATGATACGGCGGCCTTCCTGCTCAGCCTTGCGACCTTCGGTGCAGGCTTTGTCGTGCGCCCGTTCGGCGCGTTGTTCTTCGGCGCGCTGGGCGATCTCATCGGGCGCAAATACACCTTCCTCATCACCATCATGCTGATGGGCCTTGCGACCGCCGCTATCGGTTTCCTGCCGACCTTTCAGGATATTGGCATTGTGGCGGCCTATCTGCTGCTCGCTTTGCGTTTGATGCAGGGTCTTGCCATTGGCGGTGAATATGGCGGCGCGGCGACCTATGTGGCCGAACATGCGCCCCATCATCGGCGCGGCTATTTCACGTCCTACATTCAGGCGACCGCGACCATCGGCCTGTTCCTGTCGCTCGCCGTTGTTTCGGCCTGCCGCCTGTCCATGAGCGAGGACGATTTCAGGGCTTGGGGCTGGCGCATTCCCTTCGTGGTCTCGCTCGTGCTGCTGGCGATCTCGGTTTACATCCGCATGAAGCTGAATGAATCGCCGGTGTTCCGGGCGATGAAGGAAGAAGGGCGCGGATCAAAGCGCCCCATCCGCGACAGTTTCGGTAACTGGGCGAACCTGAAAATCGTGCTGATCGCTTTTGCCGGTGCCTGCATCGGGCAGGGCGCGCTTTGGTACACGGCCAATTTCTACGCCATGCTTTATATGCAGAACGTGCTCGGCGTCGGTTATCTCGATGCTTACATGCTGCTGGCACTGGCTCTTGTCATCGGCATGGGGCTGGTCATTCTGTTTGGCTGGCTGTCTGACCGCATTGGGCGCAAATGGCTTATGATGGCGGCCTGCCTGCTTGGTGCGCTGACCATCCAGCCCGCCTTCCATATGCTCGCCCGCGCCGTGAACCCGGCGCTGATGGAGGCGAACGAGAAAAGCCCGGTGACACTCTATGCCAACACCGCCTCATCAGAATGCGCCATCGTCATCTTCGACAGCCCGGCGACCGGGTGTCAGAAAATGCGCGCTCTGCTCTCGAAGGCCGGTGTACAGTTCACCACCAGTACCAGCCGCAACCTTGGGGTGAAAATCGGTGAAGCGGACGCCCTTCAGATTGATGCCGGTGCCATCCCCGAAAAGGACATCAAAGCCGCGCTGAAGGCCGCCGGTTATCCTGACAAGGCCGATCCGGCTGCCATGAACCGGCCGCTGGCGATTGCGGTGCTCACCTGGCTGGTGATGATCGCCGCGATGATCTACGGACCCATCGCGGCATTTCTGGTGGAGCTGTTCCCAACGCGCATCCGCTACACGTCGCTGTCGCTGCCTTACAATATCTCGAACGGACTCATTGGCGGCTTCCAGCCCTTTGTGTCCTTCGCGATCATCACCGCAACGGGCGATATCTTTGCCGGGCTCTGGTACCCCATTGGCGTCGCGGCGATCTGCTTCATCATCGGCGCGCTGTTCATGCCCGAAACCAAGGATCGCGACCTGCATCTTGATGACCGCCCCGCCTGATGCGTCTGCGCAACTTTGGCCTCGCTGAAACGGTTGAGCTGCAGATGAAAGTGCGCGCATGGGCCGACGCGCGCTTTCAACCCGAACCTGATCACACCATCACGGTGACAGAAATCACCTGCAACGAGCCCGGCTGCGTGCCGCTGGAAACCCTGATCGCTTTGTTCCGCACCGGGCACCGGCCCTCGCAGTTCAAGATCTTCAAGGCGCTGGAGGAGGTGACGCAGGCCGACGTGATGGCACTTGGCAAACCGGGCTGGACCATGCGCGATGAAGGGCCGGGCTGGTGAACCTCTCCTGCATTGGAAGCCGCGCCCCCTGAGTCCAGCCTCAGACCTCCAGCGCAGCGCGGACCTTCGCGGCATTGGCAGCCAGCACCGCACCGTCTTCCATGCCGCGCGCATGAAACTTCAGCTCCAGCCCCTGCCAGCGCGGCATGACATGGAAATGCAGGTGGAACACGCTTTGCCCGGCTTCGCGTTCGTTCAGCTGCATCACCATCACGCCGGGCGCGCCGGTGGCTTTCTTCACGGCCTGCGCCACTTTCTGCGTCGTGCGGATCACGGCTGACAGCGCCTCGGGCGACACATCCAGAATGTTCACCGCGCCTTCCTTGGGGATGATCAGCGTGTGACATTCGGCCTGCGGCATCACGTCCATGAAGGCCAGCGTCATCTCGTCTTCATACACTTTATGACACGGCAGCGCGCCGCGCAGGATTTTTGCGAAGATATTTTCCTGATCGTATGCCATGAAGCCCTCGCTTGATATCGGATCATCTCAATGCGTATCGTATCGCTGATACCCAGCGCGACTGAAATCATTTGTGCCCTTGGCGCACAGGCTGACATTGTCGGGCGCAGTCACGAATGTGACTTCCCTTCTGGCGTCACGGCGCTGCCTGCGCTCACCCGCCCGCGCCTGCCGTTGGGTGGGGGCAGTGCGGCGATTGACGCTGCCGTCTCGCGCGCCTTCACCGATGGCATTGCGGTCTACGAGGTGGATCTCGATCTGCTCGCCCGGCTTGCCCCCGATGTCATCGTGACACAGGACCAGTGCGAGGTCTGCGCGGCCTCACTGGCTCAGGTGGAAGAAGCAGTCTGCGCCGTGCTGCCTTCTCGGCCAGTCATCGTGTCGCTGCGCCCGGCCTCGCTGGCCGATGCCTATGAGGATGTGCGCCGTGTCGCCGCCGCCATCGGGCGCGATGCCGCGCCGGTCGTCGCCGCGATGCAGGCGGGCATCAGTTCCCCACCGCGACATCAGGGTCGTCCGCGTACGGTGTTTCTGGAATGGATCGCGCCGCTGATGGGGCCGGGCCTGTGGACGCCGGAACTCATCAACGTCACCGGCGGGCTTTCGGTGCTGGGCGATCCGGGCAAGCACACGATCAAGCGCCCGCCTGAGGCCATCGCCGAGGCCGCGCCCGATATTCTCATCGTTGCGCCCTGCGGTTACGACATCGCCACCTCGCTGACTGAGCGTCAGCTGCTCGAAAGCCTGCCCGGTTGGGCTGACATTCCGGCGGTCAGAACGGGCCGGGTCGCGGTGGCCGACGGCAACCAGTATTTCAACCGGCCCGGCCCGCGTCTGGCTGACAGCGCGGAGATCCTGCGCGCCATCTATGCGGGCGAACCGGGCGACGGACAGCGTTTCGTGTGGCTGAAAGATGCCTGAGCCTGCTTTGCACTCAGGGCATAAGACCCTATAGCACAGGCGCACCGGGTCAGTGACGACTCGGCCCGTATTCGGACCAACGCCATGCACGACATCAAGCTCATCCGCGAAACGCCGGACGCCTTTGATGCGGGTCTCGCCCGCCGCAATCTGCCTGCGCGCTCGCCTGAAATTCTGGCCCTCGACGCCGATCTGCGCGCCGTCACAACCCGCCTTCAGGAATTGCAGGCCCGCCGCAACGAGGCATCGAAACTCATCGGTGCGGCCAAAGCCCAGAAGGACGAGGCGAAGGCCGCCAGCCTGATGGCCGAGGTCGCCACGCTGAAAGACGCGCTGACCGCAGGCGAGGCCGAGGAGCGCGAGAAGCTCAAAGCACGCGATGATGTGCTGGCCGCCATCCCGAACCTGCCTGCGCCCGAAGTCGTGCCCGGCAAGGACGAAAACGACAATGTCGAACACCGCCGTCATGGCGAACCGCGCGTGCCGAACTTCGCCGCGAAAGAACATTTTGATCTCGGCGAAGCGCTGAAGATGATGGACTTCGAGATCGCGAGCCGCATGTCCGGCGCGCGTTTCGTGGTGCTGAAACAGGGTCTTGCCCGCATGGAACGGGCGCTCGCCAATTTCATGCTCGACCTGCACACCGGCACCTTCGGCTACACCGAAGTGAACCCGCCCATGATGGTGCGCGATGAAGCCGCTTTCGGCACCGGGCAGTTGCCGAAGTTCGAAGAAGACCTGTTCAAAACAACCAATGGCTTCTGGCTCATTCCCACTGCCGAAGTCTCGCTCACCAACACGGTGCGCGAAAGCATCCTTGCCGAACAGGAACTGCCATTGCGGCTCACTGCGTGGACGCCGTGCTTCCGCTCCGAAGCTGGCTCTGCCGGGCGCGACACGCGCGGCATGATCCGCCAGCATCAGTTTTCCAAGGTTGAACTCGTCTCCATCACCACGCCGGATCAGTCCAACGCTGAACACGACCGCATGACCGAATGTGCCGAAGAAGTGCTGAAGCGCCTCGGCCTGCCGTTCCGCACCATGATGCTCTGCGCAGGCGACATGGGCTTCTCGGCCCGCAAGACCTTCGACATCGAAGTCTGGTTGCCGGGGCAGGGGCGTTACCGCGAGATTTCATCGTGCTCCAACTGCGGCGACTTTCAGGCCCGGCGCATGGATGCGCGCTATCGCCCCACAGGGGAAAAAGGCACGCGCTTTGTCCACACGCTGAACGGGTCTGGCCTCGCGGTTGGCCGCACGCTGATCGCGGTGATGGAAAACTATCAGCAGGCCGATGGCTCCATCGCGGTGCCTGACGTGCTGAAACCCTATATGGGCGGCCTGGAAAACATCAGCGCGTGATAATGAGTTGAATGCTCTGGTGTTCTTTCGCAAACTGTTCTAACAAATGGAGCGAAATACCGGAATAATTTGACATTATGCGTGTCATATACCTGTTCATTATTGCTGGTTTGACTTCCCATCTTCTTGGCTCGGCTGCTGGAGCTGTCCCGGTAGCCGCTGCTGAGACGCCGCAAGTCCTTCGCCGTGTTGCACCATCCTACCCGAGCACAGCCACACATCCGGGGCGTGTTGTCGCTGATCTGATGATATCGGCAGATGGCCGGGTGAAAGCGGTCACGCTGATTGAAGAGACCCCGCTCGGAGAAGGTTATGGTGCGGCAGCCACCGAAGCCTTTTGGCTGTGGTCATTCGCCCCGACATCCGCCGCGTGGACAAAACGCGTCGCATTCAACTTTGTCCATCCCGGTTCCTACGCACTGGCAGAATATACCGCATTAGCTTCTGCGCCTCAGCCTCAGACACCTCTTCAGCCACATTATCCGTATCAGGCGCTTGTCGACGGCGTTTCAGGCGAAGTGGGTGCCGTTATCGAATTGGATGATGAAGGTAACATCTCTCGCGCGCAGGTCATGACCGAACGCCCGACGGATTATGGTTTTGCCGGGCAGGCGTTGAACAACCTTCGGAAAATTAGCTTTCCCGCAGGACATGGCGGGGCGTATCGACTGGCCTGGCGCTTTGATCCGGCGCATCCGGGGCAGGAAGATCGTCTCGACACTCTTCCCAGTCGGATGATTTGGCCAGGTCCATGCAATATCGACTTCGCTTATGCTGATTATCCTGAGCGGGCGAGGCGTGAAAAAGTCGGCGGGCAGGCGCGGGTTCTGATCCGCCTTGATGATGGCGGTATCTTTGATGGCGCACAGGTGCTGGAAGATAGCAGCCCTGTCTATGGCTTTGCTGCCGCCATAGTGACCCGTTTTGAAGGGTACCTGGAGCCCACTAATTTACAGCCCGGTCTTTATGACATCGCCTGCAAGTTTGTCCCGGAATATCGACCGTGAAAAAAATCGTTGCCTATTCGGTGTTCTTCGCTGGCCTCGTTGGGGCGGCCATTGCCGCGCCCGTACCAGTCACGCGCGTTCAGCCTGACTACCCGGCTCAGGCGGAGGCCCAGCATATGACGGGTACAGCTACGGTAACTGCGACCGTTGGAAACGATGGTGTGGTATCCGCAACCACTGTTACGAAAGAAGATCCAACTGGCTTCGGGTTTGGCGCAGCTGCCAGTGCAGCGGTGAACGCATGGCGTTTTCAACCGGGCAATCCCGGTGCGTATAATGTCACCATGAATTTCAGCCCGCCGGATGACCCGGCTATAGACCCTACCGGTTTTCCAATCGCCCCCAAGCCAGTCAAGCGTGTTCCGCCACACTACCCTGCCATGGCGCTGGACAGTTACTCCACTGGTTCGGCAGTCGTCATTGTCTCAATCAATGCGGCGGGGCGCGTTGATGACGTGCGCGTTCACTTCGAGATTCCTGAAAAGCGGGGCTTTGGCAGTGCCTGTGCGGACGCTGTGGCTCAATGGGAATTCGAAAAAAACATAGCAGGACAATATACGGTTCATTGCAACTTCAAGATGGAAGGTAATGACGCTCTCAACTGGTATGATTTTCCCGTAGCGCCAGAGCCCACGCACCGTGTTGAACCTGTCATGCCGCCTGCGGCGGTTCAGGCCGGTGAGTCCGGCAAGGTTGATCTCCTGATTGCAGTGGAAGAAGGCGGCATGGTGTCGACTGCCCGCATCGTAGACGAAAAGCCCAAGGATATGGGCTTCGGCGATGCAGCCAAGGCAGCAGTTGAGCAATGGCGATTTGAAGGCGCGCGTCCTACGCTTTACCGCCTTACAGTCAGCATCGGGGACTGAGGCACGACAGCCAATCCTGAGGGGTCTAATGCGCGTCCGTAAGTCATCAATCAGCGGGTATGGTATTGTCATTTTTTTGACAGCACTTCATTTTTCGCCTGCACTGGCGGCTCCACCCTCATCACCAGACAAGCCTGCGAGCGCGGATGCTGTTGAACAGCCATGCGAAATAAAAACGCAGGTCACGCTTATTATGCTCATGCGATTTGGTAAGGACGGCAAGCCAGAAAGCATCAAAGTCGCATCAGAAGATCCGCCGGGGACGCCTTGTGCTGATGAAGCGCGTGAAGCCGCCTCAACCTGGACCATGAATAAGAAGATGCCGGGGATTTATGCCTTTCGGCTTGTCTCTCTGCCACCCGGCGAGGTTTGCCCGCCTGAGATACCACAAGCTCCCGCACCTGTTCAGTCCACTCGTCTGAAATATCCCTCGGGCACGACGGGCGTGAATGGCATCGCTTTTCTTGAAATTGACATCGCTGATGATGGCTCTGTCAGCAAAGTAGCTGTTAAGCGCGAAGTGCCCATGAACAAGGGGTTTGGCGATCAGGCAGCGCAGTCTGTCGGGCAATGGAAGTTTCAACCCGGATTGGCAGGTCACTATTGGCTGCGCGTGTTATTCAATTCTGGTATGTCTGGGGCTGATCCAGGCGCGATCGTTTATGAAGATCTGCCAGAGCTGGAACAACCATCGGGAACACTGCCTGTCCCATACCCCCCAGAGGCGCGTGTGAAAGGGGCGGGACATGCCTCAGCTGACCTGATCATCCATCTGAAGAATGACGGCTTCGTTGGAGATGTCTATGTCATTCGGGAAAGCGATGCTGATGCAGGCTTTGGTGAGGCGGCTGCCGTTGCCGTCGCGGGGTGGAGGTTCCCAGATGGACAGGCCTCGACTTATCGGATGAAGATCCGTTGGGCGGCTCCATAACATCTTTCTGGCCTGAAAATGTCTGGATGCGTGGCGCAAAGCCAGCCATGAGGGTGGAGCAGGAAACTGATTCAATCTGGGCAGGCGATGGCTTCAAAACTCTCACAATCCTCTCGCGAAGATGGCTGGCGGCCTCTACGCATTCTCGTTTCCAATGACGATGGCATTCACGCGCCGGGGCTGAAAATTGCCGAAAAGATCGCCCGCGAATTGTCGGACGATGTGTGGATCATCGCGCCGGAAACCGAACAGAGCGGGGCGTCGCATTCGCTGACCCTCAGCCGCCCGCTGCGTCTGCGTCAGATTTCCAAACAGAAATTCGCCGTGGATGGCACGCCGACCGACTGCGTGATGATGGGCGTGCTGCATGCCATGAAGGACAATCCGCCTGATCTCGTTCTTTCAGGCGTCAATCGTGGCTCGAACATCGCCGATGACGTGACCTATTCCGGCACCATCGCGGCCGCGATGGAAGGCACACAGCTTGGCATTCCTTCCATCGCAATGAGTCAGGCCTTTATCTTCGACGAACATGCACAGGTGAAGTGGAACTGCGCCGAACATCACGCCGCGCCCATCATCCGCAAGCTGCTCGCCGCAGGCTGGCCGAAGCATGTGCTCATCAACCTGAACTTCCCGGACTGCAATGCGGACCGCGTGAAGGGCCTTCAGGCGACCACGCAGGGGCGGCGCGACCAGTCGCTGCTGAATGTCGATCAGCGCATCGATGCACGCGGCAACCCGTATTACTGGATCGGCTTCAAGCGCATCCTGTCGAACCCGCCCAAGGGCACCGATCTGCGCGCCATCTACGATCACTGCATCTCGGTCACGCCGCTGCACATGAACCTCAGCGAGACCGCTTCGGTGCCGGCCATCGCCAAAGCCATCGCTGCCAAACCGCCCAAGCCCAGAGCCGCTAAGCCAAAGGCAAAAAAAAGCTGACCGATGACGGCCTCGCCTGACCTCATCCGCCTGATCATGGAATTGCGCGGGCAGGGGGTGACCGATGCCCGCCTGCTGGATGCCATCGAGCGGGTGCCGCATGACTGGGCCGGGGCCGCTTTATATGCGCCGGCGATGGTGGGGCACAGCGAGACAGAAAGCCCGGCGCTGGTCACCGGTTTGATGCTGAATGCCCTGAAACTGGGTGAGCGCATGAAGGTGCTGGAGATCGGCACCGGGTCAGGTTACGCAACCGCCATTCTGGCCCGGCTGGCGCTGCGCGTTTATTCCGTTGAAAGGGTCAGATCGCATCTGAAAGATGCAGAACAACTCTTTAAAAAGGCTGGTATTTCCAATGTCGTCACGCGGCATGGAGATGGCGGCGAGGGCTGGCCCGAGCAGGCGCCTTTTGACCGTATCCTGCTGGGGGCTGCCGTCGAGGCCGTGCCGGGCCACCTGCTGGAGCAGTTACGCGATGGCGGTATTCTGGTCTGCGCTGTCGGTCCAGAGGACGCCAGTCAGGTTATGTTAAGGGTAACGAAACATAATGAAGGACACGAGGCCGAAAACCTCGGGTTCGTACAGTTCGCGCCCTTGGCTCAGGGGATGGTGCGCGACGTCTGAACCCGGTGGGGCAGGTCTCATTGGAAGGCCATCCCCCATGCGTATGCCCGGTCATCTGTTGCGTATTGCCCTCGTTCTGACCTTTGGCCAGCTCGTCACAGCCTGCACGAGTTTCAGCGCGATGAACCCCTTTGACGGAGACCCGAATGGGCCGCCGCCTGCGCCGCATCTGTGGAAAGGTGCGTATGATGGCGATGACGGCGCGCGCGATACCGTGTCGCGTGATGATGTTGGCAAAGCCAAACCCGCGCATCGCAGCGGTTCGGGCAAGTCTGACTATGACAGGTCTTACGGCACCAATTCGATCGAGTCGTCCGAACTGCCGCCGCCGGATGAGGTTGCGGATGCACGCCCCACGCGGTCAGCCGAGCCGCGCCGTGCCGCAGCGCCTGCCAATGATGATGACGAAGTGCGCTCGCTGAACACATCACGCAGCGCAACGCAGAAAACCAAGGTCCATGTGGTGCGCAAGGGCGAGCAGGTCGCAGATGTCGCAGATCAGTATGGTGTGCGCGAGGTCGATATCATTGCGCTCAACCAGCTGCGCCCCCCTTACACGCTGAAGCCGGGGCAGGAACTTCAGGTGCCGGTGAAAGACACGGCCACCGCCAGTGCGGATGATGCGCCGGAACCCCGCGCCAAGCCCGGTTCGTCCGCTCCGTCCAAGGCACCGCCGGGTGACGCGCCACGCTTTGACTGGCCCGTCAACGGCAAGGTGGTTGCCGGGTTCGGGGCCAGCGGCGATGGCCTCTACAACGAAGGCATCAATATCGCCGTGCCGGTGGGCACACGGGTGCGCGCCTCGGCGGGCGGCACGATCAAGTATGCGGGTAACGAGTTGAAAGGATACGGTAATCTCATCCTGATCGACCACGGCGGCGGATACATCACCGCCTACGCTCACAATGACTCTCTCAACGTGAAACGCGGGGACAAGGTCTCGCGCGGGGATGAAATCGCCCTGTCGGGGCGCACAGGCAATGTGAAGTCGCCTCAGCTGCACTTTGAAATCCGCAAGGGCACTGAGTCCGTGGATCCGCGTAAGTACCTGACAACGCTGTCAAACTGAGCGGTTCACGACCTCGCCCTGGCTCTCGCAGGTGGGCAGGCACAGCCTGACCAGATCCACCGCCACCTCGTCAGGCGAGGGCAGCGTATTGGCGTCCTCACCGGGCATCGCCTTGGCGCGCATGGCCGTTCTGACGCGACCGGGGTTGAACAAATTGGCCTTCACTTTTGTCTCAACCAGTTCAGCCGCATAGGATTTCACCAGCGCTTCCAGTCCCGCCTTGCTCACCGCATACGGCCCCCAGTAAGCGGGGGCTTTGTGCGCAGCGCCCGATGTTACAAACACGGCGCGCCCGGCATCGGCGATCCTCAACAAGGGGTCCATCGATCGGATCAGCCGCCAGTTGGCAGTGAGGTTCACCTCAATCAATTCCGTCCAGGCGTCAGGTTTCACATGTCCGATAGGACCGAGCTGACCAAGCTGGCCGGCGTTTCCCACCAGTATGTCGAGCTTACCCCACCGCTCGAAGATGGCCTGTCCCAACCTGTCGATGGCGGCGAAGTCACGCAGGTTGAATGGTGTCAGGGTCGCCCCCGGCAGGCCTTCCGCTTTCAGTGCATCGTCCAGCCCTTCAAGCTGGCGTGAATTGCGTGCCGTCGCGATGACATGCGCGCCCATGCGACCGAGGGCCAGAGCCGAGGCATAGCCGATACCGCGTGACGCGCCGGTTACGAGCGCAACGCGCCCTTCAAGCATACGCCCTGACATGACACTCAGACCTTTTCCATCAACAGTGAGAGCTGGCCGCTCTGGCGCCCCTGCAGGCTGTCGGTCAAGATCGTGGGGTACTCACCGCTGAAGCAGGCATCACAATACTGAGGGGATGCTGCGCTGCGGGCGTTCTCGCCAACCGCGCGGTAAAGGCCATCCAGCGAGATGAAGGCCAGGCTGTCTGCCTTGATGAACTGTCGCATCGCCTCGACATCAAGATTCATTCTGGCCGCCAGCAGCTTATCCTTGTCTGGAGTATCCACGCCATAGAAGCAGGGATTGGTCGTGGGCGGGCTTGCAATGCGCATATGCACCTCGCGCGCCCCGCCTTCGCGCACCATCTGCACGATCTTCAACGAGGTCGTGCCGCGCACGATGGAATCGTCCACGAGAACCACGCTCTTACCTTCAAGAGCAAGACGGTTGGCATTATGCTTCATCAACACGCCGAGATTGCGGATCTGATCGGTTGGCTCAATGAACGTCCGTCCGACATAGTGATTGCGGATGATACCCATCTCAAATGGCAGGCGGCTTTCCTGCGCAAAGCCGATGGCGGCGGGATTGCCTGAGTCCGGGACCGCAACCACGATATCGGCTGAGGCTGGGGCCTCGCGCGCCAGCTCGACGCCGATATTCTTGCGCGCTTCGTAGACATTCTTGCCTTCGATCTGGCTGTCGGGCCTGGCGAAATAGACATACTCGAAAATGCAGAAACGCCGTTTGCGCTGCGGGAACGGAAAGTGAGAGACGACGCCTTCTTCGGTGATCTCGATCAGCTCGCCCGGTTCAACATCACGGACAAACTCTGCACCGATAATATCGAAAGCGCAGCTTTCCGAAGCGAGCACCCACGATTTGCCGAGCCGCCCGAGAGATAAGGGGCGCACACCAAGCGGATCGCGCACACCAATCAGGCGCTTGCGGGTCAGCGCTATAAGAGAATAGGCACCCTCCACCTGATGAAGGGCGTCGATCAACCGGCTGACCATGCCGCGCTGACGGCTGGTGGCCACCAGATGCACAATCACCTCGGTGTCTGAGGTTGCATAGAAAATAGCGCCGCGCGCTTGCAGGTCTTCACGCAGGGTGCGCGCATTGGTCAGATTGCCGTTATGCGCCACCGCGATGCCGCCGCCAGCCACATCGGCAAAGAAGGGCTGCACATTGCGTTTCAATGAGCCGCCTGTGGTGGAGTAACGCACATGGCCAATGGCTGCACGGCCTTTCAGATTCTGGGTCGGCCCGCCTTTGTCGAAAACGTCGCCCACATGGCCCAGATGACGTTCCATGTTGAAGCGATTGTCGGTCGCATCATAGGATGCGATCCCGACACCCTCCTGGCCTCGGTGCTGCAGGGCATGCAGGCCATAAACGGTGAACTTCGCTGCATCGTCATGACCATAGATGCCGAAAACCCCACACTCCTCCTTCAACTTGTCGTCGTCGAAGGGGTCAGTTGTCGCTTGCATCATCTGGTTCCGCCTAAGGGCGGTCAGCGGCCTTTGCCGTCGCCGCCTTTGCTGTCCGATTTGTCGGAAGGCGGACTCGCATCCGCTGTTCCGATGAGCTGATCTAATGCGTCACGCTCACCTTCGCCATAGCCAACGCCGTCATCAGCACCTTTTGCTTTTGCCTCGCTTGGGGTTGGGCTGGGCTCGGCTGGCTTGGTCGGCTTGGGTTTCGGTTTAGGAGTTGGCGTCGGCTTCGCTGGGCTTGGCGCAGGGGAAGGTTGCGTAGCGGCAGGCGTGGGTTTTGCTGCCGGCGTTGGCTTGGCTGCCGCTGGGGTGGGCTTGGCCGGTTGCGGTGCTGGACTGCGGGTAGGCTCGTGTGTGGGTGGTGCAGAAGGTGTTGTGGCAGGCGCTGGCGTCGGTTTGCCACCGATGACAGGGTCCGGGTCATCTTTCTGGCCTGGCAGCTTCACCTCTGATCTTTTTGGCAGCAGGGCGGCGATCACCTTGCCTGAACCTTCGGCAAGTGGGCGCAGGCGCGCTTCCTTGAACCACTCAGGAAGGCGGTTCTCGCCAACAAGGCTGGTAAAAACGAGGAAGGCGATCCCCACGATGACCAGCCCGCGCGCTATCCCGAAAATAAGGCCAAGCAGGCGGTCGACGGGGCCGACCGCTGAGCCACGCACACCTTCTGCAATACGATAGCTGAGATAAGACAGTGGGATCAGTCCCACGACAAAAACCGCTGCATAGGCCACGATTTTTGCCAGTGTCTCGTTGTGCACATAAACATCGGCCAGTGGCACAGCCAAAGGGCCAACAAAGAACATGACGACGGCGGCGCCCACCCAAGACCCGATCGATAGCACTTCGTGGGTGAAGCCGCGCCACGCGGCGAGCGCTACCGAAATGAACAGCACCGTGATGATAACGAGATCAAGAAGTGTAAACATGGTGAACTAGGGTTAACTCTTAAATGTCGCTATTTCGTATACGCTGGACGAGATCGCTAAGCGTTTCGGCCGTGAAAATGTCCAATCCGTCCGCCCTTACTCCCGGGGGGCATATAGCCCGTTTAAAACCAAGTTTTGCAGCTTCCTTCAATCGAGCCTCGGTCTGGCCAGCGGAGCGGATGGCGCCAGACAGGGCAATTTCACCGAAAAGGACGCAGTCGGGGGGCAGGGGGCGCCCCAAAACGGATGAAACAAGAGCGCCTGCCGCCGCAAGATCAGCTGCCGGCTCGCCAATTTTCAGCCCGCCCGCGACATTGAGATAAACATCATGGCTGCCCACTGCGAGGTCGCAGCGCGTTTCCAGAACGGCGATGACCATTGAAAGTCTGGCAGTATCCCAGCCGACCACGGAGCGGCGTGGGGTGCCATAGGCTGTGGGCGCGGCAAGGGCCTGAATCTCAACAAGCAGGGGTCTTGTACCCTCAACGCCAGCAAACACCGCCGCACCGCTCGACCATTGGTCGCGGCCAGTCAGGAACAGCAGAGACGGATTAGGAACTTCAGCCAGACCTTTGCCGGTCATTTCAAAGACGCCGATTTCATCGGTGGGGCCGAATCGGTTTTTTACTGCCCGCAGAATGCGGAACTGGTGCCCACGTTCGCCTTCAAAATACAGCACCGTGTCGACCAGATGCTCCACCACGCGCGGCCCGGCGATCTGACCGTCCTTGGTCACATGGCCAACCAGAATGACCGCTGCGTTACTGCGTTTGGCAAAACGCACCAGATCCTGCGCCACGGCGCGCACCTGCGACACAGTGCCCGGCGCGCTTTCAATCGCATCAGACCACAGTGTCTGAACCGAATCGATCACCACGGCATCTGGCTTGGCGGCTTCCAGCGTGGCGAGAATATCTTTCAGACTGGTCTCCATGGCGAGATCGACCGGCGCATCCGCAAGACCAAGCCGCCTCGCCCGCAGGCGCACCTGTGCCGCAGCTTCTTCACCCGAGACATAAACCACCCGCTTGCCCTGACTGGCGAGCGCCGCCATCGCCTGAAGCAGGATGGTCGATTTGCCTATGCCTGGATCGCCGCCAACCAGGATCGCTGAACCCGGCACAAGCCCACCGCCGAGCACGCGATCAAGCTCGCCAACGCCCGTCAGGCTACGCGGTGGTTCCGGTTGATCACTTTGCAACGGGATAAGCGGAAGCTTGCGTCCCTTGCCGACGGACTTGGGTGATGCGCCAACCGCAGACGATGCTTCCTCGCTGATGGAGTTCCACGCGCCGCAGGCATCGCAGCGTCCGGCCCATTTGGAATGGACCGCTCCGCAGGCCTGACACACAAAGGACGAGGCAGCGCGCGCCAAGCTCAGTGCCTTTCGGGCACTTCATCGTCTTCGGCGAGATCGTCGAAGCGCGTGAACGAACCATCAAAGGCGAGCCGCACAGAGCCGGTGGGGCCTGAGCGGTGCTTTTCAACCAGCACTTCGGCCTTGCCACCCACGCGGTTCATCTTCTCCAGCCATTTGCCGTATTCAGGATCAGAGGGGTCCGGCTCGCGGCTCTTGTGATAATATTCCTCTCGAAACACGAACATCACCACGTCGGCATCCTGTTCGATGGAGCCTGACTCGCGCAGATCAGACAGCACCGGCCGTTTGTCGTCGCGGGCGTCCACACCACGACTGAGCTGCGCGCAGGCCAGAACGGGTACGTTCAGTTCCTTGGCCAGATTCTTCAGGCCCTTGGAGACTTCCGTTACTTCCTGCACGCGGCTGTCATGGCGTTTGAAGCCTGACGGCTCGATCAGCTGCAGATAGTCGATGACGATCAAGTCCAGCCCGACCTTCTTGTCGCGCGCCATACGCCGGGCGCGGGCCGCGATCTGGGCGATCGAAAGGCCCGGTGAATCGTCAATATAGAGTGGCATGTTTTCAAGCGTTGCGACTGCATCGATCAGCCGTCCGAAATCGCGTGCCTCGACACGGCCCTTGCGGATTTCCCATAAGGGGATTTCGGATACCTCGGAAATGATGCGGGTGGCCAGCTGTTCAGCCGACATTTCCAGCGAGAAGAAAGCGACCACACCGCCTTCCTGCGGGTCTTTCATGCGCGCGCGCGCCGCATTCACTGCCATATTGGTGGCGAGCGCGGTCTTGCCCATACCGGGGCGTCCGGCAAGGATCAGCAGGTCGGACTTTTGTAAGCCGCCAAGCTTTTCGTCCACTTTCCGCAAACCGCTGGGGACGCCCGGCAAACCGCCGCGCGTCTTGCGGGCATATTCGGCTGTCGCCAGCGCGAGACTGGCCGCTGCCGCGAACGACTTGAAACCACCCCCGCGCTTTTCGGGCTCGGCCAGCGCGTAGAGCGCGCGTTCTGCGGCTTCGATCTGATCCGATGGCGTATAGTCCAGCGGGGAGTCATAGGCGTCGTTGATGAGGCCTTCGCCCAGATTGATCAGTTCGCGCCTTGTGGCGAGATCGCTGATCGCGCGCGCGAATTGTTCGATGTTGCGCACGCTCGGCACGTCCTCGACCAGACGCACCAGATAGGTGAAGCCGCCCACCTCGCGGAAATCGGGGTCGTTCTCGAACTGCGTTTTCAGGGTCAGCGGTGTGGCAAGCTGATCGCGCGAGCGGGCCAGCAGAATGGCTTCGTAAAGGCGGCGATGCAGCGGCGTGTGGAAATGTTCGGACTTCAACGCATCCGGCAGCCGGTTGGCCGACTCATTGTTCAGCAACAGGCAGCCGATCAGCGCCTGTTCCAGCTCGGTATTGTGAGGCATCTGCCGGTAGAGTGCGTCCGTGTCAGCGTCATCGTTCCGGGTGTCGTAAGCAAAGCTCATGAGCGCACTTAAATAGGCTGCGGTTACGACCGCAATGCGGATGAATCACTGCGCACAGGATTATTCGAACCTGTGAAAAACGGGGATGAAAAAAGCGGGCGCTGATCGCGCCCGCTTTTTTGATTTCGAATGCTGGCAGCCTGATCAGGCTTCAGAATCAACCTGTGCTTCGAGCAGGTCAGTGGCTTCGGGGGCTTCTTCAGCCTCCTGCACCACGGTGACATCCTCACCGCGGGCCTGACGGTCGGCTTCGTCGGCATTGCGCGCGACGTTGAGCGTGACCTTCGAGCGCACTTCAGGATGCAGCTGGACCTTCACTTCGTGCATGCCGACCATCTTGATCGGCTTGTCGAGGATTACCTGATTGCGGTTCACGGTGAAGCCGCCATCGGTGATTGCCTGTGCGATGTCACGCGTGTTGACCGAACCATACAGGATGCCGGTTTCACCCGCCTGACGCAGAACCACAAAGCTCTGACCGTCGAGTTTCTTGGCAACCTTGTCGGCCTCGCCTTTGCGCAAGAGGTTCTGGGCCTCAAGCTGGGCGCGCTGGGTTTCGAACTGCGCGATATTCGCCTTGGTGGCGCGCAGCGCCTTGCCGCGCGGCAGCAGGAAGTTGCGAGCGAAGCCAGGCTTCACGTTCACAACATCGCCCATCTGGCCGAGCTTTTCGACGCGTTCGAGAAGAACGATCTGCATGATGCCCTCCTTTAGCTGATCACATAGGGCAGCAGAGCGAGGAACCGTGCGCGCTTGATCGCCTTGGCGAGTGCGCGCTGGTTCTTCACCGAGACTGCGGTGATGCGGGAAGGAACGATCTTGCCACGTTCCGAGATGAAACGCTGAAGCAGGCGCACGTCCTTATAATCGATCTTCGGTGCCTGCGGCCCGTGGAACGGGTCGCTCTTGCGGCGGCGGAAGAACGGGCGGCGGGCCGGATTGGTGGTGGCGCCGGTCATGCTGCGTCTCCTTCAAAGCTGCGCTCGCGGCGCGGGCCGCGATCGCCACGATCGCCACGGTCACGACCACCACCAAAGCCTTCATTGTAGGCGGCATAGGGGTCGGAGAACTCGCGCTTGCGCTCATCGCGGTCGCGTGACTTCATCATCGGCGATGGACCTTCCTCAAACGCCTCGACCTTCACGGTCATGAAGCGCAGGATGTCTTCGTTGATCTTCTGGAGGCGCTCCATTTCCTGAACGGCCTTGGCTGGCGCATCGATGTTCAGGAGAACGAAGTGACCCTTGCGGTTCTTCTTGATCCGGTAGGCCAGAGACTTGAGGCCCCAGGATTCGGTGCCGGCGAGCTTGCCGCCATTGGACTCAAGGATGCCCTTGAGTTCTTCGGTCAGCGTCTCGACGGCCTGCGGCGTCGCGTCCTGGCGCGCCACAAACACGTGTTCGTATAAAGGCATGATTGCCCTTCACCTTACATTTGGCCTGCGGCGGGACACGAAGGGCGAGGGCGCTTCACATCACGACGGCTCTTGCAGACCGGGCACCAGCCCTTGGCGCAGCGGCTTCACGCCGCCTGCCTCCCCCGCAAGACCGCAGGCAATTGAGGGGGCGGCTTCTATCTGAAGCGGCATGGTCCGGCAAGATAAAAGGGCCTTGCATGAATTCATGGCCCAACCGCTTGACACACACATCGCAATGCAGCATGAAAGCGACAGGAAATTACAAAACGTGACAGCAATGCGAAACAAAGGACTGGTACTTATCGGGAGCGCCGCTGGCCTGGGATCGTAAGATCCAACGGGACAGACGGCGCGCATCAGGCCCCACCGGGCCTTTTTTAATGCCCGAAATCAAGAGACAAGCATGACCACCACGAGCCGCCCCACCCAAACAGAACCCCAGACCGACGCGCCCGAAGAGCTGACCGGCGCGGAGATTGTCGTGCGGGCGCTAGCCGATCAGGGCATCACGCAGATTTTCGGCTATCCGGGCGGCGCGGTACTGCCCATCTATGACGCCATCTTCCAGCAGAATGCGGTGGAACACATCCTTGTGCGCCATGAACAGGGCGCGGCTCATGCGGCGGAAGGCTATGCCCGCTCGACCGGCAAGCCCGGCGTGCTGTTGGTAACCTCTGGCCCCGGCGCGACCAATGCCGTGACGGGCCTTGCCGATGCGCTGTGCGATTCCATTCCTGTGGTGTGTTTTACGGGTCAGGTGCCGACGCACCTGATCGGCAACGACGCCTTTCAGGAATGCGATACGGTCGGTATCACGCGGCCCTGCACCAAGCATAATTATCTGGTGCGCGATGTGAACGATCTCGCCCGCATCATTCACGAAGCCTTCTATGTGGCGACCCATGGCCGCCCCGGCCCGGTGGTGATCGACATCCCTAAAGACGTGCAGTTCAAGAAGGGCCGTTATGTCGGCCCTGAGAATGTAGAGCACCGCACCTATCGCCCCCGCACGACGGGCGACGCAGCCGCCATCGCCAAAGCACTGGAGATGATGCGCGCCGCGAAGCGCCCGGTCTTCTATACCGGCGGTGGGGTCATCAATGCCGGCCCCAAGGCCAGTGAAACCCTGCGCGCACTGGTGGCGGCGACCGGCTTTCCTATCACCTCGACGCTGATGGGGCTTGGTGCGTTTCCGGCCAGTGACGACAAATGGCTGGGCATGCTGGGCATGCACGGCACTTATGAAGCAAACCTCGCCATGAACCGCGCTGATCTCATCATCGCGGTGGGCGCGCGTTTCGATGATCGTGTGACTGGGCGCCTTGACGCTTTCGCACCTCATGCGAAGAAGATTCACATCGACATCGACGCTTCATCCTTCAACAAGACCGTGCGCTGTGACGTGCCCATTCTGGGTGATGCACGCGAAGTGATGGACGCACTTCTGAAGGGATGGCGGGCCAATCCGGGTAATGGCGCGCAGGCATCGCATCTGGCCGTCTGGTGGAAGCAGATTAACGACGAATGGCGCAGCCGCGACTGCCTGCGCTACCGCGCCTCGGACTCCATCATCAAGCCGCAACATGCAGTACAGCGCCTTTACGAGCTGACGAAGGATCGCAAGACCTACATCACCACCGAAGTTGGTCAGCATCAGATGTGGGCGGCGCAGTTCTATCGCTTTGATGAGCCCAATCGCTGGATGACCTCAGGCGGGCTCGGTACGATGGGCTATGGCATCCCGGCTGCCGTGGGCGTGCAGGCTGCGCACCGCGACGCGCTGGTCATCGACATCGCAGGTGAGGCGAGTGTCCAGATGACCATGCAGGAAATCTCCACCGCGGTGCAGTACCGTCTGCCGGTCAAGATATTCATCCTGAACAACGAATATATGGGCATGGTGCGGCAGTGGCAGGAACTGCTGCATGGTGGGCGCTATTCCCATTCCTATTCCGAAGCGCTGCCTGATTTCGTCAAACTGGCCGAAGCCTATGGCGCGGTGGGCCTGCGTGCCACCACCCCGCAGGAACTGGACGGCAAGATCATGGAAATGATCACAGTTGACCGCCCAGTGATTTTCGACTGTGTGGTCGACAAGACTGAAAACTGTTTCCCGATGATCCCCTCAGGCGCCGCGCATGACGAGATGATCCTTGCTGACATGGGCGACGGCCCCGGCGTGACCGAAGCAGGAAGGCAGATGGTGTGACATGACCCCCGCTGATCCCGATGCACCAAAGTCGGCTTACTTCATCGTTGAGGACCATGACGTCATCATCAAGCGCACGCTCGCGGTCATCGTAGATAACGAGCCGGGCGTTCTGGCGCGTGTCGTCGGCCTGTTCTCGGGACGCGGCTATAACATTGAATCGCTGACCGTCGCTGAAACCGACCATCACAAGCACACCTCACGTATCACCATCGTTACGTCGGGCACCGCGCAGGTGATCGCCCAGATCAAAGCGCAGTTGTCGCGTCTGGTGCCGGTGCATCGCGTGGTTGACCTTTCCATCGACAGGCCGGGCATAGAGCGCGAGATGGCGCTGGTAAAAGTGGCGGGCGAGGGCGACCGACGCGTTGAGGCACTGCGCCTGTCGGAGGCCTTCCGCGCCAGGGTGATCGACACAACGCATACCAGTTTCGTTTTTGAGCTGACTGGCGCGCCGTCAAAGATCGATGCCTTCATTGACCTGATGAAGCCGCTTGGCCTTGTCGAGGTCAGCCGCACAGGCGTTGTTGCAATCGCCCGCGGCACGGAGGCGATGTGATTTCTGTGAATTTGGAACTGAATTTGAGGAAGGGTTGAACTATGCGAGTTTATTACGACCGTGATGCGGACGTGAATCTGATCAAGGCCAAGAAGGTCGCGATTGTCGGTTATGGCAGTCAGGGTCGCGCCCATGCGCTGAACCTGAAGGATAGTGGTGCGAAGGAACTTGTTGTGGCCCTGCGCCCTGGTTCTGAGACCGCCAAGAAGGTGGAAGCCGATGGGCTGAAGGTGATGTCCGTTGCCGATGCGGCCAAATGGGCCGATGTCATGATGATGGTGACACCCGATGAACTTCAGGCCGACATCTATAAATCCGAGATCGCCCCACATATTCGCGATGGCGCAGCGATCGCTTTCGCACATGGCCTTAATGTGCATTTCGGCTTGATCGAGCCAAAGAAGACGGTCGACATTATTATGATCGCACCTAAGGGTCCGGGCCACACCGTGCGCGGCGAGTATCAGAAGGGCGGCGGCGTGCCGTGTCTGGTCGCCATCGCGCAGGATGCCTCGGGCAACGCGCTCGACATCGCGCTTTCTTATGCCTCGGCCATTGGCGGCGGGCGTTCGGGTATCATCGAAACGAGCTTCCGCGAGGAATGCGAAACCGACCTGTTCGGTGAGCAGGTGGTGCTCTGCGGCGGTCTGGTCGAGCTCATCCGCGCCGGGTTCGAAACATTGGTTGAAGCGGGCTATGCGCCCGAAATGGCCTATTTCGAATGCCTGCATGAAGTGAAGCTGATCGTCGACCTCATCTATGAGGGCGGGATCGCCAACATGAATTACTCCATCTCGAACACGGCGGAATGGGGCGAGTATGTCACCGGGCCGCGCATCATCACCGACGACACCAAGACCGAGATGAAGCGCGTGCTGCGCGATATCCAGACCGGCAAATTCACGTCAGAATGGATGCAGGAAGTGCGCGGCGGCATGGCCCGCTTCAAGGGTATCCGCCGCGGCAATGATGGCCATCAGATCGAGGCAGTCGGCGCCAAACTGCGCGAGATGATGCCGTGGATCGCCAAGAACAAGCTAGTTGATAAGGCGCGGAACTGATCCGCGCCTGTCACCTGATGTGGTCAGTGATGATGCTGATCGCGATGATACGGTCGATGATTTCGCCGTCCGTTGCGAAAGGCATCCACAGGCTTTCGATGTCGTGCAGCCCTACTTCGGGAATGACGATGGAGCGGGGTAAATGGACATGAACGGGTTCTCGCGCTGCAATGGCGGCTTCAATCCCGTTTGTGACTGATCTGCGTAAATCGGGAGAGGCGATTTCGCTTATGGCCATTCCCGTAACAGCAAGGCCTTGGTGCGCGCTTATCCGGGACCCGATCAATCGGACGACGTAACGCGGCTCGTTTGGATTCACGTTATAAACGTGTACATCGGGCAGGACATGCTTCATGCGCACGGGCGTCATGTCAGTTGGCGATGGCAAGTCACATGTGCCCCGCAGATCATACCAGAGTTTAAAAATCAGGGCGATCCTCGGTGTAGCCGGTTCAATAAGCTCCCCTGCTTTGCGAAGGCTATTGGGATCTTTCATCACATCACTGAGGCGCGATCGCATTGTTTCAATCACCTCTGATTGCAAGTGTGATGGCGGTGATGCGGTCAAGGGTCTTGCCATCGGACGTGCTTGGAAGCCACAGACTTTCTAGCGTACGTTCGATATTGTCCATCAACTCAATCACACGTCTGGCTCTGACATGTATCGGTTGACGTGCCAGTTGGGTCGCACGCAGGATGAGGAGAACATCACGCGCTTTGTCACCCAGTTCTTCGAGACTTTTTATCCGAATATCCTGACTTAAATTTTCACTTATTCGGGTGCCGATAAGTCTCGGCTTGAAAGTGCCCGGCTCGGCCTGCGTGTCATAAACATGCACAAAGGGAAGCACATCCTTCAGCACGCGCGGATTGAGCGTTGAAGCGGATGGCAATCCTGCCGTTGCTGTTGAGACGCTGTGCCAAAGTGCGTGGAGTGTTACCAACCTGGGGTCTGCGTTACCCAGCAGTTTCCCGGCAGACCACTCACCTGTCATTTCACGCAGGATGTCTTGGGCTGAGACTGACTGAGTGATCAAAACCGTCTCCTGATGGTCAGCTCGAAATGTGCTCGTCACACGAGCTTGTCGTGCTGCTGCGTTGAACTACTAAAGGCATTATTGCTTAGTCTATTTTATGTGTGTTTGGTATAAACCAAATTGTTACAAAGCATCGCTCGCGCGTTGACTAGTGACGCATTTCCCCGCGTCTCTTAATCGTTGCAGACCTGGCTACCGCCTGCTGGGGTCTATGATACTGATGGCGACAATTCTCTGTACTGAAACGCCATCATCGCCAAACGGCATCCACAGGCTTTCGATGTCATGCAGTCCGCCGTCTGGCATGGGCACGGTTTTGTCAGAAATGACGTGCAGTGGGCGACCTGCCTGTTCGGTAGCCGTCAGCAGTTGCGTGACCGTCGTGCGTACAAACTCATCGCTGTATTCGCTCACCAGCCTGCCGGTATAGCCACTGCCTATAAAGCTTGTGATGCGCGTGCCCACGAGCTTGGCTCGATAACGTTTCGGGCCCGTCAGCACATCATAGACATGAACGTCAGGTAGAACGGACTTCATCTGTGGCGGACCAAGCGTCGCGACGGGTGGCAGATGTGTACCGTTCTGCGCACCCTCCCACAGTTGATACAATCTGGTGAGATGGCCATTGGCACCCGGCAGCATTGAAACAGCTGTCCATCGGCCATGGAAGCCCTGCATCGTGCTGTCTATTTCCTGAAGACTCATGTCTGCCTGTCATCATGCGCGCGCAGATCATTCCCGCTGCGGGTTAATACGGGCAAAACAAAGGTAGCTTCAGGCGGTTTTCTGATGACCGTTTTGTCACGCGGGTGAACCACTTCGAAAAGCTTGCAAATCTCTGCTCTACTTGCTGCCCTTGCTCAGATGATCGGCAATGAAACTGATGGCGATGACTCTGTTGATATGGGTGCCGTCATCGGCAAATGACATCCACAGGCCTTTCTGGCAGGAGCTCGGCGGCCGACCAGTCGCCAGCCGCTACTTTCATAAACCAGTTGAGGCTGGTGGGCTTCATGGCTGGTTCAGTCCCTTTATCGGAATCGATGCAGAGTGCTACGAATTGCTTGATCTTTTGCGCTAGGCCCTTGTCGCAAGAGTTAACGCTTGCTAGAAACACGGCTATGACCGGGGTTTAACGAGTCTTTCAGAGTTTTTCGTTAACCCTTGTTCACAAAAGGTAAATCCATTTCGCGTTGAGGGCATCAGCAGTGCAGTCTGCCGATACCGTTTTTGAGGATTGCGGCCTGGCGGCGAAGAGCTGCGGGAAGGCATCGCGCGCGCTCGTTCGACTTTGCGGAGGACTGCTCCTTAGACGCCCCTAGGCGTCGCCTCGCTCTTTGGATTTTGCGAAGAGCCGGCGTCTAGGGGGGCGTCGTTCTCATCTGCAAACACTCCGACATCGAACTGAAGGGCTTTGCCGCCATGACCATCTCAGCCAACCCCAACCGCGTCATTATTTTCGACACCACATTGCGCGACGGCGAACAGTCGCCTGGCGCAGCGATGACGCTTGATGAAAAACTGCGCATTGCTGAATCGCTGGATGCTTTCGGCGTGGATGTCATCGAAGCTGGCTTCCCGATTTCATCGAACGGCGATTTTGAAGCGGTCAGTGAAATCGCAAAGCTCGTCAAGCAGGCGACGGTCTGCGGTCTTGCGCGCGCGGGCTTCAAGGATATCGACCGGGCGGGTGAAGCTGTGCGTCATGCACAGCGCGGACGCATCCATACGTTCATCTCCACCAGCCCCGTGCACATGAAGCACAAGCTTCAGATGGAACCACATCAGGTTCTGGATGCGATCAGCGCCAGCGTGGCGCGGGCGCGCGATCTGGTTGAGGATGTCGAATGGTCAGCCGAGGACGCGACCCGTACTGAGTTCGACTTTCTTTGCCGGAGTGTGGAAGCTGCCATCAAGGCAGGTGCGACAACCATCAATCTGCCCGATACCGTTGGCTACGCAACGCCGCAGGAATACGCCGCCTTATTCAGCAAGGTGATTGCGCGGGTGCCGGGTGCTGACACCGTGCGCTTCTCAACCCATTGCCACAACGATCTTGGCCTTGCCGTTGCCAATTCACTCGCCGGGGTGATTGGCGGTGCGCGCCAGATCGAATGTTCCATCAACGGCATTGGCGAGCGCGCAGGCAATGCCGCGCTTGAAGAAATCGTCATGGCGCTGAAGGTTCGCAAAGACGCCATGCCTTATGAAACAGGCATAGACACGGCGCAGATCGCACGCATCTCGCGGCTTGTTTCCAGCACGATCGCTTTCCCCATTCAGTACAATAAGGCGATTGTCGGCAAGAATGCCTTTGCGCATGAAAGCGGCATTCATCAGGACGGCATGCTGAAGAACGCCGAAACGTATGAAATCATGCGGCCTGAAGATGTGGGGGTGGCTAAGTCATCACTCGTCTTGGGCAAGCTGTCGGGTCGCCATGCTTTCCGCGAGAAACTGTCAGCCATGGGGTACGAGCTCGGTCAGAATGCACTTCAGGATGCTTTTGACCGCTTCAAGGCACTGGCCGATAAAAAGCGCCATGTTTTCGATGAAGATATTGCTGCGCTGGTGGATGACGAACTGGCGCGCGGACAGGATCGGTTGAAGTTTGAAAATCTTCGCGTGGTCGCAGGCACGTTCGGGCCGCAAAGTGCTGAGCTGGAATTGATGGTGGACGGTCAGCCCCGTTTGGGTGTGGCGCGGGGCGACGGCCCGGTCGATGCCATCTTCAATGCCATCAAGGTGATGTTTCCCCATGATGTCGCGCTTCAGCTCTATCAGGTCCACGCCGTGACTGAAGGAACCGACGCGCAGGCCGAAGTGAGCGTGCGTCTTGAGGAAAATGGAAAAACCGTGACAGGCCGTGCGGCTGACACCGATACGCTGGTTGCTTCGGCGAAAGCATATCTGAATGCGCTGAACAGACTTCTGGTTAAGCGGGAAAAGTCCGCGCCCGAAGCCATGTCAGCCACGCACTGACCGCTTGAGCGGTTGACGATGAACCGGAGCCGGGCAGGCGTCATTGCCCGGTTCCTTTGAAAGAGATGGAAGCAAAGTGGGTCTGTTTGGAAATCTGATGGGGTCCATGTCCGCCGACATGGCCATTGATCTGGGTACGGCCAACACACTGGTCTATGTGCGTGGGCGCGGCATCGTGCTGAACGAACCGTCGGTGGTGGCGATCATGTCGCGTGGCGGAAAGAAGCAGGTGCTGGCGGTTGGCAACGAGGCCAAGCACATGCTGGGCCGTACACCCGGCCATATTGAAGCGATCCGCCCGATGCGCGACGGCGTCATCGCGGACTTTGAGGTCGCGGAAGAAATGATCAAGCACTTCATCCGCAAGGTGCATAACCGGCGCAGTTTTGCGAACCCGATGATCATCGTCTGTGTGCCGTCAGGCTCCACCGCGGTTGAACGCCGCGCGATTCAGGAATCGGCGCAGTCGGCAGGTGCGCGCCGCGTGTTCCTGATCGAAGAACCGATGGCGGCAGCGATCGGTGCGGGCCTTCCAGTAACAGAGCCAAATGGTTCGATGGTAGTCGATATCGGTGGCGGCACCACGGAAGTTGCGGTCATCTCGCTGGGCGGCATCGTTTATTCGCGTTCAGTGCGCGTTGGTGGCGACAAGATGGATGACAGCATCATCGCCTATGTGCGACGCCATCATAACCTGCTGATCGGTGAAGCCACCGCAGAGCGGATCAAGAAGCAGGTCGGTTCGGCCATGGTGCCGCCCGATGGCGTCGGTCTGACTGTAGAGATCAAAGGCCGCGACCTTCTGAATGGCGTGCCGAAGGAAATTACCATTTCCCAGAAACAGATCGCCGAAAGCCTTTCTGAGCCGGTTGGTCAGATCGTTGAGGCGGTCAAGGTGGCACTGGAAGCAACACCGCCCGAGCTGGCCGCCGATATTGTCGACAAAGGCGTGGTTCTGACCGGCGGCGGCTCTCTGCTTGCCAACCTTGATCAGATCCTGCGCGAGCGCACAGGTCTGCCGGTTCTGGTTGCGGATGAACCGCTCAACTGTGTGGCGCTTGGCACGGGCCGCACGCTGGAACAGTTTTCAACTATGAAGAGCATTCTTTCGACCGCCTTCTGAAGGGGCAAAAGGCCAGCTGGATATGGCACGCGGGAACTTCAAGAGACAGGGCTGGCGAACGCCAGTTGAGCTGCGCACTCAGCGCCGCAGTCTCGTTGGGTTTGCGTCCGCTTCGGTTTTCCTGCTTCTCGTTGGTCGCGCGGAACTACCTATGGTTGAAGACGCGCGCATGGCCGCAGCGGATGTTTCGCGCGGGTTCATGGAAGCAGGCGCTAATCTGTCTGACTCAGTTTCTGGTCTTGTTCAGCGCGCCGCCAATCTCTTTACCGTCTATGAGGAGAATGATCGGCTGCGCGCCGAGAATGCCGAACTGCTTGGCTGGCGTGAAAAGGCGCTGGATAATGATCGGCGCATTGAGGCGTTCAAGTCTGTCCTCAATATCTCTTACACAGACATTACCGGGGTGACCGCGGCCAGTGTTATTGCAGACACGGCCGGGCCATTTGCGCGGGCGATCATCGTCAATGCTGGCGCGCGGCAGGGTGTCAGAAAAGGCGATGCAGCGCTTGACAGTTTTGGGTTGGTCGGGCGTGTCATCGCTGTCGGTCAGGGTTCGTCACGGGTTTTGCTGCTGACAGACACAACAAGCCGTGTGCCTGTCCTGATCGAACCCAACGGGGTGCGCGCGATGCTGACCGGTGAGCCGAATGGCCCGCCATCGGTTTTGTTCGTGCCGCCCGGCTCTCAGATTGCAGACGGCTCGGCCATTGTCACATCAGGTGATGGCGGGGTTCTGCCGCCGGGGCTTCCAGTGGGTGTCTTGCGTATCCGCGCTGATGGCCATCTGAACGCGCTGCTCTATTCCGATGTTGCCCGTATCGATGTCGTGGCCATCAAGCGCTATGATTTTCTGAACGATGTGGACGTTCCTGCCTTGCCGATGGCCGATCTGCCAGGGCCAGTGTCACTGCCAGACCCTGCCATTGCGGCAAATCCTGGTGGGGGTGCGCGGCCATGATCGCAGCTTTCAGCTGGCGTATTCTGAAATGGTTTGGGGGGCGTCTGCCGTTTCTGCTGGCCATTATCGCGAGCATCGCGGGTGTTATTCCTCTGCTTTTGCCAGGCGGACTGGAAGTGACGCCGCTATTTCCGCTGATGGTGATTTTCTTTTGGGGTCTGCATCGCGGCGATCTGATGACTCCCGCGCCAATATTTTTAACCGGCCTCTTTTATGATCTCCTCAGCGGCGCACCGCCCGGCCTGTGGGCGCTGACCTTCCTTATATGTCATGCGGTTGCCCTCACCCTTAGGGATATGTTCGGAAGGGTACTTTATTCGTCATGGATGATCTTCGCGATCACCTGTTGCACGGCAGAAACCGTCGCGTGGTTTCTGGTCTCGCTCTACAACTGGTCAATCTTTCATCCGCTGCCGTTTGTGGTGCAGGCGCTCGTCACCATCGGGCTTTATCCATTCTTCGGGTTTGCCTTTGCCTTCATTGAACGGCGTGTCGTCATGCCGATGAGGGCATAGCGCTATGGCGGTGCAGTCGGAGCGCGATGAATATGAGCGCGCCTCTGCGTTCTCGCGTCGGACCTTATTGCTGGGGGCCGGAACGACGGCACTTCTCGGCGGTCTGGTGACACGCATGTATCAGCTTCAGATTCTGGAATCTGAAAAATATCGCACCATGGCCGATACCAACCGTATCGGCATGCAGCTTCTGCCACCGCCGCGTGGTCGCATTCTTGATCGCAGCCGGAATGAACTCGCCAGCAACCGTCCGAACTACCGTGTGCTGATCGCCCCTGATCAGACGGATTCCATCGACATGTCGCTCGATCTGCTGGCGCATTTCATTCAGGTCACACCGAAACAGCGCGATAAGATCAAGGCCGTCTCCAAAACAAAGGCAGGCCGCGCTTCGGTGCTGGTGGCGGATGGATTGTCATGGGATGTATTCTCGCAGATCAATCTGGCAGCGCCCGACCTTCCGGGGGTTATCGCAGATGTCGGTCAGGTGCGCCAATATCCTTATGGCGCAGAGCTGAGCCACGTCCTTGGCTATGTTGCAGCCGTTGATGAGAAGGATCTGAAAACCCGCGATGACGGTGATCCATTGCTGCGTACACCCGGCTTCCCGATTGGCAAGAATGGTGTGGAGCGCGCGGTCGACAAGCCGTTGCGCGGTAAAGGCGGCGTCCGTCAGATCGAGGTGAACGCTCATGGCCACGTCATCCGCGAGCTATCGCGCACTGAAGGCAGCCCCGGCGCTGATATCGAGCTGACCCTCGACATGGACATCCAGCGTTTCGCGCAGCAGCGTCTTGAGGGGGAAAGCGCCAGCGCCGTGGTTATGGACGTGCGTAATGGCGAGATCATCACCTTCGTATCCAGCCCCGGCTTTGATCCGAACGAGTTCATCAACGGGTTTAGTCAGGCCCGCTGGGAGGAGATGACCAACGATCCGTACAAGCAGCTCTTGAACAAGGCTCTGGCCGGTGAATACGCGCCGGGCTCTACGTTCAAGATCGTGACAGGTCTGGCTGGGCTTGAGGCCGGGGCGATTGATGCAAACACCCACATTCACTGTAACGGTGCGTTGCGTCTGGGTAGTCATGTTTTTCACTGCCATCGCAGTGGCGGCCATGGCTCGGTCGATGTGATTGGCGCGCTGAAGGGCTCATGCAACGTCTTTTTCTATGAAGTCGGGCGGCGCATTGGGCTCGATGCCATTGCGGCCATGGCGCACCGGCTGGGCCTCGGCGAGAAGTTTGCATTTGAAGTGCCGGGACAGCGCGTCGGTTCAGTGCCGTCAACAGAATGGAAGCAGGCGCATCTCAAGGAAAGCGTTCTGCCTGGTGATGCGCTCAATGCGGCGATAGGACAGGGCTACGTGACAGCCACGCCGCTTCAGCTGGCGGTCATGGTGACGCGCGTTGCCAATGGCGGTAAAGTGATATCGCCGCGCATCGTCCGGCGCATCGGTGATGACCTTGTTACGCCACTGGAGTCACCGGCTCTTAGTATCAAGCCCGAAAATATTGCGCTCATTCATGCCGGAATGGATGCGGTGGTGAATGCTGCGGGTGGCACGGCTGGTCGCTCACGCCTGACGGCTGAGGGGATGCGCATGGCTGGCAAGACCGGCACGGCGCAGGTGCGCGGCGTGAAGGCGGTTGGTGGCGCGCTCAAAGGTGATAGCGTGCCCTGGCATCTGCGCAATCATGCCTTGTTTGTCTGTTTTGCGCCTGTCGATGCCCCAAAATATGCGATGGCCGTTGTCGTTGAACACGGGCAGGGCGGCAGCAAGGCTGCGGCTCCCATCGCCAAAGACATCATGGAGCAGATTCTGCTGAAGGCGCAGCAGAACGCGGCACCCGCAGCTGTAGTGGTGCCAGCATGAGCACCGTGCGCGCCTTGCATATCGAGCGGCCTAGCCCGCCCTTCTTCGCAAAGATTTTCGACATTCACTGGCCGCTATTGCTGGCGATCCTCGCCACTGCCTCCATCGGGTTCATGATTCTTTATTCCGTTGCCGGCGGAAGTTTAGACCCATGGGCGCTGAAGCAGATCATTCGCTTCGGTGTGGGGCTCTGCATACTTTTCGTGTTTTCGATGATCGACACGAAATACTGGATGAGTCTGGCCTACCCAGCCTATGTCGCGACGATTGTGTTGCTTGTTGTGGTCGAACTCTTTGGCAAAACGGGCAAGGGCGCTGAGCGGTGGATTGAGCTGGGACCAATCCAGGTCCAGCCTTCTGAGCTTGCCAAGATCGCGCTCGCATTGGCGCTGGCCCGTTTCTTTCACGGCAAAACCTACGAGGATGCGATCAAGCTGAAATCCCTTCTTGTTCCGCTGGCGCTGATTGCTGTTCCCGTAGTGCTGGTGCTCAAGCAGCCCAATCTTGGTACTGCGCTGATCCTGTGTTTTATCGGCGCGACAATCCTGTTCGTCTCGGGTCTCAGGTGGTGGATCATCATCGCAGGCGTTGTGGCGATCGGTGCTGCGGTGCCGGTCGCATGGCAGTTTCTGCACGATTATCAGAAACAGCGCGTCTACACGTTTCTTGACCCGGAAAGTGATCCACTTGGCGCGGGCTATAACATCACGCAGTCGAAGATCGCGATGGGGTCAGGCGGGCTGTTTGGCAAGGGCATGATGGGTGGCACGCAAAGTCAGCTCGACTTCCTGCCGGAAAAGCACACGGACTTTATCTTCGTGATGCTGGGCGAGGAGTTTGGATTTGCCGGGTGCCTCATCCTCACCGGCTTGTACGCGCTGATCCTGCTATTCGGTCTGATGATCGCACTGACGGCCCGAAGTCAGTTCGGGCGGGTGCTGGCGCTTGGCCTCACCATGAACTTTTTCGCCTATATCCTCATCAACATGTCGATGGTGATGGGCCTTATCCCGGTGGTGGGCATCCCGCTGCCGCTAATGTCTTACGGCGGCACGGCGATGCTGACCGTGATGATGGGTTTTGGCATTCTCATGTCGGTGCATGTGCACAGACAGGCCGATCTGCCGCGAAATACCGGGCTTTTCCTTTAGGCATGCTCCATCGTTTTCCGCTTTCGCGTCAGGCAAACCGGGCGTAGCCTGATGCGGTTCGTCATTCAGATACAGGATTATCCGTCATGGCTTCAGGCATTCGAGACAAGGTCGCCATTCTCGGCATGGGGTGCTCAAAGTTCGGCGAGCGCTGGGACACCGGCGCGGAAGAACTCATGGTCGAGGCCTATCTCGAAGCCTTGCAGGATGCAGGCATCGACAATTCGATGATTCAGGCGGCCTGGCATTCCACCCATATTGATGAAGTGGGTGTTGGCAAGGGCGGCACGCCAGCCTCCATCGCGCTCCGCCTGCCGAACGTTGCAGTGACTCGCGTTGAGAACTTCTGTGCAGGTGGCTCAGAAGCCTTTCGTGGCGCGGTCTATGGCGTTGCGTCCGGCGCTTACGATATCGCGCTCGCGGTTGGCGTCGAAAAGCTGAAGGACACCGGCTATGGCGGCCTGCCGACGGGCCAGCCGGGCACGCTCAACCCGCTGTGGATGGCGAATGGATCGGCGCCGGGTAATTTCGCTCAGCTTGCTTCGGCTTATCGCACCAAGCACGGCGTCTCGAAGGAAGACCTCAAGCGCGCCATTGCTCATGTCTCGGTGAAAAGTCATGCCAATGGTGCCAAGAACCCCAAGGCACATCTGCAAAAGCCGATCACCGAGGACATGTGCCTGAACGCCCCGATGATTGCCGAACCGCTGGGCCTCTTTGACTGCTGCGGTGTCTCGGATGGTGCGGCGGCGGCTATCGTCACCACGCCCGAAATCGCGCGCGGACTTGGCAAGAAAGACCTTATCACCGTGAAGGCGCTTCAGCTTTCGGTCTCCAACGGGCTCGAAAGCCAGCATAACTCGTGGGATGGATCATACTTCCACACCGCGCGTATCGCATCGCGCAAGGCGTATGAGGAAGCAGGCATTACCGATCCGCGCAATCAGGTCTCCATGATGGAAGTGCATGATTGTTTCTCGGTCACCGAATTGGTGACCATGGAAGACCTGCATATCAGCCGCGAAGGCGAAGGCTGGAAAGACGTGCTGAACGGCTTTTACGACGCCGATGGTCAGGTGCCTTGCCAGATCGACGGCGGGCTCAAGTGCTTCGGCCATCCGATCGGCGCTTCGGGCCTGCGCATGCTCTATGAAATGTATCTGCAACTTCAGGGCCGTGCCGGGCCGCGTCAGCTCAAGAGCCCATCTATCGGGATGACGCACAATCTGGGCGGTTCACCGTCCTCGAATGTATGCTCGGTCGCCATTATCGGCGCATTGGGAGCGTGACAGCTGTCGCTGGCTTAACCTTTTGAATCAGGCGATAAGCTAGGGGCCGGAGATATTTCCGGCCCTTTTGACTGGCTGTGCATGATCGAGGTCCACAATCTCGTCTACGACTATCCCACCAAACGGGCGTTGAAAGGCGTCAGCCTGCATATCGCACCAGGGACGATCACCGCGTTGGTTGGTCCGAACGGGGCAGGCAAGTCCACCCTGATGCGCTGCATCGCGGCGCTGGATGTGCCCTATAGCGGCACGATCACGGTGAACGGGCTGGACACGCGCGAACATCCGCGCCGCATTCATGAAGACCTCAGTTTTCTTCCTGATTTTTTCGGCCTCTACGATCAGCTTTCGGTGCGGCGCTGCCTCCAGTTCGCGGCCCGTGCGCATGGCCTCTCAGGCAGTGAAGTCGATGCTGCGGTTGAAAAGGCCGCGCACCGCGTTGGCATTACGGATCGGATGAACAACAAGGCGCTTGAGCTGTCGCGGGGCCTGCGTCAGCGCCTTGCCATCGGTCAGGCGATTGTTCACGAACCCAAAGTCATCCTGCTGGATGAACCGGCATCAGGCCTTGACCCCGATGCGCGCCGCTCGCTCTCGCGCCTTTTTCTCGATCTGAAGGCAGGCGGCATCACACTTATCGTGTCGTCACATATCCTCTCGGAACTGGAAGACTATTCAACCGACATGATCATCATTCAGGATGGTCTTGTTGTGGGCGGCAAGCCGGTGTCGCTCAGTACCGAACGGCTCACCTATCTGGTGGAAACGGAAACACCCGCCGGCCACGAATTCATGGCGTTTCTGGAAAGGCAGCCGGGCATCAGTGCCGTCACGCCTAATGGAGCGGTCGTTGAGTTTGATGTCGATGGGGCTGTGGTGAAACCGGCAGCCATCATCAAGTCCGTGGTGGACGCTGGATATCCCGTCACCTCCTTCGCCAAGGTGCGCCGCACCCTGGAGCAGACCTATCTCGACGAAACACGAAAGGCGCAGTCATGAACCCCGAACTGCTGCGCAATTTATGGCTCGAACTTGCGCCCAAGCGCGTGCTGTTGGTGGTCATCGTTATTGGCAGCGTGCTGCTCCTTGGCTCGCTGCCTGGCTATCTAGGCCGCACCGCAAACGTTCCCGAAGTCCTCTTTTATGCTGTCGCCGTCTTCTGGGGCACACGTGGTGCGGCTCAGAGCGTCATCGAGGAAGTCGCAGGCAAAACGTGGGATGCTCAGCGGCTCTCCGCCATCAGGCCATGGAGCATGGTGTGGGGCAAATTACTCGGCTCAACAGCCCTCGCCTGGTTGGGCGGGTTGATGTGTCTTGCTGTGATCGCCTCAAGAACCCTGACGGACACAGGGCCTCAGGCGGCACTCCAGGATGTGTTTTATTTCGTCTGCATCGGCCTTCTGTCGCAGTCCGTGGCATTTCTGGCCGGCCTTCTGGCAGTCCAGCGTCGTGCCACGCATTCGCGCTTTGATGTCTTCATCTATCAGTCGTTCGGCTTGCTGACGGCGCTATTCGTGGCGCAGGTCTGGCGACTGATCGTGCCAGACTCCCGTACGGGTCAGGTTCTGTCCGACATGGATGGCGTCAGGATTGATTTCATGCCGTGGTGGGGCAGCCAATATAAAACGGCTGTTTTTCTGCTGGTTTCGCTCGTTGCCTTCGCAGCGTGGACGCTGCTCGCAAACTACCGGGTGATGCGGCGCGAGCTTCAGATGCGAAACACACCCATCGTGTGGTTTCTGTTTCTCGCCTTTGTCGCGGTGTATGCGGCGGGACTGGACCCGTGGCAGCCCTATGTTCAGGGTTTTGCCATTGAAACCGGGCTTCGCGCGGCACAGGCAACCATCGCCCTGTCACTCGTTACCTATGCTACTGCTTTTGTCGAACCCAAGGATGTGGTCGCCTATCGCTGGCTTGTGGATCGTTTCACATCTGGGCGGATCATAAGCGTGATAGGAAGCCTGCCCGCCTGGGTGCTGGCATTCATGGGAACGGCGATTGCCGCCGGACTGACCATTGCCTTTCTGCCGTGGCACGTCTCCGGCTCCTATGGAATGCCGGTCCTTGACCAGACAACAGCCGTGATCATCGCAGGCATGGGGCTGCTGCTTCGCGATTGCGGCATCTTCGTTGTTTTCGGTCTGGGGCAGGGTGGCACCAAGAAGGCAGATATCGCCGCGCTTGCGGTACTCGCCGTGCTCTACATTTTTGCGCCGAACATACTGGGATATGACACCTTCGCTTTATTCTACCCGGTGCCGAGTGATCCTTACTGGCTGAACCCGCTACTCACCTGGGGGCAGGCGCTGGCGGTGTGGGTCATCATTCTGGCGCGGCGCGATATGCGGCTGCGGCAGCCTTGAATCCTGAATAGCCGGGCTGGTCGATCGCCACCTTATCGAGTGTGGTGGCTTTGAGATGATCGGCCAGCCCCGGCGTTTCCAGCGTCATGCGCCCGGCTGCGATCTCGGCGCAGAGGTTGCGGTTCAGTTCATCCAGCGAGCCGTCCTGATGTAACAGGTCTGTCAGGCGCGCATGTTCGCGGGTCGATGCATCTCCGCCCTGTGCGATCTCGCGTTCGGCAATGGCCAGTGCGTTGGCGGCGACCCGGGCATGAAAGGCGGTGTGCCCCTTCAGTTCCGGCATTGCCTTGTTCTCGATGAACTCCCGCACCGCCGTCACGATTTCCAGAAGTGTGGGCTTGTCCATCATGGCGTGTTGCCGATCAGCAGGTTCACAAGATCGATCTCGGTTTCCGATGAGCGGCGGCCTATGGCGGCGCGTTCTACGGAGCGGTCATAGCCGGTGCGGAAGGCTTCATACATGCTCATGCACATGATGCCCCATTTCAGGGTTCCGAATACTTCCCACACTTTCACATCGTCGGGTGTGAAATGCGCGCCGCCTGCCGCTTCATAACCGGCGAGCAAATCAGTCACGCTGCCGAATCCACCCACCACATTATGACTTTGCCCGAAGCGCCACGAGTTCACGCAGATCCAGCTTAAGTCTTCCAGCGGATCACCCAGATGTGCCAGTTCCCAGTCCAGAACGGCAGCAAGTCCGGTTTCGGGTGAAACCATGATGTTGCCATTGCGGAAATCGGCATGCACCAGAACCGCTTCAGTGGGTGGTTTCAGCCGCGCCCGCAGCCAGGCGAAGGCCAATTCGAACACCGGCTTGGGTTGATCATAGGTCTGGTAGCGCTCGTAATACTGCTGAAGCTGGGCGGGGCCATCGACAGGCTTCAGCGCAGCGATCCCGGTGACATCACTGCGATGGATGCGCGCCATCGCCTCACCGCACTGAAAGGCGAGGCGTGGGCGCACAGCGTCAAATGCGGCATCGCGTAGAATGCGCCTTGCGAGTGTCTCGCCCTCAACATGCGCCATGACATAGCCATCGCCCGCGCCATCTTCCGGCTTCAGCACGAACATGACTTCAGGTGCGGCGACACCATTCAGCCGGGCAGCACGAATGACATCGGCTTCATGGGCAAGACCTATGGCGCTGCCGGTGCCACTGGTCCCTGCCTGACCGCCGCCACCGGGCGCGCGGCGCAAAATCATCTTGCGCTCGCCTGTGTCCGTCAGTGCACGGAACATCCATGTTTCCTGACTGGCACCGCCTGACAGGCGCGCGATGGTGCTGATGCCTGTTGTGCCATGCATGTTGGCCATGCAGGCGCGTTCCAGTGCGGGGGCGAAATCGGGTGTCATCCTGACCTCAGATTACGCACGGCTTCGTCACGTTCAAACAGATAGAGCAAGGTGCGCAAAGCTTTTCCACGTTGTGACGCAAGGTCAATGTCGCGTGCGATGATCAGCTTGGCGTCGTCGCGCGCGGCGCTCAACAGATCATGGTCGCGGAACAGATCGGCGTAATGCAGGTCAGGAAAGCCGGATTGCCGGGTGCCCAGTAGCTCGCCGGCGCCACGCAGACGCAAATCCTCTTCCGCGATCAGAAAACCGTCTTCGGTGTCACGCATGATCTTCAGCCGCGCCTTGGCTGTTTCGCCGGGCGCTGGGTCGTCCTGATAGAGCAGCAGGCACGAACTCGATTTAGAGCCGCGCCCCACGCGGCCCCGTAGCTGGTGCAGCTGAGCGAGACCAAAGCGCTCAGCGTGCTCCACAATCATGACGGTAGCTTCCGGTACATCGACACCAACTTCAATCACCGTTGTCGCTACAAGGATCTGCGCGTCACCGGCACGGAAACGCTCCATGGCGGCGTCCTTCAATGTTGGGCGCATCTTGCCATGCGCCAGCGCAACCCTGTCTCCGAAGCGCTTTTCCAGTTCGCCGTAACGGCTTTCCACAGCGGTGACATCCAGCAACTCGTTCTGTTCGACCAGCGGGCACACCCAGTAAACCCGGTCTCCAGTTTTCAAGGCCCGGGCCACCGCGTCTTCCACGTCCTCCAGCCGTGCGAGAGGCAGCGCGCGGGTGGCGATCGGGCGTCGTCCCGGCGGCTTTTCATCCAGTTTGGACGTCTCCATGTCGCCATAGACCGTCATGGCCAGAGTGCGTGGAATGGGTGTCGCGGTCATGGTCAACAGATGCGCGGGTTTGCCACTGCCTGTGGCCAGCCCCACGCGCTGTGACACGCCGAACTTGTGCTGTTCGTCGATCACCGCCAGCGCCAGATCGTTGAAGGCGACATCTTCGGTCAGCAGGGCGTGTGTGCCGAGCAGGATATGGATGGACCCTGAGGCAAGGTCGTCCAGCAGTGCGGTGCGCGTTTTACCTTTCTCGCGGCCCGTCAGCACTTCGACGCGCACGCCAATCCCGGCTGCCAGCGGCTTCAGCGACGCCATATGCTGTCGCGCCAGAATCTCGGTCGGGGCCAGCAACGCCGCCTGAGCGCCGCACTCGACCACCGTCAGCATGGCCATCAGCGCCACCAGTGTCTTGCCTGCGCCGACGTCACCCTGAAGGAGACGCAACATACGTTCGCCACTGGCGAGGTCAGCTTCAATATCCGCAATCGCCCGCTGTTGCGCGCCTGTCAGCGCGAAGGGCAGGGCAGAGGCCAATGCTGCTCGCAGATGTCCATCACCCTTCAGCGCCCGGCCCGCCAGCTTTTTGCTGCGTGCCCTTATCAGCATCAGCGCAAGCTGGTTGGCCAGCATCTCGTCATAGGCCAGACGTCGGCGCGCGGTTTCCAGCCGCACCTCATCCAGATGCACCGGCATGTGAATGTCGCTCAGGGCCTCGCGCCATTCGGGCCAACCCTGTTGCGCGCGCCAGGCGGCATCCTGCCATTCCGGCAGTGCAGGGGCTTCACCCAGTGCCCCGCGCACGGATTTGGCGACCCCCTTATTGGTCAGGCCCTCAGTCAGCGGATAGATGGGTTCGATTTCAGGGATTTCGTCCGCATCACGTTCGCCCACCACATAGTCCGGGTGGACGATCTGCAACCGTTCCTCGTGACGGTCCAGGCGACCGGAAATGATGCGGCGGGCACCTTCGGGCAATGTGCGCGCCAGATAATCGCCTGATCCGCCGAAGAACACGAGCTCCAGCACGCCGGTCTCATCGCTGCACAAAATCCGATAGGGGGCCTTAGGGCGCGGCGGTTTCTGATGGGTCAGCACGTTCACCGCCAGCGTCACCGTCGTGCCGACAGGGGCCGTCGCAATCGAGGCCCGCATGCGCCGGTCAACATAGCCATTTGGCCTCAGCCACAGCAGGTCGATCACCCGCGCAGCCCCCAGCCGCTCATAGCGTTCTGCCAGGCGCGGACCGACGCCGGGCAGGCGCGTGACAGGCGCGAACAGGGGGAACAGGATTTCCGGCCTCATGCGTCCACACTACACGGGCCTGCGCATGGTTGAAGCCCCGGATTGCCTCGCTTATACCCGCCGCTCGCATGGACCACGCCATCCGCCTCAAACGCCTGACCTACCGGGCGCATCATCGCGGCTTCAAGGAAGCTGACCTGTTGCTCGGCAGTTTCGCTGACACGCAGTTGGCTGGCTTCAGCACCGATGAACTGACGCAGTTCGAAGCGCTGCTTGAGGAACAGGATCAGGATATTTACGACTGGTATCTGGAACGTGCTCCTGTCCCGCCCGAGCATGACACGCCGGTCTTTGCCCGTCTGAAGGCGCATCGCCCCCCGGCGCTGACGCCGTGAGCCTCATGCAGCGCATAGCTTCGGCCACCGGGCGCACCCGGCTGGGCGGGGTACCGGAAGGCTATGACGCTTGGCTCGCGTCAGAGCTTGCGGCCACCCGCAAGGGCACCGTGCTGCATATCGCGCGTGACGAGGCACGCGCCGCGGCTTTTGAATCGGCGCTGCGGTTCTTCGCGCCAAAGGCCGAAATCATCTCCTTCCCGTCATGGGACTGTCTGCCCTATGACCGTCTGTCGCCGCGCGCTGATATTCTTGCCCGGCGCATCGCGGCTTTATCTCTGTTTGAAAAGTCTCCGGCTGAACCGCGCATTGTCGTCGCGACCGTCAGTGCGATCCTTCAGCGTGTGCCGCCGCGTGCATGGATCCGGCAGTCACGTTTGGCGCTACGGCCCGATGCGACGTTCACCATCGAGGCACTGGCCGCCTGGCTTGACAGGCAAGGCTATGTGCGGGCCGGATCGGTGGTGGAACCGGGCGATTATGCCGTGCGCGGCGGTATCGTCGATCTGTTTGCACCGGGCCTGCCCGAACCAGTACGCATTGACTTCTTTGGCGACCAGATTGAATCGCTCCGCAGCTTCGATGCAGAAAGCCAGAAATCGACGGGGCGGCTTGCCGGGCTGGAGTTGTTGCCCGTCAGCGAAGCCCCGCTTGATCCTGAATCGGTCAGCCGTTTCCGCACAGGCTATATCGCGGCTTTCGGCGCTCAGACGTCAGACCCGCTTTATGAAAGCATCAGCGCCCGCCGCCGCTATCAGGGCATGGAACACTGGCTGCCGCTGTTCCACGACCAGCTTGAAACACTGTTCGATTATCTCCCCGGCGTGGCCATTACCTTCGATCATCAGGCCGAAGAAGCGATCAGTGCCCGGCAGGATCAGATTGCGGAGTATCACGAAGCGCGTGTCGCTGCCCGCGAGCTTGCTGCAAAGTCACCGGGGCTTCAGGTGGCAGACTACAAGCCTGTTGCGCCTGAAACGCTGTTTCTCACCAGCGCAGGATGGGAAGGCGCACCGGCAAACGCTCAGGCGCAGATATTCTTCTCGCCTTTCGTTCAGCCCGACACGCAGGACGCGGGCGGCCGACAGGGGCGCGACTTCGCCCCGGAGCGTACCCAGTCTGAAGGTGTGGTGTTCGACAAGGTGGTCGAACACATCAAGGCGCTGCTGAAGGATAAGAAGCGCGTCGTCCTTGCCGGATGGTCGGAAGGCTCGGCTGATCGTCTGGCACATGTGCTGGCTGATCACGGGTTGACGGCTCTGGAGCGCGCGGCCTCTGCCGAGAAACTTCCCGCCAGTGGCGCATCGCTGGCCGTGCTGGCGCTGGAACATGGCTTCGAGGCGCGCGGCCTTGCGCTTATCAGCGAGCAGGACATTCTTGGCGACCGTCTCATCCGCGTCTCGCGCAAGCCCAAACGCGCCGCCAACTTTCTGGCGGAAGCAGCGGCGCTCACGGTTGGTGATCTGGTCGTCCACGTCAATCACGGCATCGGGCGCTATCTCGGCCTGAAAACCATTGAGGCTTCCGGCGCCCCGCATGATTGCCTGGAGCTGCAATATGACGGCGGTAAACTGTTCCTGCCGGTTGAGAATATCGAACTGCTCTCGCGCTTCGGGTCAGATGCGGAAGGCATCCAGCTCGACCGTCTGGGCGGGGCAGGGTGGCAGAGCCGCAAGGCGCGCCTGAAAAACCGCATCCGTGAAATCGCCGTTGAGCTTATTCGCATTGCCGCAGAACGCGCCTTACGCAAAGCCCCTGCACTGGACGCGCCGCAGGGTCTCTATGATGAGTTCGCTGCGCGCTTCCCGTTTGACGAAACAGAAGATCAGGCCCGCGCCATTGGCGATGTGATGGAAGACTTCGCGCGCGGCCAGCCGATGGACCGTCTGGTCTGCGGTGATGTCGGCTTCGGCAAAACCGAAGTGGCCCTGCGCGCTGCCTTTGTGGCAGCGATGTCTGGCAGGCAGGTCGCCGTGGTGGTGCCGACCACCTTGCTCGCGCGCCAGCATTACAAGACCTTCGCCACCCGCTTTGCCGGATGGCCGCTTCAGGTGCGTCAGCTCTCGCGGCTGGTCAGCACCAAGGATGCCTCCGATACACGCAAGGACATGTCGGAAGGCAAGGTCGATATCGTGGTCGGCACCCATGCGCTTCTGGCCAAAAGCATCAGTTTCAAAAATCTCGGGCTGGTGATTGTCGATGAAGAACAGCATTTTGGTGTCGCACATAAGGAACGGCTGAAGGCGTTGAAGGCCGACGTGCATGTGCTGACCCTGACCGCGACACCCATTCCGCGCACGCTGCAACTGGCATTGTCCGGCGTGCGTGACATGTCGCTGATTGCCTCACCGCCGGTGGATCGCCTCGCGGTGCGCACCTATGTCGGGCCGCTTGATCCGGTCACCATCCGCGAGGCGCTGCTGCGCGAACATTATCGCGGTGGCCAGAGCTTCTTCGTCGTGCCGCGCATTGCGGACCTGACGGAGTCGCTGGAGTTCCTGAAAGAAACCGTACCGGAAGTGCGTGTGGTGACGGCGCATGGACAGATGCCTCCCGGCCAGCTCGATGATGTCATGAACGCCTTTTATGACCGCAAATACGAGGTGCTGCTGTCAACCACCATCGTTGAGTCGGGTCTCGATATCCCGACCGCCAACACGATGATCGTCCACCGCGCTGACATGTTCGGGCTGGCCCAGCTTTACCAGCTGCGCGGACGTATCGGTCGCTCGAAGGTGCGCGCCTATGCCTATCTGACGACTCCGCTGGGGCGTCTGCTCACCGATGGCGCGGAACGTCGTCTGCGTGTTCTGCAATCTCTGGATTCACTGGGCGCAGGCTTCACGCTCGCCAGCCACGATCTCGATATTCGCGGCGCGGGCAATCTGCTTGGCGATGAACAGTCCGGCCATATCCGTGAAGTCGGCATGGAGCTGTATCAGGAGATGCTTGAAGAAGCCGTCGCCTCGCTCCGTTCTGGCCGACGCGACGATGAAGCCGATGACGGCGCCTGGTCGCCGCAGATCAATCTCGGCGCGTCGGTGCTGATCCCGGATCACTATGTGACAGACCTTGACGTGCGAATGTCGCTTTATCGTCGCCTTGCCGGGCTTGAAGATCAGGCTGACATTGAATCATTCGGCGCAGAATTGATCGACCGCTTCGGCCCATTGCCCGATGAGGTGAAGCAACTGCTTCAGATCGTTTCGATCAAGCGTCTGTGCCGTCTGGCCGGTGTTGAGAAGATCGACGCCGGGCCGAAGGGCGCAACGGTCAGCTTCCGCAACAATGCCTTTGCCAACCCGGCCAAGCTGATGGCGTTCATCATGGACAATGCCAAAGTGCTGAAGGTGCGGCCTGACCAGAAGGTCGTCATCGCGCGTGAGTGGACCGATATCGAGGACCGTCTTAAAGGCACCGCACAGATCATCCGCAAGCTCGCTGAGCTGGCAGCGGTCTGATACGTTCAGGCTGCGGCTTCTTTCTCGCGTACCTTGTCGATGATGCGAAGCAGGGTTTCGGTATCCTGCGCGCCTGTCACGGCATATTTGCCAGCGAAGATGAAAGCGGGCACGCCCTGAATGCCCATCTGCCCGGCGAGATCAGCTTCGCTGCGCGTCAGGTCCAGATCGGTATCTGACGCCAGAAGGTCAGCCACAAGCTCTCGATCCATGCCGCAGGTCTCTGCGATATCACACAGCACCGCCGTATCACCGATGTCGCGGCCCTGCTCGAAATAGGCTTTGAACAGGGCCTCGACCACCGCGTTCTGCAGCCCGACGCCATGCGCCCAGTGGATCAGCCGATGACTGTCAATGGTATTCGGGCGGCGCGTCTGCGCGTCGAAGGCGAAGACGATGCCCGCGCCTTCGCCAACCTGCCGGATAGATCCCGCCATCTGCTTCACCCGCTCGCCATCACCGAACTTGGCGCGCATATAGTCGGCACGATCCATGCCTTCGGCAGGCACATGCGGATCAAGCTGGAATGGCCGCCAGTTGATCTCAAAATCCATATCAGGCCGCTCTGCCAATGCGGCCTCAAGTCTGCGCTTCCCGATGAAACACCAGGGGCACACGGTATCGGAGATGACGTCAATCTGCATGGGAGCAAACTAGGCGCTTGCATCAGGGAAGGCAAAGCCGCTTTGCCGAGGCCACAAATGATGCTTAACGGAGCGCAGCAAAGGAGCAGACATGACCATCCTTCCCAGCTTTCGGCTTGATGGCAAAACGGCGCTTGTGACGGGCGCATCCAGCGGACTTGGCCGCCGCTTCGCGAAGGTGCTGTCCGCCAGCGGGGCAGCGGTCGTGCTGGCAGCACGCCGGGCAGATCGGCTGAGCGAGCTGGAAAGCGAAATAGAAGGCGAGGGCGGTAAGGCCATCTCTGTCGCATTGGATGTCACCAGCTCGCGTTCGGTGGTGGATGCGTTTGAGGCGGCGGAAGGTGCGCTTGGTCCGGTGGATATTCTCATTAACAATGCCGGCATGAACGTCGAAGCACGGGCGGTGGACCTGCCGGAAACCGAATATGACCGCGTCATGGACACGAACGTGAAGGGCGCATTCCTGATGGCCCAGCAGGCGGCCAAGCGCATGATGGCGCGCAAGGCGGAAGGCCGCATCATCAACATCGCCTCAATAGGCGCGTTGAAAGTGCTGCCCGGCCTTGCCGTTTATTGCATGTCGAAGGCGGCCATTGCGCAGATGACCAAGGCACTGGCGCGTGAATGGGCCAGCCGTCAGATCAACGTGAATGCCATCTGCCCCGGATATATTGAAACCGAAATCAACTCCGACTGGTTCGGACGCGATGGTGGCAAGGCCCAGATTGCCTCTTTCCCGCGCCGCCGCCTTGGCGTGGAAACCGATCTCGACGGCACCCTGCTTCTGCTCTGCTCAGAAGCAGGCCGCCTCATCACCGGCTCGCTGTTCACCGTCGATGACGGGCAAAGCCTGTGATTTTATCGGCGTAAATATGCGGTGCGAGATTTTTTTACAGGCATGTTTCCCTGCCTTCTAAGACAGTTATACCGATGTGCATCCATTGCGGGTCCGCATACGATTTCACATAATCTCATTTTAAAGTCATCTTTTTGATATTTTGAAAAGCTAATTCGCGGGGGGTGTGCCTTTCCACTTTCCTTGGCGCTAACATATATTCGCCACTCTTTCTCATAGGCATAGTCTTTGCTTTTAGAGAATATACAAACTTCGTCGAGGATCTTCGCGTATTCAAAAAATAATTCGATTTCGAACTCTTTGTTTGGCACCGCTCCTACAGTGCGTGAAATTTCGTAATATTGAGCATATGATTCAATGGCGTAATCTACCACACTTTTGATTTCATCATCATCATAAATTACTTTTCCAATTCGACCATAATTGACTTCTTTGTTTCTTCTTATAAACAGATTATGTTTGAAAGTATTAAAGCAAAGTGCTATACCTTCTCCATCTTCAGAATATAACCTCCACATGGGTAGGCTATCTGAGTATTCAGATAAGCAGCCGATGTACAAATCATTAGTGTACATTTTTGAAGTCTTCTCAGCTTCAAAAAAATGCTTTCTTGTTATATTGGATATGTATGTTTTTGTTGATTTTAGAAAATCTCCATATTCATTGAATGATTTTAGGCCTTCGCGAATTATTTTGTGGGAAAAAGAGTAATCCAATGGATCGTTTGAGTGTTGAATTTTGGACAGCCTGAGAGACCTTTCATTTAAGATCTTATAGCCTGAATCATTGGTTGTGTAATGATATAGTTGTGGAACACCATCGATTGGAAGTAAAAAATCGTCGAGATACTTGTCTACGCCATTGCGCCAATGTTTTCGTATAGTTTTTAATAGAGATTTTGATGTGGCTGACATTATTTTCGATGACGAATCGGAATGTAGAGTTTCTGCTAGGAACGTAGTGTGCGCCGCGACCACCGTCCATACTGGCTGAAACAACTTCGGGCGCGGGCCTCGGCGCGCTGGGCGCGGCGTCATCTGCATCCACAGTTTGATGCGCTGGGCGAGGGTGCGACCTTCATCAACCCGCGTGCCGTTGAAATCGTTGGCCCCAGCATCACGGTTGGGTGCAACGCGCATATCAATGCAGAACCAACCCGCGCTACGCGCCTGTGCGTGTGGTTCGCTGGCGAACGGGTAGGGCGCATCGCACTGGGTGACAATGTGCTCATCAGCCCCGGCGTGCGCATCATTTCCTCATACGGAATCGAGATCGGCTCGAACACCATGATCGCCAGTGACGTCTATATTTCAGACAGCGACTGGCATGGCATCTATGACCGCACCAGTGAAGCCGGTCAGGCGCGGCCCATTACCATCGCCGAAAATGTCTGGATCGGGTTAGGCGCGATCATCGGCAAGGGCGTCACCATCGGGCGCAACAGCATCATCGGCGCAGGCAGCGTGGTCACACGCGACGTGCCCGAAAACGTCATTGCAGCGGGCAATCCCTGTCAGGTCATCCGCGCGCTTGATGAGGCTCATCCCTTTCGTACCCGCGCTGATTTCTTCGCTGACACTGATGGGCTCGCCGCGCTCGACCGGCTCGACCGCCATTTCCTGAAGTCGAACACGCTGCTTGGCTATTGGCGCAGCCGCCTGTTCCCACGCCGCGGCGATTGAGAACGTATCAACGCCTTTGTGCGCATGAGGGCAAAGATGGATCGCCCGAACATGGGTCGGGATGCAATGGATCGCAGTTCTTCCCGATGAAAATGCCGGCGGTCAGTTCATTGGATTGCGCGCGCACGGTCACGCGGCCAACGCCCGGCCACATCGGTTCGCTGTATTTCACCGTCATGGGCTGTAATGTGTTGCCGCCTTCACCAGCTGGTGGTGTTGCGACGATTTCATACACGGGCGTGATATTCTCGCTGCCCATCGGATTGAGATCGGCATCATGCCAGCCGCCGCTGCGCGCCAGCCCGGTGACCTGAATGTTCAGCTTGCCGTATTCACACCAGGCATAGAGCTTTTCCACGGTCATCAACCGCTCGTATCCGGTCCTTATCTGAAGCGGCTTGGATGGCTCCGGCGAAACCAGAGGCTCGGCCTTGGGCTGCACACAGGTTTCAGTGCACAGTCCCAGTTCAATCGTGCCGGGCTTGCACCGTTTGGCGCAGCCTTCGCCGGTCGTCATGCTGCACCCGTTCAGCGCGAACAGGGCAAGGCTCGTAACAATCAGTTTCCGCAAGGGAATCACCCATTGATGGACGTCCTTGAATACGCCCGCTAACGTGGGCCATCGCAATCTGAAAATGACGAGGCTTACCATGAGCGGCCCGCTCTCTGGCGTGAAGATCATCGAGTTTGCAGGCATCGGCCCCGGCCCGTTCTGCGGCATGCTGCTGGCCGATATGGGCGCGGATGTCGTGCGTATTGACCGCAAGGGCGCGCGCGGTGGTTCAAAGTTCGACATCGCCTCGCGCGGCAAACGCTCCGTTGCGCTGGATCTCAAAAATCCCGAAGCCATCGAAGCCGTCTTAAAACTTCTGGAAAGCGCAGATGCGCTGATCGAAGGTTTCCGGCCCGGCGTCATGGAACGTCTCGGCCTTGGCCCTGATGTTGTGCTGAAGCGCAATGCCCGGCTCGTCTATGGCCGCATGACCGGCTGGGGCCAGACCGGGCCGCTGGCACAGGCGGCCGGTCACGACATGAATTATATTGCCATTACGGGCGCTCTTGGGTCGATGGGCCGGGCAGACCAGAAGCCGCCCATTCCGCTGAACCTTGTGGGCGATTTCGGTGGCGGCGCGCTCTACCTCGCCATGGGGGTATGTGCAGCGTTGGTTGAGGCAGGCAAATCAGGCAAGGGCCAGGTCATCGACGTTGCGATGAGTGATGGTGCGGCTTCTCTCATGACGATGTTCTATGGGTTTCGGGCCTCGGGTATGTGGAGCGAGAAGCGCTATGACAACATGCTGGATGGTGGCGCGCATTTCTATGACACTTATGAAACCAAGGACGGCAAGTTCGTCTCCATCGGTTCCATCGAGCCGCAATTCTATGCCCTGTTGCGTGAGAAAGCCGGCCTGACCGATCCGGCCTTTGACGCCCAGCATGATCGTGCCCAGTGGCCGGTGCTGAAGGAAAAACTGGCGGCTGCTATCAAGACCAAAACGCGAGACGAATGGGACGCGCTCATGCTCGGCACAGATGTGTGCTACGCGCCGGTGCTGACCTTGGATGAAGCGCCGAAGCATCCGCATAATATCGCGCGCGATACCTTCCTCACCATTGATGGCGTTGTGCAGCCTGCACCCGCGCCGCGCTTCAGTCGCACGCAAGCTAAGGTGGCCGGGCCCATTCCGGTCATCGGGGCCAACAACGATGAAGCACTCAAAGCGTGGGGTTTTTCGGATGACGCTGTTGAGAAACTGAAATCATCTGGTGCAATCTGATCCCCTGTCCGGCGTATTGCCAAATCACACCTGAGTTTCAGGAAAAGAGGTTCCCATGAGCGAGATTGTCATTGCCGTTGAAGGCATGGATTGCGGCGGTTGCATCAAGGCGGTTGAGAAGGCCGTTGGACATCTTCCAGGTGTTACTTCTGTGAAGGCTGACCTTGCCGCCGCCAATGCGACGGTTGTTTTCGATGCCGCCGTGGTGACGCCATCCGCCATCGCGGAAACCATCACCCGCGCGGGTTTCAAGGCCGTCGCCTGAGTCGACAGGGTCTCACGCAACGGAAACTGTGACGTGTTAGTCACAGTTGATGTTCCTCGTGCCATGTCTTGCTTTAGATCAAAGCCGATCTGAGGGGCCTGAATAATGTCCTGTCCGTTCGCCGCTGATGCGGTGCTTTACGACAGGAGTTCAAGATGATCCGGAAACTGATGATGGGTGCGGCTGCTATGGCCCTCGGCGCTGGTGCAGCGCTTGCCGCAGGACAGGCTGGCCACTGGCAGGTTGGTGCTCGTGTGATTGGCGTCATCCCATCTGAAGATGCGCGCGTTGCCACACTCGGCGGCAATGTCGACATCGACAATGCCTGGGTGCCAGAGCTGGATTTCACCTATTACTTCACCGACAACTGGGCAGTTGAGGTGATCGCGGGCACAATGGCCCACAACGTGAAGCACACGCCCACCAATCTCAATCTGGGCGAAGTGTGGCTGCTGCCGCCGACCGTGACGCTGCAATATCACTTCGCGCCGGACGCCAAGTTCAATCCTTATGTTGGCGCCAGCCTGAACTACACGATCTTCTACAATGCGGGCAAACAAGACCCGGCCCTGAAGAAGCTCGAATATGACAATGCCTTTGGCTACGGCCTCGCCGCTGGCTTCAATGTGGCGCTGAACGACAACTGGAACTTCAACGTTGATGTGAAGAAGCTGTGGCTGAATACGGATGTGACGATCACCGTCCTGCCTGCGACGATTATCAAGGCAGATGTTGACATCGATCCGTGGATCGTCGGCATCGGGTTCAACTACACTTTCAACTGATCTGGATATCAGCCAATAACGCAAAAGGCCGCCGGGGTTACCGGCGGCCTTTCTGTTTCAGATAAGGTCTTATTGCCCAAGCAGCCGTTGCTTGAGGAATAGTGCCATGGCCGCATTCATGAAGTCGCGGTTCGACTTCTTTCGGAAGCCGTGGCCTTCGTCCATGGCAACCAGCCACCATGGGCTTTGACCGTTCGCCTTCACCGCATTGAACAGAGCTTCAGCTTCTGTGACAGGAACGCGCGGGTCATTGGCGCCGTGAATGATGAACATCGGCTTCGAGATTTTTCCGGCGTTCTTTGCAGGCGCTATTTCTTCCTGGAAGGCGCGCATCTTCGGATCGCGCTCATCGCCATATTCCACACGGCGCAGATCCTGCCGATAGCCGGATGTATTCTCAAGGAAGGTGACGAAGTTTGAAATACCGACAACGGATATGCCGCCCGCCAGCCGGTCGGAATAGTCAACCATGCAGGCATTCACCATGTAGCCACCATATGAGCCGCCATAGACCATCACCTTGTCCTTGTTGAGGTCAGGTTGCGTGGCGATCCAGTCGAGCAGCGCGCCGATATCCTTCACACTGTCCTTGCGGTTGAAGCCGTTATCCAGCTCAAGATAGGTCTTTCCGTATCCGGACGACCCGCGCACATTCGGCACCACGATGGCAATGCCCAGCTTGTTCATCCAGTACTGATAAAGCGGCGAGAAGCCGGGGCGCGACTGGCCTTCGGGGCCGCCGTGAATGTTGATCACGACAGGGAAGGGGCCTTTGCCTTCTGGCTTGTAGATGAACGCAGGAATGTCTTTCCCGTCGAAACTTTTATAGGAAAACGTGATGGGGTCGGTAAACGCGCTGGGGTTGAGCCCGCCCAATTCGCTTTCCGTCCAGCGGGTCAGCTTGGTTGGGTCGGCCACCTCAAACGACCAGGCATCACCAGCTGACTTGGCTGACGAGAGCCCGAAGCCAACTTTGCTGCCGTCGGCAGAAAATTGCAGACCGCCAACCCCGCCGGGGGGCAGTTGTGGCGCGGGCAGGTCGGTGCCATCCCCCGTCTTGCGTAGATAGATGCGCGACGCTCCGTTTTCGTTGACTGAGAAAACCACAAGACTGCCGTCGGGAGACAGATCAGCTGCCTCCACATCCCATGGAATGTTGCCCGACAGTTTGGTTTTGCTGCCATCTGCGATGGTAAACCGCGTCAGCGTGTGGAATTCGCTGCCTTCGTCAGACGTGTAATAAATGTAGTTTCCGTCTGGCGAGAAGCTGCCACCGCCATAGGAAATCTTCTGGCCATCCTGCTTGTTGATCTGAGATAACGCACCAGAGGCGACATCCAAAAGATAGAGATAGCTTTCATTCGCAGATACGCCATTGGACAGGACCATCTTGGTGCCGTCAGGTGACCAACTCGTAACCTCCCATGAACCTTCACGTTCGAAGATCTTGGTGCGGCCTTCGGGGTTGGTGATGTCAGCCACGAAAACCTGATAGGTGCTGTTCTTCTGGCTTGAAACGGTCCAGGCGACCTTCTTGCCGTCCTTGGACCAGACCGCGCCCGTATTGCGGGCGCCGGGCGCGCTGATGCGGGTCACCTCTCCGGTCGCATCCTTGTAGTAATAGATCTGATAGTTCTCATCGCCGCCTGTGTCTTTGGCGAACAGGAAACCTTCCGGGTTCGGAACATCAGGATAGGAACCGCCAGCGACCGGCTCACTGAAGAAAGTCAACTGACGGCGCATGCCCATCGGCATATCCACACGGTGGACCTGACCTGTCTCACCGAAGCGGGTGGAAACCAGCATGCCGCCCCCTGGTGCCCAGCCTGAAAAGCCGGCTGACCGCGCATTCTGATAGCTCAGCAATTCGTCGTTCAATTCAGGAGGAATCGCGGGGATGCCTTCCATCACCAGATTGCCGGTCTGGTGCCGGGCCAGTGGATCGGCAGGTGCCGTCGCGGGGGCCTCAGCCAGCACGGGCAAGGTAAGTGACAGGGCGGAAATGAGGGCGGCAATGGAAACGCCACCGCGCAGGGTCAGTCGGGTCATCGTGTCTCCGTATGAGATAACAGCCGCCAGCATGTCCTGAAGAGCCAGCTCCTGTCCACTTCCAGATCGGCTCAATCACCGCTGCGTGATGTTGCTTGCAGTGCGTCATGGCACTGCTAAGAATCGTCCAGATTTCTAAGGGGGCACAATGCTGAGGATTTTATTGGCTAGCATTCTTCTTGCTGCATCTAGTTTGGCTATGGCGGGGCAGGCGGAAACAGACGCCTTCGCGAAGCTGGAAGCCGACTACGAAGCATATGCCCGTCAGGAAAGCCCGATTTCAGCGGCTTTTGACGGTGACGCAGCCGCTCTGTCCCGCTTGCCTGACGCTTCTGTGGCCGGAGACGCCCGCCGCAAAGCTGCTCTGGAAGATTTCATGCGCCGTCTGGAGGCACTTCCAGCGAACAGACTCGAACCGTCCGATGGTTTCGATCGTGACTATCTCGCCTATCAGATCGCCGACCAGCTTGAATCGATCAAGTTTGATGAAGGGCGCATCGCCTTTCAGAATGACTCTGGTTTTCACACCATGGGCGATTATCTGGCGCGCGCCACACGGATCCGCTCTCTGGCGGATGCCGAAGCGTGGGTCTCGCGCCTCTCAGCGCTGCCGGGTTTCTACGATGCGAACATCCAGAATCTGAAGCGCGGCATTGATACGGGTTGGACCCAGCCAAAGATCGTGGTCGACCGGGTGCTTGCCGTTGCCAAGGCGCAGGTCTCAGGTCCAGTGGATGGCGATATTCTGCTGGCTCCTTTTGCCGATGTTCCGGCAAATGTTGATCCTGCGGCCCTTGGCGTTCTGAAAGAAAAGGCGCTGGAGATCATCCGCTCGCAAATCCGGCCGCGTCAGGAACAATTCGTCGGCTTTCTGGAAAGCGCGTATTTGCCAAAGGCGCGGCCAAGTCTGGCAACGGTTGATATGCCGGGGGGAGAGGACTGGTATGAGTTCCAGGCCCGTCATCACACAACAACCAATCTGACACCTGACGAAATCCACGACATCGGTCTTGCTGAAGTCGCACGTATTCGCGGGTTGATGGACGGCGTCATTAAAGACACCGGCTTCAAGGGCAGTTTCCCGGAGTTTCTAAATTACCTGCGCACGGATCCGAAGTTCTACCCGACATCGCGCGAACAGCTTCTGGAAAAGGCGTCAGAAATCGCTAAGCGTGCCGACGACAAATTGCCGGGTCTGTTTGGCACACTGCCGCGCCTTCCTTATGGAGTCCGACCTGTCCCAAGGGATCAGGAAGAAGGGTATACGACAGGGCGCTATAATGGCGGCTCGCCCAAACTGGGGATCGCTGGTGGATACATGGTCAACACCAGCCATCTGGACTCACGCCCGCTTTATGAGCTGCCTGCGCTGACCGTGCATGAAGCGGTGCCAGGTCATCATCTGCAGATCGCGCTCAGTCAGGAACTCGACCAGTTGCCCTATTATCGGCGCAATGGGGATGCCACGGCCTATGTGGAAGGCTGGGGCCTCTATTCTGAGTTCCTCGGCGAGGAGATGGGCATGTATCGTGACCCATACGAAAAGTTTGGCCGATACTCTTATGAGATGTGGCGTGCCTGCCGTCTCGTCGCTGATACAGGTATCCACTGGAAGCGCTGGGATATCGAAAAAGCGCGAGCCTGCTTCACCGATAACTCGGCCCTTGCCCCGCACAACATCCAGACGGAGCTTGAGCGTTACATTTCATGGCCTGGTCAGGCGCTGGCCTACAAAATCGGCGAAATGAAGCTGAAAGAACTGCGCGCCCGGGCCGAGAAGGAACTTGGCGCGTCATTCGACGTCAGACGTTTCCATGACGCCGTCCTTTTGCAGGGCGCGATGCCTCTGGCCATGCTTGAAACGCGCATCAATGAATGGATTGCAGACGAGAAGGCCAAACGGCCCTGAGATGCGGCGTGGGTGGCTGCTTGGGCCCTTTGACTGATTTGAGGAACCAATCCATGCGTACCACCATTCTAAAAGCGGCTGCCATCGCAGCCCTTCCTGTGTTTGTCTTTCCCGAGCGGCGCTTCTTATTTGTGTCGGCTGCGCGATGAGATGGAACCATTTCGCGCGAACTTCGTTTTGATGGTCATACCGGCCCGCACATTCATGTTTGCCGGTCTCACACACGGGAGCTCAGGCTCCCCTCAAACACGAGGGATTAAACATGGCTGTCGAAGGTCTTCTCATTTGGCTTGTAATCGGTGCACTGGCTGGCTGGATCGCTGGTGAAATTTTCCGGGGCGCAGGCTTCGGTCTGGTTGGTAATATCGTTGTCGGCATCATCGGCGCAGTGGTCGCTGGCTTCCTGCTTCCGGCCCTTGGCCTCAGCTTCGGCACGGGCAACCCGTTCGTGACCAACGTGCTCTATGGCGTCATTGGCGGCGTAATCTCGCTGTTTGTGATCTCTATGGTCCGTCGTAGCGCTGCGCACGTCTGAAAAGACTGTCAGAACTGTGATTGAAGCGGGGTGGTCTATGCCACCCCGCTTTTTCTTTTTTGATCTGTCGCGATCACAGCTTAATGGTGCGTCGCAATAAAGAATGTGATGGAACTTTCTTAAAAACCATGCGTTGCTTTGATACTCAGGCTTGCCATCTGCTTGTCTGAAGATTTGTTTCAACGTGGGTCAAGGCCCATCAAACAGTGTGAGGGTTGGGGATATGGACGTTACAAGCCTGATTATCTTCCTTGTTATTGGTGCCGTAGCTGGCTGGCTGGCAGGTCAGATTTTCCGCGGTGCTGGGTTTGGACTTGGGTAGTGTCCCGTCAAGTGGTGTAATTCCGGTCTCCAGTTTCATTGCTTCAGGCG